>JASFYO010000006.1:0-16246 GCA_045047305.1 Planctomycetota bacterium | reverse complement strand
TGCGAAATCACTGGAGCCGCAGATCCTGCTGGGAGCGAGCCGAATGCCGACTCGATAGCATCGAGCGCAACCGTTGGGGGCAAAGGACTGACCACCACCACCGCAACACGATTCGGATGATAATGTGCATGGTAGAACTCCTCCACCGCTGCCACGCTCAGGCCAGGAGCACGCGTATGTCCTTCTGGCGTGCGCAAGCCATAACGATACGGATGCAACTGAAACACCGCCGCCTCCAACTGCTGGGAGCGACCGTCTGCGGTGCGGTAAGCATGCGCCTCTTCCAATTCCAAACGATGACGCTCGTGCAACACGGCCTTGCTCTCCAAGCTCAGGTTGACCAGACGATCCGCTTCCATCGCCAAGACTTTTTTTAGCTCCTCTGGTGGGAACTCATGGTCGTAGTACATGGTGAAATCATCACGCGTATATGCATTCGATTCTCCACCCCATTGCACGATGGTTTTCTCATGCAAATCGGTGCCAGTCGTTGGAGTACCAGCGAACATGGCATGTTCCGTTAGGTGCGCGAGGCCGGTGGTGCTTGCGCTTTCATTCCGCGTACCCGCAGAGACCGCAAGAAAAATGGAAGCTGTGGCAGCCTCCTCTTGTATCGCAACGGCATGCAATCCGTTCGCCAAAACCCGGCGCTGAAAAGTATCGGCGCCAAGCACGAGAGGTTTGAGGTCCTCGGTCTGCTGGGGAGCAGGCGTCGAGGCGGAAACTCCTGCGAAGCTAATCCAGCTGCACAAGATGAGAGGTAAGGAGCAGATCATTAGTAAGGGCGAGTCGCACGCATGCGACCCAGGGTTGCTGTTAGGAGTGCAATGAATACGCCGAGTAACAGGCCGGCAAAGGAGGTGAACATCATGATGCCGGTCGGGGTTGGAATTTGCTTCGCGCGTAGAGGATCCGCTTGCGCGTAGGGATCGATAACTGAAAACTGTAGCCCATGTTCGAGGTGAAACTCCAACTCTTCCTTTCGCGTAGTAATCTTATCCGCCATGGAGCGTGCTTGATTGTATTGCATCTGCAAATCACTCAGCCGCGCACGATAGCCTGGGACCTCCGCAAGCAAATTATCGAGCTCGACACGCCGCGCCTGATAGATACTTTGTTGAGAGGCAAAACTCGCTTCAAAAATATCGATGTCCACCAGCTTTTGGGCAAGGGTGGCCACCAACTTATCCTGCATCGTGGTCGACGATGCCAAAACCATTTCTGCGTTCTGCGCTGCTTGCACACGAGCCATATCTAGCTCGGTCTGAATGCGCAAAACCTCAGGGTGTGCATCGGTGAACTCCAGACGAGCGACTGCCAGCTCAGTAGATAAAGTGGAAACACGCTGCAATGCATTCGAATAACTCCCTGGCAGAGCCAACTCTTGACGCGTAACCACGAACTCTGGGCGACCCTGTAAAGTCGTCTCAATGATCGGCCGCTGCGCCAAAGCTTGCTGGTATTGCGAATTCAAATCGAACAGCTTCTCCTCAAGCCCATTGCGCTCCGTCAGCCAACGCTCCATATCGTTACTTAAATCGGCGGTTTGCAGGGAGACCAAATAATCGGTTATCGCATTGGTAGTTATTTGAACGCGCTCCTTGGCAATGATCTCATTCTTCTTAAAGCTCAGCAGGTTCGCGAGCATGCCCTCTTCTGACATCTCTTCCAAAACAATCGCGAAAGCTTGAACCGAAGCATTTGCGATACTGGCTGCTTCCTCTGCTGTGCGGCCATAACCATAATAAGCCACAACACCATCTTTCGAAACGTCGCCACGGATATTAGTCTTCAATCGTTGCGCATCCATCTCCGGCAACATTTCAGCAACTCGGTAGACCACCGCGCGACTCCGCAAGAGGCTGGTAATCCCAATCAGGCGTCCTTCATCCTGTAACGGCAAAAGAGGTTCGTCGGGGACGTTGCCCTCTTCGGTGCCAATCGAAAAGCGCAACGCGTTCGAGGGTATCATAATTTCCGCTGTTGCGACGAAGTCAGGTGGGTTCACCGAACTCTCATAGAGCCCCACTCCAATGGAGCCTGCCATAACGAGAAGCACAACGTGCTTGCGACGGTAAATCGCGCCAAAAATCGAGGTTGCTTGGTTCATGAGCTAGGAAGAGCGTCGAGATTTGTTGCCGCGAGAGAAACTGCTTCAGCCTTGGATCGGACCTCATGCAGATACGCCACGTAAATACAGCCAAGGACTGCGATGAAAGTCCAGAGAAATTTCAGCCACAGGAACACCTCTACAAACCCCTGGATAAAGGTCACCAAGGTGGAGATGGCGAGCGCCATTGACAAGCTACGGAGACGCGGGCTCGCGATGGCAGATGTGGTCACCCGCAGGATGGTGCTAAACATAGTGAGGACTAAAGTGCCAAATGCCACCATGCCAACAATCCCAAGGTCAGCCAAAATCTGAATCGGCGCATTGTGCACCTGCAATTCGTAAGCATTGAAGAAGTCCTTCGTGCCCTCTACCCCAATACCGATGGACGGGTGTTCAAAGAATGCCTGCAATCCGATCTGGTCAATGTGCCAACGAAAATCTGCAGAAGCCCGACTGAGGTCACGTACATAGTTGTACGCCATTTCCAAAAAGCCTGTCGACATACCAATGAAAAGCAAAAGCCCTCCAACTCCAATGAAAATTGGAGAGAGGTGCGGCCAGCGGAAAAACGGAACCGTCATGCCGACAAGCCCAAAAGCGAGCCAACCCGACCGCGACCAACTAAACAAAACACCAATCACCAACAGAGCAAAAATGAGCCACATGGCAACACGTTTTTGCCTAGTGATAAGTTCTTTGGGTTGTAACGCAAGCCAAAGAACAATAATGCCGACCGTGGATGCCACGTTCGAGTAACGGTTCGGGTGGGTCATCAAACCGGTTAGCCGAGCCGTCGGCCCCCACGGAGCATCAAAGGTCGCAAATCCTTCCGAGGCAAAGGTAATGATTTGCCCAGTAGCGGCAGACGCAACGCCCTGAACCAACTCTACTCCTAAAGATAGCAACGTCGCCAAAATGAAGTAGTCCAGCAACATTTCTAGCTTGCTGGTGGTGTTTACCGCAATGGGTAAAAACAAAGCCAGAATGATGTACGGAATGCGTGGCAGGAAGTTCGAAAGCGAAGAAACCGGACTATCGGTGTTCAGAAAGGTAGTCGAATACGCAATCAAAATCAGCAGGACCGCAACTCCAGTCGGGCTCAACGGCCAATACCCATCTCCAGTGCGCAAAATACTAGAGAACAGCTTGGCAATAAGCATGATACCTAGCAACGCCGAAAGGCCGGGGATGACGTCGGCAACTAGCAGCATGCCAGTGGTGAATAAAATCATGCGATCCAATGACCAAATTCGGTGCAGCACCCCCAAAGCACCTGTGAGTGCAACTAAAACAGCCCCGAGAGCCATCGTGGGTAAATAATGATTCCCTGGGAAAAGGGACTGCAGCGGGTTGGTATAGGTGTTGCGTGGACCAGCGAGACCGTCCTGATAAACGAAATACCCAATTGCCGCGCCAGCAATGAGGCACGCAGCAGCCATGACGACCGATCCAACGGTTCCGAAATCCCGGATCCGGGTCGGCGATTCAACAGTGGTCATGGGGCGCGAAACTTACCAGGCGAGCTCAACGAGGATCGAAGACTCAAGTGGTAAACGGATTTCCAGTATATCATTCTTCAGGCTGCACCAAGACGAGGGGTCCACCTCTTGCGCCGCAGCGCCAGTCATGGCGGCTAGGACTTGAGGCACCTCATCTCCGAGCTGATCGAGCGCTTCCTGATAAGCTTCTTGCGCCCGGCGCATGGTCGCTCGGTCGACACCAGCGATAGAGTTTTTGCCCCGCTTCATACCTGCCTCGAGCGCAGCCAAAGTAGATTCCGAAACGCCTTCGGAACGCAACTGCTCCAAAGCGGTAGCCGATGCCGGACCGGTTAATCCCTTAGCGTAGGGTGCGTAAGCCTTCATAAACTCGGCATTCTCACGAGGGTTGCCATGAGTGTTATCCAACAGCTTCACCAGATGGATCGATTTTGGGGTCCCATCAAGGCGAATGCGGATGGTGCGCTCCCCATTATCCTTCTCTGCATTCTGCACCTGCACCTCATCACGGACTGCGTTGAGGGCCGTCATGGTGGCCGCATCAAGCTTGAAACGGCGCAATGATTTCTCATTTCCTTTGCCATAAACGTAGGCTTGGATTTGCTTGGCCCCCTTCTTCAAGGACGAAATATCGACGCCACCACGCCTTAAGAGGCGCACTGCATGGCGCTCGATACCGCCGCCAAATGTATTCACGGCAAGCACGTAACCCTTGCTCCCTTCACGGGATGCAAAAAGTGAAATATTCGATGGGGCGCCACCGCGTACCACGGGTACAGCCGGGAAATCTGCCGCCGTCGCCATCATGCGCATGCCACTCAAAAGAGCCTTCGGCGCGCCCGCAAGGGTGAATACCCCGACCGACTCACCGGCAAATTCGCGCTTGGTATCCCAGCGTGCATCTTGCAAGAAAAAGAAGCTTGCATCGCTCACTTGAGTTCGCGCCAAAGAGATGACCGTTGCCATGTAATAATTAGCGGCACGTTGATCATCTAAGCCCGGTAGATTCGGTTGAGGTAACCCAATATTCCACTCCGACAAAATGAGTTGAGGAGGCTCGATACCCGCTGCGACGGCCTCGTTGAGGATGAGCTGCGGCACCATCAACATGTCGTGCTCGCTTGGGTAGCCGCCATAATTATGCCACGAGTAAAAATCCGGCCGGAAGCCTTTGGCTTTACACGCACGGAAAATCTTCTGACACCACTCCAGCTTATCGCCAATCGTTCCAGCAAGGCCAGGGCCTCCAATCTGGATGCTATCGCCAAGGTCCTTACGAATGAGAAATCCAACCTCTGCGAACCAAGTAGCGAAACTTTGGATGTCACCAGGCCATGGATCCCCCAAATTGGGCTCATTCCAGATTTCGATGTGACTCACTGTGACTCCCGCTTCGCGCAAACGCTTCACGTTGCGAACCACTTCGCTTGACCAGCTCTTCGTGTTCGGGATTTCCTGCATATTTCCGCCGGCCTTGTTGTGGAGGGCAACTTGTGATCCGCGAGGATCGTCCACCACCGTCAGCATCACGTCGAGGCCAGCTTCTTTAGCACGCAAGGCGGTTTCAATATGCCCCTGCTCCATTGGACCCATGCGATAAATCATCCACAACCTCAACATACCGCCAGTCGGCGTAACAGCATCGGCCCAAGCATTCCAGCAACCTGGAGTAGCATTGCGTAAATCGTTCATTCCATAAATCAATCCCGGTGGAATTAGCTGGGCAGGTGCATCAAAATCGATTTGGAAGTCAGCGCCTTTATTGGCATTCGCGAAAACCAGCAAGGGATCCTCCGGCAACGGAAACACCTGCATCGGTTGATTCGGTACAAAAACCGGTGCGGAGCGCACTCCTGGTTGGTGCGCAGCAGGCCGACTCGATTCTGCGGAACTCCGATTCGCCTCCGAGGTCGATTCCGCCACCACCGGTTCCGAAGTTCGCCCTCGATTCTGCGAGGCCTCCCGATTCGGTGCGCGATTTTTTACCCAGCCACCGTCACGCTCTTGGTTTTGTGTACAGGAGAACAGTAGCAGGAAAATGAAAATGAGAAATTGAATCATTGCAGGTACCCGAGGCCACGAAGAGATTCTTCAATGGCTTTGTTTTGTTCGTCGTCAAGTGGAGCATTGGTGGAGCCAGCTTGCGAACCCGCATCTGGCTCTGGGGTGTCATCCCAATGTGGCTGTTCAGGATTCGCGTAAAGGTCTCCCCGGATATTGCCATCCATCCAAGTAGGAACCGCCTCCCCTACCATATAAAGCAAAGTGGGAGCTGTGTCCTGAATATGCATGCCCTCGAGGACCTTGCCGACCTCGAGGCCAGGAGCGTGTACGGCAAAGATTCCATTGAAACGATGCTGCCCAGAAATCATGGCGTTTTTGCGCTCGCTAAAAATACGGTCGCCATCCCAAGCCTCTTTGGTGATACAGCGCAGCCCCATCATCTGAAATTGAATGTCTGGGGCCTCGGCTGTGCGCGCACCGGAGTAAATATCCTCCTTATCCAAAGAGAAGTCAGTCGCAAGTTTTCCGTCCGGCCCAGAGATTTTTGCAAGCGCATCCCGAACCTCCTGCATCACCTTCTGAAAGCCTGCATCCCCCTCGACGATTCCTTCTGGCTCACGACCTAACCGATTGATGCAGATGCCGTGCATAGCGGCAAAAGCACGCGTTTTCGACCAGACGATGTCCTGCTGTGACGGAACGGTGCGTCGCTTGGGCTTGAATAAGGGAATCTTGCCTATTGGACCTAGCGCCTTGCCCAAACCACCTAAGCCGACCTTAGTGAGTACCTGTTTCAATGGCAGCTTTGCAACGCTCCAGTAGGGTGTTTTGCGACGCACCTGAAAGCCCTCCTTCTCCAGCCATTGATTGACGTGAAAATCAATATTGTGCGAGCCGAATCCATGGTCCGAAACCAAGGCAACAGGCACTTCATCTCCCAGAATCTCGCGGGCTTGGCCGACGAACTCATCAGCAAGGCGGTAAGAGTCGCGAATCACCTCTCCATAGAGCTTTTCGCCTTCCTCAGTCCAGCCCGCATGACTGCGATCCTGGAACTTCCAGAAATAGTGTTGGCAACGGTCGGTCACCGAGACCACGGTAAAATAAAAGTCTGTTGTCTTGTTTTTTAGATAGTGCTCCTGCAGCTTCAAGCGGTCACGCTCGATGCGGAACAAATGATCACGCAGAAACGCATAACGCGCAAGGTCGTCGGAATCCGTCTCGGTATCGCCATCGTAAGGGGCGTAATCTACATCTGGCTCATATGGATGTCCCAGAATAGTCTCCATTTCAGCGACCGATCCGGGAGGCCAAGCAATGGTGTCGCCACTGAGGGGCATCGGAATCCCTGAGACCATGTAGCCATCCTTCATCGGAAAGGGAGGGTAGGTCATAGGCACGGAAAGACTGCCAACACTCCAGCCGCGGCTACTTAACAGCGACATCACGTCTTTACCGAGATAATTGCGCGAGTCATTCAACAACATGCCATAGGTGCCTAAATTACGGCGAATAAAGTGGAACACACCGTGCTTGCCTGGGTTGATTCCAGTAAACATCGAGGTCCAAGCTGGAGGCGTCATCGGTGGTTTCTCCGACTCCAAATCACCCGAAACTCCCTCCCTCAGGATCCGCGCAATATGCGGCAATTCTCCCGCCGCAATCATGGGGCGAATGATTTCGTAGGTGGCTCCGTCAATCCCGATAATTGCGAGTTTCGTCATGCTCTAAGTTGTTGGTGGCGCCCAAGGACACACATTCGCGCCTAGGCAACGCTATGATACAGCGCTCAAGCAGAAGTACGTAGACACGCCATGATTCGCCGCTGCAATTTACCCGTTTTGATACTTGCCGCCATGCCCTTCGCATGCGCTGTATCCCCATATACAGAGGGCCCAAGCCTAGGAGAGAATCCAAGCCTACTGCCTTTAAGCTTTGAGGCTGAGATTTCCAATGGGCAATTTTTCGTTGGCCCTGAAGACGTGGTGAAAGTCAACTTTCACATCCACACTGACCTTTCACGAGATTACCGTGTGCGCACCGACGGCAGCATTTTAATGCCCTTAGTGGGTCGCCTGCAGGCAACTGGTAGCAGCCGTGAACAACTAGAGGACCGGATTCTGGAAGCCTACAGTGCTTTCATCGTCAATCCACTTGCCACCGTCGATGTTGAGTACTCCCCCAGCCGTAAAGTTACGGTCCTAGGCGAAGTCGAGCGTACTTCAGTTCTTCCATTGACCAGCCCGCGCACCACCGTCCTAGACGTGATTGCTAGCTCTGGAGGTATTAGCGCAGAAGGCGACCGCACTGGTGTTCTGATTGCGCGCCGCGTCGATGGCATCATGACCATTCGTCACTACGACATGAATGCCTTGTTTACGCCAGATGATCCGAATATGCGCACCGAAATCCCATACGTCCAAGCTGGCGACGTCATATACGTGCTACGCACATGGGAGTCCATTTACTCCGCTAAATTGGATGTGATTTCTGACACCATGCGTGCACTGACCTTCGCAGAACGCGTCATCCTCAACGGCCCGCGTACTACAGAAGCACTTCAAGGCGATCTAGGCGAAAACGGCTAAGCTGCCCACTTACCGGTGAACACAAATACCAAAGGTCCCTTCCAGCTCTTTTATGAGCACCTGTATGTCATCGCTTTGGTCACTTCTGTGGCCGTGATTTCCGCGTACTTTGTTACCGGAGCCATCACGCCGCAATACCGGTCACAGGCGCGTACATATCTTCCGAACTCAACCGATACGGTTTCCCTCACATCGGAAGCCGGAAACGTACCCAACAGCCCGTTGCTGCCAACGGCAAACCCCGACTTTCAAGCATCCTTGTTGGGCGTTCTAAATGCTGCGGATACACGAACTTTAGTTGCGACCAATGTTCCTGAGCGTGACAGTGACTGGTTGAAGAAAAATGTAGAGTTTGAAGTCGACCGCTACAACCTCATTACGATTACGGCTTATGACCCAGACGCGAAAACCGCGCTGAAAGTAGCCAGTGAATATCTTCGCGCATTTAAGGACAAAATCGATAACACAACCAAAGAGCGCGCGGATGGACGTCTGCAAACCTTTGTCACTGGTATCGCCAACAGCTCCGCTGAGTTAGTGGAGCTCGAAGCTGACCGCATGGCATTCATGCGTCAACATGGCGCAATCGATTTCAGCAGCGAACTGGCTGAACTTAACACGCGGCAAATCGAGTATCAGAACAAAATCAACTCGAACACGACGACCCTGGCTGGCTTGGCTGCTCAGCGTCTTACGATTACGCGCTTGATTGAAGCGCAGCCAGAGACCTCGGAGACCTCATCCACGATGGTTACCAACCCGCTGCTCGAAGATGCCAAAAGGAACCTTTCGACTGCAAAACGGGAACGGGTTGGCCTATTACAACAATTCAAGCCTAGTCACCCAACGGTGATTGCAAAGGATAAAGAGATTGAGACCCTCACCGACGAGATCGCCATTCTCGAAGAAGTGGTGCGGGGCTCTGCGACCTTAGGCCCCGATGCCGTACGCACCGAGCTAATCACTAAGCAAATTGATTTAGATTTGCGCGCAGCCCAACTCGAGCGCGAAAGTGAACTGTACACCACTGCTTTAGCCACCACCAAAACTCGTCGACTAGAACTTGGTCTACTTCAAGTGGAACTCGAGGCCAAGGAAGCACGCATCAAGGCCGTACGCGAAACCTTGACCAACTACCGTGACCGCAAGGCGGAGCTTGATATCTACATGTCAAGAAACCCTACTTTCTTGCTCACGCCAGAATATCCAATCGAGGCCACCCAACCTTACTTGCCAATCCTCTGGGTAAACCTTTTAGTCGCCGCAATTCTTGGGCTTTCCATGTCCATCGTCCTAGTCCTGGTTATGGCTAAGGCAAAGGCCTCGCAGGAGATGAACCTGTGGTAAAAGTTTCTGACCGCCCCGAGTTTGCCGAAATCCCTGAATCCGTCCGTGAGATCGTTCACCAAGACGTACGTGCTAAAGCATTCGAAATCCTTCACCAGGAAGCCGTCTCGCGTAAAGATATTTCTGCGGCGCCGAGCACTTTATTCGACAAGATGCCCGGTCGCGTTGCCCGCCTACTCTTATTCATCGGTATTGGCGGCACAATGGGTATGCTTTCTTGCCTCATCGCGGTTTACATGATGCGTCTCCTAGTAACAATCATCTAATGGCTTCTTACAAGGAAATCACAGACCGTAAGCTTAAACTGATTGAACGCTACCGTTCGGCTTTACTAGAAGAGGTCCTGGAATCTCAGCGGAAGGAAGCTCTTGCACAAGCAGAGAATGAGCACTTTGCCTGGAAAAGCGATTTCCGCTCGCGTGATGAGATCAACCAGCTCTACAAAGAGCGCAAGCGTTGGGACCGTCGCTTCTTAGTCGACACCATTGTGCTTGCACTCATGCTGCTTGCCGTTGTGGCCTCAACCCCACAGCTTGTTACGATTGTCGCACCCAAGTCGAACTATCGTGATCACGGTGGACGTCGCGCCGAGCAAGAGCAAGTCGCACCTGCAGCGAAAGAAGTGCGGAATACCAGCTCCGACGAAGCGACCGACGAGTAAAGCGCTTAGATGGCGCGCTCTTTCTTGACGCGCGACCATGCATCGTTAATCGCCGCCATCTTATCGTTGGCGTATTCCATAAACTCTTCCGGCAATCCTTTCGATTGCAGGGTGTCTGGATGGTACTCACGCACTAACTTACGGTGAGCGCTTTTGACTTCAGCGTCTGTCGCGCTGGAGGAAACGCCAAGCACTTCGTAAGCCGACTCGATTGTCACTCGGCCGCCATGTTGTGCGTTGAAAGTCGCCTTGCAAGATTGATACTCCGCATCCGTCATGCGGAAGTCACGCGCGATGCGTTGAATAAGAATCTCTTCGGCTGGGTGTAGGTGGCCATCAGCAAGCGCGACCGCAAGCAGAATACTCACGATATCGCGTAAGCGTTCCGGTTGAGCGCGAAACAGGCTGCGGATTTGATGTGTGAATTCAGAAACCGGAGTGTCGCTATTTTTAGCTTCATTGAAGACCTTCGCCGCAATCTGGCGATCCGCGGTAGACAAGCGCAAAGACTGCTGCAAAAAGTTGTCGAAGGTCTGGATCTCGATGGGGGTTACTTTCCCATCAGCCTTGGCAACCTTGGCCGCAAGGGTCGTCAACGCAATCGCAAACATCATCTGCATATCACGTGCTGAATGCGCAGCCATGCGGCCGCCGCCACGAGTCCGATTTGTGGCACCTTCCCTACCGCCTCCAAAATTCGAGCCAATCGCAGCCCCCATGATCGCTCCAAGCGGCCCTCCTCCAAAAAGAAAGCCGAGTGTGCCTCCAACGATGGTTCCAAAGATTCCCATGGGCGGGATTTTAGCGAGCTTCGACAGGAAATGTGGAAGTCATTCTGCTGGTGCGACCTACAATCCTCGTATGACTCTCACACGAGAAGAATCCTGGGCTCAACTTTGTGATTGGACCGCCTCCGAAGCTCTTCGCAGGCATGGGCGAGGGGTAGAAATAACCATGCGAGCGGCTGCCCTGCAATACGGCGCCGGCACATGCGACCAAGACGCCTGGGGTTTGGCAGGACTTCTGCACGATGCCGATTATGAACGTTGGCCGGAAGAGCATCCGAAGCATATTGTCGCTTGGCTGCGGGAGCGCAACGAACATCTTATTGCGCACGCCATTTCTGCACACTACACCAAGTGGGGTGTGCCCTATGAAACACAATTAGATAAAGCCCTGCTTGCTTGCGATGAACTAACCGGATTCCTTGGCGCATGTAGCTTAGTCCGCCCCGAAGGAATCGCCACGTTGACCCCTAAGAGCGTGCTCAAAAAGTTTAAGGACAAACGCTTTGCCGCTGGCGTCGACCGTGATGAGGTCCGGGCTGGATGCGAGATGCTCGGTGTTGATTTGCGCGACCATGTTCAATTTTTGATTTGCGCTTTACAGCCCCACGCAGACGAACTCGGATTAAGCTGAGCGGCGCAGAGAAACGAGCGTGCGGGCCGGCTTTGACCGTTCGGACATCTCCTTTCGATTTGAGATAGTATCCCCCATGCGCTCGCGCTTATTCCTCTCCCTCCTGTGCAGTCTCAGCCTGCCAAATTGTTTCCCAAAGACGGGTGCCGATATTTATCGATCAGGAAACCTTGCGCAAGTGAGAGAAGCCATTGAGGAGCTGCCTATTGCAACGGGGGTGAATACTCAGATTGACCAAGTTGGGCCTCCGATTATGTTTGCTGCCCACAAAAACAAAAACCTTTACGTAATGCGATATCTATTGAATGCCGGAGCAGATCTAGAGCCACCTACTGCAGACGGATCCACGCCTTTGATCCTCGCTGCGATGGAGAACTCTGTTGAGATTGTGTCCATGCTCATAGACGCGGGCTCGCCTATTCATAAAGTGAATGACCATGGATCAAATGCTGTCATGTTGGCTGCGAACAGCAATCCTGACCCAAAAGTCGTCCGCCTTCTTATCCACCATGGAGCCAATCTGGATTCTGAAGACGAATTCCATCGTACACCACTCCTACTCGCTGCTGCCCACCAAACCAACCCGAAAGTGCTGTTTGCTTTGCTCGAAGCTGGGTCATCGGTGGATTACACGAATGCGCAAGGGTGGACTGCACTCTCAACTGCCGCATGGAGCAATCCAAACCTTAGCATTATTGATTTCTTACTAAGCGCGAAATCAAATATTCACCACAAAACTCAAAACGGAGCTACACCGATCCTGCTGGCTGCTATGAAAAATACCAATGAACAAATTTTAACTTCTTTACTCGAGGCCGGGGCGAGTGTGCATTCCATCGATAGCGATGCTTGGACCCCCTTACATGGTGCTGCCCACTTCAATCCAAACCAGCTTGTGCTGCAAAGCCTAATTCTTGCCGGAGCTGATTTAGAAGCGACCAACAATTTGGGGAGAACCCCACTTATGCTTGCTGCCGCGAGCAACCCAAACCCTAGTTGCGTTGCTTCCCTCCTCGAGGCCGGTGCTGATATCTATGCGCAATCCAGCCATGGATTAACTCCACTGTTTTTTGCCGCAGCAGAAACCTCTTACTTAGCCACACTAGAACTCCTTGTTGCCGCCGGCGCAAACGTCAACGCGCGCGCGGATGACCAAGGCACCCCCCTTACCTACGCTGCTGCATTCAATCCAAATCCGCCGATTCTCCGCGCACTCCTCCATGCCGGCGCCAACATCAATGCGCAGGGAGACTCTGGCATGTCAGCCCTGATGTGGGCAGCGAAACAAAACAAAAACTTCAAAATTATCTCCGTACTTCTTGATGAGGGCGCCAACCCTAATCTAAAGTGTAAAGAAGGCAAAACGGCACTCGATTACGCTATGGAAAACAAAGGACTGCAGCAAAACATCGTATTCACCCGACTTAAAAAAGCCACCCTGGCCGCGGATTAGAACTCTTCTCCTTTAAGAAAAAAATGCCATCTATTATTTTCTCACAACAAAACTGTACATAACCGCCGCCCGCACGAAAGCATTAGAGTGCTGAAGCTCCCAGCGCCCCCACCTCATGCTCACTCTCTGCCTGCTCCTCCCCCTAGCTCAGCAAACCATCGCCCCCAAAACTGTGTCGTGGCAAGATTTGCGCACGGCATTTCCGGTTAGCTGGGAGTTTCCGCAGGTCGACGCACTCGGTGAGGCTCTACCATCGGCCATCTTTGAAACACAGTTGCAACGCTTAGCGCAAATGCCGCTGCTCGGATCTGAGGAAAATAGAGATGCCTTCTACCTCGGGGACCTCATCACCATCTGCTCTGCGTTCTCGTGGAAGAGCGAATATGTGCAGACAGTTTTAGACGTGCTCGCAACCAAATTAAGCACGGCGGACTCCCAAGTTTTACACTCACTCCTCCAGAGCGAAGGATTATGGTCCAAGCGTTGGCGCCCATCTAAACACAAGGACGACGGCATGGTTTTTGGCCCTACATGGAAGTTGCCGAGGCATATGTGGTTGAAGCATAAAGGCAGTCGGGCGGTGGAGCAGGCAGCTAGTTTAATTCTTGCCGATTTAGCAACAATCAAAAAGGCGGAGCATGCGTTTCCCAACTATTTCAACTACGTCGAAAATGAATATCTGAAAGTTTCCCCCAATCAGGGGAGTTATTTGCGGGTGGTTGACGCCGAGGAAGGCACTTGCGCTGCAGCTTGTTTGAGTGTGAAGTTCAAGGCGGACCTGCCGTTTCCTTTTTCCAACTACGCGATGGACCTGAACATTCTGCATCGGGTGCGGCCTGCAGAGGACTTGATTACCTTCATCTTCGGCATAGGCCCCGACATCCATTGGATGGCTGGCTATGACCGCTATTGGACAATTCGCAATCGCGAAGGCGATCCAGTTGCAACCTTGTTGGTAAGGCAACTTGCTTTCGATCTTTCGGGAATACCAGAGGGCAGCTCCCATCGACGCGAAGGTTTGCGCTCTGGCATAGGCAACTTACGTCTTGCCGCAGAGGGCCTCTTTGACCAAAACTGGATCATCAGTGAGAGCGCAAAGAACAGCGTGCCGCCCTTCCCGGTCCTTTGCCCTGAATAAGCCCCTATTGGCACCCAAGCATTGGTTGGAGCCGTTTAAAGCTCCGCCTCTGCCTCGTCCTTCAGCTCCTGCCAATCTTTATGTACCTCAGCCAAGGCCAAGGCCAACATCGCGTTGATATCCATCGGGGTTTGATTGATCAGAGGAGCATCAAACAAAGTCGCTTGCAGCGTTTCTGAAAAAGAAACATGACCTTTCATGACCATCTTCAAATCCATCGTTTCTTCGGCTGTGCCTAGCCCAAGCTGTTCCAAATTCACATGACATTCCGCGTTTAAGCCAAGCAATGTGCCAGAGGTGTAATCGCAATTCAATGTGAGGCTTAAATAGTCGCCCAAGTTTTGAAAAGCGGTAGACGTGCGATGTCCGTTCTCCTGGGCTCCAAACATGCTGAACATGTCGGCCCACATGAGGTCCCAACCTTCCGTCCACTCCACCATGAAAGCCTCGGGCTGAGTATCCAAGCCTAGATGCGCGATGACATCGCCATCGGCCAACTCAAAACTGCGGCAGCTAAAGGGAGACATGAGGTAAAACAATGCTGTGCTTGGCTGCCCCAAGGCTGAAGCCTCCGACGGCAAGGACATGAAAAAGCTAGTGAGTTGAGGTCCTAGCCCCAGACGATCCCCTTCTTTTGCATCCTGCTTCAAACCGGCTGCATACTTCTGAAAGTCCAAACCGGCGCGATATAACTCCTGCAAGGCATTGACCTTGCCAGATAAATAAAGGCCATCGTCTGGAATCCCTGGCAAACCTGCGGCATAGAAATAGAACCAGAAGTCCTCATTGTTCATCACTAAGTTCATCTCCACGGGGATCTGCATCTCTCCCCCTAGAACACCAACGCCACTCAAATGATGATGCATCTTTTTTGACGATTCCACATCGGAAACCAAAGTGCCTTCAAACACGGCCTCTACCTTGTCGGCCGAGTCAAGCACACTAAAGTTCAAGTGGACCTGGTATTCGGCATGCAATGGCGCAAGTGGAGCCTTTGCTGCTGCACCTAACCAACTACGAAACCTATTCTGGGCAGTGATGCCGGCCTCGCTTCCTACAGCTGGGAATGTCTCTGCAACTGCAGGGGTTTGCGCGCAAAAGGAAAGCAGGAGCGGGATAAGCAACATCCCCTGATTCTATGCTTGTCGGACACTAGAAATCGGAATCTTACACGCTTTCTAGACTGGCTAATCCATACCTTGCCACACGAGGACTCTGTAGTGTTTATTGCAGAAGCGATTGACGTGCTTGCTCCGGATTGGCAGAATTTGCGCATGGCTCCAGATACTTCGTTTCACCGATTCCGCCCCCACCCCTGGCATGGCTTGAGCGTTGGAAAAGACGCCCCTTCGCTGGTGCACGCTTTCATCGAAATCACCCCTTTTGATATGGTGAAATACGAAATCGATAAGGAGTCTGGCTTTCTGCGGGTGGATCGGCCGCAGCGCACTTCATCTCTGCCTCCAGCCCTCTATGGCTTTGTGCCGCGCACCTACTGTGGCAAGCGTGTTTGTGCGTTAATGGATGGTGCTGCAGTCGGGGACCACGACCCGCTCGACATTTGCGTAATTAGCGAGCGCCCGATTAACCGTGCTGAAACCTTGCTCAATGCGCGCGTGGTGGGCGGTTTGCCCATGCTCGACGATGGCGAGGCCGACGACAAAATCATTGCCATCTTGGACTGCGACCATCAGTGGGGCGATCTCGAAGACCTTTCCCAATTGCCGAGCGTCTTGGTTGAGCGCCTAAATCACTACTTTATGACTTACAAACTAATGCCAGGTCAAGAGTCCTGCGTTTCCATCGGCGCACCCTATGGGCGGGAGCACGCCGAGCGGGTGATTGAGGCATCCATGGAAGACTACCTGGAGGCTTTCCCGCCAGGCGATCGTCGCAAAGAAGGCTAAAGCGCTGAGGCTTGTAATGGGTTAGTGCTTGCCACGACCCTTCTTGTCTTTGTCTTTGTCTTTGTGGTCATCGCTGTCGTCGTCGGAAACGCTGTCGTCGTCGGAAACGCTGTCGTC
>JASFYO010000005.1:0-76276 GCA_045047305.1 Planctomycetota bacterium | reverse complement strand
CCCTCCAAAACGCGCCCGTAGCTCAACTGGATAGAGCACCTGACTACGGATCAGGAGGTTGGGGGTTCGAATCCTCCCGGGCGCGCCACTCCCACGCCGATTTCCCGCGCTAGCGCGAGATCGACTCTTTCGCGGTCCCCCGCGGATTCTTTGAGCAGGGTTGACGTCGCTTCGCAACGCCGCCTACGCCTCGAATCCTCCCGGGCGCGCCATTTTTCTTCACATGGCACTTCTCTTCCCGCTGCGTCAGCCAGGGTCTCAAGAGGAAAGGGATCTGGCGATTATGGAATTCGCCCTCCGCGAAGCACGTGCGGCATGGGCCGCTGATGAAGTTCCAGTAGGGGCTGTGATTGTGCGCGGAAACCAGATTCTTGGCCGCGGTCACAATAGCGTCGAAGCGCTGAAGGACGCCACCGCGCACGCCGAAATGCTGGCGCTAACGCAGGCCTTTGCCGCAGCGGGGGAAAAGCGCCTTCCAGATGCTGAGCTTTTCTGCACTTTAGAACCCTGCATTCAGTGCACAGGCGCTTTATTGCACAGCCGTGTCGCGCGTATCGTCTATGGCGCAGCCGACCCAAAGTTTGGCGGTATCGAGTCTTTGGCCCGTCTCTTGGAACTTCCAGGGTTGAATCACCAAATTGAGGCTCAGGGTGGAGTTTTAGCCGAGGAGAGCGCTGCGTTGCTGCAGGAGTTCTTTCGCCAGAAACGGGAGCAGAAGAAGGCGGACAAAGGCCGATAAGAGGGCTTCCGCCGCCCGTCCGCGGCGGGTATGATTCCCCGCCCCATAGGAGAGGTGCCAGAGTGGCCGAATGGGCTGGTTTCGAAAACCAGTGAGGTCGTAAGGCCTCCGAGAGTTCAAATCTCTCCCTCTCCGCCATTCCCAGGCCGGGGAATACGTTTTTTGTCGAATCAGTGGAGAGATGTCAGAGTGGCCGAATGAGCACGCTTGGAAAGCGTGTGTACCTCACGGTACCGAGGGTTCAAATCCCTCTCTCTCCGCCATTCGAACTCAGTGAAGGAACTGGGGGTCCGGCCTCACGCAGCGAAACTGCGGTGAACCGGGTCAGACCAGGAATGGAGCAGCTCTAAGCTGCGGCTTTCGGGTGCCGTGATGGTCCGGGCCTCCAGTTCCTTTGCTTTGTTCCACCCAAGGGCTCCACGGTTTTCAGAGAGGGATTTAGGGTGTGGCAGGACCTCCGAATTCGGTATGCGTTCCTGATAGGATGAGAAGGTGAGCGAAGCAGCCCCGACCTACCGCGTATTTGCGCGCAAGTACCGCCCGCGGAGTTTTGCCCAAGTCATTGGCCAGGACCATATTGTTCGCGCCTTAAGCCATGCCATTGAGCGTGGTCGCGTCGGTCAGGCCTATTTGTTGGTGGGGCCTCGGGGCGTCGGCAAAACCACCACCGCGCGGATCATTGCTAAGTCGATGAACTGCGAGAAGGGGCCGACGGTAGAGCCCTGCCTAGAATGTGGTCCCTGCGTGGAAATCGAGCGTGGCAACGATATCGATGTCATCGAAATCGACGGTGCCTCCAACAACGGTGTGGATGATGTCCGCGCCATTCGCGATGCGGTGCAGACCAATCCGATTCGCGATCGGCGCAAGATCTACATCATCGACGAGGTGCAGCGCCTCTCTGGTCAGGCTTTCGATGCACTGCTCAAAACCCTAGAGGAGCCGCCCGCGCATGCGATGTTCCTCTTCGCGACCACCGATCCGCACAAGATTCCCGACACCATCGTGTCGCGCTGTCAGATCTTCGAGTTCCGCCGCATCCGTGAAGTCGATATCCAAACCAAGCTTAGCTTCGTGTGCCAATCAGAAGGCATGGAGGTCGATATCGAGGTACTCAAAGCCATCGCGCACGGATGTCGTGGCGGTATGCGCGATGCCGAGTCCATGCTTGACCAAGTGCTCGCCACGGCGGGGGAGCGCGTCACTTTAGATGACTTGGAGAGCGTGGCAGGATTGGCCCGGCCTGAGCGTTGGTTGGACTTGTTTGAGGCGGTACTCGCGGATCATCCTGGCACCATCCTCAGTTCCATCGATGCCTTTTTGCAACGTGGTGGTACGGAACGTGATTTTGTAGAACAATCGGTGGATGCATTGCGCGATCTCCTGCATATCGCCCTGCTCGGTGAAGATGCGGTTGGGGTGATTCCTGCGGATGACCGTCGTGAACGCACCATGGATTTAGCGCGCAACTTTGGGCGCGATCGTTTGGAAGGCATCATGGGCATGATGTTTCATCTCGAGAGTCGCATGCAAAAAGCGCCACTGGGTGCGCGCGCTCTGCTTGAGTGGACCTTGTTGCGTGCGGCCAGGATTGGATCCTTCTTTGAGATAGCGCGCTTGCTGAATGGAGAAGAAGTTGCAGCTACGGCTCCTGCAGTTGCGCAAACTGCATCACCACCGGCACCCACTGCATCGCGGCAATCGGCGCCTGCGCCAAGCTCAGCCCCGGCCTCTGCGCCCTCTTCCCCAGAACGGCCCCCTGCAGTCGTAGCGCCAACCGCTCCGGCACCCAAATCCGCGCCTGCACCCGCACCCGCAACACCTGAGCCAGCATCCGTGGCCTCGACCCAGGCCGTTGCAGCACCCCAAGCCATCGCTCCACCCCAAGTCGGCGCGATCCAAGATTTTGAGTCCTTGCTGCAGCGCTTGGAGCGGGAACGCCCGACTTTCGGAAACATCGTGCGGACCAATTTGGTGGAGGGGAAAATCGTAAACGGCGAGGTGCACGTCGTCCTCTTTCTCGTAGTCGAACGGGATAGGGATTTGCTCGAAGACCCGATTGAGCTCAAAGCTTTAGCGCGACTCCCTTGGAGTCCCGGCGCTTGGCGCATCACTTTTGAAGAAGGTGAAAAAGCAGTCGACGATCCCATCGTCGAAAACCTCTTGTCGTCTTTTGACGGCCAAGAAGAAACCCCGTAAACACTGGAAGTTTAATTATGGCTGGAAGTCTCGGAGATCTTGGTGGTTTGTTGCGCCAAGCAAAAAAAATGCAACGCCAAGTCACGGAAGTGCAAGAGGAAATGGCCAAGGCCGAGTTTGAAGGCAGTGCAGGTGGCGGTGCGGTGAAGGTGCGCATCAATGGCGCGCGCATGTTCCTTGGCATTGACATCAAGCCGGAAGTAGTCGACCCAGAGGAGGTGGAGATGCTGGAAGACCTGGTTGGTGCCGCTTTAAAGGAAGCTTTGAAAAAAGCGGAAGAAGCCAATTCCGCAGCCATGAAGGGTGTTACCGGGGGTATGGGCCTACCGGGTATGTCATAAAGAGTGGCGTTTCCAGAACCTCTCGAGCGGCTCATTCGCGCCTTGGAAAAGTTTCCTGGGGTGGGTGCCCGCAGTGCTGAACGCATGGCTTTGCACGTGCTACGTTCCTCGACGGAAGAGGTTGCGGAGCTAGCGGTAGCTTTGCGTGATGCGCGCATGGATACCCGCCGCTGTGAAGTGTGCGGCAACATTACCTTGCGAACTCCGTGCGCGATTTGCTCTGATGAAGCGCGCGATAAAACTATCGTCTGCGTCGTGGAAGGGCCGCGGGAAGTGGAGAAGCTCGAAAGTGCTGGAATCCATGCAGGCCTTTATCATGTGCTGTTGGAAGGTTTTGCTCCACGCGAAGGCGCTGAACCCGACCTTGGTGCACTGAAGGCTTTGCGTCGTCGGGTGGATACCCAGGGTGTTGAAGAAATCGTTCTTGCCACGGCGCCAGATCGAGAAGGAGAAGGTGCTGCTCTCAAGGTCATGGAGGTTTTGCAGGGCAGCTCGGTACGTATCACACGTTTAGCACGTGGCTTGCCGGTTGGAGCGCGTCTGGAATACTTGCATGGCGAGATTCTGGCCGACGCTTATCGTGGCCGTCGCCCCTTGGATGACTGATCTCTCTGTCGAACACCGTGCTCCACGGCGCATTGCGCTTTGCGTGAAATATGCAGGTGCTGGGTTTTGCGGATACCAGCGCCAGCCGGGTTTGCGCACAGTTCAAGAAGATTTAGAGCTTGCGTGGGCTGCCGTTTCGGGCGAAAAGGTGGTCATGCAACCGAGCGGTCGCACCGACAGCGGGGTTCATGCCTGGGGACAGGTGGTGCATTTTTCTACCTGGAGCGATTTACCGGCCCACCAAATCCGCCGTGCCATCAATGCCTTTCTCGATGAAGACCTCGCGGTTCGTTATGCCGCGAGCTGCGATGTCGATTTCCACGCTAACGCAAGTGCTACGGGAAAACATTATGTCTATCTTTGCGCGCACGGTGACACACGGCCAGTGTTGCGCAAAGGCAGCATGGCTTGGCAGCGCAAGGAGTTGGATATCACCGCAATGCGGGAAGCATCCCAGCACCTTATTGGACGCCATGACTTTAAGGCATTTGCTGCGGCCAAGCGTAGCTCCAAAACAACGGTCCGTAGCATCCATTCCATTCACATTCAGCCCATGCGTGGCGGCACCGCTTTCCACTTTCGCGGTGGGGGGTTCCTGTACCGTCAAGTGCGCAATATGGTGGGCACTCTGTGGGACGTTGGAATGCATAAGCATGCGCCTATCTGGGTTGCTAACGTACTCCAGTCCGGGGAGCGCAAGAAAGCGGGCCCTACCGCGCCCCCAGAGGGCCTATACCTCTGGCGCGTTTTTTACCCCTGCGACCCATTTGCGGACTATCGCCAGAGCGCGAAAAACCGTATCCTGTAAGCGTCGGGATACCCCAAGCCCCGTTACCTGCCCATGAACATCGAAATCACTTTCCGCCACGACGACTTCCCTAAACCATTGCGCGAATACGCAGCGAAAAAGCTTGAGAAGCTTGAGCGATTCGGGGAGGATTTTGAGAAAGGCGAATTCGTGTTTGTCCAGGAAGCAGGCGAGATCGCTTGCGAAGCCATCCTTCACCGCCATAAAGGTGAACCCTTTGTTGCGCATGATCGTGCACCAGAAGGGCGTTCGGGAGTCGACAGTGTGGTCGATAAGCTCGAACGCCAAATCCTTAAATTCAAAGAAAAACACTCCGCAAAAGCACGACGTGGTCGTGCCGCGGAATAAACCATCCATGACCTACGTGGAACTCTTTCATGAGCAGGCAGTCCTGCTCGACATCCAAGCCTCCGATTCGGACGGTGTCCTTGAAGCTCTCGTCAACGGCCTAGTCGCCAGTAACGCGGATCTCGCTCCGCACAAAGACGCCTTGAAGGCTGCTTTGATCCTGCGTGAATCAGAAGGGTCGACCGGCAGTTCCGGCGTTGGCATCCCGCACGTGAAGTCTCCACACACTGATAAAGTGACCGTGGTTTTGGGCGTGCATCAAGATGGCGTTGATTTCAATGCTTTGGATGGTGAAAACGTCAACGTTTTCTTCGCTGTGATTCGCCCGGAAGTCGATGCTGACGCCCACATCGGGCTATTGCGTTGGATTGCAAGCATCGCCAAGCACGAAGACTTCGTTTCCTTTGCATGCCAGGCCGCTAGTGGCCGTCAGGTTGTCGATCTCCTTTCGGAGCTCGCTCCAGCCTAGGGAGCCAGGTCATGGAAGAAACCGTCGTCCGCAAGGCGAAGGTAGTGAATGCGAATGGCATTCACGCCCGCCCAAGTCATGTCATCGTTTCGGCTGCCGTCGAATTCGAAGCATCCATCGAATTGCACTTCGATGGCCGTGTTGCTGATGCGCGTAGCATCCTTTCGGTGATGACACTCGGTGCGACTAAGGGTGCTGAAATCGAAGTGCATGCGTCGGGGCCTCAAGCAGAAGCCGCAGCTGAGCGCATGGTGGAGATTTTGCTGGCTGCCGACGGCGAAGCGCAAGCATGACACGCCCCGGGCGGACCCTTGTAGTCAATGCCTCGGATCCAGAAGAGATTCGGATTGCCTTAGTCGAGGATAAGGAAATCATTGATTTGCGTTGCGCACAAACGGAAAGGGAATCCGTGGTCGGTAATGTTTACTTGGCGGTGGTGCGTAAAGTTCAGGACGGACTAGATGCTGCCTTCCTCGATTTTGGCGACAAGCGAGATGGCTTCCTGCATGTGGGGAATGTGCACCCGGCCTGCGCCGATAGTTCTCTCACGGCGGTGGAAGTGGCGACCACTCCTATCCGCAAGCATTACGCCGACACGGATGCCGATGCAAAGGGAGTCGTCGAGGGCGAAGATGAGGAGGAAAGCGAATCTCCTTCTTCCTCGCAACTAAGCATTGCACAATTGTTGCAGCCTGGTCGTGCGGTTTTGGTTCAAGTCTTACGCGACCCGGTACGCGGAAAAGGTGCTACCCTCACCATGCATTTGTCCCTTGCTGGATTTTGTTTGGTTTGGATGCCGACCATGGGGCGTATTGGTGTTAGCCGTCGGATTGAAGAAACCGAAGAACGCGACCGCTTGCGTAACACCTTGCTCGAATTGGGCGATGGCGTGGAGCTCCCGGTCATCGCGCGCACGGCAGCCATGGGGCAAAGTAAAAAGATCCTCGGCCACGATCTGCGGCGCCTGCAAGAGCGTTGGAATACCGTGGTGCGTGATTTTGCCAAGGCCAAGCCGCCCTGTTTGGCTCTCCCTGAAGAAACCACTGCGGTGCGCGCCTGCCGCGAGCTCTTTCATGGCGGGGTGGAAGAGGTCCTTTGTGATGACCCTGCAACCGCTAAGGCCTTGGCCATTTTCCTTGAGGAAAAGGGTGCGGCGGAGCGGGTTGTGTTGAAAGCGCATCAAGGGAGCAGTCCCTTGTTTGAAGCGCAAAGCATTGAATCACGTTTTCAAAGTCTCTTCCGTAGTCGCGTGCCGATTGGCAGTGGTGCATCCATTGTGATTCATGAAACCGAAGCCCTGGTTGCGATTGATGTCAACAGTGGTCGCTCTGGAACTGGCAGCCTGGAGGAAACCGCATTGGCGACCAACTTGATGGCGGCGAAAGAGGTTGCGCGTCAAGTACGCTTGCGGGATTTAGGCGGCATTTTGGTTGTGGATTTCATTGATATGGCGGAGTCTGTCCATCGCCATAAGGTCGAGCAAACGCTGCGTTCCTGTCTTGTGGAGGACCGCGCGCGGATGAAGACCGGGCGTCTAGGTAGCTTCGGCTTGATGACTTTCACTCGCCGACGCCTTGGGACTGGCCCAGCGAAAGGCACCGAGTCCATGTGCCGCGGATGTGGCGGCAGCGGCAATGTCGCTCACCACAAAGCCGGGGCTCTACGCATCCTGAGGAAGCTCAGGGCCATGCAATCGCCTTCTCAACTGCGCGTACGTGCCCAGCCAGGGGTCGTCCAGCAGTGGAAACGTCTGCACCAGCCGTTGCAAGGATTGCACCACAGTGTAGAGATGGTGGAGGATGCTCAGGTTTCTTCCGGGGATTCTGTGATTGAGCACCTCGGAGCCCTTGCCGATGTTGACGGGGGCCGCTAAACTATTCGGCCCTTTCGAGAGGAAAAATACCTTGTACGCAATTGTCCGCGACCGTTCCCGATGCCTAACCCTAAAGCAGGGTCAGGATTTGTGGATTGACCGTATGCCCACCGCAGAGGCGGGCAGCGAACTTGTCTTTGATTCTGTCCAGCTCCTGAAGAAGGAAGATGGCAGCGTTGAAGTCGGCACCCCGCATGTTTCTGGTGCTTCCGTGGTGGCTGAGGTCATCGGGGAAGTAAAAGACGAGAAAATCCGGGTAGCTACTTTCCGTCGCCGTAAGAGTTCACGCTCTAGCGTCGGCCATCGTCAGACTTACACCCACATCCGCGTGAAGGAGATTCGCGGTTAATCTGGTCTAAGGACCAGGAGAAAAATTATGGCACATAAGAAAGGTGGTGGCTCGACCAAGAACGGTCGGGATTCAAACCCGCAAATGCGTGGTATCAAGAAGTATGGTGGTGAAACCGTACGTGCAGGTGCAATCTTGATCCGTCAGTGCGGAACCAAGCATCATCCTGGCCGCGGCGTCGGCATGGGTAAGGACTACACTTTGTTCGCATTGTGGGATGGCACCGTCGAGTACCAGTCTCGTCAACGCGTTACGATTGTCCCCATCGAGGGTTAATCCCTGCCGGAGTGCTCCAGCAGCACTTCCCGGAAAACTTGAAGCCCGGTAGTCCTTAGGACCGCCGGGCTTCCTTGCTGAAGCACCCAAAACCCAGACAACAAACCGATGGCTCAGAAAATCGAAAACATGTTCCGCGATGAAGCGGTCATGATTGCGTCTGCCGGTCATGGTGGAGCTGGATGTTCCTCCATGCACCGGGAGAAATACGTCAACATGGGTGGTCCCGATGGCGGCGACGGGGGCAAGGGCGGCGATGTGGTCATGATCGCTGATCGCCAGGAAAATTCCCTTTTCCGTATCACGCGGAACCATCATGCGCGCGCCACCGACGGTCAGCCTGGTGGAGGCAATAACCGCAGTGGCCGGGGTGGAGAAGATTTGCGCATCAAGGTGCCTGTCGGTACCCAAATCTATGATTTGGATCGCGGCAACTTGCTTGCAGATCTGGATCAAGATGGCATGACTTTGGTCGTTGCGGCCGGTGGCAAGGGCGGCCGTGGAAATGCCCGTTTTGCATCTGCGACGGTGCAGTCGCCCACTCACTTTGAGCGTGGTATCCCAGGTGAATCGCGCAAACTGCGATTGGAGTTGAAGCTTGTGGCCGACGTCGGCCTGCTCGGATTGCCGAATGCAGGCAAATCAACCTTATTAAGTCGTATGACGGCAGCGCGTCCACGAGTTGCAGACTATCCATTCACCACGTTAGACCCCTCTCTCGGCATCCTGGATTTGGGGCAAGGAGATCGCAACCTAGTCTTGGCAGACATTCCTGGCCTGATTGAAGGCGCCTCAGATGGCAAAGGTTTGGGCGATCAGTTTCTGCGCCACATTGAGCGCACCAACGTTCTCTTGCACTTGGTGGATTGCTCGGTCATGGCAGACACCGCCCCTATGGAGGCGTATCGGGTGATTCGTGGGGAAATCGAAGCCTATGGGGCTAATCTCGGCTCCCGCCCGAGCCTTGTGGTGGCCACGAAGGTGGAGGATGAGGAAGGCCAGCAGCGCGCAAAGGAGTTATTCGCGGAGCTGGGCCAGCCGGTGTTTGCGATTTCGGCGGCCACTGGATTTGGATTGGACCGGCTGACCCAAGAATTAGTACGTTTAGTTGACTTTGGCAACGAAGAGTAGGAAGAAGCTGCGGGGTGTAGGCGTCGCAATCAGCTGGAATACGGGATAAGATGCCATACGTGAACGAGAAACTGCTGCGCTTAGTGTTAGTCCTAGTTGGACTTGGCACCCTTGGTGGATTTGGCTGGAAGATGTTTGACTACATCCAGAACAAAGACGTCATCGTGCGCCAGATCTCGATGGCGAAACTGGAAGGTACCTTTGGCGCTGATGGCAGTGCAGCTGGCCGGAATGGTGGCCACCTGAAGCCGTATGAAAATTACAAGGTGCTTCAAGCCTTGAACATCACTGGGTACGTTGCGCCGCCGCCTGTCCTCAAAGAAGAGGAAGAGGTGAAGGTCAAGCCGCGTATTTCTCCAAATGATATTTTGGTGCCATGGATTCAGGCACCCTCTGCGGCGTGGATTCAGGGCCGTACTGAGCGTCCCAAGGATGAGTATATTCCTGGAGACTTGATCGGTGTCGGATCAACGTTTGAATTGGATGATAAAAAGGGATTAGAGTTAAAACTGGTGGCTGTGCGCCCCGGCGAAGTTGAAATTCAAGTGGTGGATACCGGCACAATGATGGTGGTTCTGCCAGGCGCCTACGAAGTCGATCATGGCCGGGTTTTCGTTCGCGGTAACGATACAAGTAGGGGAGGCTCTGCAGAGGTAGATGGCGTAGCAGTGGTTTATGTCGCACCCGAGCGAACCGAACAAGTGGAAGCTGGCGCTTATGAAATCGGGTCCAATGATTTACGCGAGTTAGAGAAGATGTCGCAGGAGGAAATCCTTGCCTCGGTTCCGGTCCGTGTTGCGCGCGACCCACTTTCAAACAAGGTGCGTGGTTTGCGCATTCGCAGCGTGCCTGCGGGGTCGGTGTTCTCGCGTCTTGGCATCAAGGCCGATGACATTTTGCTGGAAGTGAATGGTCAACCAGCCGTCGACCGCGACCAGCTGTTTCGTTCGGTGCGCGAAATGGACACGGATGTCATCGAAGTGAAAGTGGAGCGCCTCGGTGGCGTACGTACGTTGACTTTCCGCCTTCCTCGCTAAGGGCCGTGGTCGGAGAGCAACACCTGCTCGCAGATCTTGGCAATCAGCGTTTGAAGATTGCAGATGCCAGCCTTTCCGTAGTACACAGTTTTGCGTGGCGGGAGGCGTCCGAGTGTCAGAGGCTTGCCAATTATTTAATTTCGGAGTCCGTTCGAGGGGTGACTCTTGCTAGCAGCTCTGTCCAGGGATGCGAACGCTTACTGGACTTTGGCTTGCACGCGGTGGAGGTTTCTATGGTGCAGCCGGAGCAGGTTCCTCTGCAAATTAAGTCCATCGGCACTGGTATTGACCGCTTATTAGCCTCCTGGTTGGTGCACCACAGAACTCAATCAGCGGTGGTGGTCGCGGATTGCGGTACCGCATTGACCCTAGACGTGGTAAATGCAGAGGGGTGCTTCTTAGGCGGCGCTATCGGTGCCGGTTTGGGCTTGCAAGAGCGGGCTCTGGCGCAAGCGTGTCCACACCTGGATGCCCCCAATGAACAAAGGACTGGGATCCCAGCGGATACGGCTTCGGCCGTTGCCGCGGGAACCCGCCGTGCTTTCGCCCATGGCATCACTGCTTTGGCTACGGAGTTCTTACACCAGCAAACCGAGGCGCAGTGCTTCCTGACCGGTGGCGATGCCAAACGTTTGCTTGCTCTCATGCCGGGCTGGAAGCTGGAAGAGAATCTGGTGTTGCAAGCCTTAGCGGCTTTACATCGATGAAAACGTTCTGTCGTTTGTCGGCGCCTGGTAGCAGTGCTCTCTCGATTTGGCTGGTAGAAGGAGAGGCCGATGATTGCGCCAACTTGTTCGACCAGCATCTTCCGATATCCGATGAAAGTTTTCGCTTGGATCGGCACACGTTTCCTTTTGATGAGGCTTTACTCTGGCGGCGCGCGCAGAATGGAAAAAAGCTTACGTTGGAGTGTCATCTTCATGGTGGTTATGGGGTAGCAGCAGCGTTTCGTGCATGGATGCAACAGCGCGGTTGGAAGGAGGAAGCGAATGGGACCAATTCCTCGTTGGAGGATGTCTTTTTACACGCAAATTCTCCATTGGCTGCACGCGTATTTGGCGCCCACCGAAAGCAAGCTTTTGCGCTTGAAATGCAACGTTTGGATTCTTTGTCTCCACTTCAACGACGTGCTCGCATTCAGGAAATCCAGCAGTGGAACTCTTGGGCCGAAGTTTTAGAGTCTCCGCCGAAAATCGTGTTGGCAGGACCGCCGAATGTTGGCAAATCGAGTTTGTTTAACCTGTGGAACCGGGCGGCCTTGGCAACAATCCAGGATGGAAGCGGCACCACCAGGGACTCGGTGGAAGCGCCCATCCTGCTTGGAAAGGAGATGGAGCAAACCCTGTTTTTGCTCAGTGATACTGCAGGTATTGGCGAAGGCTTAAGTGTGCTTGATCAACAAGCGATGGTGCTGGCTTTAGAGGAAGTGGCTTCCGCCTGGATGGTCATTTGGGTGCTGGATCAGCATGTTGCTCCTAATCCTGTCCTCCGCCAAGTTATGTCCCAGCGTAAAAATCGTGACCTGGTTGTACTCAATCGTTGTGACTTGGAATCTACCTGGCGGCCGGATGCCATGGGGCTAGTGGCTGATTTGAGTGGCTGTTTGGCACTTGGAGAGTCTTGGATCGCCCAACTGGAGGCCTGCGTTCTTAGCCGTCTTGGGCATGTTCCGCCTCCGGGGAGTCTCGTGGCAGTGAAGAAATCTCAGCGGGAAGAGCTGGAAGCCCTGCTGCTTGCGAGCAGTTGACGTTATCCTATAGGTGGAATCACTCGCCACTTCGGCCAGCTTTCCTGTCCCGTCTCCTAATCGCCCGATGCATCTCTTGCCGGTCATGGAGGGTCTCCATTCTTCGGAAGCCCTAAACACGCCTTTCCTGCAAGCTTTCTTTCAGCGAGTGGAGGAACTGGAGGCACGACCAAGTGATTTTGAAGATGCTTTGCGCGGTTCGGTGATCGCTACCGTATTTGCGGAGCCATCCACGCGCACGCGCCTCTCCTTCGAAGCCGCCGCGCACCGGCTTGGCGCCTCGGTTATCTCTATGGCCGACCCTAAAACTTCGAGTGAAAGTAAGGGAGAAAGCTTGGTTGATATGGCGCGGGTGATTGGCAGTTATGTGGATCTCTTAGTGTTGCGCCATCCGCTCGATGGAGCGTCTCGACTCGCCAGCCAAGTAACCCAGGTGCCAGTGGTGAATGGCGGTGACGGCCGCCTCGGCCATCCAACGCAAACCTTGGTGGATCTATACACGCTATACCGTGAATGGGGTGATTTTGCTGGTCGCACAGTTGCAGTGATGGGGGACTTGCGCAATGGCCGCACCGCACGTTCCTTGGTTTGGGCACTTGCAGTTTTGGGAGTACGCATTGTGTTGTTGCCCGGAGTAGGCCTGGATTGGGAAGCCGGCTTTGAGCGTCGTATCTTGGATCGCTTCGACTATCGTTTACGGTGGGTTAAGCACCCATTGTTTGGTGATTGGACAGGTAATGCAGAGGCTCGCGTGCTGGAGCCGAAAGGGTTGGTGCAGAAATCTCTGTTTCGTGAAGAGGTGCCAGCGATTGACGCCCTCGATGCGCTCTATCTCACGCGTCTTCAGGCTGAGCGGGGGGCCGAAGCGGGGCACGGCTCCTATCCCGGATTGACGCCGGCTCAAATGCAAAACCCTTTGCTCGCTGAATGTAAGATTTTGCATCCCCTGCCACGACTTGGAGAGCTCCCGGCGGAAATCGATGAAGACCCACGCGCGCTTTACTTTGAGCAAGCCAAGCTGGGCCCGGTGGTACGCCAAGCGATTTATCTCGCTATGTTGCGTCAAGACCGCTGGCCGCTGCCGTATTTGTCGCCCTTACCGGCCGGCAGCCCCGACGAGCAGCTGGGTCCCTGCCCTAATCCAGCCTGCGTTTCCCGTGCTGAAGGGCTCTCGGCATCTTGGCGGGTGATCGGAGCGGCACGCCGGAGCTTTTTGTGTACCTATTGTGATACTCAGCTTGCGGTGGAATATGCTGGCTGCCGTTCAACCAACAAGGTTCATGCATTGTTTTCTGGCGCAGCTCTTCGCATTCGGTCAGAAAACCTGCAACCTTTTTTGGACCGTGACGCCGCGGAGCGAGCAGGCTATCAATGGGGTGGATAATCTCCGCTTTCAGGAGCTAAACTTAGCAGCAGGAAGCCTTGGTGCGAAACCGCACCCTGCGGGCGTTCCTGCCCTAAAATAGCCCCATACAGGCACTTCCCGGCGTTGGTACGGGATTTGCCAATAAGGAACAGCTAAGTCTGACTCGCCGCTTTAGGATAGTCGGTCTAGGTGTTGTCCCACCTAGCGCTAACAAAAATAGAATCCGTGAATCAACCCAAAAGGATGCATCTCCTCACTCGAATCTCAGCATTTGGCTTAGCGGCCGCCACCGTGGTCGGTGGTAGCTGCATCTCTGCCTCAGGCTCCGCAGGCGGCCTTGGCGGTGATACGCAAAGCTCACTTGGCCTTTTCCTTGAGAACTTGACCTGGGGTCGATTAGTCGATGTGCGTGACTCCAATGGCGTTCTAATTGAGGCCGACGTCCTGGTCAACCACCTCATCGAATCCGATGGCGTGAACTATGAAGTCAGCAACAACCCAGTCAGCCAAAAGGAGACTCTGACCATCCTGCGTGATGCTGGTTCTGCGACCTTCACCGGACTTTTAAACGCAGCAAAATCCAACCTGCAAGGGGTGGTGGATAAGGCCGCGGATGCTGCTCCGCCGTTCACAGAGATTGCGCGTAACGCAACGGTTCGCTTGCAATTCTCGGAGCAGATTGACCCATCTTCGGTGGACTTCACCACGATTCAGATGTTTACGGGTAATCCGCCTCTGCTGTCCTTCACTGGACGTTACATCGTGAAGAACGACAGCGCCCTGGACAAAGGTTATGTTTACTTCGATACCACGGTGTCTGCAGCCGAGGCCGCCAATGAGGCGATTCCGCAGAACTCGGTGGGCTTTCCACCGTCGGCAGATTCGGTAAGCGCCAACTTGGCGATTCGAATTCCAACCCAGCCCGATCCGCTCATCGGTCAGCCCAAGGTGCTGCGCAGCCTCGACGGCAAACACACTCCTTCGGTTCAAGACCGGACTACGGAGCCTTTTGAATCCACTGGAGTTTCTGATGTTTTGGTGCGTGCAGCACGTACCGGCAACAACCTGGATGACTTCAACGGATTCCTCCTCGATAACACGGCGCCAAGTTTGCTCGGGGTGCAAGATGCAACCGTGAACAGCGTGACTTCGATTTCCGGCAGCGTGGTTGAATTCCTATATAGCGTAAATTTGGACGTGTGTAAGCCAATGGCGCCGAAAGTCGGCGATGTCTTTGAGATTGGCAATGGCCTGCTTTTGGTCACCGATGTACTAAACAGCGCGGACCCAAATAACTATTCTGTGCGCGCTGCTCTTGAGGCTACAGATGCATCTATCGTGGTCGGCGCAACGGCACTGCCTACTCGTTACACCACGACTTACACCCCGCAAGATGCTTTGGTTCAAGTGTGCTACTTGGACTTTCAACCGCCAATCCTGACTTCGAGTATCCCCGGTGGTTTGATTCTCATCGCGGACAATGCTTCCGTTTCCGTGCGTTTCGATGAGTCTATTAGCGCCACCACGATGCGCTCGATGAGCACCTTCGTGATTGCATCTCCAGACGTTCTTCCCGTGGGTAGTATTAACACGGAGTTTGAAATCGAAACGGCTTGGTATCGTCAGGTCAATGCAGCAGAAAGCACCGGCGACTTTATTGATCGCCAACGCGGCTATGATTATCGTCCTGTCATCACCGGCGCTGATGCGGCATCGGAGTTTGGTGGACGTATTTTGTTTGGCCCAGTCGAGGCAACCGACGGCAACCGCCGCTACACCTTGACCCCTTCTTATGGTTGGTTTGATCCTCAAACCGCAGTCAACGGTGAAGCCTATGTCGTCGCTTTGCGTGGCGGTTTGGAAGGCATCCTCGATTTGTCTGGAAACCCACTGGATGTGGAAGGTTTTGTTGCAGGCAACGGACAACCTGGAGAGCCAGGAGCGCAATCCATTGCCATCACGGTGCAGCACACTGCCTTGGCAGACGGTGCAAGCTACTTCATGTTCAACGGTTCTTCCCTCGATGAAAATGGCGATGGCCAGTCCGAGTGGGCCGGCAACTCCAGCGTTCTTGGCCACAGTCTGTCTGGCCGCTTTCCAGCACGCTTCTCCCGCGCTGCGGACTCTTCCAGTCCTGCCATGTCAAATCGCCTGCTTGGGGTTCCGGTTACCGAGCCACTCAACCCAGCTGGCGCCGTGGTCATGAGTGCTTATCGTCCACAAGAATTTGGTTTCGCATACGGCGACGCTACGGAATACAACATGACGGTGGAAGGCTTTAACTGGTCTCCGAATGCTGGTGTTGTTTTCGATGAAACTTTCGAAGACGTTTCGCTTTCGCTTTCCACTTCCAAGTTCCTCCCCGATGAACTTTTGAATCCATTAACCCAACAGCCAATCTGGCGTGAGTCCGGATTGCTGATTAGCGCATTCGATGACAACATCCTCGGCTTTACCGCCGACGGATCATCTGGGATCGATGAAGTGGAAGTCTTCCGCAGTAGCTACGTAGCGAACAGCATCGAGCGCTTCTCCAACAATGGAACGCCTTACATGCCTTGGCCAGAGTTCACCGCGAACTATGTTTGGCGCGACACCACCATCTCGCAAACCTACCTCGGTGGAGCCCAGAATTCCTTTGGTGCACCAAACCAGCAGTATGCTGCCGACAATGGCACCATTTTCGGATGGGGTCCAGAAGCTGTGCCTTCGGTATCCTTGCCTTTGCTCGCACGCTTCCGCGTTTACCCGCAAAACAACCGTCTCGGCCTGAATTCCTTCTCGGTCACCCAAATGTTGCCGCTACGCAACCCTATGGTGAACTTCCGCATTTGGTCTTCAGGTGGTCAGGATGGTTCCAGCAACTGGCACCAAGTGCAGCCGGATAATTCGGCTTTAGGTGGAACTATCCCAATTGGTGGTTTTGTGCCTGGAACGGGTAACCCAACCACTTTCGTGGGGGATGACCACATCTATTGGACCCAGGCAGATTTTGTAGTAGATACTTCCCGTATTTACACGCACTGGCTGGATATGGGATCGAACCTTCTTCTTGGCCAAGTGACCGACGTGATTCTTGAGCCTGCAAATGAGAATCAACCCGTGGGAACTTCCATTACGGTGGAATTCCGTGGAGCAGAATCGGTGACCCACGTGGTGGACCCAGGCCAGAATCCATCCCCACTGACCAATGCTGATACGCCCTTTGATGACCACGGTGATTTTTTTCCAGGTGCTTTGGGAACGGTAAGCACTCCAAGTGATTGGACTACCAATATGAGCGATCTGGAGGGGCGGGCATTCCGCTTCCTACAGGTACGCGTGACCTTTAAATCAAATGCAGACCTAGGTCTGCGCCCTGAACTAGATAGTTTGGGTATTGTCTGGAATAACAAACAGCCATGATTCAATTCAAAAACTCTTTTGCACGCTTCGTCGTTGCAACCGTTGTTGCCTTACCGGCTCTCTCCTTAGTCGGGTGTGGTGCTACTGGTGATGGAATCGGTGCCGGAATCGGCACTGGAGCTGGATCTGGAAAAGCTTCTCTCGTTCTTGAGGACATGCAGTGGGGGCGCCTCATCAATCTTTTTGACCTTGCAGGCGATTTGGTGGAAACCGATGTCGTGATTCGAGAGAGCTTGCAGAGCGACGGCATTCGTTATGTGTTGAGTCAAAACCCGATCACTCAGGTTGAGGTCTTGACCATCCTTGAAACCAGCGGCACGGTGGCGTTTGATGAGGCTTTAGCGGACGCCCGTGTCGGATTGACTTCGCTTCAGGCCAAGAGTTTTGATTCACCGGGCCCATTTACCAAGCTTGCACGTAACGGCGCGATTCGTTTGGTGTTTTCTGAGTTCCTGAATCCGAATACGGTGGATCGCCAAACCATCCAGGTTTTGGTCGGAACCTCCCAAGATAGCCTTTCCTCCCTTGAAGTTCGCTATGTCGTGAAAGAAGGAGTAGGGCAAGATGGAGAGCCCGTTGGTATCGTTATTTTAGATCCAACTATCTCCAAAATCGATGCGCAACAGTTGGGCATTCCAGAGAACGGAATTGGATTTCCAGAATCGGAGAATCAGCAAACTCCGAACATCAAGTTGCGGATCCCAACTAAGCTAAATCCTTTTATCAACCAAACGCTTCTGCTGAGCAACAAAGCGAACACGCAAACTTTCGACGTAAACCGGAATGCAGCTGGAGATTCAATTATAGAACCGCATGAGTTTGCGGGGCTTGATCCTGTTGCCGTGCGCGCAGTGCGTACTGGAAACCATTTGGATGCTTTTAACGGGTTTTTGACCGACACTTCCAAGCCGTCCCTGATTGTGACTCAAGAAATCACCATTGCCTCGGTGATTGAAATCGGTAACCAACGTAACATTATTTACGCCTTAGATGTCTTGGGTTGTCGTTCTTTGAGTCCAAAGGTAGGGGACGTGATTGAGGTCAATGGTGCATTACTACAAGTTACTAGCGTCATCGACACTTCCAACAACGCTGCCCTTGAGGTGCAGGGTGCTCTTTTGGCAGGGACTTTGCCCGGAGGCTTCAACCCACGCTCCGGAAACCTAACGACCCGCTACACGGTGGCCGATTCTGCTTTGCAGTTGTGTTTCTTAACCATAACGCCCGCTCCAACGATTAACTTTCCGGCAAACGGCGTGGACCCATTCTCAACGATTACGGTCCGTTTCAGTGAGCCAATCAACGTCACTACAGTACGCTCGCTGGATTCCATGGTGCTTTCCTCGGCTAACCTCAGTGCCGGCGTCGACGGAAACGACAGAGAATGGGATTTGGTTGGTGGTGAAACAGTTCCCAACTTCCTCGATCGCTTGCCAGGATTTGGTAGTGGTGGTGGCCCAGGCCGCATTATGTTTGGCCCAATCCAGGCCTCCGGTGATGCTCAATCCTTTACCCTCGCACCCTTAGCCGGTATTACCGATGCTTTTGGCGAAAGCACTAGCCTGCAACTGTCTCTTGCGCTACGCAATGGCAATACTGGCATCCTCGACCTTGCTGGAAATGTCGTCGACTTCTCCAGTTTTGTTGCTGGACACTCTTCGCAATTCCAACTGTCCGGATTGAAATGGACTTTAGGCGGAACCGCTGTTCCCGTTGACAAGTACTTTGCACTGCGCGGCAACGGTATCGATGAGGATGGGGATCAAACTCCGGAATACGCTGGCCAACTTGGCCCGATTGTGGGTGATGGTGTGCTTCGCGGACGCGGCATTGTTCGTTTTTCACGCCAGGCGGACCAAACCAACCAGTTCGTGGGTCAGCGTCTGAAGTTCACTCAAGGCCTGATGACTCCACTAACTCCAGCGGGAGCCGTATTGATGACTTGTTACGCATATCATCAGCTTGGTTTCGGCCTGTCTAGCGTGAGTGAGTTCAATCTCGATGTGGAAGGTCTGAATTGGTCACCCTTTGAAGGCGTGGTTTTCGACGATACTTTTGATCGTTACTCGCTTGCTTTGGCCCACTCGGTGCGTTTCCCAGATGATTTCATCAATGCAGGCTCTGGTTATCCAGAGCACAAGAACTCTGGATTGAAGCGTTTGACTGGAAATAACTTCGATTCGAATATCTATGGCTTTGGCCAAGATCCTGTAGCTTATGCAGATCTAGACGAGGTCATTGTGTTTGATACCAATTATGAAATATCAAGCGTGAACCGATTCCAGACCTCAGGCGGAGTGTCCATGTACCCATGGCCAGACTTTGCGACCACTTACACTTGGCGTGACACTCACTTCCCAATCCCGGATGGTGGTGCCTTAGTCGGCGGTAATCCTTCTGGCGGTACTCCGACCAATGATGCTGGTTATGGGGTTCCTCCGTCCGTCATCGGTGGTGTTCCAGTTTGGCTTGCAGGGGAGTTCCCAAGCATTGCGTTGCCTTTGCTGATGCGCTTCCGCTGTTATCCGCGCGGCCAGGAATTTGGTTTCAACGGATTCCAGGTTCAAATCATGGTTGGTTCTTCCAACATCCCGGCTTTCCGCGTGTTCTCCTCCGGCGGTCGCGACGGCAACTCGGTATGGAACTTGGTGCGCCCAGACCTTCCGCCTGAAGGTACCGCTCCAAACGGCGGCTATAACACCGTGACTGGTGTCGGCACTAAGGGCTTTGGCCCAGAGCTCTACTGGGGACAGGTCGATTTCGTTACTAAGGTGAGTAAGGTTTACACCCACTGGTTTGACTTTGGTGGCAACCTCGATGCCATGTCTGCCCTGACCATCGAACCTACTGCGGCACAAGCTAATCCAGGCACTTCCGTTGAGGTGCAGTTCCGCTCCACCATCACCATCAATGATGCCACCTGCATTGCAACCGACAGCCCGTCGCCGTTGAACGACGCAAGCACCAGCTTCGACTCCTATGGAGAATACCAAGGTACTTGTGCAACAATGTCATTGCCTTCGGACTGGTATTCTGACCCAGCTGACCTCATTGCCGATGGCCGCCGTTTCTTCCAACTTCGGTTCACTTTCGTGTCGAACATTGAGCAAGACCTGCTCGCTGAACTTGACGCCTTTGGCTTCGCTTACACCACCCAATGATGCCTAACATCAAAACATCCCTGCTGCGCAGCGCCTTCATCATGGGCGTTGCATTGCTTCCCCTTTTCGTTGTCGGTTGTAAAAAATCGGTGTCATCCATTGGCCGTTTTGAAGTTTTAACTTCCAACGTTAGCAATGGGGATAGTTGGTTGCTTAACCGCCCAATTCAGCTCTTTTTCAATAACGAAATTGACGCGAATTCGGTTAATTTTGCTTCGGTGATTTTGCGCCCGACAGATTTAAGTAACACAGGCAATCCAGTTACCGGATCCTTCGAGTTGATCACCGATGCTGAGGGAAACAGGAACTTCGGCATTCAGTTCAATCCTGCTTGTCCGGATAACGTGGACAACAGCAACGGTGGCTTTGTTCCCGGCAACTTTGGTTATGAGCTAATCCTTCCCACAGAGGGTGCTGGAGGCGCAGCCGTCCTTCGCGACATCTCAGGGCATCAGTTAGCAATTGGTTTAACTCGTATCTTCCGTACCCCAACAGCTGGCGAAACATTGTTTGCCGACACCACTGTGGGGCCTCCGTTGTTGGATAATGTCACCGTCCCAAACTCCATTGGTCTGGTTTCTCAAAATGATTCCACCATTGTCTTGAGTTTTAACCAATCGGTGAATCCGGAGCCGATTAATTTTTCTACGGCAAGGATTTACGTGCAGTTTTCGAATGCTAGCGGAATCTTCCCAAGCAGTGGAAACGTGATCCCGGGTGCCATGCAAGTGGTGAGCAACTGTGGCGATGGTGCTTTAATCCATTTCCAGGTTAGTGGTGTTTTGATTCCGGGCCGCGATATTCGTGTGGTCCTGACTTCCAATTTCGAGGATCTAGGCGGTAACACCAACACCACCACGGTGGTGACCAGTCCGATTGCAGTGCCGACCATCGCGGAATTTTATGCGAACGGCCCAGCGATTGATGAGCAAGATGTAACTTTTGATGAATATACGGATGGCTTTGGAAACCCGAACCGTTTGGACTTGGAGGCCGATTTGCCGCAGCCTCCAGCATCCATCACGCCTGGCGTGATTGCTGCAGACTTCCCGTTCCCCGGCACTCCCGTTGGCGTGGATCGTAACTTTGTGATTACCACTGGGCAAGGTCTGCTTCAGATTGATACTTCATCCACGACTCAAGTTACCGATGGTAATGGCAAAGTCTTTACCGTGACGAATGGTGTGATGAATGTTCACGATTTCACCATTGAGGCCGGAGCCACCTTGCGCGCGATTGGCGATAACCCATTGGTGGTTTACGTTTCCGGTGAGGCAATCCTGCTTGGCACCTTAGATGCCAGTGGCTTTAATGCTACGGCCCCAGATGGAGCCATTAACAGTTGGTTTTTGGCTGTCCCGGGCGCACTTGGAGCCTGCGGTGGCGGCAAGGGGGGCTCTGCATCTCTTGTGCTGAATGATTACACCCCACGTGGCGAAACGGGCAACGGGCCTTTTGGCGTGGTTGGCGGTGGAGGCATTGGCGGTGAGGGTGGCTATCAACAAGACCGCGCTGCTGCCGTAGGTCCAACCCTAATAGCTTCCGAATACCTCATTGCCGGTGGTGGTGCCGGTGGCGGCTTTAGTGAAGGCCGTACCGATTCCATTTTCTGGGATCGTTGGAGTTTGCTTGAGAATCCTTCCAGTTTTGATAACTCCGGCCCTGACTTACGCGCTGATCGGCACACGATTTACAACGCGACGATTGATCCTGATTTGGCATTCTTAGGTGCTGAAGATGGGTTGCGTGGTTCCAGTCGATCTCATACGCGGAATCCGGATAGCCAAACCATCACTGGACCGCACGGCGTGCAAGGTTTTGAGGACCGTTCCCAAGACACCTTGAATGATGTCGATTGGGAAATCCTCTTTGATCGTTCTGAGACCGGCGCCGCCATCGCCTTTCCATTCGGCAACCCAAATACTGGGCCCGATGGCGGCATTGCTGGCCGCTCGGTTTTTACTGATGGGCAAACGAGCAATAACTTTTGGGGCCACCGCTACTTCTGGGATGGCACCGCTGGCGTTGCACCAACCCTGGTCACGGGGGAGCTGAGTGCGCCGTACGCAGGCTCTGGTGGTGGTGCAAGTGGTGATATTCAAACCATGTTCCGCTTTGACTTGGATGGGGATTTATACCCAGACACCCTGAACATGTTGTTCCCTGACCCTAACTTCGCGGGTGTGGGTTACACCGCGCGCTACTTCCGTGGCGCACCCGGTGGTGGTGGTGGTGGACAGGTGCAACTGTTATGTCTTGGTCCGATTACTCTTGGTCCGGCAGCGATTCTGAAAGTGAATGGCGGCTCCGGTCAGGGCGGACAATCCTCCAGAGACGGCGGTGATCTCGCAACGACCTCCCAAGTATCGGGATCTGGTGGTGGTTCTGGTGGACACCTCATTCTGCACTCGGCATCGGGATTAAACCTCAGCCAGATTCCAGTGGGAACGGCGGGTAACCCAGCGGTGCCTGCAACCTTCTTTGCCAACATCACCAACTCACACCTAATCCAAGCGATTGGTGGACGTCGGGGCTGGGCTGGTAGTCGTTTCGTTTCTCCTACTAACGGTTTCAATGAGACTGATGACGACACTGGATTCAGTGGCGATGGCGAAAACGATGGCAACAGCACTTACATGATTGGCCGCGGTGGAGCAGGTGCTAGTGGCTTGATCCAAATCCACGTGCCGAATCCATTGCAAGACATCACCTACCACCCTTCGGTAGACGCGGCGTTCAAGCAGTACATCACGGCTTTGGATCCCAGTAATCCAGCCATCTCTGATCGCCAGGATGAAGTGCTTGGGATTTATGCCATTCCAGTGCCATTCACCTTGGTCCCGATGTTCTCTCCAGAATCTCAGGTGCAAAGCGTGTGGGTCGATACTGGTCTTGCAGAACTACGCAACCCAGCAAACGGAACCGGTCCTTTCCCGGACTACCTTGACACCACTCTCGGTTTCGAAGGTATTGATCAAGCAACGGGCTTGGTGCTTAGTGGTTCCAACTTGGTCACTCCAGGCTCTGTGGTCGGTGTTGATGGTGGAACAGGAACCGCTAGCTTCTCCAACTACACCGTGACCATTGCCAACCCATCATCGTCCTTCGGTGCAGACTTGTTGCGCAACCCGAACCTGATGGTCGGCTACGACATGGTTCCAGACACCAGCATGGTGACTCCATCCACCTTTGAAATAATGGATGCTGTTTACACTGCTAGTCCGGAGACCTTGGTCTTGACCACTCGTGTTTCGGATGGGCCTATGTCTTTAGTGGCTTCGGCCAATTGGGCTGTACGCTCGAAGTTCTTCCGCGTGACCACCACGGCAACCAAGGATCGTCTGCCGGCTTCTGCAAGCGTACGCATTCAGTTCCAAGGCACAGAGGAGACGGCTCCTGGCTCGAACACGCCGGATATTGCAGCAGCCACTCCATGGACTGGCGATGGAGTCACCAGCATGTCCGATCTCCAGGGCAAGCGCTTCGTCCGCTATCGCATCACCTTCGACATCGATGCCTTGAATTCCGGTCCAACGGTGGACAAGGAGAAGCCTTCTTTGGAATACCTGAAGATTCCTTGGGGCTGGTAAAGCTCTGAAGTTACAAAACCCCTCGTCAGCCTTCGATGACGAGGGGTTTTCTTTTTGGCACGCTATGCTGCAATCTATGAGCCAATCCTTGTTTCCGCAATCTAACTGGCAGCGCACACGCACCTTGAGTGCGATTATGTTCCTATTAGGCTCCCTGGCTAGCTGTGGGGTGGAGGGAATACCCACACGCCTACAGGTAGTTTCTTGGACGGGTGATGACCAGCAGCCTGTTGCCTTGGATCAAGTCTTGAAAGTAGAGTTCAATTTCCCACTTGCGAAGCCGATGCGTGCTAGTTCGGTTGAGCTGGTGGATGAGGGGGGCCATGTGGTAGACACCGCGTCAGTCTCCGTTGTGGGTCGCTGGATTCACATAGAACCCCGCTTACCGTTACGCGCCGATCTTAGCGATGGCAGTTTGCACCCGAATCAAAGTTATGGAATTCGCTTGCATGGATTGCCTTGGTTGCGTGCCCTAGCTGCAAGGGACGGATCTCTCTTGCCGAAAGACCTCATCCTGCGCTTCCACACGGCCGATGCGGCTTCAGCCGGCGCTCTTGCCGGCCGCGGCGTGGAATCCTCACAGCTGGGCCTACTGGGCCCTTCAGAGCATGAACCGCATGTCTTCCTGCGCGACCAACCGGTCCTGCTGCACTTCTCACGTGGTATTGATCCCCGGACCTTGAGGGGAAAGGCACGCTGGCAAGCGCAAGGCCAAATGGAGCCAGATTTCGTAACGCTCCGTTTAATCGAAAACACCTTCTCCGGCGCCGTGGTTGAGGTGAACATTCCTGCCTGGGTTGGTGGAGGCGCATTGGAGCTTCCGGCTGGTGTAGAAGGGCTTGGTGGCTGGCCTTTACCCGAGTCCGACCGAGTGATTCGTATGGTTCGACGCACACATCACTAGTCTGGGCTTGGAATCGGTCCTTGGCCGCGACACAATCAGGGAATGAACTGGTTGCAAGTCCTGCAAGTGGAGAGTCCTGGCCTCTACATCACCTTTTTGGTGGTGTGCGGCGCGATGGCTGGCTCCTTCGCCTCGGCGGCCATCTTTCGCATTCCTAAAGAGGGGATGTCGATCGCGAGCCCTGCACGCTCACATTGCCCCTGCTGCAACGCGACCATCCGCTGGCATGATAATATTCCGGTCCTTGGGTATTTGATTCTCCGTGGCCGCTGCCGCGACTGCAAATCTGGCTTTGGGCCAGGCTATCTGGTCCACGAGATCGGCTTAGCGGGTTTGTTTTACCTTGCTGGGCACAGTTGGTTGGCAGATTCTGCTCTAGGCGGTGGCCCAGTGGCACTTGGGCTATCCTTCGTTGCCTTAACAGGCCTGTGGATTGCGATGGCTGTCGATTTTCGTCATTTCATCCTGCCCGATGGCATCACCTTGGGCGGAATTCCCTTCGGATTAGCTGCGGCCTATCTGGTCCCAGAATTTCATTTTTGGCCTGGATTGGACACCATGCCATTGGGCCTCGATTGGTTCGGAATTCCTCTGGATTTGCCGCTAAATCAACTCGCTTTGATTTCAGGATTCCTTAGTTCCCTTATTTCTTTCGGGTTCTTGTTTGGAATTGGTCGCCTGTTTTCTTATCTTCTTAAGCAGGAAGCACTGGGCTTTGGCGACGTCAAGTACATCGCCGCTGTCGGTGCCTTCCTCGGCCTCGAGGGCTCCGTTTGGACTCTCGCTGTCGGCGTCTTCGCGGGCGCAGTGCTGGGCGTGGTCAACGTCGTGCGCATGATTTTGGTGGTTCGCCACCGACGTCGGACGCAGGGCAAGACCCACACCTATGTACATTCGTTCGCGCATGTTGGCTGGCTTGCCGGGCGGACCATTCCGTTCGGTCCGCCACTGATTTTGGGGACCGTCCTCGTTTTGATGGCTCCCGCATCCGTCCACCAGTTCTTCCTCGAGACCTGGCCCCAATTCCTTAACGGTTAGGATTCCATAATCCCATCTCCATGAAGAAATCCACACTTCTCATCCTACTTCTCGCACTGGCCGCTCCATCGTGTCAGAGCCAAATGCATCGCCAGATGCTTGACGACCAAGATCAGCAGCTCGCTGCATACAAAACCGAGTCGGACAATCTCCGCCTTGAGACCCAGCGCGTGCGTGCTGAGAACGCTGCGCTATCCGATCAACTGAGTTTCGAGCAGCAACGCGCCGCTGAAATCCAGGACCGATTGGCTGCGCGTGAGGCAGCATTCCAGCAGCAGGATTCCGAAGTCGCCGACTTGCAAGCACGCCTCGCAGGTACTGGCGTGGAAGTAGAATCCCGTGGAGGCTTCATTGTTCTTGGGGTTGATTCCAACCTAACTTTTGGCTCCGGCAAAGCCGAGTTAAACAAGAAGGGTAAGGAAACCATGTCTCGCGTCGCCGACGTGCTGAAGGAGTCTTACACCGGAAAAACTTTTTGGGTGGAAGGCCACACAGATTCGGATCAACCCAAGAAATCTGGTTGGAAGAGCAATCTTGCTTTGTCGGTGAACCGTGCGCTTTCGGTAGCAGATTATCTCGTATTTGAGAAAGAGATTGAGTCGCAGTACGTTCGCATTGCTGGTCACGGCGAATGGGATCCGAAAGAAGATAACTCTACCAAAGAAGGTAAGGCAAAGAACCGTCGGGTAGAAATCCTAGTTCTGCCTTAACCGGTTTCTGCTAACCTAAAGGCATCGAGTGATTCATCACTCGATGCCTTTTCTTTTTTCTTTTTTCTTTCTCAACCCGAATACTCTCCCATGTCCACAACCGACATCCATAACATCACGTTTCTTGGCTCCTCCGACGCAGGAAAAACCACGTTGATAGAAAAGGTCGCGCACCTGTTTGGTGCCATCGACCGCGTGGGGACAGTGGAAGACGGAAACACCTTGTGCGATTTTTTGCCGGATGAAAAAGAAAAACGGCATAGCCTTTCTGCGGGCGTGGTGCATTTGGAAGCACCGCATGGCAAGTTGAACCTGATTGATACTCCGGGATATCCCGATTTTGTTGCGGATGCGATTACCTCCATGGGCGCGGCCGGCACTGCCGTCATCGTGGTTCCAGCACGGGAGACCGGCGTCCCTTTTCATTCCCTTCAGTTGTGGGAGAAGGCTGGAGCGCTTGGCCTTGCTCGTGCGGTTGTGGTGACCCGCCTTGATGGCGACAACCTGCATATGGATAAAGTGATTGAAAATATACGTGAAGTTTTTGGGCAACGCGTAGTCCCGTTCACCCTTGCGAATGAAACTGGCCCCGGGTTTAATTCTGTATCGGTGGTGGAGCAGCAAGCGGGAGAACATCGCGAACATCTTGTGGATGCTGTGGTCGAAGCTAACGATGAGTTAATGGAGAAGTATTTAGAGGAGGGGGATATCTCCCATGGATCCCTGGAGGCTGCTTTCCCCTTGGCGATGGCCAAAGGAACGTTCGCGCCTTTGTTCTGCTTGAACCCAACCAATGGGATTGGCGTAGCTGAATTCGCTGACTTCATGGTGCGCGATTTTCCAGATGCAGCGATGCAGCTTGCAGCCATGCACAGTGACAACATTGAAAGTGGCGGAGAGTCGGAGCGTACTGTCGCTCGAGTTTGGAAAGTCTTGAGTGATCAACACCTCGGCCAGATTTCCTATCTGCGTATTTTGCAAGGAAGGTTGAATGCCGGTGATGCTTTAATTGATCCGCATGAAGGCAAGGCCGTGAAAATGAATGGTTTGTCTACCTTGTTCGGAGAGCGGCTCGATGGCATTTCCGTTGCCGGACCAGGCGACATCGTTGCCGTCACCCGCATCGATGATTTACGTATCGGCGATGTCTTGGTCAGCGAAGGGGAGGGACACTTTCATAAGTTTCCCTTGCCGACGCCCTACACCTCGCGGGCCATTGTGCCGTTGGACCGCAGCGCGGAACAGAAGATTGGTCAAGAGCTGCACAAAATGGAACGGGAAGACCCGTGCTTTCAAGTGCATTATGACTCGGTCACTCACGAAACTATCGTAGAGGGCTTAAGTGAGCTACACCTCAATGCCATGCTGCACCGCCTAGCAGTACGCGGGGTTGCAGTTGAGTCACACCTTCCGCGCATTGCTTACCGCGAAACCATTACCATTCCCGCGGAGGGATCGCATAAGCACAAAAAGCAGTCGGGAGGCAAGGGCCAGTTTGCCGCATGCAATATTCGCTTGATTCCCAGAGAACGTGGCGCTGGTTATGAATTTGTCGACAAAGTGGTCGGAGGCTCGGTGCCGCGTCAGTTCATCCCGGCAGTGGAGAAGGGCGTCGGTGAGCAAATGGTGCAGGGCGTGATTGCTGGTAGCCAAGTGGTCGATGTCACCGTTGAGCTTTACGATGGCAAATTCCATGCAGTGGATTCCGATGAACATTCCTTCCGCGTTGCAGGTGCTCGTGCTTTAATCGATGGTTTTACCAAGGCAAGTCCCATTTTGCTGGAGCCCATTATGCGGATTTCGATTACTGTTCCTTCGCGCTATTTTGGTGAGGTCTCGGGCGACCTGAACTCCCGCCGCGGGCATATTCAAGGCATGCAGTCGGCCGGCGATTTCCAAACCATGGAAGCAGAAGCGCCGCTTGCGGAACTGCAATCTTATTCCACCCAGCTTCGAGCCATGACTCACGGCGAGGGGCACTTTAGTATGGAGCTCGCGCGTTACGCGCAAGTACCGTCTCACCTGCAGGCCGACATTGTTGCGGCACAGGGTGAGGCGGTCGTCCATAGCTAGAGATTCCGTGCAAGACCTTCCAGACGATTCGATTGTGCAACCCCTCAAAGGGTTCGCATTGCTTGAGCTTCTCATATTCATCATGCTCTTAACCGCCTTGTCGGTGGCCTTGTTGCCTTTGGCGCTGAAGGCACGCAAAGATGAAAATCAAAGCCACGCGGTGGAGTACCTGCAGATGCTTTCTTCGGCTGAGGCCTTATGGATGCGCGAGGTCGGCAGTTTCGTAGAGATTCGCCAGGTGGCAGAATCCGTACCTAACCTTCCCAATCGTGCAGCTCACTTGCGCACTCCCTCCTTCAACTTTCAGCCTCCGATGATTTTCGACGGCTTTGGAGTGGGACACCGTGGCGGCTACCGTTATCGCAGCGGCCACGATGCCAACGGGCGCATCGTGGGGGCATGGGCGTGGCCAAACCTTCGCGAGTATTCTGGACTGGATACCTTCTGGGTCGACTTCACCGACTCTCAGGTCTACCGTGCGCCGATTGCAGCATCGTGGAACGATACCCCAGGTTCCTTGGCGCCCGATGCCATCGGCCTGACGCCGGTCGGTCGCTAATTCTGGGCTGGCTGTTACCAGCTTAGGCGGAAACTTGGAACAATGCGCATGCATTGGCATGCGTGTTTGCGGCCAACTGCGCTGGATCCTTTTGCAGCTCTGTTGCCAGCGCCTCTAAGGTGTACTGCACAAAAGCAGGTTCATTCGGTTTGCCACGCTTCGGCTGCGGCGCCAAGAATGGCGCATCGGTTTCTAGCAGAAGGCGGTCGTCGGGCACTATGCGTGCAGCCTCGCGTAGGGGGGTGGACTTGGGATAAGTCACATTCCCGGCAAAACTAATGTGGAGCCCAAAGCTGAGTAATTCTTCAATCGCCTCAGGCCCTTCGGAATAGCAATGCATAATGCCCTTTGTTTGCTCGCCGCGTGCACGCAAGATGGGCAGCAGTTCCTCAATAGCGCTACGACAGTGCAGAATGACCGGCAAGTTGCGGTCGCGCGCTATATCTAGATGCGCTTCCAGAGCTTTACGCTGTGCATCGGGTTGTGCCCAATCGCGAAAGAAATCCAAACCGGTTTCGCCAATCGCGACAAAACTGTCGTCGTCGGCGAGGTCTTTCAGCGCATCCAGTTTGGAATTTAAATCTGCGAAGGCGCCGACATCGTTCGGGTGAATGCCGACGGTAGGGAAGACGTCGTCATGCTCCGCGGCCAAGGCGCGACAACGTTTTGCATTGTCTAAGTCGATGGCTACGCAAACAAAACGATCAACGCCTGCAGTACGTGCGCGCTCCAAACGAGGGAGCGCGGGGTTTTCCTCCTCTTTCCAAGTGAGGTGGCAATGGGTGTCGAATAATCGCATGTTTTATTGTGGTGGAACCGGAAGGCCTTCTTGAGCACGTAGCAAGCGCATGAATTCCCAGGTGCCGGGGTCAATCGAACGTGAGGGCATTTTTTCGAGCAAGATGCGCTGCCCGCGTACGTTATCTAAATCCAGGATGGCCATGAGAGCTTCCTTGCGGAGCAGAAAATTGGTGGACTCGGTGTCGAAGAGGCTTTCCAAAATCGCAGGCGCTTCTTGGTTGCGACGTTCGCGTAAGGCGCGCACCGCCAAAGAACGTGCACGTGGCTCCATCGATTCTTCGGTGGCAATATCGAGGAGCAATTCGGTTACCCATTGCTGCGCTTCTTCTCCTTCCACCTGGAGCAAAACATCTTCTACATACATCTGGCGGATGCGGTCCCGCGCCCGTGGGTGGTCGAGGAATAGAAGCTTGTTGCCGCGCGCGAATGCTTCGTTCACATCTAGGCGCCAAAAAGTGCGGTGTGCCACCAAGCGCGGACGCTCTGGCATTTCGCGGAAATCACAGCTGCGACAGAGGATGAGGGAGGCTTCTGGCCCCAAAACTTGGGTGGCGGCAAGCAGCTCTTGCTCGGTCATTTCGGGAATAAGGAAGCGGCTTTCTTCGATCCAATCCTTCCACGGGAAGGTCTCGGCGTCGTCTAAGGCTGCCAAAGCCATGACCGTAAGCTGCAATTCCTCGCGCAGAGCGGGCAATTCTTCGACCAATGCATCCGTGTGGAGTCGCTCGGCAGCCGTGCGAGCTCGCACTCGGAGGGCCGAAATCGCATCTTCGGAGCTCTCAAAACTGTTCGCTAAAGCACGCGAAGTCTCTGAAATTAAGGGACTTCCGGCATTTCCCTGTGAACAGCTGGTTGCTGAGAGCCCGATAGCCCCTAGAAGGAGTAATGGCATCATTTGGCATGCCATGTGCAGGAAAGGGGTGGGCAGCATTCTGCCTTTTCTCTGTTCGTTGTAAGTCTGTGTGTGCATGGTGTTTAGTCTGCTAAACTTTGCCGACAGAAATCCTCGAGTGCCAACCCGAGGACATCTAGGTCGCCCCGACTTGGTCATTGTGAAGATACTCCCTTCCCTAAGCAAAATTCTTGCCACATCCTGCCTGCTCGCCACTTTCGCGGCGTGCGGTAGCTCTTCTAACGACGCTGCAGCAGTAGCGGAATTCGGCATGTCCGTTTGTTCGCTCGGTTGCAATGGAAGCTCGTTTTCCACCAGCACCCATGCGGCAAACCAGGATATCACCTTTACATTCAACGATGTAGTGGATCCGTCCACGGTGAACTTTTCCTCCATCTCGATTGTCGATAAGGCAACTGGAGTGACCCCAACAGGTAGCTTCATCGTGAACGGAAAGGTGGTGGTTTTTCAGCCGTCGCTCATCCAATCTACCTCAGGTACTTTGTTTGGCTTCTTGACTGGCTCGACTTATCGCATTCAGATTCTGGACGATGCCAGCTCGAATGCTGTTGCCTCCAGAGCAGGACGTTTAAATCAAACCTTTATCACCGGCGATATCACGATTGTTGCACCTATAGATTTGGTTCCGGGTAATCCTTCCTTGATTACTCTGACTCCAGATACAACCGTGACTCCGACGACCCGCGATTTTCCTATCGTGATGGTGTTTAACGATTTGATGGATTCCTTGCCGATGGCAAATCCAGATGATGGAAGCAGTACTCAGATTTCGGTGACCATCGTAGATGCAACCACGGGTACCGAGATTCCCATGCCGGGCGTGTTTACCGCGGTGTTGAATCGCACGACGTTGCTCACCACGATTACTTTCACCCCTTCGGTGCCTTATCCAGGCAATCATGGCGGTGCGCGTTCTTTGCGTTTAAGTACTTCGCAACAGATTGCAGACATGGGTGGCAATCTCTTGGATAACCCAGGCAACACCAACTTACTGTTGCCAACGATTGGTCAGGTCACTGGTGCCTTCACCGAAGCCTTTACTGACACCGCCCAAGAGGATGAGAACGGCAGTGTTGCTGGTCTGTGGTCTGGTGTTGCAGGCACCATCGATAGTGGCTTAGACCCAACGACTGGTTTGCATAAAGGCGGTGGGTCTGGTGTGCTCGGTGTTTACGTTGCTACGCAAGGCCTTTCGGTTTTGGATACCGATGGCGACCCCGCATTCCGTTCCGAATTACTCGGCGAAGATGTTGGCGTGTTAGGTGGGGTATACCCATTCTCAGAAGTCTTGATTCCTGGTGGTGCTCGCTTGGAAGCAACTGGTGCGAATCCGCTGCGTCTGTTTAGTCAAGGCAGCCTACAGGTGGACGGCGTGATGGACTTTTCTGGGCAGTCGGCCTTGGTCCACTCGGGCAAGGTTTTTATGGTGAGTGAATATGACAACGATGATGGGGTAGGCGTTTTTAATGAATCCCCTCTCGGCCGCATGACCGCCGCACAGTTCGACGATGCCTTTGCCCTCGGTGGGGTTGGCGGTAGCGGTGACCTTGGAGCGGGTTCTGGTGGCACCGGCGGAAAAGCTTGGTATCACTTAGGAGTCGCCTTCGATAACTCGCTGTACTACAACGCCCTATTGACTAACTGGCGGACAGGGGTCACTGGTGGGGGTAACCCAAGTCCTGCCCGCTTCCCAGGTGGACTCGGCGCTGGTGCTGGTGAAAACGTTGACCTTTACTGTGGCAGCAATGCTGGTGGTGTTGGCGGAACTGCTTCGGTTGGTAAGCCTTCGACAGGCGCTGGTGCTTTGCAGCACACCGACCAGGACAATGGATCTGGTATGGGCTCTTGGTGCTGGCCTCCTTCGGCCAACGAAGTCACCGATGCCACTTTTAATAACGGCGTCACGATTACCACCCACCCAACCGCATTCGCTGGCGGGTCGCCCACTGATTTCGGTAACTTCTCCATTCACCGTTCGCGCGGTGGTGGTGGTGGTGGCTACTGGACCGACGGCGCTCGGGGTGTCCACTTCGATGCGACTAGCACCGACCCACTTGGTCTTGCTCTCCTCACCCCGTTAATTGACGCCAATGACAACATCTTTGAGTTCAACGGTGATGGCCTTGGCGGTGATCGCTTGTTGTGGGATGTGCGCCTTGGTGCAGGAGCTTCGCTACCTGATGCCGATGGCGGTCGTTACATCATTCCGCTTGGAAGCGAAACCCTTGACCCCGATGCCGGCTTCTTGCTTGGTGGAGCGGGCGGTGGTGGTGCTGGCATGAGTGAGCATGGTTCCATTGAAGACCGCTTTGGCGCCTTTGCCAACGGCGATGTCGGAACTTACCGCAACAACCCTGGTGGTGGCGGTGGTGCCGGTGGTGGCTCTGTGCAGTTGCACGCAGGCTCGCGTCTGAGCGTGAACGGAACGGTAAGCGCAGACGGCGGCGAAGGAGCTTCTAGCACCTTTATGGCATCGATTCCGTTTGCTGATACCGACGCAATCGATTTTGGCCCTCCAGGAGATGCCGGTGGCGGCGGTGGTTCTGGCGGCGCAGTTTTACTGCAAGGTGGAAGCCTAGTGCAGACGGCTTTTGACGCGATTAGCGTCAACGGCGGAGCAGGCGGCATTGGCGCTGCAGGTAACCACGGTGGAGCTGGAGGCAGTGGCCTGGTTCGGGTTGAAACCGCAACTGGTTTGGAAACCCTCTCCATCCTGGAAGGATTCGTAACGCCAAACGAAGCGGTAGAGCTGACTCCAATCGGCCTGCCTGGTCAAGCCAACATTGGCACCATTGCCGTTGCATTCCCGGGCACGGTCGGCGATATCACGGCTGGCGACGGCACCGTATTCGGCGGCAATGCTAGTGGTGTACGTTCACGCTGGTATGAAGCAAACGCAAGTGTGCAGAACATCGTGATTACTGGTTGGCAAGTGGAAGTGGAGTACTTCGACGGCACCACCACCACGACCTTGAGTTTTAGCGATACTGCGTTGACTGACCCAGACGCTACTCCCATCTGGATTGCACTTCAGGGTGCCTGGATGGCTCCTGGTCAAGCAGGTGCTGCAAACCCCATCTTGGTGACCACCACTCCTTGGGCGATTCCAAGTGTAAATGGTGCGACTGATGGTTTGATGGAGCTGAATGCTTCGATCAACCGTGCGCTGCGTTTTATGTTGGTCTTCGATCAGGATCAAATCGGAACCTTGATTGGTACCGCGGCTGGTAGCTACTTCCGCGTCACCGACGTGAACGTAGACTTCCTCGGCGACTGATCGCACGGGCTCATCAAAGCCCTCCTACCTGACGCGCTTTTGCGGGATCCTTGGAACCTGCAGAAGCGCGTTGTTGTTTTGGTCAATGAAGCGGGTGTCATCTCCGGATTTTGCACCCCGGACTCTCTTCCGCCCGATGTCCGTATCGAGCACTTCCGCGGTGAAGTGTGGGCTGCCGCCCCAATCCTCGCCCACGCCCACCTTGAGAGTTTTGATGCTCCAAGTTCCACCTGGCGTCGCGACGGGTTCTCTTCCTGGGTGGAAGATTTACTCGCTTGGCGGATGCACGCGGAACGCCTCGACTCTGCCACCAGTGCGCGGCTTTCCTTGAAGGAGTTGGAGCAAAATGGATGTGGCTTGGTGTTGAGTCATGTTGCAGAGCGCGGCGCCGATGGACATCAACACGATGCCTTGCCGCTAGTGATGCCATTCACAGAAGTCTTCGCTCCCGATGTCGATAGCTTTGCGTTCGAGAGTATCGAAAAGGCAAAGCAGATGGGTGGCGTTGCACTCCACGCACCCTATTCCGTCACTCCAGAAGTCGCGCGCAAGGTTTTTTCCGCCATGCATGGTCACGGTTTGGTCTCCATTCACCTCGGGGAACATGAAGAGGAGCGTGCCTACCTAGTGGATGGCACCGGCCCCATGGCGGACTTACTCGCACGCCGGGAACGTCCGCTGGTCGGTGGGCAATGGAGTTCGCCAGTCGACTGGTTGCGCGCTATGGGAGGACTGCGCTCAGGAGTTCTCGCGGTGCACGGTGGCAACCTCTCTGCGGAAGAATTGCAGCAACTGCATCAAGCTGGAGTCACTTTGGTGTTCTGCCCTGGCACGCACGCGTATTTCCAGCGCCCTCCAACTCAGTACCAGGAAGCAGGCATTCCCTTGCCGGCCTTGGGGTGCGATTCGCGCGCATCCAATGCCTCGTTGGATCCATTACGTGAGGTTGCTCTTGCTCATCAGCAGATGCCGCAGCCAGGAGCGCAGGCATGGTGGCAAGCCTTGACTGAGCACGGTGCTAAAGCGGTGCAACGCGATGATCTAGGACGATTAGATAGCGCATATCAAGCCGTAGTGCTGCGGCTTATGGACTGCCCGGAGGATGCTCTGAAAGGGGCGCTTGATCTGTGCAACTACTTGTGTAGCGGCGACTCCATCCAGCGCCAAGTCAGCACCTTCGCCGACTGCTAAACTCATCGCGCATGCAAGAAGCCATCCAACTGATTGAATCCAGCGAGCGGATTTTACTTTCCGGACACCTCCGCGCCGATGGCGATTGTTTGGGGGCACAAAGTGTGATGTATCACGCTTTGCTCAAGTTGGGCAAGCAGGTGGAAGTCATGCTGCCAAACTCGCCGGATGGGCGTTACGGATTTCTTGAAGCGCACACCCCGTGGACTTTGTTCGACGGCACGCTGCCGGAAGCTGACTTGCTTTTAGTCTGCGATTGCAATCAGCTTGATCGCTTAGGTGCAATGGGGGAGGCCGTTTCTGCCAGCCCGATGCCGCGGATTGCCTTGGATCACCACCCGATTGCTGTGGATCATGGTTGGACCGCCTTGGTGCACGATGAAACCGCCGCCGCCAGTGGGCTCATGGCCTTGACTCTTGCCGATGCGCTCGGAGTCAAGTCCTTGCCACTGCCTGCTTATGAGGCCGCCTTCGTCGCGCTGATGACCGACACCGGATGGTTAAAGTATTCCAACGCAGATGCCGCTGCATGGGCCGCTGCTGCAAGCCTGGTGGAGAAGGGCGTCGACACTGAGCGCTTATATGACTTGGTGTACCAACAAGCCGAACTCGGACGTCCGATTGGTATTCGTGCTGCTTTGGAAAACCTGGAGTACTTCTTGGACGGTCGCATTGCGATTGCCTTTGTTGAGCAGTCGCGGTTGGCGGAGCTCGATGGCGCCCTGGAGGATTCCGATGACATTCTGGATATTCTTCGCGGCGTTGCGCAGGTGGAGGCGGTTGGGCTTATTACAGAACGCTCCGGCGGCATGGTGAAAGTCAGCTTTCGCAGTAAGCGTTTTCTAGATGTCAACCAGGTCGCGCGCAGCATCGGCGGCGGTGGGCATGCACGCGCTGCGGGTGCTTCCTTCCAAAACGGAGAAAGTTTGGCAACGGCCGTCGCGAAAGTCAAAACAGCACTGCTCGAAGGCTATGCCGCGCAAGGCGTGGCAGCGGCTCTCGACAGTAAAGCTTAGTTCAACTTTTCTTGCTTCTTGAGCATGCCCAGCATGGCGTAACGCGCCAACTTTGGGTTCTTCTTTAAGCGCCGCACCACATACAGGTACCAGGCTTCGCCATACGGGACATATACCCGAACTGGCAATTCATCTTTGCGTACGGCTTGACGCAATTCTTCGCGCACGCCCAAGAGCATCTGCACTTCGCATTGCTCACGCCACGCCGGGTTTTCTTTGAGTAACTGCTTGAGGCCATCAATCAAAACCTCGTCGTGTGAGGCCACCCCAACAAAGGCACCTCCTTCGAGGAGAATGCGCAGAGTGCGTAGATAGGCCTGATTGACCTCATTTCCATCTTGATATGCAATCTCTTCCGGCTCGACATAAATCCCTTTGACTAAGCGCACGTTCAAGGGGGCATCGCTTGCGACTAGGCGTTGCGCATCTTCCTCGGTGCGCAAAAGCATGGATTGAATCACAATTCCAACGGTGGCGCCAAACTTCTGGCGCAAAACCTCATAGACTCGAAGGGTGCCATCGACGGTATCCGATTCTTCCATCTCGAAGCGCACGAAAGCGTTCAAGCTTTGAGCCTTCTCCAAAATCGCGGAGACAGAATCGATGCATACTTGCTCGCTTAAGTCCAAACCCATCTGTGTGGGCTTGACTGAAATGTTCAATTCTTGCTGTTCATCGGCAAGGTCCTGCAGGAGAGCAAGGTTTTCCTTCATCGCGGCATTCACTTCCTTTTGATCGCTGACCGCTTCACCGAGTTGATCATAAGTCACGCGATAGCCCGCAGCAGCGAGTTGTGCACCGCGACGAAGCGCATCTTCACGCAGTTCACCTGCGATATAACGCAGGCTGAATTTCCGCATGATCGCTTTCGGGACCAAGGGGATGAGGGAGGCGGCTAGGGAATCGAACCAAGTCATGGGCTGCAGACGCGCGTCGGCAGGCATAGGATGGCGTCCCTCGGCCACTTGCGCCAGAGTCTGATTGATGGAATCCGCACCGGAAAGCCCGACCCGTGGTCCTTTATCTCGCCTGCTACCTGGAGTGGTGTTGGCGCTGCTGGTTCCTTTTATGCCGTGGGTATCAGATTTGCCTTATGCGGCACGTGCCACTGCGGGAATAGCCTTTTTTACCGCCTACTGCTGGATCCGCGAGGCTCTGCCGCTGCCGATTGCCTCCTTGATGCCTGCGTTGCTTTTTCCGGCCCTAGGCGTGGTCGACGCCCGCGAAGTCGCTCCCTGGTACTTCAAAGATATCCTGCTGCTTTTTCTCGGCGGATTCATTCTCGCGCTGGCATTGGAACGTTACGGCTTGCATCATCGCTTTGCATTGCGCTCCTTGCGTATTTTCGGCACCCGGCCCAGGCGTGTCGTGCTTGGATTCATGTTCGTCGGAGGCTTCATGAGCATGTTTATCAGTAATACCAGCACTGCTCTGCTGATGCTGCCGGTGGCGGTCTCGCTGTTGCAGCAATGCACCGCCGAAGAACAGAAGCGGCTCAATGCACCCTTGCTCTTGGGCATTGCTTATGCCTGTTCGATTGGAGGCGTGGCCACCCCGATTGGCACTGCGCCGAATAGTGTGCTGCTTGGCATGTATGCGGAGCGATTTCCGACTGCGCCGGAGTTAAGTTTTGGCACTTGGTTTTTTGGCGCGTTTCCGTTTGTGATTGTGTTTTTGCTGGTGGCTTGGTTTTGTCTGTGTCGGGTAACCGGAAAGCTCAGTTCCGTACGCACTGCCAGCCTGGACCGCTTTGTGGAAGAGCGCGCAGGGCAGGTGAAGCGCACTCCGGAACAGAATCGAGTGTTGTTTGTGTTCGGCTTAGTGGCGTTGCTGTGGATGACCCGCCAAGGTATCGACTTTGGTGAATTCCGTCTTCCGGGATGGTCGGGCCTTTTGCCGGAGAAGGTCGCGGCAACCCTCAAAGATTCGACGGTGGCTTTATTTGGCGTGTTGTTGTTGTTCTCCATTCCTGGTCGCGCCAAACAAACCGGCGCCTTGATGGATTGGGATGACTGCAAGAGAATCCCCTGGGGCATCCTGCTCCTGCTTGGTGGAGGTTTTGCCTTAGCCAGTGGATTTGAAGTGAGTGGATTAAGTGCTGCCGTAGGCGACGCCTTGGGCTCATCCCTGCAAGTCTTGCCGCTTTGGGGGACGGTGTTCTGTGTGGTGCTTGCGGTGACCTTCCTCACCGAAATCACTTCCAACACCGCGACTATCAATATCTTGTTGCCAGTGTTGTTCAGTGCGAGTGTTGCTGCCGGCCTGCACCCCATGGCGCTTGCGATTCCATTAACCTTTGCGGTGTCCTGCGCCTTTATGCTGCCGGTAGCCACCCCACCGAACGCCATTTTGTTCTCCAGCGGACGCCTTAAAATGGGGGAAATGGCCAAGGCAGGTTTGGTCTTAAACCTTTGCACCGCTGTCTTGGTCACTTTGTTTTGCCTTTACTGGGTTGCTCCGCAATGGGGCTTCGATTTAAGTCAGAACCCCAGCTGGGCCGAACCTGAGCAGCCTTAAGTTCTATACTATGAAGATGGACTCAATGAAAATCCCTCTATGGGGAAGCTTGCTTCTCGCATCGGCGTTGCTGGCTTGCACCAAGTCAGAGCCATCTGCGCTGGATCAGGAGGGAGCGCAGGCATCCAATGTGCTGACCTCAGGGCTTTTAGCCGCAGGCGATACGCGCGATTTGATTGTGGTCGCGGTCGATACCTTGCGTGCTGACCGCTTGCCTTTCTACGGCGCAGAGCGGGCCACCGGTGGAGATGTAGAACAGAAATGGTCCATGGCTTGGCTCGCAGCCCATGGCACCCTATGGGAAAATGCCTGGTCACCTGCAGGCATGACCTTGCCATCCTTCACTACATTCTGGACCGGAATGGCTCCCTTGGAGCACGGATCGATTGGGAATTTCACTGCAACCGCAGAGCCTACTTTTGCGATGGAGCTTGCTAGTCGAGGCTGGAAGGGGCATTCCGTGGTGGCTAACCGGGTGTTAAGTAAGGGTTGTGGGGTACAGCGTGGGTTTGCAACCTCCTTGGTTCGGTCCAAACAATCCGAGCCGTCGGCTCCGCGGGAACTTTTAGTCACCACCAAAAACGATATCAGCCAAGGTCAGCGGGTTTTCATTTGGGCCCATTACATGGCTCCGCATCAGCCCTATGAACCTAGCGCGAAGCATCTAGGAACCTTTTCCAGCCGCGAAGGGGTGCAAGCTGATAAGGCTACTTTGATGGACCTTCATCGTTTCCCAGAGAAGGTGAATGCGGAAGTGGTTGCTAACGTGCAAGCGCTTTACGACGAAGAGATTCTCACCGCGAACGATTATGTAATGGAAGTTCTCCGTGGCCTGGAGAGGCAGTATCAAGATGCTGGACGCGGTGCATTGTTAGATAACGCAGTCGTGGTCTTCATGTCGGATCACGGTGAGGAATTGCTGGATCGCAACGGTTACTCCATGCATGCGAAAAGCATTTTCTCGGGGACCACCCATGTTCCGTTGATGGTGCTCGGCAAGGAATGGATGGCTGGTAAACGCGTGAGGGAAGGTATCGCATTAGCCGATGTCCTCCCTATGGTTCTGCGCGGTAAAGAGTCGAGCAGGGAGTACTTCTTCTCTGCGTATCGTCAAACTTATTACATGGTGCGCGACGCCCGTTGGTCCTTGGTGCACAATCCGACTGCGAATCTGCATGGCCCACCAGAACCGCCCAAGGATGCCACTTACCATTACCCCGTGGTCGCACTTTATGATCGCGCGGTTGACCCCAAAGAACTTCATGATGTGTCTGCCAAAAACCCAGAAGTCACACGCCGTATGCTCGATGCCTTGCGGGCTTGGCATCAGGGGCTGAATATCGCTGGAGAAGAGCAGGAGCAAGTTTCGCCTGAAGAGATGGCGGCTCTAGAAGAGCTTGGTTATGCCTCGGCCTCTGACCATGAAGGTGAATCCTCGCGCACGCCATGGCCCGGTTCGCAATGGAATCCATAAGCATGCCACCTAGCTTGCGCGAGCGCATTGCACCTTGGCTCGAAGGCGGCACTTTGGCCATTTTGGTCATGGTGATTGTCTCGCTAGGCGGTGATGCCGTGCGCACGTCTTACCACGGTTATTTGCATGCAGGGATTGGAGAGGCGGTGCTCCGCGATGGCCTCATGCCGGAGAATCCATACCACGCTGGTATTGCGCTGCATTACTACACGCTGTACCCGACACTAGGCGTTTTGCTCGGCAAACTTGGTGGAGGACCGCTTTGGGGTTTTGCGATACTCAATATTTTTGCCGCGATGTTGATGGGCCCAGCCCTCGACGCTTACGGCAAACGCCTCGGTCTTAGTTTCTCCGCCCGACGTTTCGCCTTTTTGTCTATGGTGCTGGGCTTCAATGGTTTGGCCGCATGGTGGGTTGCTAGCGATGTCCCCATGGTGGAGGGTGCTTCTCCGTTGATTGTTTTGCTGGATTTAACCCAGCCTATGGCCTCTTTTTCCTGGGATGGGCGGCTGCAATCCTTCTTGCCTAAGTTTCTAAACGTATCCTCCTTTGCTCTGTCCTTGCCATTCGCATTCTTTGCCCTGGCCGACAGTTTTGGTCAAAGCAAGCGAGAGTTGTTACGCATGGGAGTTCTGCTTGGCGTCACCATGGCCTTGAATCCACTGGTCGGCGGATTTGTAGCCATTTTAATCGCAGCCGCGAAGTTACCTTTATTGCTTTCCGGTGTGGAGGGGATAAAGCAACTGTTACCGGCTGTCTTAGTGGCTTTGCTCCTGGCAGTTCCTTTTTTGCTGCCCCTGTTTACGCCCTCGCCCGAGGGAGAGGCAAGCATGGCTGGCGCATTCCCCTTTGTTGGCTCCGGTGCGTGGGCCAATCTTTTGGGGCCTTTGCATTGGTTGCTTCCACTTGGATTGGTAGGCGTGTTTCGGATCGCCAAAGAGCAGCGCACTCCATTGTTGTTGGCTCTTGGTTTAGCCGCTCTTTTTTCCTTCCTGAGTCTGCCGTGGAATAATGAGTACAAGTTCCCGCGTATGGCTGGCATTCTATTGGCTTTGCCAGCAGGGGCTTTCTTGGCCTGTATGTGGAAGACATTACCCGGAAAGTTTTTGAGCCCGTTGTTGCTTGCGCTGTGCATTCCAACCTTTTGGTCTACCTATCAAGCTTATTCCCAGTGGGATCTCGGTGGCACCAATATGCTGGATCACGTCGAGGACGGACGCTTGGCTTTACGCCCGGAAGCCCTCATCAGCACCTGGCCAGCGCAGCTTGCGGCCGCAGAGAAAGACCTGCCCGATGACACGGTTCTAGTCTTCCACCCCTGGCATCCCGGTATTCGTGGTGGTTCTCTTGGCGCGCAGGGAAACCCTTTGGTTCCAACTTTACACCACTCCTTGTTCGTGGACTCACCGCAAATCCACAACGCCACTTTGCCTGATTTACGTGCACGATTGGATGAAAGCTTTGCGCTGTGGCAAGCCCGGCGTTGGGTGAAGCAGCAATCAGCAGAGAGTGATTATTTTGATCCATCTGCAGCTTTGCTTGCCATGCGCAATCGTATTCCAGAGCGACACCTAGCCGTGGTGACCCTTAAAGACCATCCAGCGGTTGCTCTTTTGTCTGCGGCTGGCGCATCTTTGGTCGTGGAGGAAAACGGTTTAGCATTGTGGTTGCTTCCGCCGCTTGAGGCAAAGGCCGGAAACTAAGCGCCTCACGTACATCGCTGGCTTGAATTTCTGCGCGTTGCGCCAGGTCCGCAACGGAGCGCGCCACGCGCAGGCAACGCAGTAATCCCCGTCCGCTGAGTGGCAGCGTAGCTACGGCCTGGCGCAACAGTTTGCGTGAGTCATCTCCTAGGCCGGTTGCGCGAAGACCATCAAGGCTAGCTTCCACACTGGTTAAGAATCCACGCTGCTGTTGTTGCTGTGCTTGAAACTTGCGTGTGCGTTGGAGCCTAGCGCGTACATCCTCATCTAATGGAGCCGACGCCGGGCCTTCCAAGTCCTCGGCGCTCACTGGACCCATTTCCACGAAGAGGTCGAAGCGGTCGCGTAGAGGTCCGCTTACCCGCTGTGCATAAGCATTGAGCCGATGCGGAGTGCAGCGGCATGGCATTTTGGGGTGTGTCGCATAGCCGCAAGGGCAGGGGTTACTGGTTGCGATGAGTTGCACGTCGGCAGGGTAGGTTGCCCAGGACCGAGCACGCTGCAAACGGACTTCGCCTTCCTCCAGGGGTTGACGTAATCCCTCCAATACCGGACGCGCAAACTCCGGAAGCTCATCGAGGAAAAGTATGCCTCCGTGCGCACGCGCTAATTCGCCCGGGCGTAGGGGAGTGCCACCGCCTAAGAGTGCCTGTGCCGATGCACTGGTATGCGGTGCGCGAAAGGGCGGGCGGCGACTGAGGTGGTCGAGTGGACGGAGTAAGGCTTCAACGCAGGCTACTTCCAGGGCGCGTTGATCACTGAGGTCAGGGAGTAGTGAACACAAGCGCCGCGCCAACATGCTTTTGCCGGTACCAGGAGGGCCTTGCATCCACATCGAGTGACGTCCAGCAACTGCAATGACGGCTGCGCGTCGAGCATGCGCTTGACCGCGGAGGTCATCCAGCCTGGATGGAGGAGTGTGGTGCTGACGGAGTGGGGAAGAGAGCTGAGGGGGATGTGGCTGAAAGTCTTGCGGATGATTTAAGAATGCCGCGACCTCACTGAGATCGCGCATGCCAAATACACGCATGCCTGGAGCTAGATTGGCTTCGGCCACGGCGTCGGGCGCAGTGATGAGATCAAAGCACTGTTCTTGTACTGCCGCTAAGGCTGCAAGCAGGGTTCCCCGCGCGGGTGGTCCAAGACGACCATGCAGATCTAGTTCGGCGAGGAAGAGGGTCGCGCGTTCTGGGGCACGGACTTGTTTCTCAGTGACCAATAAGGAAACCGCAAGGGCGAGGTCGAAGGGTAATCCGCACTTGGGTAGTTGCGCTGGCACCAGATTGAACAACACCTTGCCTTTGGGGAATGCAAATTGATGGCGGTGTAGTGCAGCGGGCAAACGTTCGCGTGCTTCCCGAGCAACAGCATCTGGCATGCCCACTAGGATGACTCGGGAAAGGCCGCGTCCAGTTTGGGTTTCTACGCGCACCAAATGCGCGCGACTGCCGAACAGGGTGGCGCCAAGAATGGGTTGCTGCATCGTTTGGATGACGGAGTGCCTTAGCCACCGACACTCCCTTCTTCCTCAGCGACGAAAGGCCAACGCAAGGCTCCATGCAGTGTGGTTTCGAGCGGTACTCCAAAATGCTGCAGTAGGGGCGCCACGGGCAGCGGGAAGTTTTTGGTTCCGGAGCTAGACCATGCGCGTTTCGGTTGTAAATGTAAGAGCAGTTGTGCAAGGCCATCGGTAGTGAGGCCGTGATGAGGTATGAGCAGGAGGTCGATGGGCCCGGGTGGGAGGCGTCGGCATAAGTCGTGCAAAGAGGCACCGGATTGATCGCCAAGTAGGACCGCGCGGAAATCGTTGAGGCGCAAATCCAGAATATGTCCGGCATCATTGGAAACTCCGAGTTTTGCTCCCTGGCAAGCGTAGGCCGTCACGCTCCAAGGTTCAAGATCTGGGATGATGCGCTGCTTTCCCGCCTCGACCACTATGTTTTCTAGGTCCAAACGTTGTTGTAAATAGGGGTAGCCATTGACGTGGTCGCGATCGCTGTGACTTTGAATCATGCGGTCTGGGACTGGCCAATGGCGCAGCAGTAATTCTGGAAACAAGATGCGTTCCACCAAATCTCTTGGCGCGCGTTCACCACTACCTAAATCGAAACTCAGGCTGCGTGAAGTTCCAGCAATCACAACTCCGAGCCCATGGCCTACGGGAAGAATTGAAATGCCGGCGCGGTGAGGCGTGGGTGCAATCAGGCAGAGAAGAAGCAGCGACCACAGGATTTTGCGTAGATGAAATCGGGATGGGAGCTTGGGGTGTACTGCGAGCAAACCAATCACGGCCGCAAGCAGATACCAAAAGCTAGAGTCTTGTGGGGTTAGCCATGGACTCCAAGGTGCATGCTCCAAAAGCTTAAAGGCGCAAGATTCCACCCAACTGACACTGCGCAAAAACCAATCGACCACGCTCCCACAACCTGGGATGAGTGCTAGCAAAGCGCCACTTAAGCGCAGCGGCAATAGTAATCCCATAAGCGGGCTCAGAGGAATGCTCCATGGTTCGAGTGTGCCTTGCACCATGTGTAGAAACGGCATGGATCCAAGAAAGGCCACCCAAGAGGCCTGCAAGGCTTTCACCCACTTGGGTTTGCCCGCAGGTGCTGCGCCAAGAATGAGAAAGCCAGTGGCTGCATAGGAGAGGATGAACCCTAAGCCCAAAGTGCTCGGCGGTAGAAAACATAACTCCAAGCTCCACGCAGCGGCCCACAGATGAAGTCCGCGAACGGGGCGAGTAAACCTAGCGGCGACGTCGCGCAGGACCACCACCCATAAAGCGCGCATCACTGGCGCAGAGGCTCCGGCGAGAATGGCGGCTCCGCACAGGATGGGCAGTCGAGCGTAGGCGAAGGGGCCGCGTAAGAGTCGTCGAAGTAATTGATCCCATAGCCAAAAGTGCATGCCGGACACCGCAAGTAGATGGACCAAGCCGAATCGTCGGTAGGTTTCTTGCAGCATGGGGGTGAGTTCGCGCCTCTCGCCGAGTAATAGGGCGATGGCAAGGCCAGCTTCCGCGGGAGAAAGCGCCTGGTGAAAGCGCGCACGCACGGCTTGGCGTAAACGCATGAGTGGCGGTGCGCGGCCATCTTGTTGTACATGCCAACGGAAGGCCTCCAGGCGGAAGGAGCGCCCATCGTGGGCAAGCCGCCCCTCTAAACTTAGGCGTTGTCCAGCGGTTGGTTGATAAGGTGTGGTGGCAGCTAGGCCAAGTAAAACCTGATTTCCAGGAGCCAAGCTAAGCCCAGCGACATCCTGTAACTGGTCAAATAAGGCCCACGATTGATCCTCTTGCACATGCCACTCGCGGAGGCGCGCTGTAAGCCTTACTGGCCGTGGTTCCAGCACAACTAGGGTTTGCGGACGGGGTGCGCGTTGCAAGGCGAGCCCTATGCTTGCGAGCAGCAATAGTGGCAATGCGGGATAGAGGAATATGCGCTGGAGCAATGCTAGAGCGCAACAGCCAATTGCGAGCCAACTGCCAACGTCGGCGAGCCATAAAGCGGGTGGCCCGCTGTGCAGCATCATTCCGGAGGTGAGTACATGTACCGCTGCACACCACACCGCCGATGGCAGGTGCAGGCGTCGACTGGGATTAGGGGTGGATGCGGTCGTCTCTGGCATGACAGCGGAGCAAGCTCTAGCCGGAAGACGGATTACCGAGGGCATCGGCACCTTACAATCCAGTCATGAGTTCGCCACACAAGCGTGCCCTTTACGCTGGCACATTCGATCCCGTCACTTTGGGCCACATGGACCTGATTCAGCGCGGTGTAGACCTCTTTGGTGGTCTTGTGGTTGCGGTTGCGGGTAATCGCAATAAACAGCCGGCTTTCTCGGTAGAAGAACGCATTGCCATGCTGCAGGCAGAGGTCCAAGGTATGCCGGTCGAAGTCGTCGGCCTGCAGGGTTTAGTGGTGGAGTTCGCGAAGCAGCACGACATTCAGGTTTTGTTGCGTGGCGTGCGCACGGTGACTGATTTCGAATACGAATATCCCATGGCGATGACCAACCGCCAGCTCGCTGCCGAAGTCGAAAGCGTTTTTGTGATGCCGAATGAGCGTTACGCTTACCTTTCCAGCAGCTTGATCAAAGAGGTTTATGCTGCCGGCGGGGTTTTGCCTAAACTGCTGCCGGAAGCGGTGCACCTGGCCCTTCTGAAACGTCTAGGTTCTAAGTCTTAAGCATGAAAATCATCCACACCGACCATTCTTCGCAGGCCATTGGCCCTTATTCGCAAGCTATCGAAGTGGATGGTTGGGTTTACTCCAGCGGATGCGTTGGGCTTAAGGCCGACAACAGTCCTGCCGGAGCAGATGTGGTGGCGCAAACCCATCAAACTTTTGCCAACCTCCAAGCCATCCTGGCTGCTGCAGGATGCACGCTGCAAGACGTGGTGAAAGCAACCGTTTATTTGGCCGATATGAACGAGTTTGCTGCCATGAACGAGATTTACACCGAATACATGGCCGGTCACCAGCCGGCACGTTCGTGCGTGGAAGTGCAGCGCTTGCCCATGGACTTGCGCGTAGAAATCGACGTGGTTGCGCGGAAGCCAGCTTAGGGGAACAACCGCACTTGGCGTAGCTCCCGACCTTGCCAAGCGTCGGTATCAAAAACCTGAAGATATTTTCCGTCTTGGTTCCATTGATTGAGGGACACCCGGACCTGTTGCGTGGAATCATTATCTAGAGTGATCTCTAGTTGGACGTAGCCCAATTCAATTGCGGATAGAGCTGCAGCCTCCGCCATGCTTGCATTGGTGCGAAGTGCATCAATGGCGGCAGGAGAGTCCGGGTAGTTGTCGCGCTTGGAAAATTCAATGACCAGTTGACCCTCTTCCTTTATGGGAAGCACGGTCGCTTGGAGGTAGCTGTCGAATCCATTGGGCTCGATGGCGACGGATTCACCAATCACAAAGTCTTCGCTGAAAAAGACTCTTTGTAAATGGTCCCACTGCTCCTGAATACTATCGCGCTTGAGCCAACCGCTCACGCTGACGCCCACCACGATAAGCACAATCATCCACCACTGTTCGCGCAGCAAGGTGATGAGTTTCTTCTTGGGGATAGGGTTCCAAGGTTGCTCACGGGAAATGCCGCGAACGCCGTCGGGATGGACTTGCAAGAAAGTCTCCACTCGTTTGTCTTCGTGGTATTCGATTAAACGTAAAGTGCTAAACCAGTCTTCCGGTTGTCCGTTGGCCGTTTCGGTCAAAAGCATGTCCAGCGCCAAGGCAACGGCCTCGCCAGGGTTACTTGCGAATTGCTCGCGTGGGAAAAATCCAGGATCTGGTTCCAATGAGGCGCGTCCGCCAGAGATGACTGCACGTAATAAATTGGTGGGTACTCCGGCCCGGCGTAAGCTGTCCGCGAGCTGGTCCTGAAGAGGACTCCATGCTTCCGTTGGCCCTTCGTAAAGGCCTAGTATTTGCACCAATCCTGGTTCCGGTGTCATGCGAGGAAGATGTGCAGTGGGGAAGCGGAAACTACACACCAGTCCTCGAGTGATTCGTGCCACACCAGGGTTTTGTTCGAGAGCGCGCCACTTTGGAGGCGATGCTTCATCTCTGCTAAGGTAAATGGACCTTCGGAATCTTGACCGGGTAGCGCAATGTGCCAACCGGATTTGGGGACGCCTTCGTCCAACTCTTCAGGCACCAGTGGTGGTGGCAACACCGAACCTGCAGCGGCTCTTGTGTCCACCCCGAGGTGTTCATCATGCGCATCAAGCCGGTTGGTGGCGTGTCCGCGGAACGCTTGGTTCTTCATTCGCTCCTGCATGAGTTCTTCTTGTAGTTTATTGCGCAGACGTTTTTCGCGATTTTTGGTTTCAGCTTCCTTTTTTAGGTCTGGCAATACTAGAACCAAGATAAGGCCAATGCAGCCACCGACTAGGCCAATGAAAAACCAACCAAGAGGACTGCGTCCGCGATTTTTGGCAATGAAGGCGCAGATAACGCCCAGGATGGCCCAAGCGGCAAGCTGCCCGAAGAAAATGAGGGTGGCATGGTCCATGAATGCTAAGAAACGAAGTGGGGGATCAAATTCCAGGAGGCGACCACGAGGCCGAGGAGTGCAAAATTGCGCGCCCAAGAAAATTGCGTGGAGGATTTCTGGCGCAGGTTAAAGAGACCGGCAAGGAGGAATAAAGGTAAGGCAGGTTGGAGTCGAAGACTCTCAAAAAGCTGGCCTTGCAAAAGCAAGACGCCGGCGCGGGTGGTGCCGCAGCCAGGGCATGCGTGGCCCAAAGACTCATAAATGCAAAGCGAAGGAAGGGAGTATCCCGCAAAAGCCAGCCCTGTATGGCTGACTTGCATCCAGGAAGCCAAGACAACCCCAGTCGCTACAGCGAGTAGGGCCAGCAGAAGCTTTCGGGTGGGGAATGCCTGGGAATACACCTAAGTACTTTCGTAGAAGAAAACGATGACGCCGTTATGTAAGGCATGGGCAAACATCGGGATAAGTAGGGTACCGCTGCGGGTTCGCAAGAGTCCTAGGTATAGGCCAATCAGAAGGTGATACGGGAAAATGATGGGGTTGAAATGCATCCCAGCAAAAAGAGCTGCGGTTAAAATTTGGGCCCACTTGGGCGACAGCATGTGGCGTAGATTGCCAAAAACAACCCCGCGAAAGGCAAGTTCTTCAAAGATGCCTGGCATGATGCAAATGGTCAATAAGGCCATTCCAGGAGTGAACTCGGGCAGCATTTCTTCTGCGGGTTGGGGGTCGAACCCAATAAGGTCTAGCCAAAGGTCGGCAAGCAGAGGCAAGAATGGGGTGACGACGATGGCAACCATCCATGGCTTTAGGCGCATGAGGTTTACAGCGCGGAAAAGCTCTCTCAATTCCCTGAGTTCGGGTAATGCGCAAAGCATGGTCACCATGGCCATTGCGATACCGCCGATCAGCATGCCGTCGCCATCTTGCCCAAAGAAAAGACCAATAAAGGCTGCGCTTCCGAAAAGAGTCGCAAGTAAGGCCACCAGCAGGCGTGAGGCGTTTCTGCCTTGTAGGTGCATGCGGTCGGTGAAGTTTGGATTCACCGGCGGCTCTAATTGCAAGCGCTTACGTTTGCCGAAAACCTCCTGTCCACAATTGGGGCAGAAGGTTGCACTCGCGGTGATTCGAATAGCGCAGTAGCGGCAGGTCGACACGCTTCTATGTTAACGGTCTGGTGGCCCTATCGCGCATCTATCATGGGTGCGTGAACGAGCAACCCTTCATCCTCGGCCTGGACCTTGATGGCTGTACCGCGGACTTCTACCAAGGTCTGCGCCCGATTGCTGCGGAGTGGCTAGGGGTACCGCTGGATAGCTTAGAGGTGGAGGTTTCCTATGGCTTGCCCGAGTGGGGAGTGCCGGATGCGCCAGGTGGCTATAAAGCCTTGCATCGGTTTGCAGTCACCCAAAGGAATCTATTCCGTAATTTAGAGCCGATGTCTCGTGCGCCTCAAGTGCTGCGCGAGCTGTCTGCCGAGGGCATTCAAATCCGTATTATCACCCACCGTTTGTTCATCGGTCGTTTTCACCAAACCGCCGTGCAGCAAACTATCGGTTGGTTGGATCACCACGACATCCCGTACTACGATCTTTGCTTTATGGGGGATAAGAAGGCTGTGGGCGCTCACTTCTATATTGAAGATGCTCCAAGCAATATCGAGCAACTTCGCGCCGACGGCAACCATGTTTTGGTTTACGCCAACTCCACCAACCGCCATGTTGCAGGTCCTCGAGCCGAGAACTGGGATGAAGTGAAAGTTGCGGTGCGGGCTGCGCGCGACGCGTGGACGAAGGCTTAATCTTCCGCCTGATGCGCAACGCGTTGCAAGGCTAACAAGGTCAGCGCCAAGGCAACACTGGGTACCAGCATGAGCCAAATGGAATCCACTAGTGGATTCATGGCGGCTAATCCATCACTGGCCAGCCCACCCCAAGAAACTGCTGGTGGTTCTACGCCTAGTCCAAGGAAGCTCAAAAAGGCTTCCATCAAAATCACCCGTGGGACGGTGAGTAAAAGCATCACGCGTAAAGCAGGCAACATGTTGGGCAGAATGTGGCGCCATAAAATCATGTGTCGTTGCATGCCTCCAGCCATGGCTGCTTGAACAAAAGGTTGTTTGCGCAAACGCAAGGCCTCGGCACGTGCTACACGTGCCGTCGGGAGCCAAAACAAGACGCCTACTGCGACAAAGAATAGTTGCAGGCGACCGAAACCAAAGACTGCAAGGTCGGCTCGATACTCCTGCAAAATGGAAAGCAAGAACAGGACGAACACCACCATTGGAATGCTTTCTAGTGCATCGGCAAAGCGCATTTGGACGCGATCGACGCGCCCACCGCAGAAACCGGCAATTGCGCCGTAAGGTATGCCGATGAGCATGGCGACGAGAGTGCCAAAGAATCCGACCGTGAGCGAAATGCGTGCGCCCCAAAGCACACGAGAAAGTAAATCGCGGCCTTGGGCATCGGTGCCGAGGAAAGGCGCGGAGGTCCACTGCGGTGGGATGAGCCTGGCGTCGGGATCCATCGCGCGAAAATCGGCGAGTGGAAGCCATGGCGCCAATAAGGCGGCCACGGCAAGGCTGATGAGGAATCCCCAGGCTAGTTTTTGGCTGCGCGAAGCATTCACGAAACGGCCTCCATGCGCGGATCGAAACGTGCCATGAGTAAGTCGGCGGCAAGCGTGCACAGGCCGAGCAGTGCGGTGTAAACGACGGTAACGCCAAGGGCCAAGGTGTAGTCGCGCGAGAGTGCCGCCTGCACAAAAAAGGTGCCTAAGCCTGGGAGTGCGAAGACTTTTTCAATTACCAGCGAACCGGTAAGCAGTGCGGCGCTGGCGGGGCCGAGGAAGGCGAGAACGGGGCCGAGACTTGGGCGTAAAACATAGCGCCGGGCAATCATGCGGGGCGGTAATCCTGCGGCGGTTGCATGCCGTACGCAGTCACTAGCCAAGGCTTCTTTCGCCTTGCTGCGCACTAAAAGTAGGATTTGAGCACTGAGTGGCAGTGCGAGGCATAGCCAAGGTAAAAGAAAATGGCGCATGCCGCCGAGTCCAGCAGGTGGCAGCCAACCGAGGCGGAAACTGAAAATGGCAAGCAGCAGCCCAGCTAGAACAAAGTTCGGCAAGGCAAGTAAGAGAGTGCCGCTGGTGTGGACCAGCTTGCCACAAAGATGTCGCGAACGCCGCGCGCTGTAAAGACCTGCGGGGATGCCGATGAGTAAAGCAATCAGCAGAGCGCCGCCGCCAAGGATGAGGGAAATGGGGAGGGCGTCGGCAAGTAAAGTGCTGACTTGCGTGTCTCGGTAGCGCAACGATGGACCGAAATCGGCTTGCAATAGACCGCGCAAGGCGTGACCGTACTGGATGAAAAGTGGTTGGTCTAGGCCGTAGCGCTGTTCGAGGGCTTGGCGGACGACGGGATCGAGTGCACGTGCATCATCGAAGGGGCCACCGCGGGTGGTGCGCATCATCAGGAAGGCGAGTGCATGCACCAGCAAGATGCCGAGAATCCATGCTCCTAAACGTCGGGCGATGCGCATTTTCATTGGACTTCCGCTTGCGGATAAAGTGCAGCCCAATCGATGACACCGGAGGCGTTACGGGTGAATCCTCCAAGCTGTGGTGCCACCAGTTCTTGCCCAACGTCGAGTAGTAAAGGCAAGATCACGGCTTCTTCTAACAACAAGCTTTCAGCCTGCGCGAGTAAGTCCAAGCGTAAAGCGGGGTCTCCACATTCCGCTGCCCATTGCAGTAAGTCTGCATATTTCTTACTGGCAAAGCCGGTGCGGTTGTTGCCACTGTCCGCCACAAAGTTCTCCAAGAAAGTGAGTGGGTCCAAGTAATCCCCAACCCAACTGGAATGACTCACTTGATATTGCAAACTGCGTTGCGCGGGAAAGAAGGTCTTCGCCTCTTGATTAGAAAGCGCCACTTGGACACCAAGATTTTGTGCCCATTGCTGCTGCAAAACTTCGGCAAGGTTGCGGTTGAAGTCGGAGCTCGGATAGAGGTATTCCAAGCGCGGAAGCGGCCCGGGATGGGATTTCTGATAACGAGATAAAGCGGCACGTGCGAGCTTTAAATCAAATTTAGGACCCTCCACGCGCGGATATCCTGGAGTCAATGGAGGCACAAAACTCTCAGCAGCCGGACGTCCTCCGCCCAGGTTTTTTGCCACGGCATCACGATCAACGGCATGGATCAATGCGAGACGTAAATCCTTGTCTCGAAATGGACCACTATGGATTTGGAAACGCAAAAAGTAAGTTGCGAATTGAGCTTGAGGTTGAAAAGCCTCTTGATAATCACGTTGCAGTGCAGGTACTGCTAAGTCTGGGACGTTGGGGGTAAACCAAACATCTCCGGCGAGGAATAGATTGAGCGCAGTGAACTGCGAGTCCAGCGTTAGGAAATCAATACTGTTAAACCCAAGTTCCGCTTTACGCCAAGAGTAAGGATTGCGCACCACCCGAATGCGGTCGCGGATGCGGCGATCGAGTAACTGGTAAGGGCCGCTGCATGGGAGTATTTCCGGGGTGGAGCCTGGAGCGGCGTCGCGCAAAGCTGCGGGAATAGGGGCAAGTGCATGGAATGCACACATGCGATCAAATAGTGGTTGCGGAGCGGGAAAATGCACTTGTACGGAGCGTAGTTCTGCATTCACAAGTACCTCGGCACCGCGCATCCATGCGGCATAATCAGCCCCGGTTTGAGGGTCCGCTAAACGTTCCCAAGAAGCACGTACATCTTCCACTGTGAGTGCACTTCCATCGGACCAAAATAAGCCTTCGCGCAAGGTGAAGGTCCAAACTTGCCCGCGCGGATCTTCCTTCTGCCATTTATCCGCCAAGCCTGGCACGACCTCTAAAGTAGCTGGATCGAGGCGGGTCAAGCCTGCAAAGAGCGCAGAGAAAATGCGACTGCCAGCTGTGGTAGAAGTAATTTGCGGGTCTAAAACCTCCACATCGGGCCCGTTGGCCACGGTCAAGGCTGCTGCAGCAGGTGGCATACATGCATTGCAGCCCCCAATCATCATCAGCATGGCGATGAACCAGCGCGGCAGGAATCGTGGAGGCAAAGTCACGCCCAGAGGATAACGCTTGAGCGGGGCGGAATCAGTCCTTGCTGCGCCGTACAATCGAAGCGTGACATCTCCGCCGCTGCTCGAGGTCAAAGGTCTCCGCTTGGAGGTCGTTGGCGCTGCTTCTAAGCCGCCTTTGGTGGAGGACATGCACTTCCAACTGGAAGCTGGAAGGACCTTGGCTCTGGTCGGCGAATCGGGGAGTGGAAAGAGCCTGACCGCCTTATCCCTGATGGGATTGCTTCCTTTCGGCGTGCAACGCAGTGCTGGGAGCGTGCGTTTTCAAGGCATCGAGCTCACCACGCTCAAAGAATCTGCGCTGCGCAAATACCGTGGCGCCAAGGTGGCCTACATTTTCCAGGATCCGTCCTCGGCACTGAATCCGGTGTTGCGGGTCGGGAATCAAGTCGAAGAAGTACTCGCGACCCACTGCCCGCAACTTAAGCGTGCAGCGCGAAAGACACGCATGTTGGAGCTGCTGAAAGAAGTCGATCTTGCGGATGGAGCCAAACTTGCGCGTCGTTATCCGCATCAGTTAAGCGGTGGTCAGCGGCAACGGATTTTGATCGCAGTGGCACTTGCCGGTGAGCCCGAAATCTTGATTGCAGATGAGCCCACCACAGCCCTCGATGTCACTGTGCAGGAGCAAATCCTCGCTTTGCTGGACCGCCTGCGATTGCAACGCGGCTTGGCCATGCTGTGGATTAGCCACGATTTACAGTTGGTGCGCACTTTTTGTCAAGAAGCCATGGTGATGCAAAATGGCAAGGTGGTTGAGCGGGGTGCGCCAAAGGATCTGTTTGCGCATCCCCAGCACGCTTACACCCAGGAGTTGGTGCGGGCAGCGCTTGCAGGCCTTGAGGCAAAACCAACGGAGGCCGACAGCCTTGGGGCTAATACCCCGGTGTGCCACGTCTCCTCGATGACGGTGCGCTATCCCGGTCCTAGTGGTGGGATGAAGAATGGTCATCTTGCGGTGCAAGCGGTCGACTTCGAGATCGCGCCGGGAGAGACGCTGGCCTTGGTCGGGGAATCCGGCAGTGGCAAGACCAGTGTTGGGCGTGCGCTTTTGCGTTTGATCCCGATGGAGCAAGGCAAAATCACCCTGGGATTGCCCAACGGCGAGCAAGTGGATTGGTCCGGTCTCAGTCAGGCCAAGCTAAGACCTCTCAGGCGCCATGTTGGGATGGTGTTCCAAGACCCGGTTTCAGCGCTAGACCCTCGCATGCGTGCCTGGCAGAGCGTCTCGGAGCCTTTAGCTATACATGGGGTGGCCAAGGGCAGAGAGTTGCGGAGGCGTGCCTTAGGCCTGCTCGCCGATGTTGGCCTAGGCCCCGATCATGCCGACGCCTTCCCCGACCAACTCAGCGGTGGCCAATGTCAGCGCGTGGCGATTGCGCGTGCGATCGCTCTGCAACCAAGTTTAGTGGTCTGTGATGAAGCCATTTCCGCGCTCGATGCCAACATTCAGGAGCAAATTCTTGAACTGCTCGCAGACCTGCAATCCTTACGCGGTATCGCTTACTTATTCATTACTCATGATTTGGATGCAGTGCGGCGATTTTCCGATCGCGTGGCGGTGATGAAGGACGGTCAAATCGTAGAGCAAGGCATGACGGTCGACGTCCTCCGTAACCCGCAACACGCCTACACCCGACGCCTCCTTGATGCGGCTGCGGCGGTACACTCGACGCAGTGAGTGCATCCTCTCCAAAGCTCAAGGTCATCTTTCTAGACATCGATGACACCCTTTTCGGGACCTCCGATTTCGTGGTCGATGCCCGCACCAAAGCGGTGGAAGCCATGATTGCGCGTGGCCTCAAAGCTGAGGTCGGGCCAGTTCTCGATGAGCTTTCTCAAGTGGTTGCCGAATTCGGTTCCAACGATGACCACCACTACAACCGTTTGCTGAAGCGTTTGCCGCAGAGTGCCACCGCGGGTGCTAATCCAGATTTGTTGGTCGTTGCTGGCGTGATTGCCTATCACAATGCCAAATGGCAGAAGCTGAAAATCCGTCCAGAGGCCGAAGCACTGTTGCGCGATCTTGCAACCACCGACCTACGTTTGGGTGTGATCAGCGCGGGATTGGTTCACAAGCAAATGGAGAAGCTCCTGCGCTTGGGCGTGGACCGCTTCATTGATCAAAAACTGTTGTTCATCACCAATGCGGTTGGTATTGCCAAGTCCAATCCACGGCTTTATGCGCAGTGTGCAGAAGTTGCAGGCGTTGCCCCGGATCAAGTGATGCACGTGGGGGACCATCCATTCCATGATGTCGATCCTGCCAATGCAGCTGGTTTACGCACGGTATGGATTCGCGGTAACGGTAAGCGCTCCCAAACTCCGCCACTCACCGAGCCGAATCATATCCTTGATGATTTTGTGGCTTTGCGTGGGCTGTTGGATACGGAATATGGTATTCCATTAGAGCGCCGTAACCGCAGCTAACACTTAACGACTCCAAAAAAGAAGAGCCGCCCTCCTTGATAGGAGAGCGGCTCTTTTCGTTTACGGGAGACCTAGTTGCCTAGTTGGGCGTCGAGGCCGTCCTGCATTTCGTTGGCATCGATGATGGTCGCGCGGATCATCAGGATGACATCCTTATTCTCTTCCGCCTCACCTTCAGTCTTGAACAGGAGACTGAGGACAGGGATATCGGAGAGGAAAGGAATCTCAGAGCGCTGATCAATGTTGAACAGCTTCTTGAGTCCACCAATCACCACGGTGCCGCCGTCTGGAACCACCACAGTGGTGTTCGCAGAAGAGACCTGCAACTCCGGGAGTTGGATGGTAATCGGCGTGGTTAGTGCTGCCAGGGAGGAGGTGAACTCCTGGATTGGCTGCACAATGGTGGCCACCGTTGGGCGCAGTTCCAAAGTAATGTACTTACGGTTTTGCGCGATGGTTGGGCGCACATCCAGAACGATGCCATCGGAGATCACGCCGATGATTGGGTCTGCGATGAAGGACGCAAGCGCGACCTCCACATCGAAGTCCTGCACATAGGTGATCTGGTTTAGCATCGTGGCGTAGGCACGCTGGGTGTTCTGCGCCGAAAGGATGGTGGAGGTGAGCTCCTGTGCGTGCGAGTTCTTCTCAACAGCGTTGAGAATCAAGCTGTACTGCAGGTCATCCAGGAAGGAGAGCTGCATGGCAAGTCCACCAGCAGTTCCAAGGCGTGAACCGTAAGAACCGAGGATGTTCTCGGTACGCGCACGGAAGTCGCCGTCGCTGAAATCGTTGAAGTAGGCACCCGCAGATGGGTTGGAGTCTGCACCAGAAGGAAGTCCAGGCCCATTGTTGTCTAATGCAAGGGAAGCATTGTCATCGAAGCCAGAGGTGACGTCGTCGAGGTTGGTGAGCTCAAGTGGGGAAGAGTTGCCACCATTACCGCGCCAATCTACACCGATTTCCTGAAGGTAATCCTTGGTGATGGTGAGGAACTTAGCCTCAATGTGCACCATGGAAGAGGTGTAGCGACGGAAGCCGCCAAGGAAGTCCTGGATCTCTTGGTGGATCTCAGGGGTGGTGCGTACCACCAGTTGACCATTCAATGCTTGAATCGAAGCACCATCGTTTTCCCAGCTTGCAGGGCTGACGCCTTGCTGCACTAAGGTGACGAGGTTATCTGGATCCATCAACGGCACGGCTTCTCCAACAACGCCACCAAACTGTGGGCCGTCTTCGTCGTCGTACTCGCCATCTGGAAGGCGAATCTCCTGAATCTTTGGACCAGCGTGATCGACGATCATGGCAGTAAGGTCACGCACATCGTGCAGACGCAGAATCATGTTCGCGTTCGCCTTCTCGGTGGAGGTGATGTAAACCACCCCGTGACGGAAGGTGTAAGTCACACCCTCACCGGCAACATCGGTGATGATGTTGAGGGCGTTCATGACGCTCAGTTCGTGAGTCATGTTGAGGTTGAACTCAATACCTTCGCTATCGACGGCGTCGATGGCATCTGGAGTGACTACGAACGGGATGCTGGTAAAGGTACGCAGTTGGTCCACCACGGTATCGAGCGAGGTCTCACCTTCGAAGATGAGGCTCGGGATGCGCTGGTTGGTGATGTCGGTCATCAGGCCCATGTTGAGCTCGGAGTCGGCATCATCAATGGTGGTGACGCGGAAGCGTTCCCGCAGTTTGGAGAGCTGCGCCCAATGTGCCGGGTCTGGCATCTGCATGATCTCGGTGCTGAGCACGCGAGCTTCTGCAATATCGGCAAGCCAGCTGTTGTAGCGCTCGGAACGCTTCTGGACCCAAGACTCCTCCAAGTTGTTGTGACGTGCCTTCTGCGAGCTGTCAATCAACTCGCGTGCGTGACCGTTGAGTGGGTCTTCGCGCAAGATGTCCTCGCACAAGCCAATTGCGCGATCGAACTCGTAGTTATCGAAGGATGCAATCGCATCAGTGAGCATGGCATCGAGGCGCAAGTTGCGCCGCTCGAGTTCCATCTGACGTTTCTGCTGCAGCGCGTTAAAGGTGGTGCGTGAAGCTTCATCGCGTTGTGCGGCTACCGCAAGATCACGGTTGGCTTCCGCCTGCTCGAGCAGAGCGTTGACCTCTGCTTCCATGCCACCCCAATCGATGCGCAGGTCAGAACCCATGATGATGCTGCGGGACAAACGCAGCTTGCCGATTGCGACGTCGTAGTCACCTTCCATAAGGTAGGTACGACCAGCTTGGAGGTTTGCTTCGGCGTCTGCCTTCAGACGCTCAGCGCGGGCCAAGGTCTGCTGGTAGACATCGGCGGAGGAACCAGTGATGTCACTGTTCGCTTTGCCGAGCGCCACTTGCACTTGCTCAAGAAGACCACGGGCTTCGGTTGCCGTTGGGTCGAGCTTGAGTGCCGCAAGCAACTCGTTCTCGGCTTCTAACAGGCGGGCGTCGGCATAGGCCATCCGCGCCGACATAACGTGCTCGCGTACCAGAAGAGCAATCTTTTGGCCGCGCAATGAGTAGTCTTGGATGCCTTGCTCCATGACGCCTTGGGTTCCCGGCTCTTGCGAACCAGGTTCTTGAACGCCGCCTGTGGCATCCATGAACAAAGGTTCATTGCTGGAGCCAGTGGCGTTGGAGGCGACCATTTCCTCGGGTGTTGAGGAGTCGGGTGAAGCACAGCCCACCGCAAACAATGCGAGGGTCAGGCTAAGGCAAGAAGCCGATTTCAGGGTTCTGTTCATGGGGAAAGCTTGGGATCCGAGCTGGGACTGAGGCTATGGTTAGTCACCTACAGCCACATGGCTACCGTCTTTTGGACGATAGTCAGGGGAAGAATGTAGCAGCGCCTGAGGAGCCTCGCTACGCCCTTTTGGGGACAGATGTTGGGGATGACTAGAATTGCCCCAAAGTGTTTGATGGGCGACGCTTAGGTGGTCCAATATTTGCTTCAAATCGGCTGCGGTGGTAGCCGGGTTAATCAACACCATCCGATGGCACTGTTGGCCGTCAAGACGGGTGTACGAGGTCCAGAAGCGCCCCTCAGCCTCTAACTGGCGGTGGGCGTCTGCAATCGCAGGCCAATGTGCGGCATCGCGCGGGCGGAAGACCACAACATTAAGGTCTGGCTGGTGCATGGGCTCGAAGAAAGGGTGCTGTTCGAGGTGTAGATGAAGTTCTTTGGAGAGCGCCAAGCGGCCATCAAGAATTTTCTCCAAACCGTTGCGCCCGAAGTGGCGCAGAGTCATCCAAACCTTGAGTGCATCAAAGCGTCGGCTGCCATCCAGAGCGCGACGGCCTTGGCTAAGCGGGATGGCCTCTCCGTGTTCTTGAAAACGGTCTAGATAGGGGGCATCGTAATTCGCGGTGACTAGGTTCGCTTCATCACGCACCAAAAGAATGCCGGCACTTTTCGGAGCGTACAGCCACTTATGTGGATCTAGCGTTATGGAGTCTGCGCGTTCGATTCCAGCGAGCCGTTTTTTCGCCTTGCGATGTAATAGCAAGGCGCCTCCATGAGCGGCATCGACGTGCAACCACAAACCATGTTGTTGACAGAAGTCTGCGATTTGCGGAATTGGATCCACTGCACCGCAGCTTGTGGTGCCTGCGGTAGCCACAACAGCAATCGGTTGCTTGCCATCTTTTTGTGCTTGTTGAAAAGCACGTAGCAAATCGTTTGTATCCATTCGACGTTGCGGTCCTGCAACTGCAACCGGGCAAACTTGATCACTGCCTAGGCCTAAAACAGCACAGGCTTTGGCAATGGAGTAATGCGCATCGGCGCTTGCCAAAACGCACAGCGTCGGCGCCGAGGTTAACCCTGTGTAAGTGACGCTTTGATTTGCTGCATCACGTGCGAGCAATAGTCCGGTGAGATTTGCCGTGGTTCCGCCAGTGGTAAAAATGCCGCCAGCGGTGGTTGGTAATCCCGCTTCGTCGGCGAAGAAACGCAGCAAGCGTTTTTCTAGCAAAGTGGCTCCTGGAGCTAATTCAAAGGCCAATAGGTTTTGGTTTAACGCCGAGGCCAGGAAATCACCCAAGATGCCAGCCACGGCAACTCCGGAATCCATGTGCCCGACATAACCAGGATGGCCTACATGGACAGCATTTTCAATCGCCCACTGTGCGGAATCAGTGAAAACTTCACTTAGGTTTTCACCTTCTTCAGGTACCAAGGGGCCGGTTGGTGCAGTAGGGGATGCCGGGAAGATGGGCCTGCTTTCAAGGCTGCTCAAATAGTCGGCGACTTGATCTGCAGCTTGATGCAGAATCTGACGCAATGGCTCCGCATGAGAGGACTCCTCCCCGCTAGGCGAGGAGGAGTCCGGGAGCACAGGGGGGAGATCATTCATCCCGTGCGGATTTACCTAGTTCTGAAACTCAGTCTTGCTCGAAGGTTCCGGCGAAGGAGACCTTTTTGAATTTCTCACGGACAATCACATCAAGCATGACGACGACATCTCCGTAAACAATTCCTTTGCGAGCATCGAGCGAAACTGGAGTTTCCTCTTTGTCCCATTCAGGATTCTGCAAGAACCGAGTTAGGTCTGGAAGAGGGTTTTCCGGATCATCAATGTTGAAGGGATCGTAATACCACTTCTGCGAACCAATCTCGACGCGAATCTTTCGGCCCGAGAAAACCTTCAGGTATTCATTGTCCTTGTCTGGCACCAATTCGCCAGGATTTGCCACGAAAAGCATGATGTCGAGCTTTTCGATTTCTTCCGCTTCCGAGGTGCTGGTACCACGATCCTTAGGAAGAGCGGCGTCTAGGCGGCCTTCGAGAACCTTGAACTTCAGAGTCACAATGAAGAAAATCAGCAGCAAGAAGGTGACGTCAATCATTGGCGTCATGTCTGGCTTAATCTCTTCAAACTTCTTCTTCTTTTTACTCATGTTCTTTACCTTGCTTATTTCTTAGCGGCTTCGCGAGCAGCAACCACGTCTGGATCCTCAGATGCAGCGAACTGCACTTTCCAAATCAAGATGTTCTCCCGCGTGCAGACTTCCATAATCTTCTGCAGGTACTTGAATGGGGTGTTGCGGTCAGCGCGAAGAAGTACCGGGTCATCCGGCAGTAATTTGCCGAGTTTGTCATCCATCTTCTTCTCAAAGTAGGGGACCCATTCCAACTCCATCGTCTGCGCTAGCTGCCAGTAGTAGTCCGGACGGCCTTTGCGGATGGGGTCGGTACGACCACCAGTGTCCATGTTTGGGTAGTAAAGGATATTTCCTTTCCACACGATGTCCGACCACTCCATGTCATCGGGGATGCCGATGCCCATTTCGGCATACTGCTTCTTGACGTAATCCGTCACCCCACCTGCCGGGAACCAACGTACGTTGAGTACCTGACGGCGTTCTGGCGGGTCATCGTGACCAGCCTCCATTGCGATCGGGAGTTTGAGCTCTTCCAAATCCTTCTGCGACATATCGTTCACGATAATGAAGAAGATGATTAAGAGGAAAGTCATATCGATCATGGGGGTCATGTCGATCTCGATCTCGGTCTCTGCGGTGCGTCGTCTTGCCATGTTATTTGCTTACTTGTTCAGACTAGTGGGTTCGGAATGGGGTGGTAACACCCCATTCCTTAGCAATGAGCCCATTGCGCTTTACTCGGTAGCGCGGAAACGCTCGAACATGTCCTCAACCACAGCACTAATCTCCATGGTCACCAAAGAGACCTTGTTACGGAAGAAGGCGTAGAACGCGGTGGTCGGGATTGCCACGGTCAGACCAAGTACGGTGGTCATCAGTGCCAAAGAGATGTCAGCTGCGAAGTCAGCTGGGTTCACGCCGCCAGCACCGGAAGAACCGATGGTCGCGAACGCGCCCACCATTCCCGTTACCGTGCCGAACAGTCCCATCATGGGGCCGATACCGGAGATCAAGGAGAGCCAGCCAATCTTCTGCTGAAGCTTTACGCTTTCCTCGTCTTCCATCTCTTCGATGGACTTCTCGATGGCGCCGAATGGGTTGCCAAGCTTGCGGATGCCTGCGGCCGTTACGTTGGAGAAGAAGCAAGGGTTTGCCTCACAAGCTTCAAGGGCTTCCTGGTAGTTGCCATCCTGGAAGAGCTCTTCGATTTCGTCGATGACCTCGGGTGGAGCGAGTTTCTCGCGCTTGAGAGTCATGAAGTGCTCAATGATGAGAGCCATGGCCACCACGGACATCAGAATGATGAGGTAACCAATAGCACCTGCATTCTGAATGGCTTCCATGAAGTTGGCGCCTCCTTCTTTGACATTTTCTTCACCGTCTTGAGCGAAGATGGTGCCAGCAAAAATAAGGGTGCTGGTCGAAGCCAGCATGAGGTAACGTAGTCGGGACATTGCTATGGACGCGTTGGGTTTCGGTGTTGATTCCACCGGGAAGGGAAAGATTCTAGCAGCAAACCGCCGTCGGGGAAGGCCTTAGGACGGATGCCATCAGGAAGGGCCCAGACTGGGCCTCCGGGGATCAGCGGACTTTGGCGGCCCAGCTGGTGTTTGGGTACTGCTCACGCAGACGCTGATGATAGGTTTCACCAGGGATTGGGTTATTGTCTAAGGCTTTGGAGACTTCACCCAAGTCGTAAAGGGCATGTGCCATAACCTCATCTGAGGCTGGCAGGGTGGCGATGACCTTCGCGAGCTGCAGCTGGGCTTGACGCAGGTTGCCGCTTTCGCGTGCTGCAGAGGCGATTCCAATCCAGGCTGCAGCGCGGACATCGGCGGTTGCGTTACGGTCGGAAGCTAAGCCTTGCCAGTAGCTACTTGCGGTGCGCGCTCCATCCTTCTGTGTGATGGCGTCGCCGAGGCGAATCTTGGCGCGTGAACTCATCGCAAGATATAGAGCCTTGGCTCCGTCAGCAGCTTTGGGGTCAGTGACAGCGCTGTCGAGTTTGACCACGAGATCGCGCAGACGTGCTTCTGCCACTTCTGCTTGGCCGCCAAGCAGGAATGCCTCGCAGCGCACTAAATTGACTTGCAGTTCGACGTGGCGGCCGAGATTTCTCTCGAAGGCAGTATCGGACAGCTTTTGCATCAACGAGGTTGCGCCATCCACGTCGCCAGCCATAGCCATGGCCTTGGCTGCTCCCATTTGAGCACGTGGTAACCAGTAGCTATCCGGGTTTGCGTCGGACCAGCTGCGGAAGGCGCGGGCAGCATCACTTGCACGGGCTGGGTCTTGTTGTGCCCAAGCTAGGAGAGCTTCCGCGTGGCGCAAGCTCGCATAGGGTGCGAGCCAAAAGTCTCCATCTTCACTACTTGCCGCATCGAAGGAGTTGGTGGCATTTTGGAAATCGAGATCCTTAAGGAAGACTTCACCTTTGGAAACAAGTTCCGGAAGGGGGCCAGGCTTAAGCGAAATAATTTGGTTGGACGGGAAGTCGCGGGATGCGCCTTGGCCGACTTCAAGAGTTACGGATTCCAAACCAGCAGCGGTGAGCTTGCCAGTGGTGTAGCCGCCATCAAGGCGTGCAATTCGACTCTGCGGGAGAGCCGCAGGCATCAACATCGGAAACAGAAGTGCGCAGGTTAGGAGCATCGGTCTAGTGATTCAGGAGCCAGAGGAGACTTTGTGACATGCGTTTGCCGGCAATCGACTCGCCGAGGTCAGGTGCTTGTCTTTGAAGGCTGGAAACCATCTTGGTGTGTTTACCAGCTTGCGCAGGATCTGATTTACCTTGTTGGTAAAGTACATAACCCTGATTGAGTTTCGCTTCCCACCAAGGGGCGTAAGCGTATGGGTTGATCGATGGTTGTTGGCGGTCGGCTTCAAACTTGGCAACTTTAATCAGTTCCGATGCCATGGTTGCTGCTAGTGCCAGAGCCTCTGGCGTTCCTTCTCCTGGGACCTCCAGGACTTGGATGCCGTTGTAGACCAAGAATCCAGCCTTCACTTTGACCACAGCGGAGCGTACGCGCAAGTTTTTTGGACTTTGCTCGTAGAGCTTATTGACCAAAGGAATCGCCTCTCCGGTACGACGCAGTTGGAGCAAGGATTCCACCAAGCCAATCTGAGTCTTAAAGCGGAAGGCCTCGGTGAAGGATTTGCCGGTAGCGTACTTGTCTAGCACTAGCTGGAACAAAGCAGCCGACTTCTCGTAATTGCCAAGTTGCATCCACAAATCAGCTTCACCCAAAAGGTTGGCCCAGCGTTTGGTGGTAGAGAAGGAGTTGTAAGCTGAAAGGTACTCTGCTTCCTTCGAACGATTTTCGCCGCTAGCTGTTGCATCGACTGCATTTTCATCTTCTGCTTTGAAGTGAAGGAATAAAGAGTAGGCGGCGACTGATAGTCGGTTTGGCGAAGCAGAGATATCCAACATGGACTGGTATTCCGCTTCTGCTTCGGTGATTTTGCCCTGCCGTACGAATGCTTCCGTGCGGTAGGCCATGCCGAGGTAGCCCAAGTCGGGCTGGTCCGGAAAGCGATCGAGCATGTCCGCGTAGGTGTCGATTACCTTTTGCCAGGCCGAGTCATCGCCAGCTTTTGCCAAGGCGCGGTAGGTGCGTCCAAGGTACGAGACGGCTTCGGGCGCGGTAGAACGGCGCGCGGCGCGCTGTGCCCCATCCTTCGGAGCATTTGCCGGATTGGCGATGTAATCCTCAAGATAGAACTTCAGGGCTGCAAGCGAGCGGCCGGCAGCGGAAGGTTCGAAGCGAATACTTTCGTATTCACATACTGCGGCTTTTAGCAGGGACTTCTCGTAGTTTGCGCTTTCCGGTTTCACCTTTTTGAAGGCCAAAATCGCTTTGCTGTAAGCGTTCACGATTGCCTTGGCCTCGTTGCTGCCTGGTGCTGCTCTCGGGTTTTTGGCAGCAGATTTTTGTGCCAAAGTGTTCATGGTCTTGGCTTGTTGCCATTCCAGATCGTGACCGCCACCGTCGGTGATGACAACAGCCTCAATCGCGAGGTCATTCCAGGCCTGAATCTCGGGGTCAGAGCTTGCGCGCTTAAAGAAGTTGGCGGTATGCCCTTGCCATTTCTTTGCGTTCTTTACCGCATACTCTTCGTCGTCAGGGTAATCCTCGTAGCCGATTTGGTGGGTTACAGCAGCCAGTAGAGGTTGCCCGGTGCGAGCCCAGCAAATACCCAGTAAGTAATAGGCTTTTCCGCCGTAGATGTCTGCTTCACGCGAACCCGCCAGGCGGGGGATGAGCATGCGGAAACCATCAATCGCGGAGGCGTAATCTTTGGTGAAGTAAGCGCCCTCAGCAGAACCGAAGAGCACGTCTAATGGGATGTCGGCGTCGGGTGGAGCAAGCGCGATTGCAGAACTCATAACTGAGTTGGCGCGCAAACGTAAGGTGCTGCGTTCGTTGGCCTTGGCGACTTCATCAGCAAGCGTGATCGCTTCGCCAATGCGTCCTTCGTCAATCATTTGGTTCGCAACCACCAAAGAGAGCTCATACCCACTTCGGGAGAGTTCGATGCGTTCTTCATCTACCCAAGCGTTGAAGTTGTCCACGGTTTCCCAGAACAGTTCCGTCTGTCCGGTTGCGCGCAATAATTGCAACATGCCAAAGTCAGAGGCCTGAATCACATCGTGCAATTGATCGATGAATGCTGGATCAAGATCCTCGCCTTCCTGTTCAATCAAGTCCTTGGTGTTACTGGTGACGTATTCGTAATAATCGAATGCATCTTCCATTTGTCCAAGCACCCGGTAGCAGTCAGCTAAAGCTTTGTACGCGCGTTGCGAGGGGAGGAATGGAGCACCAATCGCAAACTTCTCAAAGTAATCAACCGATTGTTTGGCACGTTGGTCGCGTTCAATGGAACCGGCTGGGTAAAGCTGTGCCCAGTACAGGTAAACCAAAGCACGGTTGAACACGGAAGGGTAATAGACCGTAAATTGGTTTTGGTTCTTTTGCGCGTTGTCGGTAGGAAGTGCTTCCCACCAATCAATGATTGCATTCATGCCCTTCAGGGAAGTTTTGAAGATACTCTCCGCGGTTGCCACTGCGGCATCGCGCTCGTCACCACGGATGGCGTCGTTCTCAATCATGCGCACCAAGGTGATGCCGTATTGACTGGCAACCGCACCAAGATTACTTTGCGCCTTGGTTTCAAGGTTACCGCCAGGACTAGTAGCTAGGTAGGCGACATAAGCTTCACCCGCTTCACCAAGCGCTGGGAGCTTTTCATTATCGTTGACCTTGGAGCTTGCCGTATGCAGCAACACATCGCAGCGGGCGAGCAACAATTCTGCCCGATCGTCGGCAGTCTTGGCTTCAGCCAGGGAGCGAGTGATAAGCTTTTCAGCCCAAAAGTTAAGGCCAAACTCACGGTTAATGGCGCGGGCAGCCTCTGCGTTCTTGCGGGCCATGGTGCTGGCGCCGCCTTGCTGGAACGGGACGAGAAGGCTGAGAAGGAGTACGGAGCTGAGTGCAATCATGCGGTCTCTCTCAAATGCAGGCCCAAATGACCTGGGTGTAATGGAAACGGCCGAGGGTGTCTATCCACCCTCGGCCGTTCGGTTTCACTGTCTAGTAACCAGTAGGAGTTTGACCAGGCTCAAGCTCATCCATCAGGATGATATTTGCCGTGAGCAGGATGACTAACTTCTGGTAAGTCTCGTAAGTGCCTTTGCGCGAGAAGAAGAAGGAAAGAACTGGGATTTGGTTCAGGTAAGGAATACCAGAATCCATTTCCTGCTCTTCCAAGATTTTCATGCCACCAAGCATCAGGGTTCCGCCATCTGGCAAGATGACACGCGTGCGCACCTTCTGCAGCTCAAGTTGAGGCAGCATCAGGGTTACAGGCGAACCAACACCGAGGGAGGTCTGCAAGGTTGGGATTGGACGTAAAAGGTTTGCCACGGTTGGGCGTACGTCGATCCACACAAAACGACGGTCAGCGGTCACGACTGGACGCACATCGAGGTAGACGCCGTCGTTGGCGACTTGCACGATGGGGTCGGCAATCGAGGCCGAAGATGCAATCTCGACATCGAAGTCCGAGACGTAGGAGACTTGGTTTGCGACCACCAGGTTTGCCCGAGCAGTGTTGTAAACCATCAAGCTAGGCTCGATGACCAACTCCGAGCGCTTCGACTTCTTCACTGCGCGGAGGATCATCTCCAGCTGCGCATCGTCTAGCCAGGTGTACTGCAGTGCCAGACCACCAGAGTTGGTGAGGATGGCGTCGTCACCGAGGGAGGTGTCGTACAGGTTTTCCGAGCGTGCAAGAATGTTGAGGTCGTCACTTGCCTCCCTGAAGTTGAAGCCAGCATCGGTGCCGGTTCCAAGGGTGCCTGGGTTTCCAGGAGAGCCTGCATCCGAGCCAAAGTCGTCGAAGACCAGTTCATCTCCTTTGCCAGCGGAGCCAGCGGTGGAGTCGTTGCCGAGGCCGCGGAAGTCCACGCCGATGTCTTCGAGGAAGCTATCTTCAACGCGCAAGAAGCGAACCTTGATGTCCACCATGATGTTGGCAGGCACGCGCAGGTCAACCAGCATGTTGGCGATCTCAGCTTGAACCTCTGGACTGTGGTGCACAATCAGGGTCCCGTTCTCGATGTTCACCGAGTGGGTTTCGCCATCCCAGGAATCCGGGTCAATCGACTCGGTGATGGTGGCGATGAGGTCGTCCTCGGTAAGGATGGTCGCTTCCGATTCAGGAAGTTCCTCTTCGTCTGCCTCGATGCCGCCGGACGGAATCAAGTTGTACTCAGGAAGAGGGAAGTCCTTAATCGGACGAATGATGTCGCGAACGTCGTATTGACGGGTGATGGAATCCGCATCAGCTTGTTCCGCGGTGACCACGTAGACCGAGCCGTTCTTGACGATGAACTTGACTTCGCCGCCCATCAGGTCTTCCATGATGCTGAGGATGCGGTCCACAGGCATATCGTTCTTGAACGACATGCGGATGGTCTTGACGTCCTCGTCGATGTCATCACGCACTTCGCGAGTGATCACGAAGTTCACCTTGGCGAACGCTTGTAGGTTCGGCACGATCTCTTCGAGTGCATCATCAAAGTTTGGGATGATGCGGGTATTCGCCAGCGAGTAGCGAATGCTTGCCTCGACGGCGTCCATCTCGGTGGTGGTCTCCACCATGTCGAGAGGTGCGCGATCAGCGATTTTGGCCCAGTGGTCCAGGTCGAACTCGATGCTGCCATTTGGCGGCACGGTCAAGGTGCGCATTTCTTCAAAGGTGCGCTGCCAGCCTTCGCGGAAGTCGTCAGCGGTTTGATCCTGACGGTTGCGCAAGGCGGCTTCGACTGCAATGCTGCGCAGCTCGGTAGCTTCAGGATTGCGTGGGTCGATGCGTAGAAGTTGATCCAGCGTGGTGACTGCTCGATCCGGGAAGCCAGACATGAACTGCTCATTCGCGCGTCCCATGAAGGATGCGATGCGGTTCGCGCTGTAATCGGCGCGGGCTTGCAAGGCTTCGCGAGCTTCTGCATCGGCGGCCATGGCTTGCGCATTGCGCGCGGAAGCTTCCGAAGAGTTACGCGCGGATGTGGCTTCATCCAGCTTGCCCTGCACCATGTTGGTGTCGAGGAAACCGTAAGCCATGTTTGGGCTGTAGTTCAGTGCCTGCACAGCCATGGTGTACTTGTCGACCGCAGTCGAGAAAGCAGCTTGGCCCATGGCGCGATCGCCATCGCGTACTAATCCTTCTACGCGCATCCGGTTGGCACTCTGACGCAGAGCTTCGTTCTGGATGACGTTCTCAGCAGAATCGATATCGTAAGTGTTGCCAGCCATCGCAGTCTGCGCGCGACGCAAACCATCGCGTGCAGCGATGTTGGTTGCATCAAGGCGGTTTGCTTCTGCATATTGAATGGCAGAGCCCTCATAGTCGCCACGCTCGAACGCATCGTTGCCGAGGCCGACGTAGGAGTTTGCAAGGAGAGCATTCTTCTGCGCCTTCACCTGAATGGCGTCGGCGGCAGAGGAGGTGGACATTTCGGGCTCCTGCATGGAATCCGATTCAGCGAGTTGAGGCGCTGCATCGTTTCGTACAAATTCACCATCGTGAATCTCAGCTTCAGGGCTGTAGCAGCCGGCGAGAAGCAGAAGAGGGAGCAACAGATTCTTCCTGTCGTTACGCATCGAGTTGATTGGGAAGGGCGGTAGCGGGGACAATCCCGAGACTCGGGAGATGTTCGCAAGTATGCGGGAAAGTAGGAGCTTAGGCCAAAGCCTGAGCCGACCGGCGAGGCAGGAGCCAAAGCCGACCAGAGATTATGGCGACGCGCGGCTACGCGTCAAAGGCGACCTTGTTAGTTCTGCGGATTCTTCTGGTTTCTATCCCTTGACAAAATCATTCGAGCTCTTCTATGCGCCTGGTTGGGGTAGCCCAAGATGGCGCAAACCGAGCTGAATATCTTCCCAGCAAGCCCTTTTTTGCTCTGGATGGCGCAGAAGGTAGGCAGGATGGTAGGTGACAAGCACCGGAGGGCCGCCCTGAGGGCGCCTCTGCAGCTCTCCACGTAGGCGACTTAGGCTGTCCTCGGTCCTAAGAAGGTGTTGCGCCGCATTTTGGCCGAGGGCGATGATCAAATCAGGCTGGATAGCAGAAATCTGCTCCTCTAGAAAAGGGGTGCACGCGTCTACTTCGCTTGCCAGTGGGGCGCGGCTTTCAGGCGGCCGGCATTTCAAGATGTTGGTGATAAAGACGACTTCCCTTTTAAGGCCCATCCCACTACGAACGATTTTGTCGAGCAGCTCCCCTGCAGGGCCCACGATTGGGCGTCCACTCCGATCATCTTCTTCGTCCGGAGCTTCGCCAACGAACATGATGCGTGCTTTCTTGGCGCCTTCTCCAGGTACTGCACAATTGCGCGTGGTGCCCAGCGGGCAATTACGACAGGCCTCAATCCGCTCATTTAAGCCCGCCCCTTGCACTTGGGGCGTGGCGGCGGTGGAGGGAGGGAGGGCCGACGGCGGGATGGATGCCAGCCCTGCTTGCTCCATCCCTTCCAGGATGCAGGCCGCAGCTAGGCGGCGCAGGGTGTCGTGTTGGTCGGCAGGGGCCATACCTAGATTTTGCCACATTTCACATGCCCATGTCTTGGTTTGCCAGCCAAGCTCGGGATGGTTAATCTTATTGCGTCCGACGGACCCCCAAATGGCAAGAAAACGGCACCTATTAGAAGTCCTGCGCGAGCGCGAGAATCGCCTTGCGGAGGGGGATGACGCGCAGTCTGCTCACCCGCCAGCACCCCCTCTGCGCTCGGTTGGCTTGCCGCCGATGCTGATTCCGTTGGTGGGCGCGGGTATCGCCCTGATTCTCCTTATTTGGGGTGGATTTGCCTTCTTTGGCAAGGATGATGCAGCCAAGGAGCAGACTGCAGTCATAGAAGCGGTTGAACCCGAGATGGAGCAGGCAGTCCTCGCTGTTACTTACGACGGCTCGCGGCGGGACTTCGCGATAGAAGTGGCCCGCAGCCTGCTTGCATTAGGTTATGATGCCAAGCTCGCACCGTCGCAATCCCCTTCTGGGGAAGGGCAACTTCAGTTGTTTGTCCGCGCAACCGAGGCGAGCGAGTTGGAGTCTTTGCTCCAGGAAATCCGCGGATTGTCCCTTGAGGGGCAGCCTGCACCCTTCGTGGGGGCCAGTCTTGATACCCTGCCTCATTAAGAATCACTTTTTGTCATGTCGATCCACAAGTCCCTAAACCTCGGAAGCGGTATCGTTACCGTTCGCTCTGTTTTCACTCGTCGCGAGCGCGTCGAAAAGTTGATGGATGCTGGCACCTTCGAGGACGGCAACATGCCACTCGGCATGCCAAAGGTGAAGACCCGCGTTCGCAGTATGACCAAGCGTCAACTGAAAGCGATTGCATCTGCTGACCGCGAAGCAGCGATTGCCGAGTTGGAAGCCGCACAGGCTGCAGCTCGTGCCGCGGAAGCTGCTGGTGAGGTTTTGGAAGATACTCCTAGCGAGTAGTCTTCTTTCCTTATCGAGCCCCGACGTCCTGGCCTGGCATTGGAGTCACCATGGACTGCTCACACCTTTTCCTCGACGAGATTTTCCTAAGCCTACAAGGCGAAGGATTAGAGGTTGGGCGTCCGCACCTGTTTTTGCGATTAGGTGGTTGTCCCTTGCGCTGCGCGTATTGCGATACACCGCGCTCCTGGAAACAGCGAGAATCCTTTGATCTGCATAGCGCACACGTTTCTGAGGTGCGCGCAAATCCATTGTCGGCGGACGACCTTTCGGCGGTTTTGCAAGAAGTGCTCACCAGTTACGGCCTTGAAGCCTCGGATGTCATGCTTGCGGTAACTGGTGGAGAACCCTTGGTGCAGGCGCAGTTCTTAGCCTCTTGGTTGCCGCAGTGGGATGGTTCCGTGTTGTTGGAAACGGCTGGCGTTTTAGCACAAAGTCTGCAAACGCTAATCGGCTCTGTGCAGCTCCTTTCTCTTGATTGGAAGCTTGCTGAGACACTTCGCTCTGGTGAGGAGCTCCTTGAAACGGAAGCTTGTCTTGTGCTCGCGAGGCAAGCGAATTGCACCACGCAAATAAAATTGGTGCTCACGGAAACGACCTCTGCGGAGCAAGTTTCCGCTGCTTTAGAAATCATGGCAGCAAAACTACCTGGAGCAACAGTGTTCCTACAGCCGGTGACACCATTTGCGCAAGGACCGCTGCCACCTACTGCGGATTGCTTGCTGGACTGGTGTCTGCAAAGCCGTGCGCTTCCCCTCGACTTGCGGGTGCTTCCTCAAGTCCATCCATTGCTTGGAGTTCGATGATGTCGGAATCTCATAAACGCCCTTTAGTGGCCATCGTCGGACGTCCGAATGTTGGCAAGTCCTCCCTGTTTAACCGCATGTTCGGTGACCGCCGCGCGATTGTGGAGCCGACTGCGGGTGTGACTCGTGACCGTTTAGTGTTGCCCGTGACCCTGCCAGAATATGAACTCTCCTTCGACTTGATGGATACTGGTGGCATCGGCATCGTCGACCGTGAAGATCTTGCTGCATCGGTGGAGTACCAAGTGCTCACTGGAATCACCGCATCTGACATGGTGATCTTTTTGGTCGATGCACGTGAAGGCTTAACTTTGCTGGATGAGCAAGTGGCGCAATACCTGCGCCGCAGCAACGTCGAAGTGGTGATGGTGGCGAACAAGTGTGAAACTCGTGCCGCCTCGATTTCCGCGATGGAGTTCACTTCCCTGGGCTTTGGTGAAGCGCATCGTATTTCCGCACAAGAGGGCCAGGGCTTGGGCGACCTTTATGAGTTCCTCACCACGGTGCTGCCAAAGGCAAGCGATACGGTTGGCGAAGAGCGCATGTCGATTGCTGTTCTTGGTCGGCGTAACACTGGAAAATCATCCTTCGTCAACGCCTTGTTGGGGGAGGAGCGCGTCATTGTGAGCGATTTGGCCGGCACCACTCGCGATGCGGTCGATATTGACCTTGAATGGCAGGGCACGCCACTGACTTTGGTGGATACGGCAGGTGTGCACCGCAAGGGCAAGATCAGCAGTGCTGTGGAATATTTCTCGCTCACACGTTCGGATCAGGCGATTCGCCGCGCGGACCTTGCGCTGTTGTTTTTGGACCTGACTGAGTCGGTTGCGCGGATGGATCAAGAGTTGGCGCGCACGATTATTGACCGTCACAAGCCAACCGTGGTGGTGGGGACCAAGAGCGATTTGGTGCCGGATATGTCCATCCAGGATTTCCGTGACATGGTAGAGCACAAGCTGCCTCACCTGAAAGGTGCTCCTGTCATCATGATTTCTAATGTGACGCGCAAGGGCCTTGATCGGGTCTTGCGTGAGAGTTTGAGTGTTTATGCGGAAGGCAGTGTTCAGGTTGGCACTGGAGAGTTGAATCGTATTGTGAAACGATGTTTTGAGACCCTGCGCTTTCGTGGGCGCGGTGAGAAGCCAAAGGTGTACTACGCTACTCAGCTGGGGTCCAACCCACCGTCGTTCCTTCTGTTTGTCAATCGCAAGCGGTTGTTCGAAAAAGAGGTGATTCGTGCCGTGACCCATGATTTACGTAAACGGCTAAAGCTCACCAAATCTCCTTTGCGTCTGGTCTTGCGCGAACGTGAACGCAGTGCCTCCAAGAAAGGCTAATCGACCTGGTCGGGCTGCTAGAATCGGCATCATGCGTTTCTTCGTTTTGCCGCTGTTGTTGGTCATGGCTTGTGCCGTGTTACCTGCTTGTTCCAGCCCAGTTTTAGATGATGAAAGTGGGCGCTGGTCGGAACGCATTTTGACCCCAGCGCCGCCCTTGCGCGATCTTCTTGATGCCTGTGAATACGCAATGGTCTACGCCGGTTTTCCTCCTGGAGAACGCGATGACAGTCGCAACTCGGTGACCTCTGGCTGGGACCTGCAACTGCAGCCTTTTCGCAACAAGGGACGGCGTTGGCAAGGCATTCTCCGCATTTCGGTCACCGAGAGTGGGGAGACTTTGGTGAAATCGCGGGTCATTCAAGAGAAGAACGTCACCCAGGACGATACCCTTGATTCTGGAGAAGCAGAGTGGGAACGCATCGAAGACGACATGATTCGCTCGCGTATTCTTCTGCAGCACCTTGTGGCGCAACTCCATCTCGATTCTTAATCTATCTTCATGGCTCACCCCTGGTCCTTCCGAAAACGCGACGCCGTCTGCAGCGATTGCTCCCGCACCTTCCAGGAAGGTGAAGAAGTCTATTCTTTGTTGCGCATGGCGGAGGAAGATTTACAGCGCGTCGATGCCTGTCGTTCTTGTTTTGATCAACGCGATCCTACCCAGGATGTGGTCTATTGGCGTACTTCGCACCGGGAGAAGGGAGGCGCCATGAAAATGGACTTCGATCTCCTTCTGGCCGCCATGGAAGGCATGGCGACCGACGAACGTGAAGAGCGCCGCGATTTGTGCTATCTGTTGGCACTTTTACTCGTCCGGCATCGCAAGCTTCGGCTTGAGCGGGTGGAGATGCGGGGCAAAAAGGAGTTTCTTATCCTGCGTAAGGTACGCTCGCAAAACCGCTTTCCCGTGGAGAGCCGGGAGCTGGAACCTGAGCGTCGTCAGAGGCTGACGGGTATCTTGGCTCAACTCATGGATCCAACTCAAGAAGGAGACCTAAGCGGCTCTCCAGAAGGGGAAGGAATTGCCTGAATTGTGCTAAATTAGGCCCATGAAGTGGTTTTTTTGAAACCCGGGGATTTCCTCGGGTTTTCTCTTGCCAAAAAACAGCGGAGCTAGATGATAGTTGTGCGGAGGAAGTGAAAGGTTAAGCGGAGCCAAAGTGTGGTTCGCAGCAAGTCCTCTGCCAGAACCAACCCCATGATTGATTTCGACGGAGACTCCACGCATAAGATCGACAAGAAAGGTCGCATCTTTATGCCGAGCGCCCTCCTCGAAGAAGTGGAGCGGGCAATTGCCAAGAAGGAGATTGATCCTTCGGAGGGCGGCTACTTTCGCGTTTTTGCCAATCGCGCCGTCGGTTGCTTCGATCTCTACACGGAATCGGAGTTTCGGAAATTCCGCCTTACCTCTCTGGGGAAAGAGAAGACTGCCCAAGGAGCGCGTTTGTTGCGTCGCTTCATTGGAGCCAATACACGCAGAATCAAGGTTGATAGTCAAAACCGGATTCTCTTGCCTGAAGATTTGCGTTCTGGGTTACCCCTGGAAGTCGAAGTCGAAATTGTCGGCTGTGGAAGCTATATCGAAGTTTGGGATGCAAAAACCTTCTTGGAGAAAGCCATGCCAGAGGCCGACGACTACTACGGAATCGAAGCTCCTGCGCTTCGGAATCCGGACTATGTACCTGAGGAGGGGGAGCAGTGATCCTTGTCTGCCGTCATCTTGATTCACCACCCGGCCCGTTGATGCCGTCTCGCCACCAGCCCGTTTTGATGGAGCAAGTGCTCGAGGCACTGGAGCCTCAACGTGGTGGCTTCTTCGTCGATGCCACTGTGGGCGGTGGAGGACATTCCCATGCCATCTTGTCGGCTCATCCCGACAACCGCCTGCTCGCGATTGACCGCGATGCGCAGGCTCTTGAGCGTGCCAAAGAACGCCTTGCCGAATTCGGTGATCGCGTGATGTTTGCGCATGCGCCGTTCTCTGCGGTCGAAAGTTTGATTGAGTCTGTTCACTCGGGAAAGGTGGACGGTATCCTCGCCGACTTCGGCGTTTCCTCCGATCAGATAGACGACCGCGAGCGCGGTTTTAGCTTCATGCAAGATGGCCCATTGGACATGCGCATGGATCGCACCAAGCAGAAAACCTCTGCCGCACGTTTGCTTGCAGACTCCAGTGAGGATGATATCGAGCGTTGGTTACGCGATTACGGCGAAGAGCGTTTCGCCCGACGTATCGCAAATGCCATCGTCAAGCAGCGTCGTTTCGGGCCTATTTTGCGAACCTCGCAGTTGGCCGATTTGGTCGCGCGCACCATTCCATCCGGACGCTCGGGCCATCACGTCGCCACGCGCACCTTTCAAGGGATTCGCATCGCAGTGAATCGGGAATTGGATGAGATTGATGTCTTCTTGCAAGCGACACCGCCATTGCTCGCTTGTGGCGGACGTCTTGCCGTCATCAGCTTCCATTCTCTGGAAGACCGTGCTTGCAAAATCGCTTTCCGTAATGAAGCCCGTGGCGGAGACTTCAAGAATCTTATCCCGCGTGGTGCTACCGCCAACAAAAGCGAGATTCGCAGTAACCCTCGTTCGCGTAGTGCACGCTTGCGTGCGTTGGAATGCCTGCCGGAAGGTGGGGACGCATGAACGAACGGATTGCAGTCCTGCTTGTCGCACTCGTTTTAGAGATGCTTGGCGGACTCGGTCTACGTAATGAAACCCTCGCTTCGCGTGGCCGAATTGAGGTCCACCGCCGCTGTTCTGAAAAGTGTGAAGCACGTATCGACACACTCGATGCGATTTACCATCAGGTAACTTCGCCAGCAAACTTGCAGCGCGAAATCCAAAGAAGGAAACTACAACGCGAAGTCGCTAACCTGCATCAACTGTGAGCCCAACACCCCAGGCATTTCGTCCCTATATGGCATTGGCGCCGGTTGGGGTTTTGTACTTGGCAAGCTTGGTGCGCATGTTTTCCCTGCAGTTTCACTTCGCCGAAGAAGACGGGCTTAGTCGGGTTGAGTCGGAAATCACTTTGCCTGCGGCGCGCGGTTCCATTTTAGACCGCCATGGTTTGGTTTTAGCCGAGGATGTCACGAGTTGGGATTTGATAATCAAATACCGCCTAGAGCATCGTTCGATTAGCGCTGCGGTGGAGCAGGAAAAGTTAACTCCGAAACAGGCGAAAGAACGCATTGCTATTTTGGCCGACGGCACCGGCATTCCCTTCGCCGAAATGTGGAATGCACTCATGGTCAATCCAAGCCCTGCACAGGTTCTGCGGCGTGGATTAGGTCCGGCTGATCGCGAAACCGTATTGCGCACTTTGCGCATGGTGAAGCACTCTGGCCTGACTTTGCAGCAAAATTTTCGCCGGGTTTACCCCAACGACCGTGTACTTGGTCATGTAATTGGCTTACCCGCTGGTAAACCAATCCTGAATGAAGCTGGGGAGTGGGTGAAGGATGAGGATGCAAGCCCAGGTTCCGGTTTGGAGTTGGGTTTAGATTCCTTGTTGGGTGGCAAGGATGGGGTGCGTCGCGCGATTGCGGTGAGTGGAGAAAATGGGGTGAATCCAGCCTTAGATATGCACGCACCAGTGCATGGTCAGTCGGTGCGCACCACATTGGACCTGGAGTTGTCTACCTTTGCGCGCGAAGAGTTGGCGGAGCTGATGCAAGACCACGAACCAGTGCATTGCTTTGCGATTGTCGTCGACGTGAACAACGGGCAAATACTCTCCATGCTTGGCTTGCCGGACTACGATGCGAATGACCCAGCGAACTCGATGCAAACTGTCGTCAGCCCCTTCGATGGCAAGCAAGGATTGGCTGGCTGGACTTATCCTGGAAAGTGGCGCATTGCTCCTGGGAGTACCATCAAGCCGCTGATGGCCAGCTATGCCTTGGAGCGTGGGGCGATTCAACCAGACCAGTGGTTCGATGACTTTGCGGGAAGCTTTGTGCCTCCGCATCGCTTGCGCAGAGATGCCATCCATAACTCACATGGCACCCCATCAGGCCCTATGCGTGCATTTGAGGGTATTGTTCATTCGTCCAACATAGTGTTTGCGCAAATCGGACGC
>JASFYO010000004.1:0-80364 GCA_045047305.1 Planctomycetota bacterium | reverse complement strand
CTTTGGCACACTTCTTGCCTAGTTCGGGTACTGGGTGGCTCTTCGCCGCCCCATAACTCACTACGAACCATGAAACAAGCAGTCATTCTTGCCGCAGGGCGCGGTAATCGATTGGGAGAGGTCGGAAACGATTCCCCAAAGTGTCTCCTGAACATCGGAGGCCGCACCCTACTCGAGCTCCAGCTCGGAATTTTATTCCAAGCAGGGATCGAAGAGATTTGCATTGTTGCAGGCCACCATATTGAATCGGTCCGTCAGCAAGTGGCTGGCTGCCAAGGGGTTACGGTTATCCATAACCCAATTTATGAAACCACGAACAGCCTGTATTCGCTAACTCTTACCAAGGATTGGGTACGGGGCGCATTTGTGTGCGTTAATGGCGACGTGGTTGGTCACCCAGACATTTTTAATCGGGTATTGGCTGTCGAAGGCTGTGCGCTAGCCTTTGATAGTGGCTCTGGTCAGGACGAAGAGCACATGAAAATCAATCACTCGGACCATTATCTTCGGTCCATTTCTAAGCAGCTCGATCAAGGATTGGTCTGTGGCGAAAATGTTGGTTTGTTGCAGTTTGATCCGGTGGGCGCTGCCCGATTGTTTGCTACCGCTGAAGAGCTTTTGGTCGAAAAAGGCCCGATGCTCTGGGCCCCAGCTGTTTTGAATCTCTTAGCCCGACGGACCTCGATTCGCTGCGTTGATATTCGTGGTCTACCTTGGACAGAAGTTGATTTCCCAGAAGATCTGAAGAAAGCCCGTGAAGAGATTTGGCCAAGCATTTGCGCTTTAGGGCAGCAATTTTCCGGCGTCCCCGGTGAAGAAGTCGTCAACTTTCGCGCCTCCGCCATGTAGTCCTTCTCGCCAATACCTCCAGCTTAACTACAACATCATCCCCGACTCCTCCCATGTCTAACCGTCCCATTCGAGCCTTGTTTACTGGTCACGCACCAGTTCACTTTCTTTGCTTCCGCCCGCTATTTGAAGCCCTGCGCAAAGATCCAAACGTAGAGATTTTTGTTTCCGGTGGTTTCCGTCAACAGATTGGCGAAGGCGAATACCAATACGATCCACTGGCCTTATTTCCTCAGCTAGGCGTGCCTACTGAGAATATTTTGCCCGTAGATGAAATGAAGCAACAAGATTTCGATGTCTTGTTTTGTTCCAACACTAACATGCTTGAACCACGTTCCGTCGGCAAAAAGGTTCAGGTCTTTCATGGAATTTCGTTCCGTAACCGTGCCATTCGCCCAGCAAACATGGGTGCCGATCACTACCTGATGGTTGGCCCATATATGAGTCGTAAGTTTGAAGAAGCGGGCTTGATGAAGGTTGGAGATCCCCGCCAAGTCCAGGTTGGCCTTATGAAGACAGACCCTTTATTTGATGGCAGTTTAGAGAAAACAGCCCTTATGGATTTGTTCGGTTTCGATGGTACGCGCCCTGTCATTGCTTTCTGTCCAACCGGCCAGCGCTACAACGCTCTCGATGTTTACGGTTTAGCCCTGCTTGAAGAGTTACGCGCTACTGGTCGCTACGACATTCTAGTGAAGCTACATGACCATCCGCACGGATCCAAAGACTGGTCCGAGGATGTCAACGACATCCAAGATGCGCACCTGAAAATGGCGCAAACTTACGACGTCATGCCAGTTCTGGCAGCCGCTGATTTACTGATTACAGACGCATCCTCGGTTTCAAACGAATACAGTCTTCTAGACCGCCCGATTATCTATATGGACGTACCTAAGCTTATTGAGAAGGCTATGGGTAAGTCTGATTCGATGACGGATTTGGCAAGTTGGGGCAGAAAAACGGGTTTAGTGGTAGACTCGGTCGACTCACTTGCAAATGCAGTCATGGAGTCTCTCGCAAAACCAGATGCATTATCCGAAATCCGCCAAGAGGCAGCTTCGGATCTCTTCTACAACAAAGGTAAAGCCGTCGACGCAGCCATGGCTTGGCTGAAAGAGACCTTTGCCGCTCAAACCGCTTCCGCTCGCGTCTAGGAATCCCTCCAATCATTAACATGAAACATCCCCTTAACATGGTCCTCCCCTTGAGCGCGGCGCTTTCACTCTTTTTGAGTGGAAGCGTTCATGCGCAACAAACAGTTTCCCGCATCAGTGTCTCAACATTAGGCGCACAAGGCGATGCCAAATCAGAACGTCCCGCGGTTTCTTTAGACGGAAACTTTGTGGCTTTTCAAAGCAACGCCTCCACCATTATTCCTGGCGATTTGAACTTCGTTTCAGACGTCATGGTTCGTGACATCACAACGGGATCGGTGGAACTCATTTCGGTGAACACGATTGGTGGCTTTAGTAATGGGCCAAGTGAACGCCCTGCTATTTCTTCGGATGGCCGTTATGTGGCTTTTGCCAGTGATGCTTCGAACTTAGTAGTTGGTGACGTAAATTTTACTCGCGACGTGTTTCTGCGCGATCGCACCTTAGGCACCACCACTCTTATCAGTAAATCGACCCTTGGCATCCAAGGCAATGGCGCAAGTACGCGTCCGTCGATTTCTGCTGACGGCCGCTACATCGTTTACCGCTCAGCTTCGACCAACCTTTTGGCTAGCTTCGATTTAAACAGCATCATCGACGATGTCTTCCTTTATGACACGGTGACCGGCGTTACGGAGTTGGTCAGCAAGGACAGCCTCGGTATTCAGGGCAACAATGCTTCTGACCGCCCTGCTATTTCTGGCGACGGTAACCTCATCGTATTCTGGTCCGATGCTACCAACCTTATTGCGGGCGACTTCAACTTTGCTCGCGACGTGTTTCTGCATAATCGCACCACTGGGGTTACCTCTTTGGTCAGCCAAAGCACCGCTGGAGTTCAAGGCAACGGTATCTCCTCCCGTCCAACTATTTCCTCCGATGGCACTTACATCGCGTATCGTTCCATCGCTTCCAATCTGGTTGCTGGAGACACCAACCTTTTCGAAGACGTGTTTCTTTGCGAAGTTGCTTCAGGTATCACCACTCGAGTTAGCGTGAGCTCTGCAGGCGTTCAAGGAAATGGACTTAGTTCCTTGCCTTCTTTGAGCACGGATGGGCATTTAGTGGCCTTCCGTTCTCTTGCGAGCAACCTGTCTCCTGCCGACACCAACTTTGCGGAAGATGTTTTCGTTCATGACACCACAACCGGAATCACTACCAACATTAGTGGGGCTTCGGGTGGAGCACAGGGTAACGGAAACAGTTCCCGGCCTTCGATTTCGGGAGACGGAGCTTTAGTGGCGTATCAGTCCCATGCGACCAATTTGGTTGCAGGCGATACCAACCTTGTACTTGATGCTTTCCTCTGGGAAGACGTACCACCGCCACCTCCGGTAAATGACACCATTGTTCTCGCAGGCCCTGCAACTGGGTTGGCTGGATCCCAAGTGACCTTTACTTGGGACGGAGCAAGCTCTAGTTCGAACTACTGGTTCCTCTATTCTTTCTCAAATACAGGCTTCGTTTTCAGCGGTCATCAGTTTGACCTTGGCGGCGTCATTACGCCATTGGGTGTAGGAAGCAACACGGTTGCAGGAACCGGATCTTGGACTAGCCCGCCGCTTCCTCCGAGCATGATTGGAATTCCAATTTACTTTGAAGTCGCAGCATCTCCTTCGCCAGGAGTATTCGAAGATTCCAACTTTGTGAACTTTACGATTCTCTAAGAATCCGAATTAAAAAGCAGAGCTCCGGCTGGCCACGTGCTTGCCGGGGCTCTTTGCATTAAAAGGGGCAAGTCAGAATGAACGGACGTTTTCCCTGAGTGGCCTGGATGTACTTAATCAGAGGCATCAAGATGGTCCGTGCCATAGCCCTACGCTTTGGGGACTGTGCAATCCATCCGGCAAGAGGGGGTGAGTAAAGGTAATACTTGCTCACTGCCCAGCGCCCGATGGGGGATTCCATTAGCACGTCGTCGCGCCACGCACGGAGTACATCCAGCTCTTCAGTCATGGGACTTCCGAATGCAGCCGTTGCCACGAAGCATTCTAGGCGCCCTTTATCAGTGGTACGAACCACATTCAGGGTCGTGGAACCGGTTTGTCCTGCAGGCAAAGTTACGGTTGCATTTGCCGGCCCACCGCCAAGCAAATCAATGCTTGGCAAAGTAAAGTCGAGAAAATGTCCAGCCGGGCTGACGGTGAAAAGCAGAATAGGGATTCCATTTACCTGGACAGTCGAAGGGAGCACTCCTGCCCCAGGAACAAAAAGGCTTCCAGCTTTGCTAGCGAGGGTTAAGGGGGAGTTACCTGTTGCGACGACTCGGAGTGGGCTTGGGTCGAATCTCAAATCTCCAAACAAATAGTTCGAGGTGTCTGCCAGGCCAGTGAAGGGATTGTCATTGCCGTCGAGAATATGTGCACTCATTTCGGATTCGAGAAATGGAATCCCTTGAATTACGACAGCCGCAGAGGATAAGACGAACCACCAGTTGCCTTGGGCCGAGATATCATCATCGCTCTCTAGGCGTAGATCGAATTCTGCGCCAGATTGATATAAGTTATCGTTCAAAACGAAGGTGTTACCTCCGATGCTACCACTAGAGCCACCGCCCAAATCTGGAATCATGATGCTCGAGCCACCAAGAATTAGGCTTTCTCGGAAAAACAAACCACTTTTAGCATTGAGCTGGACTGTGTTGCCTTGGAGCTGGCTGGTTAGGAAGCAAGAGGAGTCGGCACCGTTTGCGGTGGAACGGAATTCTGCGCCAAAGTCCCCGTTTTTTTCAAGTAAGTTATAAAGGAAGGCTACATCCATCGTGGCGGTTGCAACGCCGGGGCCAAGGGTATCCAGCCTTACTTCGATGCCGCTGCCATCTTCTTTTCGGAAACTATTATTTGCAACAAGGCCAGTAAAACTTGCATCGCTAGAAGCTCCGTTGATAGCTAAGCGCAAACCAGTTTTGAATTTTTCTACCGAGTTCCGGAGGATGTCTAAGGAGAATACCGTTCCCCCAATACCGCTGACTTCAATGCCGCTGGCGCTCAAGTTTTTGCCCGTGAAAATGCAATCCCTTACATTTACGGCTAAAGATCCGATGCCAGAAGATGTGACCTTCCATAGAATGCCATACTCATCCATGTCCAAAAAGGAGCACCGCTCTACAGTTAGGGTAGAGGTATCGCCCGGGAAATCGCGGTCAATCGCTCGTCTTCCGCCAAGGAAGGAGCAATCCACAACTTGGAGTTCGGCAGGGTTGCCAAAGACTTGAATGATGACACCATCGCCCAAAATGCGGAGCTGCTCAATGTGTACCGGTGCAGAGCTGGTACCAATTACCAAGATGGGAATCAGTACTCCAGAACCGTCCAGGGAAGCAATCCCAGTAGTGGGTCCAATGAGACTTACGCCATCTCCTAAGATGATTGGGAAAATTTCTCCGCTCGTTGGGTCGTAACTACCCGGTGAGATCAAGACTCGATCGCCGGGAGTCAGAGCAGCGCTATTTGCTTTCGTTACGGTGCGAAATGGTGCCGTGCTGGATCCATCGCCGGCAAGGTCGTCACCGAATGGGGAAACAAAAAAGTCTTGCTGGGCAACGAGAGGGGAGGTGACCGCGCAAAAGGCTAAACCAAGGAGCAAGCTTTTGACGCGGAGAAGTTTCGGGATTAGGGCAAAGGTCATCCTGGCCAAAGTATAGCTGGATTGGTTCCAAACGCCGCCCTCCCTGGGCAGGTGAATCCGTACGATTGGAGCTATGGCTTTGCCTACGACTGCGCAACTACGTGCCCTTGGAAAGGCTGACCCACGGCTTTCCGCAGCGATGAAGACCCTTCCGGCCTTTCCCGGCTTCCCAGAGGTTTCTAGCAAACGCCTAAGCCATTGGCATTCCTTAGCGCGGGCTGTCGTATATCAGCAGCTCGCAGGCAAGGCAGCGGCCACTATTTTCAAACGCACCTGCGCGCTCACACATGGGCCTGGTCTTGCAAAACCAGAAGACTTTCTTAGGTTGCCACAAGATTTGCTGCGCAGCGCCGGGCTTTCGCGCAATAAGGCACTTGCCCTGCATGATTTGGCAGCCCATATTGTGGATGGAAAGCTCAAGCTGCGCGGCCTTAATCATCGCACCGATCAGGAAATCATCGACGTGCTGGTTGCGGTGCGCGGCATCGGACCGTGGACCGCGCAAATGTTTCTCATCTTCAAACTTGGCCGTCTCGATGTCCTCCCGATTGCCGACCTCGGCGTGCAGGAAGGATTGCGCATCATGGATGGTTTGAAGGAGCGTCCGACCGCGAAGGAGCTAGAGGTGCGTGGAGAAGTTTGGGCACCCCTGCGCAGCGTGGCAGCATGGATGATGTACCGTTTAGTGGATCAAGGGTGAGCTTCTTTCGAAACTCACCCTTGCTGGAGTAAAGCCGAAACTGTGCTCGCTTAAACGTTTGCAGTTACAGGGTCTGCACCGAAGGACTCTTGGGTTTCAGATGGAATCACCGAGTTGTAGTAATCCAAGTGCATGGACTCTTTAATCAAATTCCGCGCAATCACGATGCGTTGAATTTGGTTGGTGCCCTCGTAGATCTGTAAGATCTTTGCGTCGCGGTAGTACTTGGCAATAGGGTAATCTTCCATGAAACCGTAACCGCCAAAGACTTGCACTGCGTCGGTTGCTACTTTCACAGCAACGTCGGTGGCGAAGCACTTGGCCATGGCTGCGATTTTGGTAACACCTTTGTAACCAGCATCGGCTTGCGCGGCGGTTTGATAGACCAACCAACGAGCAGCTTCCGTTTGCTGCGCCATATCAGCGAGCATGGCCTGAATCATTTGGAAGCCAGAGATGGCTTGGCCAAACTGCTTACGGCGTCCGGCGTAAACCGTAGCCAGCTCTAATGCGCCGGCCGCAGTACCCACAGCTTGTGCAGCAACACCTGGGCGGGCTAGGTCAAGGGTCATCATGGAGTGCTTAAAGCCAAGTCCAGGAACGCCGCCAATCAAGCGGTCGTCGCCGACCTTGATGCCATCGAACACAGTTTCACAAACTGGAACGGAGCGGATGCCCATCTTGTCTTCCAGCTTTTTAATCGAGAAACCAGGGTCGGTATCTTCGACGATGAAAGCAGAAATTCTGCGCGACCGTGATTTAGGATCGGTGACAGCAAAACAAGTGATGATGTTGGCGCGGGAGCCGTTGGTGGTCCACTTCTTCTCGCCGCGGATGGTCCAGGTATCGCCATCCTTTTCTGCACGCACCGAAAGTCCGCCAGCATCGGAGCCCGCGAATTTTTCAGAGAGTGCGAAGGCGCAAGCAGCTTTGCCGGATGCAACGAGGGGCAAGTATTTTGCTTTTTGCTCATGCGTTCCACCCACAATGATTGGGATAGAACCGAGGGCGTTGACTGCAAAAGCAACACCGAAAGCCGGGTCAGCCTTGGAGAACTCTTCGACCATCAAGGCCAACGCCATAATGCCGTCGCCGGAACCGCCGTACTCCTTGGGGATCCAAACACCGAGCATGCCAGCTTCGGAAGCCGCTTGAAACGCATCTTCATTGAAACTCGAATCCTTGTCGTGCTTCAGGGCATTAGGAAGGAGGTGCTTCACCGCGATTTCGTGAGCCTTTTCGCGCCATGCGAGCTGCTCCTCGGTGAAGGTAATGTTGAACAGAGGGTTCATTTGTGGATGGTCAGTAGAAGGGTCAGCCAAGGAGAGTCGTGGCCGACGGGAACCCAGATTCTAGCGTATTTTGGCTAGTCGTCCGCTAGCTCACCAGCAGACAATGCCGCGGCGGTGACCAATTTCGCCACTCTTTGCAGAGTGTTAAGGTTCAAGCCGTTCATGGTGTCGCTGGCTCGGTGATAGCGGTCGGTGCGGAATTCGGCCGTATCGGTGAGGAAAACAGCAGGGATTTTGACATCCCAATAGGGAGCGTGGTCGCTGCGTCTCGCATCAGGCAGAAAACCACCAAGGCGGGCCAAGCTATAGGTGGGGAGTTGGTCCACGTAAACCGCGCCAGCATCTTCCACTAAATGCGCAAGGGCGGCCGAACCATGCCCACCAATGATGGCGAGGAAGTTCCCCGTGGATGGCGGCCACACTAAAAATGGGATTCTCGCGGGAGAGTTTTGGGAATCCTCTTCCTCCGTGAAGAAGCCAACCGTGTCCAAATTAATCAATCCAAAAACCTGGTCGACTTCGCCGCTCTCTTGCATTAGGCGGACGTGTTCCGTGCTTCCACGCAGTCCGATCTCTTCCGCCGCAAAGAAGCATAAACGCACGGTGTATGCAGGCGGATGCTCCTGCAATAAACGCGCGACTTCCAATAGGACTGCCACACCGGAGGTATTGTCATCTGCGCCAACGGTTCCTGGAACGGTGTCGTGGTGTGCTGATATTTCGAGAATGCGGTGGGGAAGAAGAGTCCCCGGAATGGTGGCCAATAAGTTTATCTGCTCAACAGGGCGACTCTTTCCATAACGTAAAGTTGCACTGCCCTCGAACCCTTGAAGCACCCGAGATTGAGAAATGTTACTTCCAAAATAGACACCTGCTATTTCACGTTCGATTCCATCCGCCGTTAGCGTCAACTTTGTCGTTGGTGTGAGTTCAAAAGTTTCACGCTCCGTTTGTACACCTAGTGCGCCCAACTCTTGCTCCAAATATTCCACCGTCTTAATCCCCGCGGCAGGGTCGCCGGCCCGTCGTGGACCCAGTGCGGTTAAGGACTCTAAATGCTCGGTTAAGCGGTCGGAGCTGGCCAAGTTCACTGTTTGCGCTACATCTTCCCGATAGGTGACCGAAGAGCAGGAAAACGTAGAAAGAAAAAAAACCGCGCCTAAGAAGAAAGTGGATGAGGCGATGCGCATGAACATGGCAGTCTACCCAATCATGCTCGCAATGAATCCTGCAAAAAGCCCGGCCAAGATGCTCAAGGGAAGAATCCCTTTGTTGGACTTGGTCTTGCGCGTAATCAAGAGCGTAATCGGCGAGAGTAAGGTCCCAACGCAAAAGCCAAAGATGGCTCCGGTGAAAAGAGGGTGGTGAATCCCACCAGTGCTAAACCGAAGTACTTCTGGACTGCCAAGGATGATGAAAAAACTAATCGCACCCCCAATGGCGAACCCAATTGCGGTTGGGAAAACCTTATCGAAAACCGGGCTTCCACCCGGAAGTTGCCGGGTGGAAAAAGCCTGTCTTGGGTTAAATTCCTGCGGAGAGGGCGGGGCTTTCAACTTTGGTCGTTCGATTGGTTTCATCGCGATCCCTTACCAACCAAAAGTTCCCTTTTCGCTACGCTTGCGGATTTGCTTTTCGTCGGCCCACACGATTTGGCGGGTCTGCACGTTGACGGCATTGAGAGTGAACTTGTAGAACACCGAACGCACGTCGCCACCTGCAGCGGAGATGGTGGTGAAGCGCCCGTAGAGCACATACTCAGCACCAAGCTGACGTCCAAGTTCAACCGCAGCTGCCGAATCGACCACGCCGGTTGCCTGGTATGCCAATTCTTTGTCCATTTCAGCAATGCCTGCATCACTTGCCATGACCGAGAACTTTCTCGACTGGGTGAGCGCAACGCGAATGGTGTCGGTAATATTTTGCGTATCGATGTGTTGATTGGTGCGGTTATCAATACCACCAAACACAATGCGCGGTTGATCGGCGCCCCAAGCAGAGGTGGCGGTAAAAGATTCGGTCATCTCACCGGCGATGGCTTGCAGATCGGTGTAGTTGAAATCCGTGGAAAGGATTTCTACGCCTTCTGGGTCTTCATAGGTGACATTGGTGGCGCATGACCCCAAGAAGGCAAGTGCGCAGGCAGAAATTGCAAAGCTAGTGTTCATGACTATTCGTTAGGGTCGGTTTTTTCGACGCGTACCACGAACTGGATCGCGGATTCGGTTGGGGAAGTGAAGGGAAGGGTGCGTTCTTCCCCAGGGCGGAGAACCAAAAGCTTCTCCGGAGTTTCGTAGGCGCCACGGCGCAGCACAATGCCGTCGGCATCGCGCCAAGTCCATGAGCAGCGTAATCGTACCGCTTCATCTTCCTGATTGGTGATGCGGAACTGTACGGCAAGTCGTCCATCGGAGAGGCGGCCATCGACGGAGCCAAAATCGAGGTCGAGGTCGTCGGCGAAGTTGCGGACCTCCACAACGACATTGCGCACTTCTTCATCGCCGTAATCGAAATCTTGTCCGTTGATGCGGATGACATCGGCTTCGTGAATTTCAGGGCCTGCGCATGCTCCAAGCACGACGACCGAAGCTAAAGGGAGAAGGAATCGTTTCATGAATTAAGAATCCGAAATGCGTACTTCCAGTTCACAACGCACCGCTTCCATGTTTGGTGCGACCGAAGTAACGGGTTGATGGGAGCGTCCGACCACGTAGACTTTTTTCCAAGAGCGAGTCACGCTTTCCATTTCAATGCCTTCTGCATCAAACCAGCGTGCACGATACTCAACGCGGACATCGTCTTTATCCTGATTTTGTAGCTCGACTTGGTAAACCGCAAAATCAGAGCGGCCAAAGCTAATCCGTTCCGTGGATAGATCAATGATGTCTTCGATATCGTCGTCGCCGACATAACGAGCGGAGCCACTGAGGGGGCCATTTTGAACGCCAGCTGAACTACAAGCTGCAGTGCCAAGTAGTCCGCAGAGTAAGATGAGGAAGGGAAGTCTTTTCATGTCTCAACGACTAGGGTAGTGGATCAGAAAGAGCGCGCGGCGATGCATAAAGCTGATTGCCTATGGCGCGCACGCTAATCATTACGGGAGTCCCGGCCTGGAATGAGTAGATTCCGAGGTCAAGTGGTGAATTGTTGTCCGTGTGCACCAGAATACGGTGCTCACCAGGTTTCACACGCGCTCGCAGTACTTGAATATCATGCGGCAAGGTGAGCCAAGAGCGTAAATCGGCGCTCTCGGAGTAAACGTTTAGGAACGAACCAGCAAGTCCAACCAGGATACCAGCCCATTGACCGTGTTCATCTTCTACCTCTTCTGCAACGCCATCGATGATGATGGTTTTGGCTGCCGAGCGCAGTAATGCTTTGGTGGTCACCCAAGCAACACGGTCATTTAAGTTATTCCGGCCAACTTGGTTGACGTTCTCTAGGCTGGTGGTCATGCCAACTGATTGCTCTGCGACTTCCACTTGCAGGCGCCGTGAGCGCCCGACGACCGTGCTGAAGCGAGGCACGGAGATGCGGCCAAAGGAACGCTTGGTGCTGTAAGTGATCTCTTCTGCCACCTTTTCCGGCATGGTGCCGTTTTCAAACACGACCACGATTTCGGAGAAGGCAAGTTCCTTGCCGCGTTCAGAGGAAAGCAGGCGCTGTATGCGTTTCTTCGAGTAAGCCACCGCCGGATGGTTCGGAATCTGCTGCGCAAGGAGGTCGAGATCGATCCGGGCATCGTTGTATTGCCCATCCACATCCTGAGCCAGCGCGGCAATGAAGCGCCCAAAGCGATTCATACCGGTGGTATTGTCGTAGCGGTCTTTTTCAAACTGTTCAAATTCATAGCCGCGTTTGATTTCGACCATGGCATCAGAGAGTTTGCCCAAACGAAGATAGTCCCACGCTAGAAAGGAGTGTAGAAGTACAACTTCAAAGCCCTCGCCGTCGTAAGGAATGGTCTTATCGTTGACCAGCATCGAGAGGGCGCCTTCGCTCAGGCTACGACCGCTCACTGTTGGGCGATCCTTGAAACCCTGTACAACCCTTAGGGCAGCTAGCCATTCACGGGTTGATCCCTCCAGGTTGCCGTCGACGTGGTGGGCCATGCCAGCTTCCGCATGTGCGAGAAATTCATTACTCCCACGGGTGCCGGTGAGAGTGGAAAACTCGTCGGCGGCATAAGAAAATTCGCCGTGTTCAAAGGCATCGAGGCCGAGCCAAGCATCTTCTGGATAGTCGGTGAGGACGGAAGAAGAGCAGGATGCGCAAAGCCACAGAAATAGGGCGGCGGTCGGAGCTTTTGGAAAGCGCATCATGGATGAGGAACGCCTAGGGAGGGCGATAAGGAATGGTAACAGGAACCCGGCAACTTTCGGGGGACCGTCTTCGGCAGCAACGTGAGGACGGCTGAAAGCCCCGGGCCCTTCTTACTGGTTTACGGACGAGAGGACGTAGGGGCAGGTAAAATCCCAGCGTAGTGAGCAAGACCCAAGCCCCCAAAACTAAGCCTGAAGAAACGCCGATGATGCGGCAGTTCTTTGCGGCCAAGAAAAAGCAGCCGGAAGCCCTGCTTTTTTTCCGCATGGGGGATTTCTATGAGATGTTTTTTGATGATGCCAAGGTTGCTGCCAAAGAACTAGGCCTGACCTTGACCGCGCGGGACAAGGCGCGAGAAGTGCCGATGGCCGGTGTTCCGGTGAAGGCGATGGAGGGTTATCTCACTCGATTGGTGCGTGCTGGCCACACGGTTGCCATCTGCGAGCAAATGCAGGACCCCAAAGAGGTCAAAGGCATTGTCGACCGCGATATTGTGCGCGTGGTCACCCCTGGCACCCTGTTAGTGGATGAATGTCTGGTCGGCAGTGAACCGCTTTTCGTTTTAGCGATTCATGTAGAAGTACCACGGGGAAAAGCAGCGGAGAAAATCCCATTAGAGGAGTGGGAAGTAGGCCTTGCTTGGGCTGATCTCACCACCGGCGTTTTCCGTTGCTCGATCACTACCGTTGCGCGCTGCAGCGAGGAGCTTGCACGCATCCACCCAGCGGAAGTGCTTGTGGCTGAAGCTGCGGAGAATGACGAAGCCGAATTTCGCGCCTATCAACATCTGTGCGACCTCGTGGCGCGGGAAGAATTGCCAATCGCTCGACGCATGCCGTGGACTTTTGATGCGCGCAACGGTCATCGCGACCTCTGCGCTAGGCTGAAAGTTGCCACGCTGGAAGCTTATGGGGTGGAGGACCGTCCTGAAGCACTTGCTGCTTGTGGTGGCTTGCTCGAATTCCTTGCAGAAACCCAACGCTCTTCCTTGGAGCAGCTGCGCGACCTGCAATTGCACCAAGCGCAACAACACTTGGTTTTGGATCGGGTCACGCGCAGGACTTTAGAGATTGTGCGCAATCAGCAGGATGGAGGCCGCAATGGGACTCTATTGGCGATTTTAGATCGCACTGGAACCCCAATGGGTGCGCGTTTATTGCGTGACTGGCTGCTGGAGCCGCTAGTAGAGGAAGATGCCATTCGCGAGCGCCAGGATGCGGTGGAAGAATTTCATGCCGACGGCAAACGTCGCCGCAAGATTGCAGAATCTTTGGATGGACTTGGTGACCTCGAGCGCTTGGCTGCAAAACTTGCATCCGGACGTGCAGGAGCGCGCGATCTTTTGGGGTTAGCGCGCGCCCTGGAACGCATTCCAGCCTTGCGTGAAAATTTGGCATCGGCGCAATCGCATGCCGTCATTCGCTTGATCGCGCGTTTGGATCCGTGCACCGAAATCGCAGCCCGCGTGCGCCAGACTTTGGTCGAAGATGCGCCACTCTCCTTAAAGGATGGTGGGCTCATCCGCGATGGCTTCTCTGCCGATGTCGACGAGCTGCGTGCACTTGCGCGAGGGGGCAAAGACTATCTTGCGGCCCTGCAAGTACGAGAGACAGAACGCCTTGGAGTTCCGGTGAAGTTGGGCTTCAACCGCGTTTTTGGTTATTACATCGAGCTGAGCCGCATCAATGCGGAGCGTGCACCAGATGACTACATTCGTAAGCAAACCCTGAAGAATGCTGAGCGTTACATCACGCCTGAGCTGAAGGAGTACGAGGGCAAAGTGCTGGGTGCCGAGGAGAAGATGAAGGACCTCGAGTTCCGCCTGTTCGATGATTTGCGCCAAGCAGCTGGGCGGGAGTCTTCGCGTTTCTTTGACACCGCCCGAGCTTTAGCCGAATTAGACGTTTTGCAGGGCCTCGCTGCCGTTGCGGTAGAACGTCGTTACGTGCGTCCAAGCTTCGTTGCAGCCTCCGCCGATACCTGTGGTTTATTGGAAATCAAGGAAGGACGTCATCCTGTAGTCGAAGCCGCACTGCTTGGCGATCCCTTTGTGCCGAACGATACGAGTTTAGGTGTCGATGCTGAGGAACCCAAAGTCTCGCGCTTGGCCATCCTCACCGGCCCCAACATGAGTGGTAAATCGACCTTCCTGCGCCAAACCGCATTGGTGGTTCTACTCGCGCAAATGGGAAGTTTCGTCCCCGCCGATGCTGCTCGACTGACTCTCGTCGACCGCATTTTCACCCGCCTTGGCAGTGGCGATGACATCAGCCGCGGGCAATCCACCTTCATGGTGGAAATGGTGGAAACGGCCAACATCCTGCGCTTTGCCACTCCACGGAGTTTGTTGCTCCTGGATGAGGTCGGTCGCGGCACCAGCACCTTTGATGGCTTGGCGATCGCTTGGGCGGTGTGTGAATTCGTGCACGATCGCATTCAGGCGCGGTGCCTTTTCGCTACGCACTATCACCAGCTCACCGAATTAGCAAAAGAGTTACCCGGCGCCTGCAATCTCAATGTCGCGGTTCGGGAATGGGGCGAAGAGATTGTCTTTTTGCATCGTATTGAAGAGGGTGGTACGGATCGTAGTTATGGCATTCATGTTGGGCAACTGGCTGGGCTTCCTCGCGAGGTCATCGATCGGGCCGGCGTCATCCTGGGCAAAGTGGAGCACGATGAGGAAGGCCTCTCGCGCAAGATTTTGCAGGGCCAAACCGAGCGCACCCCGGAAAAAGACCCACAATCCTTGGTGCATCAGCCTGGTTTATTCGATGTCCTGAAGACTGCCGAAAGCGGTCTACTGGAGGAGTTGCGGTCCACAAACTTGGATGAACTGCCCCCTATTGAGGCCTGGCAGTTGCTCGCGCGCGTCAAAAATGAGCTAAAAGGCTGAGGAGTATGTAAAACTCGGCGGAATAAACCTATATTTGGGGCTGTCCTACCTCTGCAAGCGGGAGAGCTGATAATAGCGCACTAATTTAGTGCTAATATTTCTCGTCACAGAGCGTAAGCAATCCCGAAGCCATGAACATGGAACACACGATTGCCTTTTCTGCCCTTACCGGAGGACTCCACATGGAGACCTTTGAGGCCGATGCAAAGTTTCTTTTAGAAGAGATGGGCGCGGCTAAAGCGCGGGTTACTTTCGATTTCGAACGCGGAGAATCAAAGGGAGATTTTCGCGGGCGTTTAGCGGATTTCCAACGAGAAGTTTCGAAGGTCCCGATCATGGACCGGCCTACCGAGCTTTCTTTCGCAATGGGATTAGAGGTTTTGTGGCTGCGTTTGCAGGAGGCACGTCGTGTTGCTGGGTTCAACCAAGAAGATATCGCGCGCTATCCAGATGTAACCGATTCCCGCTGCTTACGCTGCGCTCCAGGGCACGAGGCCGATTGTTTCGGCTGTTCACCGGACACCTCCAGTAAGGAAGATCGTGAAGAAATCCGTGCCCTTACTCAGGAATTGGTCACCGCGCGCAATGAAATGGTCGAGCGCAACTTGCACTTGGTCTTTCACCTATTGCATCGTTATCGCCATGTGAGTGTGCCAGAAGAAGATTTGGTGCAGGAGGCCAACGAATCGCTGTTTCGCGCTGTCGAGGGCTTCGACTTCAGCCGTGGCCTGCGTTTCAAGACTTACGCCACCTACTGGGTGAACCAGGCCTTCTTGAATGCCATCTACAACCAAAGCCGCACCGTGCGCGTTCCTGCTTACATCCAAAAGGCGATGAAGAAGATCCGCACCGTGGCCGAGAAGGTAGAGGGTGGCTTTCACAATGTCGATGCCATCGCAGAGCAGGCGGACGTCGCCCGTGAGCTAGTCATCAACACCTTGAGCCGTAACCGTTTTACTCTTTCTTTGAATACCGTGGTCGATTCCGAGCGGGGTAGTGAGTTGGTAGAACTCATGGAGGCAAAGGATGCCTCGGCGACCCCAGAGTTTGGCGAATCCGGCGCCATGGTTCAGCATTTGGCTGGCGCGATCGAACGTTTGAGCCAGCGCGAGCAAGAAGTGGTGCGCATGCGCTTTGGCCTTGGCGGTATCGGGATTCGCACCTTGGCGGAAGTCGGTCGCAAGCTAGGCATTTCCTTGGAGCGTGTACGGCAGATCCAGAGGGTTGCTTTGGAGAAAATGCGCGGAGGCGAAAGCGGCAAGCTTTTACGCGAGTTTGGTTAGGCAAAAGCGCATTCCTTGTGATTCACACCAGAATTGCTACACTTCTAGCATGACGCATCAAAGCTGGCAGTGGCGTAGTTGGAACGGGTCCGGGGTTTTCCTGGGAGCCGTGCTTTCTCGCTGATAGCACTGACCTCCTGATGCACACCTGAAACGGACCTTCTTTGGAAGGTCCTTTTTTTTTGTTTCCACCATGGATAACACCCTTCGAACTTCCACTTCTGCCGACGCCGAAAGCTACCGCCTAACTTGGTTAGAGCGGCCTTCGGATTTGCACACGCCGGTGCGCCTGTTCCTTGCCTTGCGCGGACGCGGACACCGTGTTTGCTTATTGGAATCGGCAGAAGGCCCAGATCGCATTGCACGCTACTCCTTTCTTGCGTTGGACCCCGTGGATAAGTTCATCGCCGAGGAAGGTGCGGCGCACGTCCAGTTACAAGAGTTGGCAGACCGTGCCCGCACGCCCGATGCCCCCAGCTTTCTTCCACCATTTCGCGGCGGTTGGATTGGCTATTTGCCTTATGAATGGGCGTCGACCTTGGAAGAACGAGTGCCTTGCGCAGTGGAAGATCCTTGGGGTTTGCCAGTTGCAGAATTCCATTTATTCGAAACCGTCATAGCCTTCGATCATGCAGCGCAACGCTTAATCCTGATGACGGCATGTAAGCAAACTAGCGATTTCGAGTCATCGATGCGCCTATTGGAGGCTTTGGTGGATGAAATCGGGTCTAGCCAGCCAGAGGTTAAAAGTTTCAAACTGCTAGGGGATGGACCTACTTCGAACATGGATCGGGAGACTTTCGAAGCTGGCGTCACTACCTTGCAGGCCGCGATTGCGGAAGGGGAAATCTTTCAGGCAGTATTATCGCAGCGATTCGAGCAGAAGTTTTCAGGCGACCCTTTTGCTTTGTACCGCGCATTGCGCTTGACCAACCCATCACCGCATATGTTTTACTTTGAAGGAACTGGTATCACCTTAGTGGGGAGTTCTCCAGAGCGATTAGTTTCAGTGCAATCAGGCCGAGTTGAAAACCGCCCGATTGCAGGCACTCGAGCACGAGGCAAGGATGAAGCAGAGGATGATCGTCTAGGCGCCGAGTTGTTGGCGGACCAGAAGGAGAAGGCAGAGCATGCCATGTTGGTGGATCTTGCGCGCAATGATCTTGGGCGCATCGCACGTTTCGGCACCGTCGAGGTAAAGGAGAATATGGCATTAGAAAAGTTCGCGCGGGTGCAACATTTGGTAAGCCGGGTGGAATGTGATTTAGCAACGAATCAAACTCCCATGGACGCGTTGGCCGCAAGCTTCCCGGCAGGGACTGTAAGTGGTGCGCCTAAGATTCGGGCCATGGAATTGATTGCCTCGATTGAAACTGAAACCCGAGGACCCTATGCCGGTGCTTTTGGCTATTTAGATTCGAGTGGAAACCTCGATATGGCCATCACCATTCGCACTTTTGTCGTGCGCGAGGATACTGTTTCGGTGCAAGCCGGCGCAGGTATTGTGTTTGATTCGCGACCAGAACGTGAGTATCAAGAAACCTTAGAGAAGGCCGATGCACTGTTCCTGGCCTTGCGCCTTGCGGGCTCCCACGCCTTGACTCAAGCGTCGGCAACGGAGGTCAGCAAATGATTCTGCTTCTAGATAACTACGATTCCTTTACCTACAACCTCTACCAATCTCTGGCAGCTTCCGGTGCGCAGGTCGAAGTCGTGCGCAATGACCGCATTACCGTTGAGGAGGTTTTAGCGAAGGGCGTATCCGGCATTGTCCTGAGCCCAGGCCCCGGACGCCCGCAAAGCGCAGGCATTTGTTTGGATTTGATTCGGGCTCTCCCGGCAGATATGCCACTTCTCGGGGTATGTTTGGGTCATCAAGCATTGGTAGAAGCTTTGGGCGGTAAGTTGGAACTAGACCCGATTCCAACTCATGGAAAACCAGCGATGGTGCATGTGTTGGAGCAAGCGCCTCTTTTTCAAGGTTTGCCCAATCCTTTTCAGGCCGGGCGCTATCACAGTTTGCGTGCCGTTCGTGAAGAGCTGCCAGCGGAGCTTGAGTTGTGCGCCTGGACGGAGGAAGGATTAGTGATGGCAGTGCAACACCGGGAGCGCCCATGGTTTGGTGTGCAGTTTCACCCCGAATCGATCTTGACTCCGCAAGGAGATCGCATCTTAGAGAAGTTTCTGCAAACTGCCGGCGAGGTGGTGTCGCGATGAATCTGCAAACCGCCACCGAGTATGTGCGTGAGGGTGGCATGCTCTCTGCTCCGCAAATGCAAGCGGTGATGGAGGGTGTGTTAACGCCTGGTTTTTCGGAGCAACAACTTTCTGATTTGTTGGTTGCTTTGGCGGATCGTGGCGAGACTGCCGACGAAATCCTCGGTGCAGTCTTGGCCCTGCGCGGAGCCATGATTCCGTTTGAGAATATGCCAAAAGGCGCGGTAGATACTTGCGGCACGGGTGGCGATGGCAAGGACTCTTTCAATGTAAGCACAGCAACCGCTTTTGTTGCAGCTGCAGCCGGCGCCAAAGTGGTGAAGCATGGAAACCGCAGCGTTTCCTCTCAGTGTGGAAGCGCGGATCTCCTCGAATCTGCGGGTGTGCAGCTCGAGCTAAATCCCGCCCAAGCCGCAGAGGTCTTAGAGACCTGCGGAGTCGTATTTCTTTTTGCCCCAGCTTTCCATCCTTCCATGCGCCATGTCGCATCCGTGCGTCGCTCACTTGGTCGACGCACCTTGTTCAATTTCGTTGGTCCCTTAGTGCACCCAGGAAAAGTGAAGCGGCAGTTGCTTGGAATTAGTGATGCCGGACGACTACAGGATTACGCATACCTGCTGGAATCACTTGGGTGCGAGCGTGGCTATGTTGTGCATGGCGCAGATGGTGCCGATGAGTTGACTTTGAGTGGCTTGAATCAGGTCCAAGCTCTTGGAACTGCGCCCGAGTTCAATCTCAGTGCGGCGGCATGCAGATTGATGTCGGTCGCGGATTCAGCTTTAGCCGGCGGTGATGCCGCGACCAATCTCGGGATGTTGCACGATCTTTTTCAGGGAGAAGTGGGTCCCATCCGCGATGTGGTGTTATTGAATAGCGCTGCCACTTTAGTCTTGGCCGAAGTAGCGCATGATTTACTTGATGGCATCGCACGTGCTGCAGAGGCTTTGGATTCCGGGTTGGCAAAGGGGATGCTTGCGCGCTTAGTGGAGACGAGTCAGGCGGTTTGCGGAGGGATAAAATGAAATTATCTGAAACTAAACTTGGTCCTATCTTAGATGCGGTAGAAGCTCGCGCCGAAACCCGACGCCACTCAGAGGCCGAAGTTTTTGGAGTGCCTAACGGCGGGCGTGCCGCTTTTATAGAGGCCTTACGCAACGGCAATCTCTCCATCCTTGCAGAGCACAAACGCAAAGCGCCAACTGCTGGAGTCCTAGAAACACAAGATTCGGTGGAGGAGCGCTGCAAGTCTTATGCGGAACAGGGTGCCTCCGCTATTTCTGTACTTACTGAGCAAGACTACTTCGATGGTTGTCTCGATCATTTGCTACGAGCTGCTGGGTCAGGACTTCCACTCTTACGCAAAGACTTCATTCTCACTCCGTGGATGGTGCAAGAGAGTGCGAATGCCGGTGCCGATGCCATCTTGTTGATGGCTGTTTGCCTTGAGGGCGAGGCATTAGCAGAGTTGACCGTGATGGCGCAAGAACTCGATATGGCGGTGCTCTGTGAAGTTCATGATGCAAGGGAATTAGAACGTGCACTGGCAGCGCATCCTGATTGCATCGGTGTCAACGCACGGGATTTACGCACCTTTGAGATTGACCTGCAAACTACCTTGGATTTATTGCCGCAGGTGCCGGAGGCCTTTGTGCGTGTGGCCGAAAGCGGGATCCATGATTATGAGCAGCTCCTGCGGGTGCGCGATGCCGGCGCCGATGCAGCCTTAGTCGGCACAGCGCTCATGCAAGCGATAAATCGCCTGCAGCAATGGACCACCCGTTTAGCTGAGGACTCCTCATGCCGTTAGCCTTGCCTTCGGTGAAAGTATGCGGTTTGCATTCTCCAGAGGATGCGGCTTTTGCAGTGCGCTGCGGTGCCGATGCGGTGGGAGTGGTGCATGTTGCTGCATCGCCGCGTCATTTGGATGCCGAACCAGCGCGTGCAGTTTTTGCAGCAGTGCCGCAGGACATCTGGAAGGTGTTGGTGGTCGTCGATCCTTCGCCACAAGCGTTGGAGCGACTGGTAAAACAAACTGGTGCAAATGCTGTGCAGCTCTGCGGAAACGAAATCGCAGCCGAGTGGAAAGATTTTCCATACCCAATTTTTCGACGGATTGGAGTCGACGCAGCAGCATCCGATCAAATGCAACTATGGGCCGACATCTCACGGTGTTTTGTACTGGAAAAGCCTGGGTTCGCAGGCGGGAGTGGAGAAGTGGTGGATTTAGGCATGGCATCGGCTTTGGTGAAGTTGGGTCCGTGTTTGCTCGCCGGAGGATTAGATGCATCTCGGGTAGAGGAAGCCGTCCAGCAAGTGCGCCCGCTTGGGGTCGATGCCAGTAGTCGTTTGGAATCAGAACCTGGAATCAAGGATCAAACTATGGTGAAGGAATTCATTACCTCAGCTCATGCCGCTTTGGATGCAGAACGCGCGGGGCCAAGCTTTGCAGGGTTTGGCGGACAGTTCGCGCCGGAAACATTAATGCCATCCTTGTTGGAGCTGGAGCAAGCTTGGCGCGAAGCTAGTGTGGACCCATCCTTTCAGGAAGAGCTTGATGATTTGCTTTGCAATTATGCTGGGCGTGCAACGCCACTAACGTTTGCGAATCGACTTTCTGAAGAACTTGGTATCGACGTTTGGTTGAAACGCGAGGACTTGCTTCATACAGGTGCACACAAGTTGAATAATGCACTTGGCCAGGCACTGCTTGCAACCCGCATGGGCAAGACACGCATCCTTGCTGAGACCGGAGCCGGGCAGCATGGTGTTGCTACCGCAACCGTTTGTGCCAAGCTTGGGCTGGAATGCGTGATTTACATGGGCGCAGTGGATACAGAGCGGCAACGTCCAAATGTTCTGCGCATGGAGTTGCTCGGGGCAAAAGTGGTTGTGGTCGAGCACGGCCAAAAAACATTGAAGGACGCCATCAATGAAGCCATGCGCGCGTGGGTTAGTGATCCGGATGCGCATTATTTACTTGGCAGTGCCCTTGGCCCACACCCTTTCCCTGCGCTGGTTGCAAGTTTTCAAGAAGTGATCGGGCGCGAAGCCGTGGCTCAATTCGAAGCGCAAGTCGGCGGCTTACCGGACACGGTTGTGGCCTGTGTCGGCGGTGGAAGTAATGCCATTGGTATTTTTCGCGGGTTCGTGGAACATGAGCAAGTGGATCTGGTGGGAGTGGAAGCCGCCGGTGAAGGCATTGAAAGCGGGCGTCATGCGGCGCGATTTGCGAGTGGAGTGCCGGGCGTTCTACATGGATGCCACACTTGGTTGCTACAAGATGAAGACGGGCAAATCCTTCACACACACAGTGTGAGTGCGGGTTTGGATTATGCTGCGGTGGGACCTGAGCATGCTGCGTTGCATGCGCTTGGTCGCGCACGTTACGAATCGGCAACCGATACTCAAGCTCTAGATGCATTCATGCGGTTGTCGCAGCTAGAGGGAATTGTTCCTGCCTTGGAATCTAGCCATGCGATTGCTTGGGTGATTGCAAATCGAGAGGCGCTGCAAGGCAAGCGTGTCTTAGTGAACTTGTCAGGGCGTGGCGATAAAGATTTGGACAGCGTGATGCAACTGGGAGAAGAACAATGAATCGCTTGGTCTCTCTAACTCAGCATTTACGCGATAACAATACGCGGGGACTTGCTCCTTATCTCACTGCAGGTGAAGGTGGATTGGAAAGCACATTGCACGAGTTACAAGCGATGGAATCGGCAGGGGCTTCATGCGTAGAGCTTGGCGTTCCGTTTTCTGATCCCATTGCCGACGGCCCGCACTTGCAAGCTGCAGCGCAACGGTCGCTCGATGCAGGCACGAACCTACGCGGCATATTGGACATGGTGAAAAACTTTCGTGCTGCCGGTGGCGATATGCCGCTTGTTCTGATGAGTTACGCCAATCCATTGATGCGTCATGGCATCGACCAAACCGTGCAAGACATGGCCACTGCTGGCATCGACGGGCTGATCATTCCAGACTTGCCTCTCGAAGAGGGCGCCCCGGTAGAACGAGCATGTGCAAGTTCCAATATCTGCCCAATCTTTTTTGCGGCACCGACTTCTCCCGAGGCACGGGTGGAGGAAGCTGGGCGTCGAAGTAGGGGATTCCTTTATGTGGTTGGCCGCGTTGGGGTGACAGGCGTATCGACTTCCTTTGATGAAGAAACCCAAAGCTTCATTCAGCGCACGCGGGAGTTAAGCGCTGTTCCGATTGCAGTTGGATTTGGAATCGGAAGTGCAGAACATGTGCATGATGCGGTGCGTCATGCGGACCTCGCGATTGTCGGGACAGCACTCGTCCGGCACCTTTTTGCGGTACAACAGGAACGTGGCAATCGTGCAGTTGCTGCAGCCAACATGGTGCACGCTCTCATCCAAGGATTGAAATGAACCAAGCCTCTCTTCGTTTTCAAATGCAGCAGATCGATTTGGCTTTGCTGGCACTCTTTCAGGAACGCGCACGTCTCTTCAAAAAATCCGAGGGTTTACTGGAAGACGTGGCGTTAGAAGATTTACTCCGCCGCGCCGATGGAAGTGTTTCCGCTGATGTGATTCGTGCCGTTTTTCAGCAGCTAAACCAGGTGAGCACATCATGATTTTCCGCATGCGCATTGGGACTTCGTCGGAGAAGGTGCAAGAGCTTCGCGAGCGCTTGGAAAGAGAAGGCATTCGGACGCGGTTGTCGCCAGAGAGTGCGCGTCCGATCTTTGCAGCGGTGGATAAGCCGCCAAGTGGCTTAATGGATGAGTTGCGGGCGGACGCGGCGGTGGAAGAAATCGTGGTTCCACGCGGCGCCTGGCAACTTGCAGCGCGCGCTTTTCGCGAGAAACCTCAAGTGGTGCAAATCGGCAATGCACGTATCGGCGGGGGAGAGATATCCATCATGGCAGGGCCATGCAGCGTGGACGAACACTTGGAAGAAGCCGCTGCCGGGGTCAAAGCTGCAGGAGCGCAGATCCTGCGAGGTGGAGCTTATAAGCCGCGCACTTCTCCCTATTCGTTTCAAGGATATGGAGTGGAGGGTCTACGTCGGTTGAAAGATGCTGGCGAGGCCAACGACCTTCCCGTGGTTTCAGAAATCATGGATGCGGCACAGCTTCCTGCGTTTATCGACCACGACATCGATTGCCTACAAATTGGTGCACGCAACATGCAAAACTTTAGTTTGTTGAAAGCGGTTGGCACTAGTGGGATTCCCGTCCTCCTGAAACGTGGACTCGCTGGCACAGTCGACGAATGGCTTTACAGCGCCGAATACTTACTTGCGTTCGGTTGCTCCCAGGTGATGTTGTGTGAACGTGGAATCCGCACTTACGAAACAGCAACCCGCAATACGCTAGACCTTACCGTTCTTCCACTTCTGCGGGAATGGACCCACCTTCCTATTGTGGTCGACCCAGCGCACGCGGTTGGTGTTGCGCGTTACATTCGCCCTCTTGCCAGGGCCTCGATTGCTGCGGGTGCAGATGGTCTCACCGTCGAAATGCACCCGAATCCGAAAGTCGCTCGTAGCGATGCCGACCAAGCTTTGCTTCCCGGAGAACTCTCGGCGCTAGTGGCCGATGCTCGGATTATGGCGGCCGTTACAGGTAAGCGGCTCGCTAAAATATAGGCAATGAAATCGCCCTACCCGTTTTCCGTGAAACTCCTTGCATGGTTTTTCTTGTTGTTGGTTTCCTGCGCCGATTCCGAGGATTCAAATGTTGGAGCTGTTTGTGGAAAAAAAGTTATTGTCCTTTCCATCGATACACTGAGGACTGATATGTTGAAGTGTTATGGATCCACTGGGCGGCATATGCCAAACCTAGATGCGCTCGCTTCCAGGGGGGTGGTCTTTCGAAATGCGATTGCTCCTATGGCAACGACTTTTCCTTCACATAGTTCCATGTTTACTGGGCTGTACCCGCGCGTACATGGCGTGCGTTGGAATGGCGATGCCTTGCAGGATGAACACACGACCTTGGCTGAAATTCTATCTGCTGATGGCTGGAATACCGGAGCCTTTGTTAGCTATAAAGCAATGCTTTCAAGGGGCGGGCTTGATCAAGGGTTTCAAGCGGTAAGTGACAAGGAGTTTGATTTCAGCACGGACCGGATTCGACCTGGGACCGAAGTGAATGAATTGGCCTTTGACTATCTTGATCAGGTATTAGCGGAAAGCCCTCAGAAAAACACATTCATGTGGCTGCATTATTTTGAGCCACACGCTCCATATCCGCTTACGGATTACGCCGAAGACGAACTTCGTGATTATCATGGCCCGTTGGCTGACGGGGCGAGCGTGGAAGAGTTCGCAGGGCTGAACAAACCAGGAAACGGTTCTAATGAAGCCTTTTTGGCATTGCGCTCTCTTTATGAGGGGCGCGTGCATGAAGTCGATCAATTGGTGAAAGACTTACTGGATGGATTAGAGGAAAGGGGAATCCTCGAGGAAACAGTCCTCGTAATCGTGGGTGACCACGGCCAACTATTGGGAGAGCACCAACGGGTTGGACACGGTTCCATCTTGTGGCAGGAAGTTTTGAACGTCCCCTTCATCGTGGTGAATCCAAATAGCGATTATGTGGGAGTGGAGAATAACCGAGTAGGAATTGTGGATCTGACACCTACACTGCTCGAACTGCTTGGAATGCCCTTAATTAAAGGAATGCAGGGACGTTCACTTCTTCCAGCCCTTGAGGGAGATGTTTTGCTTCCGAGAATGTATTTCTCAGAAGTGCGCATTGCAGACCCAAGGCAAACTCGCCCTGAAGGCCAATCGGACGCAGTGGCGGTTTTTTCAGGCCCTTATAAATTTGTCTTAAATGGTCCAAAAGAAGTTCTGTGGAATATCGAGTTTGATCCGGGCGAACATAATCCATTGGAGTTGAATCAATTTCAGGATGTGGTCAATCAACTGCGGCCACTCGCCCAATTTCACAAAGAACTTAGCCCTGAGGCGCTTACTCTGCAAACCGCCATGTCGGAAGAAATGTTGCAAGAACTTCAGGAATTGGGATATGTGGGTGGGGAATCCGAATAGATTTTGCTCCAAAAATATTTGAGGGCCCTCTGTTGGAAAGATCTTTGAAGAATAGTAATCCTATTCACTTCTTTGCATCTACGAGGGGTGTTCCATTCTCAATCCTGGTAACCGTTTGAGTGGGGCCAAGAAAGCTCCCGAAGAAGGTGAATTCTGAAATGTTGCTAGAATCTCTCCCTCATGGATGCTTCTGAGGAAACTTCGAAATTGGTGGAAGGCTTTTGGGCGCAAACGATTAGCCCCACCGGAAAGGCCTGGATGCTTGGCATCCTCGTGCTGTGTTTCGTCAGTCAGACCTACCTGGTTTATGCCGACCCAACAGAAACTCGTGTCCTGGAAGGAGAGGAGTTGATTGGGCGACGCGTATGGCTGGCGAACAACTGTCAGGCTTGCCACCAAATGTATGGCTTTGGCGGATTTCTCGGCCCCGACCTCACCAATGTTGCATCTCGTTTGCAACAACCGCAGCTTGCCAATCAGTTAGCTCTTGGAACAGGGCAAATGCCGAGGTTCGAGTTGCCCGCGGAAGAGGTGCAGGCTTTGTGGGCATTCTTGAGTGCGATGAATGAAACTGGTATTGGCCAGGCACGCAATCCTGGCAGCGGAGGTGTATCGGCTACGGGCAATCCCTTGAATTCCCCAAGTACTTTGGCCGTGCACAAGATTTTGCAGGACGCGGGCGATGAAGACGCCATCAGCGGTTTTGAAATTTACCGCTCCTATACTTGTGTCGGATGCCACGTCTTGTTCGGCGAATCGGCAATCGGCGCTCCCGATTTATCGCTTTCAGGTTCACGTTTAAGCGCGGAGGAAATTCAGCATAAGTTAGAGGTGGGGGTTCCGCCGCTTATGCCGCCTTCAGGATTGTCCGCAAAAAAGCGCGCTCAGGTACAAGCCTTTATTACTTTCTTGGCTGAGCATCGTGAAGAGGCTCTGGCGCTTGCCGAAGAAGACACCGACGATGCCTTCTGGGACAACCTTCCATGGTGGGAGTTTTAGTCGTGAAACCTCCAACTTCCCTCGATGTCGACCCTAACCGTCGCTACGCCACACTTACCTTTATGCGCGGCGCTGTGGTGTCGATTTGCATTACCGTGCTTGCTGGCCTGCTTGGCGCTTTCTACTACATTCCCCAAGTGGCGCCCATTCTGCAGGGTTTAGGGATTCAGTTCACTGCACTACGGCCGCTGCACACTACCTTTGCGGTGGTCTTTATTTTGCTCGCAGGCATGGCCGTGGTGCATCGCTTCTTCGAAGATGTTGCCGGCCCGATGTCACGTGGAGAAAAGCTACGCCTGCGTATTCAAGTGATCTCATGGGCGATTGCCGGTGTCGGCGTTTTCTGCACCATGCTGGTTGGTGTTGGATCAGGCCGAGAGTACATGGGTTTCCACCCCATCTTCTCTATCCCGATTATGCTCGGTTGGCTGATGTTCGCGTGGAATTTCTACAGCCACCTCGGCAAGGGCCTGATGTCGCGCCCGATTCACGCAACCATGTGGGGCATCGGCACTCTGTTCTTTATCTACACCTTTGCGGAACAACATGCCTGGCTTATGCCCGACATCTTCTCCCAACCGATTACTGACATGCGCCTACAGTGGAAGGCGACTGGGACTCTTGTCGGTAGCTTCAACTTATTCGTCTACGGAACTTTGTATTACGTCGGTTGCAAGTTGAGCAACTGCGAACGCTATGCGCATTCACGTTTGGCCTATGCACTGTTTGGAGTTGGCTTGTTGAACTCCTTCACCAACTTTGCGCATCACACCTATCACCTTCCACAAAGCCACACCGTAAAGTGGATTAGCTTTGTGGTGAGTATGGCGGAGATCATTTTGTTCTTCCGTGTCATCATGGACATTACCGCCATGGTGAAGGCAAGCAAGCCAGCTCCTCCCTGTGGAATCCAGGCTTTCCTCACTGCAGCGAAATGGTGGACCGGTTTCATTCTTGGAACTTCGCTCATCCTTTCCATTCCGCCGATCAACTCGCTGGTCCATGGCACCCGCCTCGTCATGGGGCACGCAATGGGCGCCGAAATCGGGATTGACTGCATGGCACTTTTCGCTGGCATCACCTGGATGTTGTCGGAAATCCAAGCCCGTCGGGGTGTTGAAACCACTGTTTTCGCCAGCAAAAGGTACTGCCATCTCATCAAGGGATTGAATGTGGGTGTCATCGGCCTGGTTGGTTGGCTGACGATTTCTGGAGCCGGAACAGCCATCTACCGTTACGACGGCCTCGCCAGCCCAGCTTGGATAACAAGCGCAGGGCCTTGGATTTTTGCAGCGAGCGGGATCTTTGCAGCCTACTTCCTCATCCGACTGCTAAAGATTTGGCTCGGCGTTCTCCTTCACCGGGGCTCGCGCAAAGCTGTGGTTTCGTAGCGAACATGTAGGCAAGGTGTTTCCACGCAAGGCGAACCAGTTTGAGGCGTGAACCGGATGCGATAAGCCGCGTTGTACTCATGGCCAAGGACACTGGCTATTCGTTATGAAGGACTCAAAAACAATTTGGCCAGTCGGACACCGTGTACCCATGAGTAAGGCGGCATTGGGCGCCATCGTTTTCGCCTTTCTCTGGTTTGTGATTAGCCTCATGGCATCGATCGGGTTTCCCTGGCTGCGGCCGACGAACGAGATGGAATCCTATGCCGCGATGTACGATTTGTTCGAAATCTGCTCCATCCTTTTTCTGGTTCTCCTGACCGTGGATAGCGTGGTTCGCATTTGGGAAGGTAGGGTCAAAGAACGCCAGTACCTGATTATGAACCTAGGCGCTCTCGCAATCGTCGCCGTAATCCTTGTCGGATCCATTCGTTATGGCGCTGCCGATTTCATAGGGCGTGATCAAGCGGGGAGTCAGGTTGGGGTTTCTCATCCTTCTCACGTCATCGAGGAGTAGAGGCCAGATGGAATGGTTTCTATGGCTGACGACTTTGCTCGCAAACCTATTAGCGCCTTTAGAGGGAGTGCGCTTGCTCGGTCAAGAGAGCGGTAACTTTGGTGGCTTCGATGCCGACGTGACCGCTTATGAACGCAACGGCGTGCCGGAGATCCTGGTTCGCTTACATAACGATACGGACAAGTCTGCTTGGTGGGAGACTCATGGTGGATGGCGGACTGCTGATTCCTGGACCATCACTTATGAAAATGGAAGCGACATTGGCGGCGAGGGAGCCATCGCTAGAGTTGGATGCAGTGGCAGTGAAATCTGGGGGGAAGGGCTCTCAGAAGCTCAACTTGAGCGCGGTTTTCCGCCATCGCCCGGTCAGCTTGAACGCTGGATAGTGCGGCCTGGAGAGTATCGGTTTTTCTGCCCGTCCTTTGTTCACAACCCATTTTTTGATGACATGGGCCAGGAAGAAGTGCAGTTGGGCAGAATGCTCGCTTGGAGTGTGTGGCTTGATATGCCGTTGCCAGTTTGGGAACAGCCCAGGGTAGATCGAGGAAATTGGGTTCCGATGACCTTTATGGTGCATGTAGACACTGTCGATGGTGGGTTCAAGCTGGATTTGAGGGGCAAGCCCTAGAGCTAAAATTCGGCAATATTGCCGAATCGATTATCGGAGGACTCCGCCAAGGGAGGGGTATAATCTGCGATTCCAAATCCAAGATTTGCTCCTGTGACACTCAAGAAACCCTCCTGGCTGAAGATGAAGCTCCCTACTGGGGCCACCACGGCTTCGCTGCGTAAATCGCTGCGGGAAAAGGGTTTATATACGGTTTGTGAGGAGGCGCGGTGCCCTAACTTGGGCGAATGCTGGGCCGATGGCACCGCCACCATCATGCTTATGGGCGACACCTGCACTCGCGGCTGTCGTTTCTGTGCAGTCAAAACCGGCAACCCGCGTGGTTGGCTGGATCTGGATGAGCCAGAAAAGGTGGCCTCGAGCGCAGATATCCCATCTTTGCGTTATTTGGTGCTGACCAGCGTCGATCGCGATGACCTAGAGGACTTCGGCGCCGAGCATTACGCCGCCACCATCCGGGCAATCAAAGCACGTCGGCCAAGCTTGTTAGTGGAAGCGCTCACCCCTGATTTTCAGGGCCGGGTGGAATGCATCGAAACCGTGTGCGATACCGGGCTAGATGTCTTCGCCCACAACATTGAAACGGTTGAACGTTTGCACCGCAAAGTGCGCGACGTCCGCGCCAAATATGCACAGACCTTAGATGTACTCGGTGCGGCAAAGAACTTCCGCCCCGACATCGTGACCAAGTCGTCCATCATGCTGGGAGTCGGCGAGACCGATCCTGAAATCCGCCAGACCATGGCGGACTTGCGCGAGGCAGGGGTGGAAATCCTCACCCTCGGGCAATATCTACAACCGACCAAGCGTCACCTCGCGGTGGAAGATTACGTCACCCCGGAAAAATTCGAGGAGTGGAGAGTCGTGGCCGGAGAACTCGGTTTCGCTTACTGCGCTTCGGGCCCATTGGTGCGCTCTTCTTATAAAGCTGCGGAGAACTATCTCTTAAGCCGTGTCGGCGAGGGCCGCGCGGAGACAGAAGCCCTGGCCTCGGGGCCGGGAAAAATGGTGGTCTGACCCGATCGTTACCTTCATGGACGACACACTCCAAATCTTAGACGAAGCCGGCAACAAGGTTGGCAAAGCCCCGCGTTTGAAGCGCGAGACTTTGCTGCGCATGTACCGTGCCATCGTCAGTACGCGTGCCTTTGATGACCGCTGCATGAAGTTGCAGCGCACAGGCAAAATCGGCTTCTCGATTCCCAACCGCGGGATTGAAGCTACTTCTGTTGGCGGGGCCGCTGCTCTTGATGCAGCCTGCGATTGGATCGCGCCGCACTACCGTGACTTTGCAATGATGTTCTACCACGGCATCAGCATCGAAGGCATGTTCGATAACATGTTCGGCAACTGCGATGACAGTGCGCAAGGGCGGCAGATGCCGGTGCACTTCAGCTTTACTGAGCCGATTAAATGGTTGTCGATTTCGTCGCCGCTCGGCACGCAAATCGCCAACGCGGTGGGCATTGCCGAAGCCATGAAGCGCAAAAAGGAGAAGGGCATTGTGCTCACGACTTTTGGCGATGGCTCGACTAGTTCTTCGGGCTTTCATTCCGGCATGAACTTCGCCGGCGTCATGGGATCCCCCATGGTGTTCCTGTGCCAAAACAATCAATGGGCGATTAGTTGCCCGAGCGAGAAGCAGACCAAGTCCGAAAGTTATGCCATTAAAGGAGAGGCTTACGGAATCCCTGGTATGAAGGTCGATGGCAACGATGTGCTCGCGGTTTACAAAGCTGTCTCGGATGCAGTCAAACGTGCGCGTGCTGGTGAAGGTCCCACTCTGATTGAAGCGGTGACTTTCCGCATGGGTGGTCACTCCACTTCGGACGATCCATCGCGTTACGTCGATCAGGCTTTGTTCGATGAGTGGGAAAAGAAGGATCCACTGACCCGTTTCCGTAAATACTTGATTACCGAAGGTCACCTCACGGATGAGCGTGCGGCTGAAATCGAACAGGAAACCGCCGACGTCATGATGGCTGCGGCAAAACAAGCACAAGCTAAGCCTCGGCCGAAACTCGGAAGCATCTTCAGCGATGTTTTTGAAACCATGCCGAAGCATCTCGAAAACCAGATGGGAGAGTGCATCCGCCACTTCTCCGAACGCGACGAAGCCGTCGACGAAAAAGGAGAATTCCCACTGTGAGCGAAATCACTATGGTTCAGGCTGTCAACGACGGCCTCCGTTCCATCATGAAGGAAGACGAAAGTGTTCTTGTGATGGGGGAAGACGTTGGTCCTAAGGGCGGCGTATTTCTTGCGACGGAAAACTTAACTGCAGAGTTTGGTGAAGAGCGTTGTTTCGACACGCCATTGTCGGAGGACGGCATTATTGGTGTTGGGATTGGCATGGCCATGAACGGCTTGAAGCCAGTTTGTGAAATCCAGTTTCAGGATTTCATCTTCCCAGCCTTTGATCAGATCGTTTCCGAAGCAGCCAAGATGCGTTATCGCAGTGGTGGTCAATACACCGTGCCGATGACCATTCGCACTCCTTATGGCGGCGGCATTCGCGGCGGTTTGTATCACTCGCAATCGGGTGAGGCTTACTTCGCGCACACGCCAGGCTTGAAGGTTGTGATTCCTTCCACTCCTTACGATGCCAAAGGTTTGTTGATTGCAAGTATCAACGATCCAGATCCGGTGTTGTTCATGGAGCCGAAAGCGCTTTACCGTGCCTTCCGTCAGGAAGTCCCGGAGGGCGTTTACGAAGTCGAGCTGTCGAAGACCCGCGAAGTCACTCCAGGCGGAGATGTCGCGGTGTTCTGTTACGGCGCCATGGTTCCGGTTTGTACCGAAGCTGCTAAACGGATTAAGGCTTCGCGTAACAAGGATGTGCGCGTGGTTGACCTGCGTACTCTGATGCCGCTCGATGAAGAGTCGGTGTTGCAGGCCGCGCGCGATTGTGGTCGCGTGGTCATCGTGCACGAAGCACCGCGTTTCTGCGGTTATGGTGCAGAACTTTCCGCATTGATTGCGGAACACGCCATCGAAACCATCGAAGCGCCAATCAAGCGCGTGGCTGGTTTTGATACTCCATTTCCAAACACCCTCGAGAACTACTACCTGCCAGATGCACGCCGGGTTCTCGACGCCATTGAAGAAGTCCTCGACTTTTAGAACAAAAAATCATGACTACTCTTGAGTTCCAACTCCCGGACATCGGCGAAGGTGTCCACGAAGGTGAAATCGTGCGTTGGATTGTGGCCGAAGGTGCCGCAGTCCAGGAAGATGATCCGGTGGTCGAAGTGATGACCGACAAAGCAACGGTGGAGATTCCTGCACCAGCGTCGGGCACCGTATCCAAGCATTTGTTTGCGGAAGGCGATGTCGCGAATGTTGGCGATGTCATCTTCGTGATTGAAAGTGGTGCGGGTGGCGCTGCTGCAGCTCCGGCACCTGCCGCAGAAGCTGCCCCAGTTGTGTCTCCTGCCGTGGAAGCTCCGGCTGTCGCAGCCGCAGCACCAGCTGCTGGCGGTGGAACGCTTGAGTTCCAACTACCCGACATCGGTGAAGGTGTGCACGAAGGTGAAATCGTGCAGTGGATTGCCAAAGAAGGTGACACCATTGCGGAAGACGATCCCATCGTGGAAGTGATGACCGACAAAGCTACGGTCGAGATTCCTGCTCCAGCTGCAGGCGTTTTGCAAAAGACCTTGGTCGCTGAAGGTGAAGTTGCCAAAGTTGGCGATGTCATCTTCATCATTGCAACCAGTGGTGGTGGTGCTGTCGCCGCCGCACCTGCAGCAGCATCCAACGTTGCCGCACCTGCCGCCGTAGCCGCACCAGCCGCAAACTTGGTGCCTGCAGACCCCAATCGCAAGGTTCTTGCCGCACCGGCAACCCGTCGTTTAGCGCGCGAGTTGAGTGTGGATTTAACCACCATCAACGGCAGTGGCCCCAACGGTCGGGTGAAGCCTGAAGATGTCCGCGCGGCAGCATCAGCTGGCGCAGCTCCAGCGGCAGCTCCGATTGCCGCACCCGCAGTAGCAGCTGTCCCAGTGGCTGCACCGCCAGTGGCTGCTCCGCCCGTCGCCGCAGCTCCAGCAGCCGCGCCAGTTGCTGCACTGCCAAGCTTCCCACAAGTCATGGGTGCACGCGAAGTGAAGGAGATTCCATTCCGTGGCATCCGTCGCAAGACTGCGGAAGCCATGGTGCGCTCTAAGTTCACCGCAACGCACTTTTCCTTAATTGAGGAAGTCGATTGCACCGAGATGATCGAAGCGCGTGGCAAGGCCAAGAAGGTTGGCGAGCGTTATGGCGTCAAGGTGACTTACATGGGCTACATCATGAAGGCGACCGCCATGGCCTTGACCGAATACCCACAACTCAACGCAGAGTTAGATGAGGAAGCGGGTTTCATTAAGGAGAAGCACTACGTCAACCTGGGTATCGCTGTCGACACGCCGAATGGCTTGATGGTCCCGGTGATCAAGGACGCAAACTTGAAGAACATTCTGCAGTTGTCTGCCGACTTGATGGACATTGCCGCACGTGCGCGCACTGGCAAGTTGAAGCCCGCTGATTTCTCCGACAGCACTTTCTCGATTAGTAATGCGGGAAGTATTGGTGGAGTACTCGCAACTCCGATCATCAACTATCCTGAAGCCGCCATCATGGGCGTGCACTCGATGCGCAAGATGCCACGCTGCAAAGGCGATGACATCGTTGCGGCCATGGTGATGAACCTTTCGATTAGCATTGACCACCGCATTGTGGACGGCGCCGATGGTGCGCGCTTTATGGTGCGCGTGCGCGAACTATTGGAAGACCCAGCACTGATGCTGCTGTAGGCAGAAACCAAGATGTCCGACATCCGGTTACTCGATCAGAAGGGAGTGACCTTGCGCAAAGCTTTGCGGGAGGATGGATCCGCTTTGTTGAAGAGTTACAAAGGCATCGTCCCCAATGATGAAACCTTAATGTCGATCTACCACGCGATGCTATGCACGCGGGTGATGGACGACCGGATGTTAAAACTGCAACGTCAAGGTCGGGTTGCTTTTGTCGGCACATCGACCGGGCAAGAAGCTGCCATCCATGCCTCGGCCGCAGTGTTCGGAAAGGATGATTGGATTTACTCCGCACTGCGCGAAGGGGGAGTGACCATCCAACGTGGCATGCCGATTCAGGAATACGTGGCGCATATGTTTGGGAATGCGGAAGACTCGGCGAAAGGGCGGCAGATGCCGAACCACTTTCAATGTGCCGCAGTGAACTTTCCATCGTGGTCGAGCGTGCTTGGAACGCAACTGCCGCACGCGGTCGGTGCAGCACTCGCCATGAAAGTGCGCGGCGAAAAAAATGTGGTCTTGGCATACACCGGGGACGGCGCAACCTCCGCGAACGGATTTCATAGCGCGATGAACTTTGCTGCCGTGACCAAAGCGCCGGTGGTGTTCGTCATCATCGATAATGGTTGGGCGATTTCGGTGCCCAGCGCGAGGCAAACAGCCGCCAGTTCTTACGGCGCAAAGGCTAAGGCGTATGGAATGCCCGGCGCCGACGTGGACGGGAATGACCCCGTTGCGGTATTTGATGCCGTTCAAGAGGCTGCCGACCGCGCCCGCTCTGGAGAAGGTCCGAGTTTGGTCGCTCTGCGTAGTTATCGCATGGGTGGGCACTCTAGTTCCGACGATCCAACCCGCTACCGCGACGACGCAGAGGTGAAGTATTGGTCTCAGCGCGACCCTCTTTCGCGGATGGAATCCTTCCTGACCCAAAAGGGTCTTCTCACGGAGGCGCTGCGCCAAGAGATTTCTTCCGCACTAGCCAGCGAAATTAGGGCTGCCATCGAGCATGCCGAGCAAGTGGGGGACCCGGAATTGGAGTCCTTGGTCACCGATGTATATGCGGTGCCGCCGAAACATCTGACCCGTCAGGTCATTGAAGCCCTCCGAATTGTGGCCGAACAGGGCGACGCGGAGCGGATGCAAGGTAAGTTTCCGCTCTAAAGCACCGAGACTGCGGCACTTAGGGGACTTTCTCAAGAGGGAAATATAAGGCCCTCTTTGCCTACTTGCGAGCAGGTCTCAATAACGCCCTAAGTCCTAGAAATTCCAAGACTTAGGAAAATATTTCAGGTCTTTGCGTATGCCTACTTTCAGGATTCATAGGGAACCGTTAAACTTTGCGGCCAAAACCGCGTGTCCGAACTCATGGCTTCATGAGCAGACCCCCGGTGGAAGAACTCCCGCTTCCAAATGAGTGCCTACCACTTTCCACGGTGGACGGATTCGATTCGTCCAGTCATGGGTTTCGCAGCAATCTTAATCCCCGTTTACGCGGTGGTTTTGATGGCTTATGCATTTTCGGCTGAGAACCTCAACGTAGGTTACGCGCCGGAACAGCCGATCCCATTTAGTCATGCTCTTCACGCAGGTGAATTGGAGATGGACTGTCGCTACTGCCACAACACCGTTGAGAAGGGTGCGATGGCTGCGATCCCTCCAACTTCAACTTGCATGAACTGCCACAAGAGCATTCGCACCGACAGTCCGCTTTTGAAGCCGCTGTTCGAGAGTGCGGAAACGGGCAAGCCTGTGGAGTGGGTGCGCGTACACGACCTTCCTGAGTTCGCATACTTCAATCACAGCGCTCACTTGAGTGCCGGCGTCAGTTGTGTCGAATGCCACGGCCGCGTTGACCAGATGGAGCGCGTACGTCAAGAAGAGCCGCTTTCCATGGGATGGTGCCTTGAGTGTCACCGTGAACCACAAACCCACTTGCGCCCCCGCGAGTTGGTTACCGACCTCGGTTGGGAAACTCATGAAGACCGCTTCGAGTTAGGCGAACGTCTCATGGAAGAAAACCACATCCACCCACGCCAAGACTGCACTACTTGTCACCGATGAATCGTTCCGCATCTACGAAACGTTACTGGCGCAGCCTCAACGACCTTGGTCAAACGACCGAGTTCAAAGAGCTGATGGCCAACGAGTTCCAGTCTGAGCCTGAAGAGGAATGGACACAAACTTCACGTCGCCGCTTTTTGCAGTTGATGGGTGCTTCAGTTGCCCTTGCTACTGCAAGTTGTCGTTGGGACCAGGAAAAGCTACTGCCTGTAGTTTCCCGCACTCCGGGAACCGTTCCGGGCACACCACGCGCATTCGCAACCATTCTTAACCGAGATGGTTTTGCGGAAGGCGTCATGGTGACTAGCTTCGACGGCCACCCAACCAAGATTGAAGGTAACACTGGGCATCCGGAATCGCTGGGAGCGACTTCGGCAACCGCGCAGGCTGCAACTTTGGGTCTCTACGATCCAGACCGCAGTCGCTCTGCCGCAAGCTACACCGATGGCGTCGAAAGCGATGTCAGCGTTGATGCGGTTAAGGCTGCACTTGGCGGCATCCAAAACAGTGGCGCTGGAGCAAAGGTTGCGGTTCTTTCCGAGCCAACCACTTCTCCAAGTATCGCTCGGATGAAGGCTGCGTTTATGCAGGCGCACCCGTCGGCAACTTGGGTCGAGTACTCCGCTAACGACCGCAGCGCCGAAGTGGAGGGTTGTCGTCTTGCCTTTAACCAGGCGGCGCGTCCTTACTACAACATGGCCGATGCCAAGATTATTGTCGCACTGGATGACGATTTCTTGACCGAAGGCCCATCTGCGGTTCGCCTAACCCGTGAGGCTGCCGCTAAGCGCAAGCCGAACGCTGAGTGGATGAGCCGCATCTACTCGATTGAGGCAAACTTCACCGTCACCGGTGGTTTTGCGGATCACCGCCTTCCTTTGCGTTCCTCGGACATCGGTAGCTTTGTTACTGCTCTGAGCGCGAAGTTGAATGGTGGTTCTGCCCCAGTGCTTGACGCGAAAGGCGCCGATGCCTTCCTCGATGCCTTGGTCGATGACCTGAACCACAATAAGGGCGCAGCTGTTCTTACTTGTGGCCCGAACCAGCCTGCAGAAGTCCACGCGCACGTCGCAGCATTGAACGTGCAAATCGGCGCGCTTGGTCGCACCGTGAATTACCTCCCTGCAACCGCCGTCGGTTCTGGAATGGGCGCGGTCAAGGCTCTCGTTGGCAAAATGAATGCCGGGGAGATTGAGAATCTCGTCATTCTTGGTGGCAACCCAACCTTCACCATGCCTGCCGACCTTGAGTTTGGCGCGGCGCTGGGCAAAGTTACCAACAGCATTCACCTCAGTGAGTACCGCGATGAGACCTCGCGCAAGTGTTCTTATCACATGCCGATGGCGCATGACCTCGAAGCTTGGACCGATGGCCTTGGCGCCGACGGCACTCGCTCGATTGGTCAGCCACTGATTACTCCTCTTTGGAAGGGCAAATCGGCTTGCGAAATGATTTCCATGATGCTCGGCAAGCACGAGTCGTCGATGGACATAGTTCGCCAAACCGCTGGCCTCTCCGATAGCGCTTGGCATAACGCTCTGCTCGATGGAATAATTGCAGGTTCATCCGCCACTGCATTGAAGGTGAGCCTGGCTTCGTTGCCGGACCTCGCACCTGTAGCGGAGGGCATGGAGCTTCGTTTCACGCCTCACTTCGCGATTCGCGATGGCCGCTACGCCAACCTTGGTTGGTTGCAAGAGTTGCCGGACCCAATGACCAAGCTCACTTGGGATAACGCAGCACTCATGTCCTTTGCTACTGGCAAGCGTCTTGGCGTAAACCACGAAGGCATGGTCAAGCTAGAGGTGAACGGTCGCACCCTCGAGGTCGCGGTCTACCTAATGCCGGGGCACGCCGACGATTCGATTACCCTCGCCTACGGTTACGGACGCACCGATGCCGGTCACGTCGCGGGTCTCAACGACGATGCGATTGAGCCTGTTGGTTTTAACACCTTCAGTTTGCGCGGTTCCGATGCCATGGACCTCACTGCGGTGAACGTCACTGCAACGAAAGGCCATTACCGCCTCGCCACCACGCAGGATCACTTTGCGATGGATGCGATTGGTGCGGAAGGAACGCAAGAGCGTCTGCCGGAATTGGTGAAGGAAGGTTCCTTGTCCGAGTTCAAGAAGGATCCACTGTTCGCCAAGGCGGCAGCAGATTACTGGGGTTCAGAGACGACTCTGTGGCAAGAGCTAGATAAGGACAAGGTCACGGACCACAAGTGGGGGATGTCGATTGACTTGGCATCTTGTACTGGATGTGGAAACTGCACCATTGCTTGTCAGTCTGAGAACAACGTTGCTGTGGTCGGCAAGGAGCAAGTGCTTCGCGGCCGCGAGATGGCTTGGATTCGCATGGACCGTTACTTCCTCGGCGACGTCGAGAATCCAACGGCCATCAACCAGCCCATCAACTGCGCACATTGCGAGTTGGCACCATGTGAGAGCGTCTGTCCGGTAGCTGCAACAACGCACAGTCAGGAAGGCCTTAACGACATGGTTTACAACCGTTGTATCGGCACGCGCTACTGCGCAAACAACTGCCCATACAAAGTGCGCCGCTTCAACTTCTTTAACTTCAACAAGGATGCGGCCAAGCCTGGCAACGAAGTCCTTGCCATGGCAGCGAATCCAGACGTAACGGTGCGCTCCCGCGGTGTGATGGAGAAATGCTCCTTCTGTGTGCAACGCATCGAGCGTGCGCGGATTGATACCCGCAATGCTGAGCGCGAAACACGCATTCAAGATGGGGTGGTTCAGGTCGCTTGTGAGCAAGTCTGTCCAGCAGATGCCATCACCTTTGGTGATCTTCTCGATAAAGGCAGTCGGGTTCTCAAGACCCAGGCCGATGACCGCGCCTACAAGCTGCTCCCGGAGTTGAACAACAAACCGCGGATCTCCTTCCTTGCGCGCATCCGCAATCCACATCCTTCGCTAGAAACCGTCGCGGTATCTGAGGAGGTCGTCAGCCATGGTTAATGCAACTCCTGTTGACGAGCGAGACATCTTCCCTGAAGCACTCGTTCAAGGTGAAAACGATTTTCACACCGTAACCGAAATGGTCTGTGGAGTTCTTGAAGCTCCCAAGCCACCAAAGTCTTGGTACATCATCTTCACCATTGCGGTCGCTTTCTTGGGTGTGCTTGGCGCCATGATTGTCTATCTCATCACCACGGGTGTTGGTGTTTGGGGTAACAACCAGCCAGTTGCTTGGGGCTGGCCAATCGTGAACTTCGTGTTCTGGGTTGGTATTGGTCACGCGGGTACGCTGATTTCGGCTGTGCTGTTTCTCTTCCGTCAGGATTGGCGAACTGGCATTAACCGCTTTGCGGAAGCGATGACGATTTTCGCGGTCATCTGTGCAGGTATGTTCCCGGCGATTCACGTCGGTCGTATTTGGGTGATTTGGTGGGTGTTCCCGATTCCGAACCAGATGTCGATGTGGCCAAACTTCCGTTCGCCACTGCTGTGGGATGTTTTTGCGGTCTCCACTTACTTTTCCGTCTCGCTTCTCTTTTGGTACATGGGCCTCGTGCCTGACCTCGCTACGGTGCGTGATCGTGCAAAGACAAAAGCCAAGAGGTTTTGGTATGGCTTGTTTGCCTTGGGTTGGAACGGATCAAACCGTCACTGGCATCGCTATGAGCGCGTCTATCTCATCTTGGCAGCACTCGCTACGCCACTGGTACTTTCCGTGCACTCGGTCGTGTCATTTGACTTCGCGACATCGCAACTTTCCGGTTGGCACACCACGATTCTTCCACCTTACTTTGTTGCGGGTGCAATCTTCTCCGGTTTCGCGATGGTGCTTACACTCTCGATTCCGGCACGCAAGATGTTCCACCTCGAGGAGCTGATTACCCTGCGACACATCGACAACATGTGTAAGGTGATCATGGCAACCGGGATGATGGTTGGATACGCCTACTCCATGGAATTCTTCATGGCTTGGTACTCGGGCAATGCTTACGAGGGCTTCACCTTCGTCAACCGCGCCTTCGGTCCTTACTGGTGGGGTTACTGGATCATGGTCAGCTGCAACGTTCTTTCACCACAGATTTTCTGGTTCAAGAAAGCACGCCGCAACCTTCCGTTGGTTTTCATCATGTCGATCTTCGTCAACATTGGTATGTGGTTTGAACGCTTTGTGATTGTGGTCACCTCGTTGAACCGCGACTTCCTACCTTCGAGCTGGCATTACTTCAGCCCGACTTGGGTCGACGTTCTCACCCTCATGGGTAGCTTCGGTCTCTTCTTCACTCTGTTCATGCTCTTCTGTCGCTACCTGCCACAGGTTGCGCTCTCGGAAGTCAAGAACGTCATGCCTCAGGCTCATCCTCACCTCGACGATCACTAGGAGGAAAAACGATGACTGCAGACAAAGAACTTTACGGCGTAGTCGCTGAATTCAAAGATGTCACTGCGCTTTACCGTGCTGCTGAAAAAGTCCGCGATGCTGGTTACAAGAAGTGGGATTGCCACTCACCTTTCCCAGTACACGGATTAGACGATGCCATGGGTATTCGCTTCACGCGTTTGCCTTGGGTCATCCTCATCATGGGTATCACCGGTCTTCTTGCTGGTATGTACCTTCAGTATTGGACCAACGCTGTGGATTACACCTACGATATTTCCGGTAAACCGGTTTGGTCGTTGCCAGCAAACATCCCGATCATTTTTGAAATGACGGTTCTGTTTGCGGCATTCACAGCCTTTTTCTCAATGTGGATCGCGAACCGTCTACCACGCTGGTACCACCCGTTGTTCCGCAACGAGCGTTTTGCCCACGCCACCGACGATAGCTTCTTCATTGCCTTGCACGCCAAGGACAAGAAGTTCGACCTCGCTTCTTCTACGGCACTTTTAAATGAGATTGGCGCTCTGCAAGTCGAGGAAGTCTTCGAGGCCAGCGAGCCAAGTGTGCTACCAGCAAAAATCAAGGGTAACCTTTGGGTGGTTGCTTGTTTGATGCTCGTCCCGCCAGCCATGGTCTATGCTTCTTACGGAAGCACCACCACGAAGCCTCGGGTTCACTTGATTCCAGACATGGACAAGCAGGATCGTTTCCGTGCGCAAGGTGAAACCACGTTGTTTGAAGATGGGCGCATGACCCGCGATCAGCTTGTTGGCACCATTGCACAAGATCAGCGCTTCATTCACGCTTCTCTAGAAACGGGGAAAGAGAATGGCGAGTACGTCACTAGCTTCCCTCCGCAGGTGGAAGTTACTGAGGCCTTTCTTGATCGCGGTCAAGAACGCTTCGAAATCTACTGTGGAGTTTGTCACGGTGAGGATGGAAAAGGCAAAGGTCTGATTCATCATCGCGCGATGAAGTTGGCAGACATCGGCCACGCAACTTGGGTTCCTCCAACCAACCTTACGGTGGACCTCATTGCAAAACAGGCGGACGGCTTAATCTTTGAAACCATTTCAAATGGGCGTCGCACCATGCCTAGTTACGCGGCACAGATCCCGGCCAAAGACCGCTGGGCCATCATCGCCTACTTGCGCGTTCTACAAGAAGTCGAAGCGATGAACGCACTCTCTCCGGAAGAAATGGCAGCCCTCGGTGCAGCCTCTCGCGGTGAGATTCTGTTCACGCAGAAAACCTGTGTGGGATGTCACAGTTTGAATGGAACCCCACTCGTCGGCCCTCCGCTGAATGGTTTGCTTGGCTCGGAGCTAACGCTCGATACTGGCGACACCATCATTGCAAATGAGGCCTACATAAAAGAGTCGATTCTCGACCCACCGGCTAAGACTCGCCAAGGCGCCATCAAGGGTGCCATGGTTCTTGCTGGTGACCCTCTGACCGACGAAGAGATTTCGGATCTCATCGAATACCTCAAGACCCAGAAGTAGGGCTGAAACCATGAGTTTCGAAAAACTTAATCTCAAAGGTAATAACCAAGCCGGGGACGTCGCGCAAAAGGCGACCCAGCTAGGCTTGCTTCTTGCCATACTCGGCCTTGGCGTTGGTGCCATGCTGGGGTTCATGAATGGGGCAGAAGATGGACACACTCACTTCTGGTTCGCCTATCTGGTGGCGTTTGCATTCTTGCTGACCATTACTTTGGGCAGCATGTTCTTCAGCGTCCTCCAGCACATGGTGAATGCTCACTGGAGCGTGACTGTGCGTCGTTTGGCAGAATTGAGCATGGCGAACATGCCATTGGTAGCGTTATTCGCGCTTCCACTTTTGGTCCCTCTCTTTAGCGACGATGTTAGCGTGTGGAAATGGGCAACCATGGGCCACGATGAACATGGTGCGGTCATCGCAGTTGACGAGGTAGCTCATGATGCTGCAGCAGATGTTTCTGAAGTAAGTCACGCTGTTGAAGGCGTTGTTGTTGAGCAACATGCCGGCGAGGGTGGTCACAGCAATGCGGAAAAACTTGCTCATGCGGAACACACGAAATTTGTTGAGCACAAGTTTCCATTCCTGAATCGAAAGTTCTTTGCTGGGCGTTTACTCGCATACTTCCTGATTTGGATGTTGCTGTCGCGTTACTTCTATAAGAAGTCTGTAGAGCAGGATACGGCTCCAAATTACGACCCAACTCTTGCCGTGAAGCGGAAGAGTGCTGTCACCATCATCATCTTCGCTTTTACCATCAGTTTCGCTTCCTTCGACTTATTGATGTCGCTCGATGAAACTTGGTTCAGTACGATTTTCGGTGTGTACATCTTTGCCGGCGCGTTTTTGAGCTCAGTTGCTTGGATCATCATCATGGCAAAGTATTGTCAGAAAAATGGTCTGCTTACAGAAGTCATTCATGATGAGCATTACCATGACCTTGGTAAATGGTTGTTTGCATTCACCTTCTTCTGGGGTTACATCGCTTTCTCCCAGTTCATGTTGATCTGGTACGCCAACCTTCCTGAGGAAACCGCCTTCTACGGGGCTCGCCTCACCGCAGGATGGAGCACTTGGACTTGGTGTCTGTTGGTATTCCATCTCATCATCCCGTTCGGTGGGTTGCTTTCACGGCATGTGAAGCGCAATACCAATATCCTTTTGGGTTGGGCTTATTACATGTTGACGATGCAATTCCTCGACATGTATTGGCTGGTGATGCCAAACTACCATCGCAGCGAAGTTGGCTTCGAGAACCCATTTGGGATCATGGAGGTTAGCCTTGTTGTTGGAATGTTTGGTGTCATGGTCTTCGGCGTTGCACGTCGTTCCGCCAAGCAAGCACTTCTTCCAGTCGGTGATCCATTGCTGGCTAAGTCCCTACGCTTCCGCAACATCTAATGGCTACCCAGCACGACGACATCGACGTAGGCCACTTGGTCCGGATTGGACTGATTGGAACCATTCTCACCATCGCAATCTCTTACGCCGTCACCGGCCTAGATTTCTTTCACAATACGGAACTTGTTTCTGAACGCAAGCTGGCTGCCACGGTTGTGGAACAGGCTGACGCAGCTTCGGCAGAGGAAGTTGCGGACACTGAAACGGCACGCGCAACCATCCTGAAGCGTTACGCGCGCTAGCCTTTAAATGAAAACCTCCCGTTACCCGGCCCTCGGTATTCTTGTCGCTTTGGCGTTAGGAATAGGGGCACCGTTGTCCGCGCAAGTTGCCGATAGGCAAAGCAAGGATATGGAAGGTGTGGGAGTCGAGGAACAGCTTGGTGCGCAAGTGCCGCTGGACATGGAGTTCCGCAACTCTAAGGGCGAAACGGTTCGCCTTGGCGATTTGTTTGATGGCGAGCGCCCAACTGTGCTTACCATGAACTATGCCAATTGTCCGCAACTTTGCGGTTTGCAGTTGAGCGGCTTTGTGAACACTCTGAACCAGATGGACCAATGGTCGGTAGGCGAGCAGTTCCGTGTAATTACGGTTAGTTTGGACCCAACCGAGTCCGATGACTTAGCCGCAGGCTTCCGCAGTAAAACATTGTCTGGATACGATCGTCCTCAAGTGGAAGAAGGCTGGTCCTTCCTCCGTGGCAAGAACGAAGATATCCGCCGGCTCGCCGACATCATCGGCTTTCATTACAACTCCTTCGAGGATAAAGGTCAGTACGCGCATACTGCTGTACTTACTCTCCTCGACCCGCAAGGCAAGGTCGCTCGGTACCTTTATGGTATTGAATACTTGCCTTCGACTCTGCGACTTTCGCTTGCAGAAACTGCTTCCTCCAAATACGTTTCGACCGTTGATGCTCTGATTTTGCGTTGTTTTCTATACGACGCAGCATCTGGCACTTTCGTGGGAGACGCATGGAAGATAACTAAGATCGTGATGACTTTGGTCGCCGTGATCCTTTTCGCGTTCGTTGGCAAACTCATCTTGCTCGAACGCAAAGTCCGAAAGAACACAGCGGCATGATTCCCGTTGCCTTACTTCCTACACTCCTTCAGCATACGCAAGAGGATTTCTGGTTCCCCTCCCAAGCTGCGCGCGGCGCAAGCATGGTGGATGAACTTTACTACTTCATCTTCTACGTTTCGCTGTTTGCGTTTATTGCCATTGTTTTAGCAACGGTAATCTTTGCAGTGAAATACCGTCGTGGAAAGGTGGGGTTGAACCCCGAGGATTCCCCGCATCACTCGACTAGCATCGAGATTGTGTGGTCTGTGATTCCATCCCTTTTCATGGTCGCCATGTTTTGGTACGGATTCCAGGATTATGTACAGGTGCGTCGGGTTCCTGCCAATGCTTACGAAATTCAGGCAAAGGCCAAGAAGTGGGATTGGAAGTTCGTTTATCCGGAACGCGTGGAGTCTTTCGGTGGCAACATTGACATGCATGATGGCGGAGAAGGTTTAGTCGTTCCGCTCGGCCGTACGGTCAGTATGCGCTTGGAGTCAGCCGACGTACTTCACTCCTTGTTCATTCCAAACTTCCGCGTGAAGATGGATGTCGTCCCTGGTCGCTATACCTACCTTTGGTTTGAGGCTACTGAACTCGGCGAGTTCCCAATCTATTGCGCAGAGTATTGCGGCACTCGTCACTCCCGCATGCTTGCCAAAGTTGTAGTGAAGACCGAAGAGGATTTCGCAGCTTGGTTGGAGAGTCAAAAAGTAGACCTGGCAACATTGCCCCCAAGCGAAGCAGGAAAGATTCTGTTTGACCGTAACTGTCAAGCATGTCACACCACAAATGGAAGTGCCAAGGTTGGACCAGCATTGAATGGCAAGTACGGAACGGTGGAATCCTTGGCGGATGGCACTTCTGTCACTGTCGATGACAACTACATTCGGGAATCCTTACTGGACCCCAACGCCAAAATTGTTTCTGGATTTGAAGGTGTGAGTATGAACTCCTTCGCAGGACAACTCACCGACGATGAGATAAGTTTCCTCATCGCTTACATCAAGTCGCTGAAGAACTAGGCAAACCCATGACGCCTTCTACCAATACACTGGATCGTACGAACTACCTGAACGCCACCAAAGGGTTCATGTCGTGGTTTTGGACCATCGACCACAAGCGCCTAGGGCTAATGTACCTATGGTCCGTAATCGGTTGCTTCATGCTTGGGGGATTCTTCGCCATGAAGATTCGCCTCACGCTCAGTGGTGACATCGATTTCGCTTCGCAAACCGCGGAACAAATGAATGCGTACAACAACGCATTTACAGTTCACGGGGCGGTGATGATCTTCCTCGTCATCATTCCATCGATCCCCGCGGCACTTGGAAACTTTGTGGTTCCCATGATGCTCGGCACAAAAGATGTGGCCTTCCCTAAGCTAAACCGATTTAGTTACCACTTGTGGATTATCGGTGCGATCTTGTTTGTCACGACTTTGTTCATCGGCAACTTAGATACTGGCTGGACCTTTTACCCGCCATATTCCACTGGTCATACGGACAACTCGGTCATCACCGCAGTGCTTGGAGCTTTCATTCTGGGATTTAGCTCCATCTTTACTGGCCTCAACTTCATCGTGACCATTCACAAGATGCGTCCGCCGGAGATGACCTGGTTCAAGATGCCTCTGTTCTTGTGGGCGATTTACGCAACCGCATTGATTCAGATTCTGGCTACTCCAGTGATTGGTATCTCTCTGTTGCTGATTTTGGTTGAGAAGACCATGCATATTGGAATCTTCACCCCGGAGCTCGGTGGCGACCCAGTATTCTTCCAGCACTTGTTCTGGTTCTATAGCCATCCGGCCGTGTACATCATGATTCTCCCTGGCATGGGTGTGATGTCTGAGCTGTTCGCAACCTTCAGCCGTAAGCCAATTTTCGGATACAGGTCGATTGCACTTTCATCTATCGCGATTGCAATCTTCTCCTTTATCGTTTGGGGTCACCACATGTTCGTTTCCGGTCAATCGGAGTTGATGGCGGTTATCTTCTCAGCACTCACCTTTTCGGTGGCCATTCCGTCTGCGATTAAGGTGTTTAACTGGATTGCCACGATGTACAAGGGGTCGGTTGCGTTTTCGACGCCAATGCTTTACGGCATGTCGATCATTTGGCTGTTTGGAATCGGTGGCCTTACCGGCCTGTTTCTCGCCACTCTTGGCACCGATGTTTACTTCCATGACACTTACTTTGTAGTTGCGCACTTTCACTACGTGATGGTGGGTTCCGCTTTGTTTGGTTTCCTCGGTGGAATCTTCTACTGGTGGCCAAAAATGTATGGTGTGGTGGTCGACAACATGATGTCGAAGATTGGATGTTTGTTGACCTTCGTAGGCTTCAATATGACCTTCATGCCACAGTTCATTGGCGGCGCCAAAGGAATGCCCCGTCGCTACGCTGGCTATGGTGAAAGTGCAGGCTTCGATGGATACAACGAAGCTTCGACTCTCGGAGCCATGGTCTTGATGACAGGCTTGTTCATTGCTCTCGGCACTTTGCTGTGGTCATTGAAGAAGGGTAAAAAGTCACCAGCGAATCCTTGGGGTGGTGTCACTCTCGAGTGGCAAACACCGTCACCTCCTCCGGAGCACAACTTTGAAATCGATCCACCTGTTGTGGGGGATCCATACGACATGAAATTGGTGGAGTGGAAAGGTGAGGAAGAAGGATTCCTGCCAGTCAATCCTCGCGCCGATGCCCCTTGCGTCGCAGACGTGAAGCCAACCGCATAGTGAATCCATGAGTACTACCACTACTGCAGCGCACGGCGATGATCACGGCCACGGCCACGATCATCCAAAGCATCTTGCGCACCACTTCGAAAGCCTCGAACAACAGTTCGACGCCGGCAAACTTGGCATATGGACATTCCTTTTAACCGAGGTTATGTTTTTCAGTGCTTTGTTCGTGGCGTATGCGATTTACCGATCGAGCTACCCAGAGGTTTTCCAGTACGCTTCCCAGTTTCTTAATACCAATATGGGCGCGCTCAATACGATCGTGCTTCTGTTGAGCTCCTTCACCATTGCTTGGGGGGTGCGTAACGCCATGCTCGGGCAACTCGGGCTGCTCAAGATGAATTTGGTCATCACCCTGCTTTGCGCAGGAGGGTTTATGACGATTAAGAAAATGGAGTATGAGCACAAGTTCCATGAAGGAACCGTGTGGTCGGGGAATGCCAACACCATCTTCCGTTTAGACCCGAACGATGTTCCAGCGGAAATGAAGCATCATTCTGCTGCATGGGACAACCGTAATGGTGAGTTCACTGTTGCGGTAAGGGATCTTGATCCAGAGTTTCGTCGGAAACTTGGCATCTTTTTTGGTGTGTATTTTTGCCTTACTGGTTTACACGGAATCCATGTGTTAATCGGTATGATCCTGATGATATGGCTGTTAATTAGGACCATGAAAGGAGAGTTTGGCCCCACCAATTTCAATGCGATAGATTTCGGCGCATTGTATTGGCACTTGGTTGACCTCATCTGGATTTTCCTCTTCCCACTTCTTTACCTCATTAACTGATCATGTCCGATCAAAACTCCGATACGCACCTCGGCCATGTGTTGCCTTTGAGCTTACTGGTCAAAGTATTCTTTGCCCTGGTTGGCTTGACAGCCCTTACGGTTTTCACTGGAAAGCTTGATCTTTATGGCATGGACCTGTCCGTCGCCCTGATCATTGCTACGGTGAAGGCAAGCTTGGTCTGCCTCATTTTCATGCACTTGAAGTGGGACAGGCCATTCCACGGCATGATTTTCTTGTTCTCTGTTTTGTTGGTAGGTCTGTTCCTGGCATTTCTAACTTTGGATACCGAGCAATACCAAGATGACATCCGCGCGAAGTCGGCAAGCGATATTCATGCCCTTGGTTTGGATAAAGCTCAGCCTCAAGAATTGCATGCAATCAAAGAGAGCCATGTGCCTGAGGCATCTAACCACTAAATCATGACGAACGCAGGCGGGAGCTCCGAGCCTCTGGCTGCAGGCGCCAGTAGTCTGGGCCTGCGGGTTTTGCTCGCATCCACCGCCGCTTTATTCATCGCCACCCTTTTTTGTGGGTGGTATTTTCGGGACACCGGAGCCACAGGGGAAGCGCTGCCTGCGCTTCCTCTATCTATTTGGCTAACCACCTTGTTATTGGGTGGGGTGAGTGGAAGCATTGAGAAAGGTCTCCGTTCTGCTCGTTCCAAGGCCGATGCTCAACTCGCTCTTTCTGGTGTTAAATTAAGCCTGGCATTTGGAGTTGCCTTTTTACTTGCTCAGTCGTGGAACTGGATTGAATTGCTGCGGCAGGAAACTGGTGAAGGAGTCCATCCGCTCTATGTATTCAACTTCTATTTGATGACGGCCTTGCATGCGATTCACATCATTGGCGGTCTGGTCTATGGCGTGCTGGTTTGGTCTTCCGTAAGCAAAGGGGCAAGGGATTCGATTCAAAAGATTCAGAACTTGGCCCACTATTGGCATTTCCTCGCTGCAACCTGGATCGCCATCCTTTTGAACTTATATGCCACACGCATCGAAAACCCAGAGGACTCCTTCCTCGGACCGCTTTCTTTGGCAGTGATGGGGCTGCTTCTACTTGGCGTTCTGCTTTACCAAGTAAAGGCCGTGATAATTCTCTATCGTCGTGGAGAGCGCGCATTCGCATTCTTTGCCTTGCTGTTGCCGGTGGCATTTCTTCATATTTGGGCTCGTGGTGAAGAGCTTGGCACGCAAAAAATGGCGCTACGCTGGGGAGTCCTTCAGGCGCTGCTTCTTATCGCGATGATGTTTTGCGGCACCATGTATCTCGGACAGTTTGCCGGGAATTACGAAGAGATCATCTACTAAGCCGGGCTGATGCTGCTCAATTCATTCGAGCGACGCTTAGTCTCAGGCAGCCTAAGACGTCAAGTTATTCGACGTTGGGACATTCCGAGGCTGCTTAAAATGACCGATTCCTGTGTTGGTCAACGCTTGCTTGAGATTGGCTGCGGGCGGGGATTTGGCATGGAAGCAGCCTATGATTTATTCCAAGCCAAAACGGTTCACGCTTTCGATCCCGATGAAAAAATGGTTGCGCTTACACGTCAATTGATGACACGGGCTGGTTATTTTCATCAAAAGCCACCTGCTCGTATTTGGCAGGGAAGTGCCACTGAGATCCCAGCTCCAGATGCTGAATATGATGTTGTGCTTGGATTACAAGTATTACACCATGTGCAGGATTGGCGCGTAGCTGTGACTGAAATCGCGCGAGTTCTTCGACCTGGTGGACGCTTGTTATTGTCCGACAGTTTAGTTGGATTTTTGCAGCATCCAATCCTTGGTCGTTGGATGGATCATCCAACGGTAGACCGATTTACCCAGCGTCAATTGCTTGAAGAATTAGAGCACCAAGGATTCCGCATCGTTGCTACCAAAGGCCGCGGCAAATGGATGACTTGGTTGGTCGGAGAATTGGCGCAAGCCTAGTCTTACAAAGCTCGTAGCCAATCCGGGCGAAAGCGTGCGTTTTCTGGGTCTGCCAGTACCCGATCGAGAGTTGCAATCAAAGCCTCTTGATCCTTGGGCAAGGTTCCGGCCAAAGCGAGATAATTACTCGCATGGTTGGAGCGGAAAATGGAGGCCTTTAAATCTAAATGCACCAAGAATTCGCGTAATTCCGCAGCCAGGGCAATCGGGTCAAGATGATCGAATTCCCCGCGCTGGTCGGAATCCCACAGGGGAGTACCTTCGACCGGAGTGGCCACCAAGGTGCTGACAAACCGTGGCTGAATGGCATTGATGACCCTTGCCGAATCGACCGCGTGCTCTCGGCTCAGCGCAAAGCCACCCATGCCGAGCAAAATCATAACGCTTAGGCGAACCCCGGCTTCATTGGCGCGTTTAGCCACACGGATCATCTCGGCGCTATCGACCCCCTTGTCCATCGCCTCCAAGCAGTGGTCATTACCCGATTCCACTCCGAGGTAATACTGGGTTAGCCCCTTCTCCTTCAAAATTCGCATCTCCTCCACCGTCCGCACCGAAAGAGCCTGCGGCGAGGCATAACAACTCACCCGCTTGATTTCTGGCCAGGTGTCATGGAGGTAGTCCAGGAGCTCAGCCAGAAAACTTGCCTTTGCCATCAGGGCGTCGCCATCAGCGAGGAAAACCTTGCTGGGAGGGCTGAATTGCTCCGAGTACCAGTCTATCTCCTTGTAAAGCTCCTCAAGTTTACGAACGCGAAACTTCTTATCGCGGTACATCGCGCAAAACGTGCACTTGTTCCAGCTACATCCGAGCGTGGCTTGGAGAATGAGACTGTTGCCCTCAGATGGTGGGCGGAAAACCTGACCTTGGTACTGAATCATGGTTCAACATGCGGCGGATAGGCCGATGGAAAGAAGCATGATAACCACCGTTGCCATTCTCGGTTATGGGCGCTTTGGCCGCGCCTTGGCTGAGCGCCTGTTGGAGAAGGGCTGCTCGGTGGTGGCTTATGATCCTACGGCCGAGGTTCCTGCAGGAATCCGCGCCGACACGGCGGAGGAAGCCATTGCGCCGTGCGATTTGGTGGTGCTGGCCATGCCGGTGCACCAGATTCGCCCGACTCTGCAAAAGTTGAAACCGAAATTCCATTGTGGGCAAATTGTGATGGATGTTGGTTCGGTCAAGAGTGGTCCGGCAGCATCGCTCCAGGAAATCCTCGGCACCGAGATTCCATGGGTGGCGACGCACCCTCTTTTCGGTCCCATGAGCTTGGCCCGCGGCGAGCGTCCATTGCAGGTGGTGATTTGCCCTAATTTGCAGCACCCGGATGCGGTGAAGGAAATCGAAGGCTTTCTCAAGCATTTGTCGTTTGAAGTTAGTTGTTTAGATCCGGAAAGCCATGATCGTGAAATGGCGGCAACTCACGCCCTGGCATTTTTTGTTGCCAAAGGGTTTATCGATGCCGATTTGCTGTTGGATTCCCAGTACGCACCACCATCGGTGCGCGCAATTCGTCGGACTCTGGATTCGGTGCAGGCAGATGCTGGGCAGTTGTTCGCAACCTTGCATCGGGAGAATCCTTATGCAGGAGACATGCGCGCGAAATTATTGGCCTCGCTGCTGTCCACCGATGAGGCCCTACGGATTCCGCTAGCTGCGGGAGAGGGCGACAGCACGGATGGCGATGGCGGGACTTCGGCGCGTTATGAAGACCTGCATATCGCCGTTGCGGAACCCACCCCTCCACAACTGGACTTGGCACGCGAACTCATCGACGAAATCGATTCCGAGCTCCTGCAACTCCTTGCTCGTCGTGCGGAACTCTCCATGCGTGCCGCACGTGCGAAAGCCGAAGTTGGGAAAGGTGTACGCGACCCTAAACGAGAAGCGGAACTCATCATCCGACGTCGTGAAACTGCGGCAAGTTACGGCCTCGACCCCGATGCTGTGGAAGGTGTCTTCCAGTCCATCATGAATTTTTCACGACGTCATCAGTCAGACCATTTAGGCGACACCCCATGATCATCACTCTCCGCTCCGACGCCACCCCCGACTTCATCCAGACTGTGCTCGATGTTGCGGCGCGCTATGAAGGTGTAAGCCCGCGAAAATATGAGTTTCAAGGTGTATCTGGGGCAGCTACAGAGGTTCATCTTTTAGGCGACACTTCGCAGGTGCCCGAAAAAGCATTCCAAGTTCTTCCCGGCGTCCGACGTGTAGTCCGTGTCTCCAACAAGTACCGCGTCATCGGACGCCACGGTCAACGCGAAGCTGATGTCGGATTTACGTATAACGGTGTTTCTTTTGATGAACGCGAAGTTTTAGTTTTTGCAGGTTTGTGCGCAGTCGATACCCTTGAAAGCGTGGAGGCGATGATGAAACTCTGTCAAGAGAATGGCCTTAGCACTACACGTATGGGGGCATATAAACCGCGCACAAGTCCTTATGACTTTCAGGGGTTGGGTGCCGCTTGCTTGCCTTGGGTTTTTGAGCTTGCAGGCAAGTACGGCATCAAAGTTATAGCCATGGAAGTGTGTGATGCTCGTCATATCGACGAAATCCTGTTCGCACTCGAGGCCAGTGGGAACGCAACTGGTGTGATGCTTCAGATTGGAACGCGCAACACGCAAAATTTCGAACTACTTAAACAGGTCGGGCGTCAGGGCAAACTCCCTGTGTTGGTGAAACGCGGCATGGGAATCACCTTGGAAGAGAGTTTGAATGCGTGTGAGTACGTAGCCACTGAGGGGCAGCCCAACATGGTGTTTTGTTTGCGCGGGGTGAAGTCGCACCTCGGTGACCCGCACCGCAACTTGGTGGACTTTGCCCATGTACCGGTCGTGCGATCGCAAACCAGAATGCCCGTTTGCATTGACCCATCGCATAGTGTCGGTCGCTTCCATTTTGCCCCTGACGGTTTGCCTGAATCCTATCACGCGACAGGAATGGGTGTGGTTGCAGGCGCTTCGATGGTATTGGTGGATTTCCATCCAGATCCATCCACAGCACTATGCGATGGACCTCAAGCACTGACGCCCGAGTATTTGCCTGGATTCTTGGCGTACGTAAGGCAAATGCGCGTTGCATATGAGGCGGTAGTGCAGGCCGGGCCGATCACGGACGCATAGCCATAAAGCGGAGCTTCTAGCAATGTTACATTGCGGACCCGGAGAGCCGCCCCGGTTCCCCGTACGCCCCTGCACTGAACATGGAAAAAATCCGCGTTGAAAATCCAGTTGTCGAACTCGATGGCGATGAAATGACTCGCATTATTTGGGCTTTCATTAAGGAGCGCCTCATCCTTCCTTATCTCGATATCGATTTTAAATATTACGACTTGGGCATAGAGTCTCGCGATGACACCGATGATCAAATCACCATCGATGCGGCACACGCGATTCTGAAGTACGGCGTAGGTATTAAGTGTGCGACCATCACTCCAGATGAAGCACGCGTAGAAGAATTCGGGCTTAAGCAAATGTGGCGGTCGCCCAACGGAACCATCCGCAACATTCTTGGCGGTACAGTTTTCCGCGAACCCATCATTTGCTCCAACGTTCCGCGTTTAGTGCCAGGGTGGGAGCAGACCATGGTGATCGGACGTCATGCTTTTGGCGATCAATATCGCGCAACAGACTTTAGAGTTCCAGGGAAAGGAAAGTTAACCATGACTTTCACGCCTGAAGATGGCGGCGCTCCGACCGAATATGAAGTCTTCGACTTTCCAAGTTCGGGAGTTGCCATGGGCATGTATAACCTCGACGATTCAATTCGCGGTTTCGCAAAGGCTTGTTTGAACTTCGGCCTGCAACGTAAATGGCCGGTTTACTTGTCGACCAAAAACACCATCCTCAAAGCCTACGATGGCCGCTTCAAAGACTTATTCCAAGAGGTGTTTGACGCTGATTTCAAAACCCAATTCGAAGCTGCCGGCATTAGCTATGAGCATCGCTTAATCGATGACATGGTTGCAGCAGCACTCAAATGGAATGGCGGTTTCGTGTGGGCGTGTAAAAACTACGACGGCGATGTGCAATCCGACACCGTCGCGCAAGGCTTTGGATCACTCGGACTCATGACCTCTGTATTGATGACTCCGGACGGAAATACCGTAGAGGCAGAAGCTGCACATGGAACGGTGACTCGCCATTACCGCGTGCATCAGCAGGGCGGGAAAACGTCGACCAATCCTATTGCCAGCATCTTTGCATGGACACGGGGACTGCAGCATCGTGCCAAACTAGACAGCAACAAGGCGCTTGCCGATTTCGCCACTGCGACCGAAGTAGTGTGTGTCGAAACCGTTGAGGCTGGCAAGATGACCAAAGACCTTGCTCTACTCGTCGGTCCCGATGCGCCATGGCTCACCACCGAGGAGTTTCTCTCCGCTCTTGACGATGGATTGAAGGCGAAGATGGGAGCTGCTTAAGTTGAGCACACCCCAGGACGGCCTTTGGATTGGGGCGAGATTCGAGTTAGGTGCAATCATCACAGAGGAGCATGGATTTTTTACAGATTCCTTGTGCTCGCGCGCATTGAGGTCGTGGAAGTAGGCCTCAAGCTCTATAATGCTCGGTCAATCCAAGGGACATTCACCCCTGGAAAATAGGCAAATCAGAGCTAATTAGAGTCCTACCATGACGAAAATCCAAACCGATATCGTAGTGCTGGGTTCCGGTCCAGCCGGGTACATTTGTGCCATTCGCGCTGCCGACCTCGGTAAGAAAGTCGTTTGTGTCGAGTTCGATAACCTCGGCGGCACCTGCCTTAACGTGGGTTGTATCCCCTCGAAAGCGTTGATCTCTGCGGCTCACTTTGTTGAGTCCACCAAGCACGCAGCGGATATGGGCTTTACCGTAGAAACCCCAAAGTTAGACCTTTCCAAGCTCATCGCATGGAAGGCGGGCATCGTCAAGAAGCTAACCGGCGGCATTGGCATGTTGTTCAAGAACCGCAACATTGAGTGGGTGAAAGGCAAGGGTACGATTGTGAACCCGAACACTGTCACAGTCGATACCGTGGATGGCAAAGTGGAAATCAAGTGCAACGACATTGTGATTGCCACCGGCAGTGAGCCTTCGCCGATTCCTGGCTTTGAATTTTCTGAACAGGTTTGGTCGAGCACCGATGCGCTTGAGCCGAAGACTTTGCCGAAGAAGCTGTTCGTGATTGGCGGCGGCGTGATTGGCATGGAGCTCGGCATGTTCTACCAGCAGGTCGGCTGTGAGGTCACCGTGGTGGAGTTCATGGATCAGATCCTTCCTGGCACCGACCCGGAACTGGTCAAGGTTGTGGCGCGCAAAGCGAAGAAAGCCGGCATGAAAATTCACCTGAAGTCTGCAGCCAAGAGCTGGAAGAAGAAGGGAAGCGGAGTCGAGGTCGTTGCCGAAGTGAATGGCAAGGAACAAACTTTCGAGGCCGACGTCATTCTGCTGACGGTGGGGCGCCGCCCGGTCACGAGCAATATTGGCTTGGACAAGGTTGGAGTCAAAACCGACAAGCGCGGATTTATTGAGGTCGATGCGCAATGTTGCACTAAGACTCCACATGTTTACGCAGTCGGCGACATTACTCTTGGCCCAATGTTGGCGCATAAGGGTAGTGCTCAAGGCTTGGTCGCTGCTGGTGCGATTGCGCGTCAGCCCGGCGTAGCTTACGATCCTGAAATCGTTCCTGGCGTGATTTTCACTGACCCTGAAATCGCAACTACCGGGCTTAGCGAGGCTGACTGTAAAGAGAAGGGGATCGATTACAAGGTTGGCCGCTTTAACTTTGGCGCGAATGGACGTGCGATGTCCATGCATGCGACAGATGGCTTAGTCAAAGTGATTGCCGACGCCAAAGACGACACCGTTCTCGGTGTGCACATGGTTGGGCCAAACGTAACCGACATGATTACCGAGGGCTCCCTTGCGATTGAAGGTGGTCTTACGGTGGAAGACATTGCGATGACCATTCACCCGCACCCAACACTTTCCGAAGTGTTCATGGAAGCTTGTGAAGATGTACACGGAATGTCGCCGCATGCGATGGCCGCGAAAAAGAAGTAGGTCTGAGATTCATGCGCTTTAGCCGTTCATCCGAGTTTGAGGTTCACGACCTCGGGCGGACGGATTACGGCACAGTGGACGCTTTGATGATGGAGCGCGTCGATGCAATCGTGCGCGGCGATGCTCCCGATCAGCTTTTGATTGCGGAATTCGATCCAGTCCTTACCGTCGGACGTGGGGGGCAGGCCGCGATGTACAGCGCTATCGGATTGCCTGTGTATGAAATTGCGCGCGGCGGCAAAGCGACCTTCCATGGTCCTGGCCAACTGGTGGCCTATCCTTTGATCCAACTGGAAGAGGGCGCTCGCGACCTTCATGCTTACCTGCATGCATTGGAAGAAGCATTAATCCGCTGCGTTGGTGATTTTGGTTTAAGCGGTGGCCGCGATGACCGCAATACGGGTTGCTGGATCAATCATAAGAAAGTCGCGAGCATTGGCGTAGCCGTGCGTCGATGGACGACTTACCACGGTGTGGCGCTAAATGTCGACACCGACCTTTCCTGGTTTCGACGCTTCGATCCTTGCGGCATGGAACCCGACCTCATGACCACCATGGCGCAGCAAAGCGATGGAGAGGCCCCGGATTTTTCCTTAGTGCGCGCATCACTCGCTCGACACATGGAGGATGTTCTCCGTGAACAAAACTAAAAACCATTCCTTAGATTCCCTGTTCCGCCCGCGTTCCGTCGCGGTGATTGGAGCGAGCCGCAAGCGTTATCAGATTGGGCATGAGATTGTGCGCAACTTGGTGGAAGGCGGTTTTCAGGGCCCCGTTTATCCAGTGAACCCAAAGGCGAAAGTGGTGTACAGCATGCACTGTTATCGCAAGGTCTCGGTGATTCCGGACCCGGTGGACCTCGCGATTATCACCGTGCCGGCAGCGCTGGTTCTGGAAGCCGCGCGTGACTGTGGGCGTAAAGGTGTGAAAGGTTTAGTTGTCATCACCGCCGGGTTTTCGGAGGTTGGAGGAGAAGGGACAGAACGTCAGAATCAGTTGATCTCAATTTGCAAAAAGCATGGCATGCGCATGATCGGACCTAACTGCATGGGTATTCTAAATACCGAGGTCACGGTTTCGATGAACGCCTCCTTTGCTAGCGCAACTCCAACTCCAGGTGGCGCAGCTTTCTTATCCCAATCCGGCGCTCTTGGAGAGGCGATCCTTTCTGACGCCCGTGAACTTGGAATTGGCATTAGCATGTTTGCCAGCGTGGGCAATCGCGCCGACGTTTCCCCAAGCGATCTCTTGGAATACTGGGATCAAGACCCCAACACCGAACAAGTGTTGATGTACCTTGAGGCCTTTGGTGAGCCGGAGCGCTTCATGCGTGTCGCACGGGAAGTTGCATCGCGGAAACCAATTCTAGTGGTAAAGTCCGGGCGCAGCGCACAGGGAGCGAAAGCGGCAATTTCTCACACCGGATCGCTTGCCGGTAGTGAAGCTGCAGTCGATTCCTTGTTCAATCAGTGTGGGGTATTACGCGTCGACACGATGAAGGATTTGTTTGCACTTGCAGGAGCAGTACAAACTGGAAAGCGCCCGAAAGGAAGGCGTGTCGGTATCGTCACCAATGCTGGTGGCCCAGCCATTCTCGCTACTGACGCTTGCGTCGCGCATGGCTTGGAACTCCCAGACTTGGCGCTGGCAACCCAGAAGCGCTTGAAGAAGGGGTTGCCGCCAGAAGCATCGAGCGTGAATCCAGTCGACTTGATTGCAAGTGCTGACGCAGAGCGTTTCGATTTAGCCTTAGATGCTGTCGTACACGATAAGAACATCGATTTGGTTTTGGCGATTTTCGTCTCGCCAGTCATGATTGATTCCGCTGCGGTTGCGCGCATATTTGCAAAGCATGCTGCGGCCAGTGACAAGCCATTAATCGCCTGTTTGCTTGGAAAGTCGGAAGGGAACCGGGCGCGTGAGATTTTGCGCGATGCAGGAGTACCGAACTATCGATTCCCAGAGGAAGCGGCCTTTGCGCTTGCCGGGTTGACTCGGTTGCAGGAGTTACGCACGCGGAAAATTGTAAAGGCGCCATCGTTTCGGGTGCAGCGAGCCAAGGCAAGAGCTGCGGTCGACGTTGCGATTGCGGAAGGGCGACAGATGTTGCATGGCGATGAAGTGGATACTTTGCTTTCAGCTTATGGTATCCCCATGGTCCCGAGCTGCATTGTGAGCTCGCGTGAAGAGGCTCTGGCCGCTGCTCGCACGCTCGGCTTTCCGATGGTGGTAAAGGTGGAGGCGGAAGGCCTGGTGCATAAATCAGATCGCGGTGGAGTGGTTGTGGGTATTCGCGATCGTGAAGAATTGCTCGACGTTTACGACAACCTCGACCAACTCTTCTCCAAGGAATTCCCAGGCATGCAGTTGTTGCTGCAATCGATGCGTTCCGATGGCGTTGAGACTTTCTTTGGCGCAGCAACCGATCCACAGTTTGGGCGCATGCTGGCCTTCGGTTTAGGCGGAGTGCATGTTGAGGTGTTCAAGGACGTGGTTTTTCGTTTGCATCCACTCACCAAAACCGACGCTGAAGAAATGGTTGCAGGCATTCGTGCCAAGGCCATGCTGGAAGGGGCACGTGGAAAGCCGCCGGTGAATAAGGCAGAGCTGGTCGAGATTTTGCTCCGCCTCAGCCGCATGCTCTCTGACTTCCCTGAGATCGAGGAACTGGATTTGAATCCATTCTTAGCAGGGTGGAAGGGTAAAGGCTCCTGCGTCTTGGATGCGCGGGTTAGCTTGAAGCTGATTGAAACGAATCGGCGCCCCTAACGCGACATCCGGCTCATGGATGAAAGTGTTAGGAGCGCCAAAATTTGCGGGCCTGCCCCAAGCCGTTCACGTAATAACCATGAACGAAGGCAACGACACCTTACGTACAACCACCGAACCGGCGTTGTCATAGGTATAGAAAACCCCGTAGATGATGGTGTTGTGGAGGCTAGGATTGTTGGGTAAATTCGCAAACACGGTGACGGTTTCTCCGACAGGCACAATGCCAGACCAACCCGCGAAGCTAGAAGTGATGTTCCATGCACGGTCTTGATTCGCTGGGATATTGGTGCCATTGATGTCGTACCCGGGGGAAGTGCCGAAGGAGATGAACCCTTGGTAGAAAGCTCCAGCTTCTCCAGGTGCACTCCACTCCATTTGGAACAACTGCCCAATTACTGGCGGCAAAATCACAGTTATGTCGAGTGGGCCACTGCCGCCACCGCTAAAAACGGTGGTATCGGCATCATTGACCGCGCCAGGGGTGCCCTTGTCGCCGTTACCGAAGTTGCTGATGGCAGCGGCAAAGTTGTTTAGGGTCGCAGGGCCGAGCAAATCTTTACGTTCGGCAGCAATGCCAGTGCCGCCAGGCCAACTGCTGGTGTAATCCACGCGGTCCAATGTGGTGGACCCATATTCCAGCGCCACGGTGTCGTTGCCGTTCATCATCGAGAAGCCGACCGTCGGCCAAACCATCTGCGGGCGTAATCCACCGTTGCGCCCGCGCACCCCATCCGCGGCAATCACCATGAACTCACCTTGATCGAGCAAGACTGGGGCGCCAAAGGTGAGGTTGTTGCTGCCGAAGTCTTTCAGCTTTACGTTATCGAGTGACACGGGACCGTTACGGGTTCCTGCAATCTCAACCCATTCGCCGTCCGTGTCGCTGGTTGCGCTTGGGTCGCGATGGAATTCTGAAACGACTAATTCACCGGCCAATGGAATCGCAGGTGCTTGTTCATCTACGGATAAAGTGAATGCGGTGCCATCGTTGGCAGTAACCGTGTAAGTATTGCCATCTGTGATGAGGTGAATGGTGCCACCGGCGTCGACGAAACCTTCTGTACCCACGCCATCCGTTGGGCACCATACTGGCCGCATGTTGGTCGTGGAATTCAAGCGGTTGACGACTTCCTGCTTTGGATAGCCATAAGGGTTCGAACTACCGCAAGGAACTACGGTGAACTCTGGGCTCAGCGTATTCACCCAGGTGCTGTTCGATGAGGTGCGCGAACCGTGGTGGTTGGCCTGGTACACATCGACGTTTCCAACCAGTGGGGCCAAACTAGATTCCACATTCGTGGTGCCATTGCCGCCACCGGTTAGGTCGCCGCCCATCCACATATCGAAGTCGCCGTACTCCACCTTCCAGCCGACGCTGGAGCTATTCTCCCATTGCGAACTACTGGAGATGTTTATCGAGCCACCGCCAATCAGGTCGCCTTCGCGCACCATGCAAGTCAGAGTGACCCCACCGCCTAAATTGATGACCTGTCCCGGGGTAGCCATTTGGCGAACAGAGGCATAACGATTTGCGTAATCATTGTAAGACTGCGTGGTTGGCAGGTTGTTGAATCCGCGGTCGAGAGCGATGGTTGCCGTGATACCAGCATTCCATATTTCATCTAATCCGCCTAAGTGATCCGCGTGGTAATGACTCACTCCGACGTAATCTAAATGGGTGATGCCCAGGGAGTTGAGTAGTGGCACGACATCGTTGCTGCCGTCGCCGTTATCGCCGCCATCGAATAGGAAGGTTTGTCCGGTAGGGGAAATCAGGAGGGTGGAATCAGATTGGCCGGTATCAATGAAGTAGATTTCAAACGAACCGGTACCTGCTGGCATGGAGAACATGCCGGCGAGGAGTGCAAGAAGAAGAAGGGGTTTCATGCAGAAGGGGGGAGTTAGTGAAAGTCAGGGGCGAACCATCCTACCTCCCGTTGATTCCGCCAGGTCGCGCATGAAGCTTTCATGTTTGTCGCTGTCGGTCACGAGAACAGAATGGAAGCGAACGCCAGTGCGTAAGTGCAATCGCGTTGCGAAATCGAGCATATGCCCTTTGTACTGATGTTTCCCGGCTGAACTGCCGCCATCGGAAACCAGGATGATGGTGTCCACAAGTGGGTCGGTTGTTGCAGCCTCAAAGGCTTCCATTAAGGCCGACGCGCCACGGTAGGGGCGACTGTTGAGGAACTTCACCGCTTTGGCGCGGTTGCCTTTGGTCGCTGGCATGAGTTTCTTAAAGCCAAGAATAGGCTTCTCTTCCACCACAATGACTTGAAACAGAGACTCCTTGGGCAGTTGCTCTAAGAACTTGCCAGACTCCACCGCCGCGGCCGATGCACAGCTCAGCTCGCCAAGTTTGTTGATACTCATGCTGCCGGAGCCGTCCACAATGACCACGACGTTGGAGGTTTCAACGGCTAACCCAAAAAACCGCGCGACGGTATCGCGGTCTCGCCGCTCAAGTTTTGTTACGGCATCACTGGGGTTGGCGCGGACCTTCTCTAGCCACGCAGCTCCATCATGTTGGTACCACTGTTGCCACATTTTTGGAGAGTCACCAAAGCCCTGGCCAGTGAGTGCGCGTAAGGTGGCACCGATGTCCGCTGTGAATCGGTTTGGGGTATGCTTGGCCTCCTCCTTGAGCGCGAGGATTAGTTTCGGCGTTAATTCAAAAATGTGGTTCGCAACCGCAGTTTCGAGCAACGCAGTCCGAGGCCCGCAATCGCGTCGCGCGAAGACTTGTGGCATCGCGAATTCTAGTTGTGGCCATGCGTTGGGGTGGGCACCTAAAGCACGGATAGCCATGGCACGATCACCAGCATTCTTGGCGTCAGTGGCGAGTTTGGATAGGGCGAGGGTGGCGTCGGTGCCGAGAGGGTCCAAAAGTAGATAGCCATCGGCAACACCGCATTCGAGTAGGCGTTTGCGTATTAATCCTTCGGCGGTTTCTCCCTTGCGTAACTTGACACTGGAAAAGTCCAGTCGCTTTTCCACCAGCATGGCGCTTAAGGCGCTCGCCCATGCGCGTCGCACCTGCATAGGAGCTTTCAAGAAAGACTTCTGCAGAAGTGTCTTTGCCGAGGCCGTAGCCCTGCAACGTTCAAGGCCGTGCAACAAAATGATCCTATGCCAATCACTTTCCTTTTTATTGGCGGCAGCCTCAGCCATGAGGTCTGCTTCTTCCTGCGAATTCGACTTTAGATAACCGCTAAAAAACCAATCGCGTAGATACACCCCTTTGTAGGTGTCCAGCTTTTCATCGAATAAATCAATCCGCAACTCCATCGCCTCTTCACTTCGTAGGTCTGCAAGTTCGCGAGCAGCGCTGTAAGCACCCTTTTCATAGGATGATTTGTCCGTTGCAGCACGCAGTGTGTCCTCTAGGGCATCGAGCTGTTGGCAGGGTGCGAGGAGGCTAAGTAGAAGAGTGGCGATCATGATTTGAAAACAGGAGAGGACCCGGGATGGGCCCCCTCCTGGAGACGTATGCCGGCAAGGCCGGAACGTATTATTACTGAACTACCTGAGTGTGGGCAGCATTCGACATCGTCACACCACGTGGGTTGACGACGAGGTCGGTGCAGTACCACTGAACGTAGATGTCGCGACCAACCAGGGTTGGATCGTTAGGCACGTTCATGGTGAGGCTCGCGGAGCCAGCAGCATCTGCAGTGCCGCTGAACAGGAAGTTACCTGCAACGTACAAGGTGTTGCCTGGAGCGCCAATGCCGGTCATGTCGAACGGGAGCACAATGTTTGGTGGACGGTTCCAAGAAGTGTTGGAGAAGCCCAAGTACAAGGTGACTGGTAGGAACGGAAGGGCGTTGTCTACGGTGACATCGAAGCTGAGCCCTGGGGTCGGGAAGCCTACGTTGCCAATCGATGGGACCAAGCCTGCGGAAGAAGTTCCACCGGTGCCGAAGGTGTTAAAGAAGCCAGTTGCTGGCAGCGGGAATGCGCCTGCTGGCAGGGCTTCCATTTCACCAACAAAGTGACCGAGTGCATCGATACCAGTTAGAGTTTGCTCACCGGCGTCCTCTGCATCGCCGTCACCGTTGAGGTCGTAGAGGAAGTACACGTTGCCTCCCGATGCGCGAACCGAGTAACCGTTATCGTGGTTGGCGCCACCATACATGGCAGGAATGCCAAGAGATCCGTTCGGGCCATCAAGGTAGAGGGTGACTTCGCCCGCATCGTTGAGGTCGAGGTCGCCGTTGAGGTCGATGCCGCGGAACAGCAATCCACCTGCGCCGGTGCAGGAGGCGTTGGCTGCGGTGGACATAATCCAGTAAACGTCTTCACCTAGTGGGCCTGCGCCTGGTGCGAAGTCGAGTACTTCTAGGGAGCCAAAGAGGCCAACCCCGCTGGAGGATGGACAACTAGGGTTGACTAGGGTGCCAGAAGCGACGTCTGCGTTGAGCTCGAGGCCGGCGACATCACCAACCAAGTTACAGAAGTTCCAAGCTTCGCCCGCATCGTTTGCATCGCCATCACCGTTAAGGTCCTGGAATGCGTAGAGCATGACATCTTGTTGCGCAAAGCTGATGACTACACCGTTGGTGGAGTCAAACATGATGCCTTCGAAGTCACCGGCGTCGATGGCTACTGGGCCAGCGGTACCCGCAACAGTGATGGGGAGGTTGCCATCTACGAACTGCACAAACTCGCCAACCCCATTGGCATTGCCATCGGAGTTGAGGTCGGTGTAAGCGTGGATTCCAGTGCCAGGCTGTGGGCCAAAGCTGAAATTGTCATCGGTGACATACATGGTGCCAGTGAGTGGATCGTAATCCAAAGCATCTGGCGAGGTGTTGCTGAATCCACCACCTGCACGGGTGTCGGCCCACTCGATGATTTCGCCGGGGCCATCTGCAGATCCATCGCCATCGAGATCTTGCAAGCGAAGCACCATGTCGTTGGTTGCAATCACGTACATGAAATCAGTGCCACCTTCGTTGCGGTAGCGCAAATCTTGCACATAGGTAATCTGGATTTGGTTATCAAAACCAAAAGTGAACATTTCGCTCGGATCGAGAAAGAGTCCATCGTTATCTAGGTCGGAGTGACGCCAGATGCCCCAGTCGTTGAGAACGGAATCGCCCTGGTAGAAGACCAAATCAGAAGTTGGTGTTTGGCCAAAGGCGGTGGACGCTAGAAGTAATCCAGCAAGAATCGCAAGTGTTTTGCGCATGTTTGGGATGAATGCGTGGTTGTGGGAGGACCATCCCCAAAAGTGAGGATGGCAGCGCGGGTTATAGCCTAGCTTGCGGGTTTTCTGCGAAATTGCAGTGTAAACCGCAGTGTATATAAGATTACAAAATGCGGAAGTTCACTGCATTACTACTCTGGAAGTTCGCCAGAACCGTGAGGCCGACCCTGCCCGGAAAGAAGGTTGGTGGGACACCCGTAACCATCACAGAAAGCTGCCCAAGGACAGGGAGCCGCGGGGTGTTGAAGAGGAACAGAGGAGCCGAAGGGATGAAACCAAAGAAGGGAATCGGCAGGTCGCCAAAGTTGGTGCCTACGATTAGGACTGGGTCGAGAGTTTGACCCTCAGCAGGGAATACAAACAGAATGGTGGGGGCAGTAGCTGTGCCAGCGACGACCTGAGTCGATGTAAAGTCCTGGTCGGCAACTGTTTGAGTCGGAGCGAGAACCAGGAGGGCAGCGTGTAAGAAGGTAAGTAGCATTGGGATCGAAAGGGAGGACGGTCCAGGGTGCTCTAGGATACTTCAAAATCCGACATCCTGAAGAAAAAGGGTCCGCACTCGAGAGTGCGGACCCTGACTGACCTCTATAGCCAGTACCTTTCCCTTACTTACTGAACGGTGAAGGTCGCAACATCGGTGATGGAGTCGTAGCTGCCGCCGCCTGCGTTAGAAAGTGCCACACAAGAGAGCGTGGTACCGATAACGAAGCTAGGTGGAAAGTTCACTACAGGAGTGGCTGCGGTGCCGTCGGCAAGGATGGTGCCTTTCAGAGCTGCTGCTGCAGCGGACTGAAGCAGAACTGGGCTGAAGAGGAGGCCAACCGAGCGTCCGTCGCCTGGAATGGCTGCGGTGCCCTTTGCGGTCGAGACCAAAACCATGAATTCGTTTCCAGCTTCCGAAGCGCCGAAACCAGCACCCGTGAAGTTGATTGGGCTGCCAGCGATGAATGGGCCAACCGGAGTGACACCACTAGAACGTGCGCCACCAGCGAAGACTTGGTTCACTCCAGAGGAGTCATCCAACCAGGTGACCACGAAATTGTCGTACTTGGCGTTGAAGCTGATCTCGGCGAAGTCAGCGTCGCCAACTTGGCCGCCAGTCATGTCAACCGGAGCCGCAAAGGTTACGCCGCCATCTCGGGAAACGGTCATAGGAGTGCCTTCTGGGAAAGACGGTCCCGTCCAGTAAGCAGCTACGTAGTCGCCATCGCCAGCGATTGCTGGGTAGCCGCCGCCGCCCATGGAAGCAGACTCGGTCCAGGTTGCACCACCGTCAGTGGAGGTGTTCACGAACAGCTCATCGCTACCGTTACGGTTATCTTCATGGCACATGGTGATGTTGCCATTGGAGTTAGCCATGAGGATTGGGTGATCGGTGTCATGGGTTCCAGCGACGTAGCCGCCCACCAAAACGCCACCATTCCAAGTCACTCCATTATCGGTGGAGGTATTCACGTGTAATACGTCCGAGCTTGCAGTTGGAAGGTTGTCAGCTTGGTAAGCAATCGCCACAGTGTTTCCACTTGCAGCCATAGCAAGGTCCCATTCCACAAAACCGCCGGCAACGCTAGCGCTAACCAAAATGTCGGTGGAGTTGAAGGTGCCGGTCGCCATGTCGTAGCTCGAGTAAAAGCACTCGTTGTTCAGCACGCTAAAGTTATCCTGCCAAGCCATGTGGACCGTGCCGTTAGACATCACTGCTGCGATGCTGTCCACGTCTACCGTGCCAGTCGCGTGGGCGCTAATCGGCATGGCGGTACCAAAGGTTAGGCCGCCGTCGGTGGAGACGGTCAGGAAAACTTCTTCGTTGAATCCGCCAAGGTCATTCTCCGTGGAGCACATAACGGCAATGTTGTTGCCGTTGGCCATGATGCGCCAATCTTTGACATCGTTGGCGCCAGATGGGTAGCCCTTGTCGATCGCCACGTTTGGGCTCCAAGTCATGCCACCATCGGTGGACATGGTGAAGTAAAGGTCTGCGTCGAATGCGACGTTGCGATCGTCACTCCAAGTGGAGTAGATCACGCCGTTGTCCACGACAAGTCCGATGTCCTTTGCAAACTTGCCATTTGCGTTAGGGGAATCATCGATACGTACAGCTGTACTCCAAGTACATCCGTTATCAGTGGATGTAGATGCAAACATCTGGTTGGTGATGTCTTCTTTCCAAACAATGGCAGTGAGGTCGCCGTCGGATGAAACTGCTGGCCCAACGGCTTTGCCGAGGCCGGCATCGAGTTGCACAGGCGTGCGCGGGTTCTGCGCGTAACCGGGGATTGCCAATGCGGCAACCGCCAACGGAAAGAGGATGTTTTTCGTGGGGATTCCTTATTCGAGAGAGAAAGGGAGGTGCCGACGAGTTGCCGACCTGAGAAATGTAGCGAATCCCGCTTTGCAAGCTTGAACATAAGGTTGGAAACTCGCGGTTTATTGGTGAGGCTACGGCTGGAGCGCTAGATTGCCAGGCTTGGTCTAGTGATTATGCCCAGCGTGTGAATCGTTAGGAGCTTGCTCTTCATTTTCCGCAAGTTGCTTCAACTCTTTGGCTGGCAAGAAGTTGGGGTATATTTGTAAGATAAAATCGAGGTGCTCTAGAGCGAGCTCGAAATCCAGTAGCTCCATCGCGGAATGGGCAAGCGCGAGGTGAATTTCGGCATCGTTCCACCCGAAATCTTTCCACAATTGGTTGAAGTAGCGATCCAGCCATTCGATTTCGCGCGATTCGACCAGGCCGACGCCTACCTCGGCCCAAGTTCGGTGCAGGGTTGCAGCTTGCGGGAAGGCTTTGGTGGTTTGCATGAGGAGGTCCAATGCTTTGGCACTGGTCTCCGTTGCGAACGGGTTTCCACCGAGGTAAGTGTCATGTACCGAATATTCCTGGGCATCGAACTGCGCTGCGTAAAAACCGAGCAAGGATGGGCTTTCACCATTCTCATAGTTGTGTAAATCCGCAAGCACGGCACTCGCGCGATCCACTAGGGTGAGTTCCGGAATGAGTTGGTAGGCAGTAGTGGCGAGGACTGCGTCGGCAGGTCGAAATGGGCCACGGAACAGAAAAGTGCGGCCGGCGCCAACTGGGTTGGGCAGAGGCACTTCGAGCGCGGCGAGGTCGTCGGCATCAAACAGCGGAAGGCCGAGTTCTTCTAAGGTGGTCGCGGTTTCTGCTTGGGGCAGTGGCCACTCTGCACCATCTTCGGTGGGCTTGCGTCCGGCAATCATGAGCCGCATGCCGCTTAGTCCATGTGGCAGAACAAAGACGGAAGTTTGCGCAAAAATGTTTTGGAATTCTTCGATCCATTGCGGCAACATGCCAGGCTGCAGTTCATGGGGAGAAACCACAAAGGCGCAAACGCCGTTCTTCACCAAACGCAATGAAGCTTGGCGTAAAAGTTCGGCACGCATGACGGAGTGGCGACTTTCCCACATCGCAACGCTTTGCAAGAAAACCAAATTGTAAGGCCCATCACTGTGCGCCAAACTATTTTGGAAGTCTAAGGCGTCATTTTCGACTTCCCGTAATGCCATCTGCGCGAGGGAGGGCGGATCGCAGGCAAGCGTGAGTGTGGTAGCTCCATCGAGGAACACGATTGCAGTTTGAGGGTCTGGAATCCCAACCCAGCAAATGGAGTCGCCAGATCCGGCCAGAGATTTTGCGAAGAGTGCTTCGGCGCGCAAGGCTTGGTATTGTTCGACAGAAGGAGAAACCTGATTTCTTCCGTCAAAAAGGTGTACCTTGTCAGGGTCCGTTTCTGGTTGTCCTGAGGTGCGTTCTAGAACTCGTGGAAGTGCAAAGAAGTCGCTTTTCTGCTCGAGTGGAAACCAGACATAGGCGTCTAATAGAGGGTGTTGAAGGTGTTTTGGCTCATCCGTAGAGAAGATGAACGCACCTGCAACTAGTGCTGCTGCAAGGCCAGCTGCCGTGACCATCAGGTTCTTGCTTGCTGCCCATAAGGCGGATATTCCTGCAAGAAGAAGAAGCGCAGCGGCGAGGGTGGCAAGGTTAGGGAAGAGGGTGGTTGTAGGTAAAACCGCGGCTGCAAGACAGGCCACTCCGGCGCCGCCAAGTAAAGGTGATATAGAGTTCGGCCCTGGCCCTGCGCCATCTTGTTGGATGGTATTGCGTAGAAGTAAGCCACCCAAAGCAAATGGAATACCGAACATCACTAGGGCAAGAACCGGAGCGTAGAGAGCGCTTTCTTCGGATAGAACACGAGTGTCAGCATTGGCCCACCCAAGTAGGCGAGTGTTTGAGAGCCACCCGTAGTAGCCTTCTGGCTGTGCGTGGAATTCTACTAATTGAAAGAACACACCGACCATCACGGCGAGTGCGCCTGCGCAAAATGCAACTACATAGAAGCGCAATTTAGTTTCGGCGAAGGCACTCCCTAGAGTGAACCACAAAGCAAAGAATGCGGCGCCAAGAGCCATGCCGCGACGTAAATCTTGATTTAGTGCGCCGGAGTCAAGTAGCGCAAAATACGGCGAAAGCATAAAGAAAAGCAACACGATTCCGGCGCCGCTAAGCAAGCTCGGAATCAGGGTGGAGACGGGAGGCGTCGGGGTCGCTTGATCCTTGGTTGGAGCTGGGATGACATAGCGTTGGAGAACTCCGGCGACGAACCAAAGGCCAAGGAATCCAGGTAGGCCAGGAGCCCATGCTGAGGTGAGGATCCATGCAAAGAAGGAGCCAAGAGCGAGCAGAGATGTCCCCGAGGCCGTGGTGCCAACAGCAGCCGCCAAGCGTGCGCCGGTGGCGCGTAAGGGGAGGAAAAGGAAGGCTGCGAATGCTGCTCCGAGTGGAGCGAATCCTGCCAGCAGGGGTAAAGCTCCCGCCAGGCCCAGCAAGGCAAAGGAGGCCCGCAAAGGTGCGAAGCCCGCGCCGACATGACGTGCGCCGAGGCCTAGTGCAAGCAGAAGGAAGGCCGCTGCAAGAAGGGAATCCGAGGTGGCGCCGCCCAAAGCCAAGCCGACGCACTCGCCAACGCCGAGCAGCATGCCGGCGAGGGCGGTGAAGTAGAGGAAAAGGGAAAGGTGCTTCATCCGTGCTAGGCATTATCCGCTTTCTCCCATCAACGAATAGGCCAAAGCTATACTTTCGCCGCATGGCTACTAACCCAACTACCCTGCGGCGCCTGCGTTTGCTTAGCCTGACCGAAGGTACTTCGACCCTCATCTTGTTTGGTGTTGCCATGCCGTTGAAGTACTTGGCAGGAATCGAGATTGCCGTTCGGATTGCTGGCTCGGTTCACGGCTTCCTATTCGTGAGTTTGGTGGTGTTCGCTTTCCTGTGCATCAAAAGGGTTCCGATTTCTAAGAAAACGGCGAGTGCTCTTATGGTTGCGGCGGTCTTTCCGTTCGGACCTTTCGTGGTAGACCGCCGCTTGCGTGAACTGGAAAAAGAGCTTTGAGTTTCCCCTTTCTGCTGCGGGCATGGTTTGCCGACCGGCAGCGGTCTTTGCCATGGCGTGAGGCGGATGTACGTGGGTTACGCGACCCTTATCGCACCTGGATTGCGGAGATCATGCTGCAGCAAACGCGAGTGGAGGCGGTTGTGCCATATTTCGAGAATTTCCTCTGCGTATTTCCTACCGCGCAGGATCTGGCAGTGGCTCCCGAGGAAGATGTGCTGAAAGCATGGGCAGGCCTTGGGTATTACCGACGAGCACGCTTTCTGCACGCAGCTGCGAAAATGCTGGTGCAAGAATGGGGTGGTATCTTTCCGCAAAATGCTGCCGACCTGCGTTCTCTTCCAGGCATCGGTGCTTACACTTCTGCAGCGATTGCGTCGCTATCGTTTGGGGAACGGGTGCCTGTCGTCGATGGCAATGTGAAGCGTGTGGTTTCTCGATGGTGCGCGCTAGATTTAGCGGCCGACGCCGTGGCTCTTCATCGCGCGGCGGAAGCGCAGGGAGCGCGGTGGATGGAGGAGTTGCCGGAGGGAGATGAGTCCGCGGCCGGTGAGTTGAACGAGGCCTTGATGGAGCTTGGTGCCACGGTTTGTTTGCCGCGAAATCCAAGCTGCAACACTTGTCCTGTGATGGATTCTTGCCAAGCCTTGGCACTAGGTCGAACAGCCGAGTTGCCTCTGCCAAAGAAGGCGAAAAAATGGGTGGATCTGGAGATGGTCTTTCTCGTCCACAGGGTGGGAGTGCGGGTCCATTTGGTGGAGCAAGAAGGCGGATGGAGCCCAGGCCTATTCGAACCGCCATCTAAAATCCTGGATCAAGGTTGTCCCCAAGAATTGGCACAGTCCCTGCTTCAGCCTTCGCAAAGCCTTCTTTTTCATGGGGTAGTGAAGCACACGATTACCCACCATCGCATACAGGCCCACGTTTTTGAAGTTCACGGCGCCCCTGAAAGTGGGAGCACTCAGCTCCGCGCTCCGGAAGAGGTCCCGCTGACCGGATTGGGGCGCAAAGTCCTAGCGCGCATTTCAAAGTAGGAGCGTAGAATCCGAGGGTCCTGCTCCGGTCCTACCTCCCCGCATGCACCAATCTTTTTTTCTATCCCTAACATTGGCATGTTTGGGTGTTCCCGCATTGTCGGCCCAAGAACCGAGCGCCACTCTACAGCCTTCAGGCCGAGTTCCAGTGACCCAGGACCCCATCAAGCTGGATGGAGTCTTTGAGGAACCAGCATGGGGGCAAGCTTTACTTCTAAATCAGTTCACCGAGGTTATCCCCAACGAGGGCGACCCAGGAGACCCACGGACTAGCATTCGCATCTTGCGCTCAGATACGCATGTCTATCTTGCCATCACTTGCATGGAGCCGAACCGCGAAGGCCTCGTGCTGCAGAACTTGCGTCGTGATGCTTTTTTGAGCAATGATGACCGCGTTGAGTTTGTCTTCGACACCTTCCACGACTCCAAGTCCTCTTACTTTTTCCAAATTTCGGCAGCGGGCTCCCGTGGCGACGCTCTGCTCGGTGAAAACGGGCGCCGCTTTAATAAGCCGTGGGATGGGTTCTGGAAAGCAGAAACTAAAGTCTTGGCCGATCGTTGGGTCGCAGAGATTGCGATTCCCTTTGCCACTATGTCCTTTGGAGATAACGATGTCTGGGGCGCGAACTTTCAACGCACCCGTGGCGTCGACCGTAGTTCCTTTCGCTGGGCAGGCGCAAAACGGGAACTGTTCATCGGTAATGTAAGTGAGGCTGGCACGCTGAGTGGATTTTCAGGAATCAAGCAGGGGAGTGGTTTGGAGTTTCGTCCTTTTTTTAAGATGAAGAGCCTTAACCCGAGTGGGAATGCGTCGAGTCTAGAGCGCGATTTAGGCGGAGAGTTGAGTTGGAATATCACTCCGCAGCTAAATAGCTCCATCACCTGGAATACCGATTTTGCAGAAACAGAAGTCGATGAGCGGCGCGTCAACCTTTCCCGCTTCCCCTTGTTTTTCCCGGAGAAACGTCACTTCTTTTTACAGGATTCCACCTTATTTCAGTTTGGAGAACGTGGCCGACGTGGAAGTTCTGGGGGCAATCTCGTCCCTTTCTTTAGTCGTCGCATCGGTCTTCAATCCGGGCAAGAAGTCCCTATCAACGCAGGGTTGCGTCTCGCAGGGCGTGCTGGAAATTGGGATCTCGGTTTTCTAGGCGTAAGCACCGACGCCGCTCCCATCTCCAACACGCCCGAGGGCGAGATTTTTGTTTTCCGTCCTTCCTATAACATTTCTCCGAGCATGGCGGTCGGTGCTTTGTTTACCGATGGCAATCCGGCAAGTGATTTTTCCAACACAGTAGTGGGCGCCGATTTCCGTTGGTCGACTACTCAAGTACTGCCTGGAAACCTTAGTCTTAACACCTATTTCCTTCACAGCGACGATGAAGCCATCCATCGTCGCGGCCTTGGATTTGGCGCCGAGGCCAACCTTTCCACTTCCTTTTGGAATTACTCGCTTTCCGTTTTAGGCACTCAGTCAGACTTCCAACCCGCACTTGGCTTTGTCCGCCGTCCCGGAGAAATGCGCACCCAGGCTTCCGTGTTCTGGAATCCACGACCTTCCCGGGGCCCAGTGAGGCGTTACAGTTTTGGTATTGCTCCATTGGTTTGGTCTGATTTAGGCGGCGCGGCGATTAGCTCCACGGTGCGACTTGGCTTGTTTGAGGCGGAATTCCACAGCGGGGATTCCATCCGCTTTAATACATTCCTTAATACCGATCGTCCAAACTCTGCCTTCAACGTGACCAGCGCATTGGCCATCCAACCGGGTAGTTACAGTTGGGCAGAACACAGTTTGCGTTTCGCTTCTTCACAGTCACGGGAGTTTTCTGGTCGTATCGAACTTACTGGTGGAAACTGGTACGACGGTAGGATTTTTCGTTTTCGTTCCGGCATCAACTGGCACCCCAACGCGAGATTAAACCTCGGATTGGATTACATCGAGAATCGTGGAGATATTTCGGGTGGCGGATTTACGGTGCGCATCGAGCGTTTCGCCGTGGATTTTTCCTTCGACTCTGAAACTAGCCTTGAGACCTTAATCCAATCCGATAATCAAACCGACACCCTTGGCCTACAAGCTAGGTTTCGCTGGATTGTAGAAGACGGGCGTGAAGTTTTTGTGGTTTTAGATTCCGCGTGGGAAGAGCTCGCCACAGGACCCATCGTTCCTACGGAAAGCGATGTGACTTTCAAGGTGGTCTATGCGCTACGCTTCTAGAATCAAACATCTAGCCACAGCGCTTTTACTTTCTTGTGCTGGAAGTTTTGTCGGTTGCGCTCTTCCGCATGGCGCAGATCGTGGCATGGAACCCTTGGACGCGGTTAGCTTAGGATTAGTAAGCGGGCTGCATAGTGGTAATGCTCGTGCCGGGGTTCATCTTGCAGCGTTCAGCGCAGGGAGGAGTAATTGGGGTACTTATGCCTCGGTACGATTTGATGGAGTTGCGGGGCTTGACTTATTATCTGGCGATGGCGAAGGCAACAACGAGGAGGGCCTCCGCCTGGACAACTACCAAGGTGCCTTCGTTTACAATATGGGATTACTGTTTCGCCCGTCCAATCGTTTGGCGCTTTACCTTGGCGGTGGTGTCGGTAATTTCTACGACCGCAGAATCGAAAACCGCGATGGCAGGGACACTGCCATCCTCACCACTCTTTATTGGGAGGGCAATGTGCAGTCAGGCGTGATTTGGATGCTTTCTCCCAGCAGTGGTCTCGATTTTGGCTACGAAACCTTTGACCAGTCATGGCACCTTGCCGTGGTCGCCAACTGGTAGAAAGTTCAGGCTTCAACCGTAACCGGGCTTCTGTATTCGTGTTCCAGCAGGGATGCACAACACGCGACAAAGGCATAGGATGGAGGCTATGGAACCTCGGCACCTTCTGGTTTCCGTTTGCCTCACACTTCTAGCTACTTCTAATTTGGTTGCGCAGGAAGTTGAGGCTGCGCCACTTACCGAGCAGCAACGCGCAGCGCATGTTCTATCACGCTTAGGATATGGACCGCGGCCTGGGGAAGTGGCTCGTGTCATCGAGATGGGTGTCGACGCCTGGCTTAAGCAGCAGCTTTCTTATCAAGATGCGCTCGACCCAAGGCTTGCCGATCGTTTGTCCGAGTTTCAAACCCTTAGCATGGGTATTGCCGAATGCGTGAGTTTCACTGCAACTCCGCGCAATGATAAAGCCACCATTGCAGAACAAAGGTTGGCACGTCGAAAAAACCGACTCCCCATGGAGGAGTTGATGGAGAGTGTTGCCTTGCGTGCGGTTTTCAGTGAGCGCCAAGCGACGGAAGTCATGAGTGAATTTTGGCGCAACCATTTCAATGTGAGTTTTACCAAAGGCCAATCCATTTACCCACAAATGCCTGATTACGAGCGCGAAGTGGTGCAAAAATATGTGTGGGGTACTTTCCCTGAAATGCTTGTGGCGTCGGCATCGCATCCAGCGATGTTGAACTACTTGGATAATCGCCTTTCGCGTCGGCCTCCGAGTAAGCAACAACTCGCTGAAATCCAACGCCGGACTAAGCGCAAGACAGGGTCAAAAGACCGTGCTGCCGAGGCCGTGCAGATTGCATCCCAACGCGGATTGAATGAAAACTACGGCCGCGAGTTGTTGGAATTGCACACCTTGGGCGTTGACAACTTCTATAAACAAAAGGATGTCATCGCGGTGGCTGAATGTTTGACTGGTTGGACGGTCGATGCGGGGCGTGAAGGAACACGTAAGTATGTGTTCAATGCTGATATGCATATCCGCGGCAATAAGCATGTGCTTGGAAAGCTTATTCGTGAAGACAAAGATGGTGGACCTGGTCAAGGCATGGCTTTGCTCAAAATGTTGGGTAAGCATAAAGGCACTGCCGACTTTATCGCCATGAAGATGGTGCGCTTTTTGGTTGCCGACGTCCCGCCAGAGCGCTTGGTGAAAGCCGTGGCAAAGACTTACCGTAAAACCGATGGCGATATCACGGCCATGGTGCAAACCATCGTGGACAGTGATGAGTTCTGGGACCCGGTAAATGTGCACAGCAAATTCAAAACGCCTTACGAGTTCGTAATCAGTGCTCTCCGCGTCACCGGATGTGAAATTGGTTCTCTTGGTGCGCTGGAGCGTTATCTCGTTGCGATGGGTCAGCCGATTTATAATTGTGATGATCCAACCGGCTATTACGACACCTCCGACGCCTGGCTGGATCCAGGCGTTATGGCTTTACGCTGGGAGTTTGCGGTTGATCTTGCCAATGGGAAGATCGACGCTGTCGCCATTCCGGACTCTTTCTACGAGCAAGTCCCCGCCGACGTCCCGCCACGTTTGTGGCAACATCATCTCACTCAATTGGTACTCCCAGGTGGTGCTGGTCCGCGAACTCGCGCAGCACTTGCAACTGTGACCTCGGAATATCTTGAGAAAAAGAAGGTCCCGGATTTGTTTGAGCTAGGTCCGGAACTCGTCGGCCTACTTCTTGGTTCCCCAGAGTTTCAGCAGCAATGAATACCACCCGCCGCGATTTTCTTCGCCTCGCCGCTACCGCTGGCGTGCTTTCTCAGGTAGACCCATTTACCTCGCGCCTGCTTGCTGTCTCGCCGCCAGCGCCAACCGATTCCGCTTTAGTGGTGATTTTTTTGCGCGGTGCCGCCGACGCGATGAACATGATTGTTCCTTTTGGTGACCCTGGCTATGCAGCGCTGCGGCCAACGATTGCAGGCACCATTGCCGATGGAGTTGTGCCGCTGGATAAAACCTTTGGCCTCCACCCAGCCATGCGCTCGCTCAAGCCTATTTACGATGCAGGACAATTCGCACCGATCGTATGCGCGGGATCTCCGCACTCTACGCGCAGTCACTTTGATGCGCAGGATTGGATGGAATTTGCCGCGCCGGGGGATCGCAGCATGCGCGATGGTTGGGTGAATCGTTACCTTGAGTTCACCAAGCCGAAGAAGGATAACGTTAGTGATTTTCGCGCTTTAGGTATGCAGGAGCTTTTGCCGCGATCGTTGCGTGGCAGCTATCCAGTGTTGGCGGTGCCGACTTCTCTTGGTCGCCGCAAAACTGGAAAGACGTTGGATCGCTTTGAACGCTTCTATGGCGATAGCGGTGGCATGCTGGAAGGTGGTTCCAGCATGGACGGCCGACGTGAAGAAGATCCAGCCGGGGTGGTTGCTTCTGGCCGCATCACGATTGAGACCTTGCGTCGCTTTGGTGAAATCATTGCTGTTGCGGAGAAGAAAAAGAAGAAGGCTATGCGTAACAACCAAACCGTTTCTGGTTCAAGTTACCCTACCTCAAAGTTCGCGAACCGCTTGAAGCAGATTGCTTTGGTTTTACGCGCCAATGAAGGGTTGGAAGTAGCCGGCATTGATTACGGCGGCTGGGATGATCACACCCAAGAGGGCGGTATCGAAGGCCGGATGGCAGATCGCATGACCGACTTCTCCAAGAGTTTGGCAGCCTTCTGTCGTGATCTTGGACCGCAGTTAGAAACCACGACGATTTTAGTGATGTCGGAGTTTGGACGTACGGTGCGGGAAAATGGAAATAGCGGCACCGATCATGGGCACGGTAGCAATATGTTGATCCTTGGCGGTGGCGTCAAAGGTGGCAAGGTCCACGGTGATTGGCGAGGCCTCGCAGAAGGCAGCCTTTATCAAGGGCGCGATCTTGCCGTTACCACCGACTTCCGCGACGTCATGCACGATGTGATGGGCAATGCCTTGGGCTTTGATCCACCCAAGGGTTTCTTTCCCGGATACACGGCCTCGAAAGTGCGTGGTTTGTACTAAGAAAGCGACGTTTTAGCCCAAGGCTAAATCGACCTCTTCTGCAGCGCGTTTGCCAGCGCGCACTGCACCATCCATATAGCCGCACCAAACCGTCGAAGTTTCGGTGCCGGCCCAGTGAATAGGTCCAACTGGTTCACGCAAGGCTGGACCATGGGCGGTAAGCAACCCAGGTTCCATCGGCGAGACACAACCTTCGGTGTGGGGATCAAGCTCCCAGGAGTGTTCGTGGAAGCCAATTGCATTCCATGCTTGCGGCCCGAAGAAGGATGCAAAAGATCGCAGCACCAGTTGTCGGCGCAAGGCGCGAGTCGGCGGGCGTTGCGACCCTTCCAACACGGCAAAGCCACCAAGCACACCGGAGTGGCCGGTCGACGGCGTGTTATCCCAAGCTAAAAGAATGAACTCATTGTCGGAAACCGCGGATCCACTGAGTCCCTGTTGACGCCAAAATGGAGTTTGATAAACCGCAAAATATTTGTCGCCGTGACCGGTGTTCCAGTTGCGTTGCAGGCTGTCGCGTTGCGCGGGGAGGTGCGGGAAGTAGCGTATGTTGGCGGCGTCGCGGGGCATCATCGCAATAATGACTTTACGCGCCGCAATGAGATGACGTCCTCCGTAGCGAATCAAAGCGCCGTTGGTACGCCACATAATGCCATCCACGCCAGCGTTTAACTCCACCTGATGGCGCACCTTCTGCGCAAGCCTAAAGCAAATGGTTTGCGACCCACCTTCAATGCGCCAGCGCTGGGCTTTATCTGCCATGGTGTTGAAATCGGTTGCGCTGTGAACGTAAAAGAGGAACCACAGGAGGGAGACATCGCGGGTGGAGCCGCCGAAGTCAGACTGCACGGTAATCTCGATGATTTGCTTGGCTCCGGTGGTGGACATGTTTTGGTTCATCCAATCGCGCACCGTCATGCTGTCCCATAAAGCGGCATTGCTCGCATTCCATGGGTTCTTTCGTGGAACCTGCTTTGAAAGACTGTCAATTTTTCGCACTGCATTGAGGTAATCCAGAATCTCCAGCGGGCCTAAGCTATCGGTTTGATCTACCTGACGCCCAGTGTTGTAGGTTGGAAAACGTCCGATACCCAGCTGGCCCATTAATCCCATCACGGCATCTTGGGTCGGGCCAACCCATTGACCACCAAGTTCCACATATCCGTTATTGGCAGACGCTTCGTTGAGGGTGCGTCCGCCGACGCGATCCCGGACCTCCAGTACCTTCACCTGGGTGCGGCCCAATTTCTTCAGCGTCCAGGCTGCGGTGAGACCGGAAATGCCGCCACCAATAATCGCTACGTCGACCACTTCATCCGGTTCGCGGCGGAAGTCCAAATCACGGATCTTCTCGGTTCCGGGCAGTAGCGTTTTTGCCCATGCCGCTTGCGATGCAGTGATGGCACCGCCCAGTCCAAGGCTGCCAAGTTGCAGGAAACGGCGTCGATTACATGGAGAGGTCATACCTTTACTATATGACAGTGACTATCATGTTGCGGTTGACTTTCAGAATTTGTGTATACTAGGGGCTTATGGGAAAGCTAAATCTGCGCCAGCGGAACCGCTTGGAGGCCAAACGAAGGCTCCAGGTTGTCGCTCTAAGCCTTTTTGAGGAAAAGGGTTTCGATGATGTGACCATGCAAGATGTGGCTACCGAAGGCGGTGTCTCGGAGTCGACCCTTTATCGTTATTTCGGCACCAAAGAATCTCTGGTGGTTTGGGATGAATACGATCTGGATTTGGAAATCGGACGTCGTTTGTGCCGCAATCAGGGGCCCGCAGCAGCCTTCCGCGATTCCATGATTACGGTTTTCGCTACCCAGGGCAGCCTGCCTATCCTTCTGCGTAGGGTGCGTTTTCTCTACGCGACGCCGCAAGTGTATGCCGCTGCAGTGGAGCAGGATTTGGAAGACCGTGATGATCTTGCTGGAGCTTTTGCCATGGTGCGTGGAAGTAAAACTCGAAGCCTAGAAGACGATGTTCTCGCCGGGGCCTGCATGGCCGCACTCGATGCAGCGCTGAATCATTGGCAAGAATCGAATGGAGAGTTGAATCTTTCGTCTCTGCTCGAACAAGCTTTCGCCACTTGTTTTCCAGCGATCTCGCCGCTGGACATCGCTAGTTAGGCACTTCCTGAATCCCGATTTCGTGTTCTCCTATCCCGCCGGAGTGGAGCGAAGGAACCACGATGCGGAACTCTCGCTCTTGGCGTGGCTCAAGTGGCACTGCATAACTTAAGCGCGGATCGATCTGGGCAGTGGGCCGCTCTTGCCAAAGGATGCGCCAGTTACCGGCATCGAGAGGGGGAGAAAGAAAGCTCCCGCCACTCCCGATAAGGCCTTTGATCTTCTTTCCAGTGCTCAGATCGGTAAAGGAAAGGTGGCCGTGGAAGGCCGGCCTTCCGGATCTGGTCATAACCGTTCCAGTTAAGCGTGAAGCTCCAACCAAGCGCAAAACCACTTTGCTCTGTTCTTTGCTGGGAATGGAAATGCGCTTGGAAACGACAGGGAAAAAAAGATGCGAGCTAGCTTCCACTGCATAGGTTTCTGCGAACAGCGGGCTACTGGTGAAATTTCCGTTGCGGTCGGTAAAGCCCCAGGAACGCCTCGCATACCCATTTTCACGGCGGACTAAGAATGCGACACGAGCACCCTCCACGGGGTTCCCCTTGTCATCTAGGACCGTGACTTCCATGGTAGAGAAACCATTCTTTGCAATAGGCGGAGGGGTGTCTGCCAACGGAAACCGATCTTCAATCTGTAGTGGCCCCGGCAAGGCCTTGTAGGTGCCAGCGTCCTCATGAAGTGGGTATTGGACTTCTGATTCGGTGCTTTCTGCTTTTCGCTCACCGACTGGTGGGCAGATCACCGAGCCAAAAAACACCATCGCCACTGTAAAAATGACGGCCACCAAACCCCACCGAGGAAGGCTTTTCATCCGAATATTTTCTCGGGCAGATGAACCTTCACGGGAATCCGCTTGTCACCTTCTCCCTCGACCACGGCGAAAACTTCACCACCTTCGACTGCAGCACGGCGACGTAAAATCCCCATGCCGACGGCACCCGCAACCTTGTCATCCCAAGACCAAGCCCAACTTGTGACCTTGCCCATTTTGCGCCCTTCCTCGTTTTGCAACTCGGCACCTTGAAGATTGGTCTCATCGTCGGCGAACTCTAAATGGCACAGTTGGCGCGGCGCTTCTCCATAAGTGTTGATCTTCGCGATGATTTCCTGCCCGGCGTAGCAGCCCTTGGTGATGGAGGAGCGGTGCCATTCATTGCTAACCGGCAGCGTGGTCTCTTCATCAAAATCCACTCCCCAGCGCGGGCGTCGTGCCTCAATCCGCAATTGCTCCAAGGTCATCCATCCGCCGAGCTTGGCCCCACCTTTCAACATGGTTTTAGCGACGGCTTCCACCTTGTCGGCCGCGACGATGCGGTCCATGCAATCGGCGCCGCGGTCCGGGCGTTGCAGAATCCAGCCATCGCTTGCCGCTTGCGCCGACATGGGGATAGGGTCTCCACTCGCATTCATGCCGAGCAACAGGAGGCGGCCAACCAGCGGAGTTTGCCACTGGAGATCCTCGCTGAAGTGCATCATTTCTAGTTTTTGCAGCACCACGGCCAAGCGGCAAGTGGGCATATCTAAGCCGAAGCGCGGAATGGAGTCCTCTGTGGGTAGAGCGTAAACCAGCAAATCGGAGATCCAATGACCCTTGCCGTCGAGCATGGCGGACCACTGGCCCTCACCAGGTTGCAGCTTCTTGACGTCGGAGGTGAGGATGCGCTGCAGGAAATCGGCAGCATCGGCACCCTGCATTTCGATCCAAGCGCGATCACCGCCGTCGGTGAGGAAGAGCCCTTCAGTCGCGGCATTCATTTCCTCGACGTCGGTTTTGACTTGGAAGGGGAGTAAAACGCCGTCGATTTCACGAAAGGATGCCCCACGTTTTTTGAATAGATCTTCGAGAGGTGTGGCGGTTGCTTCCATGGCTTGGATTTTACTCGGTGGAGCCTAAGTTCGGCACTGCCGCAATCAGCAGTTTGTCGCAAAGCCATGGGTGGCGTCGGAGATGAATCCACTGCACCGAGTCCCAACCAGCGGCTTCCAGTTCGGCCCGGATTTGCTGAAATGTGGGGTTGGCGGGGGAGTTCGGGCGCCTGCCGAGGCGGAAGCGAAGACGTCGGCTCCAGATACGGAAAGTGTGCGCATGATGATAGTCAATCACTGCACCAACCTTGCATACCCGTTTCAGCTCGCGCAGAAAGGCGATGCGCAATTCGGGGTCACGCACTAGATGGAGGAAACGAATGCAGATGCCTAGGTCTAGGGAGGCGTCGGCAAAAGGAAGCTGCGCAAGGTCGGCGGCAAAGAAGGTGGCATGCGGGTGTTTTGATCGCGCCTCCTGCAGCATGGTGACTGCAAGGTCAGCACCTAAGACTTGATAACCCCGTGGCTTCCACAAATCAGAAAAACGACCGGTGCCACATGGAATGTCGAGAAGGGTTTTCGCAGCCATTCCACGATGCTGTAACACCGCATCCACCGC
>JASFYO010000003.1:0-160072 GCA_045047305.1 Planctomycetota bacterium | reverse complement strand
GTGGTGAAGTCGGTTGCTGGGTACGACGTCACCCGCCTTCTCTTAGGTTCACGCGGACGCCTTGCCATAGCAATCGACTTCACCTTGCGCTTACGTCCACGGCGTAAGCAACGCTATTGGGCGGAGTACAGCCAAGCAAATGATCCTCTGGAAAACCATTGGCAAAATGATCATGAACTCATGATGCCACATCCAAAGGACCCGAGTTGTTGCCTACTGCGGTTTTCAAGCCGCCCCCTTTGCCCATCCGTCATGGATGAACGCGGCGCTGCTCAATGCGACCTTTGGCTGCGCGAGTATCTTCAACGAATAGGTACTGGAGCATGCGACCCGCCACTACCACAAGACTCTCCATGGTTGCATGCCATTGCAGAAGCATGCGCCCCAGGTGTAGCGCACTTTGGAGCACGTCGATGAAAGATTACCCGCAAACGACTGCGGACGGATTCCCTCGGCCAGAAGGCGACACCCACCTTCCATGCTCCGAAGGAGGTGGCCTACCTGGTTTGTTGGATTGCATGCACTGCGGTTTATGCCTACAAAGCTGCCCGACCTATGTGGTCACTGGGCTAGAAACCGATTCACCGCGCGGGCGGCTTGCGCTTCTCCGAGCTGAAATGGAGAACCGCATCGATGCCGCAGCTATCGCACCTGCCCTGAACCGTTGTGTTCAATGCCGGGCGTGCGAAGTCGCCTGCCCTTCTGATGTCCCTTACCACTCCCTGCTGCAAGCCTTCCAGGCGCGACACCCCAACCCCAAGATCACCCGACGCCTTAACACTTGGATTGGCTCCGCCCGACGCCAACGCTCCGCTGCAGCTTTGGCCCGCTTTGCCCGACGCACCGGTTTGCTTCCTCTCGCAGAAAAAGTAGCGCCGCGAAAATTGCGGCGCCTGATTGACGCAGTCCCAAGCTCCCCATCCCCGTTTCATGTAAAACCGGGCAGCGTTTTTTCAGCTCTTGGAGTTCAGCGCGGAAGCGTAAGTTTGCACCTTGGCTGCGTCGACGGCAACTTTTTCGGTGAAGTTTTACAGCACACCATCGCGGTTTTAAATCACCAAGGATTTACCGTTTCAATCCCCGCTCAACCCAGCTGTTGCGGCGCCCTGGAAGCGCATTCTGGTGCCGCCGACATCGGACGAGTACGCGGCACGGAAACGCTCAGCGCCCTTAGTGGATTCGATGCCATCTTGATCACAGCGGCCGGATGCCAAGCCTTTCTGCACGAATTAAATCCACGCGAAAAGGTGATGGACCCGCTCGAGTTCCTCCTCCAACAAGGGTTTCGCAGCATCTTTCATCCGCTGCGAAAGAGAATAGTTTACGACCCTCCGTGCCATAAGTTATTCGTGCTAAAAAACGAAGATGCCACACCAAAAGTGTTGCGCATGATTCCCGAGTTGGAATTGCTTATGCATGAGGAGGAATCTCTTTGCTGTGGGGCTGGCGGCATCGCCTTTTTACGCGAGGCCGAACTCACTGCAGAAATCGGTGCGCGCAAAGTTTCTATGCTACTGGCATCCAATCCACAAGTCGTGGTGAACGCCAACAGCGGATGCAGAATTCAGATGGAATCCTCCCTACGCGCGCAAGGGTCCGGCATGACGGTCATGCATCCGATCAGCTTGGTACACCAAGCCTTGCTCGGCCCGGATTAGTGTTCGACTGCACCAAAAAACATGGTGCATGCGGTCAATACAGTAAACCCAAGCAGGATTAAAAACACTCGAATCCAACGCTTGTGGTTCTTGCGGGTGCTCGGATGATTACGAAGTTTTAGGCCACTTGCAACCAATGGTATCAACGAAGCCAAGCACGAAGTGGCAAATACCAGATGCACATTTAACTTCCATGCAACGAAAGTATAGTTGCGGCCATATAACTCGGCCTGAATGATGGCAAACACTAGACAAATTACAGTCAACACGACCGTCACGTAGTGAGTTGGGCGCACACCGCGTTTACCCGTCCACAGAGACAGGCAAACTAGCGCCACCGTAAGGGCAAGATTGGCAAGGAACAGAGGCGTGTTCACATTCGTCAGGGTAACATCGCCGCATGCTAATTTGCGCTCTGACCTGCTTGGCCGCGACCACCTTCCAAGAACCTGCTCCGCCTGTCGACGGCCCCTTTCTCCTCACCGAGATTCAAGCCTTCGCCGACGACGGTAGCGCTGCAAAGACCACTGCCTTATTGATTCATGCCAATGGCAGTGTGGAATACCTGACTCCCCCGGTCAATCCAGCGGATTACCCGCACGCGCGCGTCATCACCAGCGAAGAAGGCTGGATCCTTTATCCCGGTTTAGTCCATGCCAACTTCCCAGCTGGCCGCGGAGAGACTCCTGCAAACCCTTATGTTGGCACCGCCAGTGACCCCAAGGAAGGCCCTATTCCAGCAATGGAATATGGCGATCACAAAAACTTTCTCGCTTGGTTCAGTGCCGCCGATGCGGCAGATTGGGACGCAGAGAATGCCGATGTTTGGCGCGCCGCTGGATTCACTAGTGCTAGCTTATTGCCGGCCAAGGGACTTCTCCAAGGAAAGGCTTCCCACATAGCATTCAACGGCTTGCCTTTAGCCGAAGCACTTTATCGCCGCAGTGGGCCAAGCTTGATGTCCTTACGTGGCACCGGTGGTTATCCAAATACACAAATGGCTGCCTTGGCAATGCTACGTCAAACTTTGCTCGATCAAAACATGCCGAACCTTTCACCCGATTTGGTGGTAGGCGATTTTGTTTTGGTACGCGCTAATGGATCACGGGAAATTGAAAACATCCTTGACTTGCATCGCGATTTCGCCGCAGAAGGAAGTCGCTGGGTCATCCTTGGTGGGCATCAGGCATGGAAGCATGCTTCGCGATTAAAGGCGCAAAACTTCCGCGTGCTTTACACCATCGATTTGCCCGAAGCGCCAAAGTCAGAGGAAGATCTAAAGGCCGAGAATGGCGAGAAACGTCCGTATTGGCAGGATCCTGAAGATTTACGCATGGAGCAACGTCGGCTTCACCATGACCGCGTCAATGATTACCTGGCGTTGCGCGCCCTGGATGTCCCGTGCGCCCTTGTGGCGCCCAGCAAACTGAAAGACCTGTGGACGGCAGTAGAACAGATGCAGGGCGAGGACGGGATCTCGATAACATCCGCAGCGCTGTATGCCGATTTGAGCACCCATGTGCTGGAAATCATGGAGTGGCCCACACCTGCAGCTGACCTGGTAATTTCGCGTGGCGAGTATTCCTTTGAGGAGCCAAGTCTAGCTTGGGTTTTTAGCAACGGACGCGGATTCGCTTACCCTCAAGACGAGGACCAGCTAGAAGAAGCGGAGGGCGAAACGGAGGGCGAAGAAAAATCCGAGGACACAAGCGAACACCCGGATGACGGCGACCTAGTCGCAGGTGTCTGGGACCTGGTGGTAGAAACACCGATGGGTGATCAAGAGTTCTCAGTAGAGCTCAACCCTGAAGAGGAAACGGTAGAAGTCTTCCAAGCGGACACACCCAAAGATCGGCTTTCCGGAACTAGTGTTAAGTTCAAAGGAAATCAAATCAAGTTTGATTTCCATGTGCCAGAGCCAGAAATGGAAACCACTCTATTCCTCAAGGTTGAGGGTGGGAAAATCCGTGGCAAAATGAAGACACCATGGGGTGATACACCCCTCACCGGAAAGCGTGGAGACGGAAAAACTCTCGCGGCAAAGGAGGATGCAGAGGAACCAAGCAAAGAAGGCACTGTTGCAACTGGGCACCCACAATGGCCGATTGAACGTCGCGTGGATCGCTTTCTACATTCGAAGTGGGCTGTGGAACACTCGGACGTATTATTCCAAGGAGCCATGCTTTACCGCATGGATGGCACTCCCCCACACGTCGGTGATATCTTGATTCAGGATGGGTTAATTACAAAAGTAGGGAAATCCATACGCACACCGATGAACTGCGCCGTGGTCGATGCCACCGGGCTCCACATCATGCCAGGCATCATCGATGCGCACTCCCACCTTGCGCTGTACTCCATCAATGAGGGTAGTGTTTCGATCACCGCAGAATGTCGCATTGCCGACATGATCCAAGCTGAAAACGTAGGTATCTACCGCGCTGCAGCTGGCGGGACCGCCCTGGTGCAATCTTTGCATGGTTCAGCCAACCCAATTGGTGGACAAGCTGCAACATGGGAATTGGATTACCTCGCGACTTCCATCGAGGCCTTGCTGGTTCCAGAGGCCCCTCGCAACATCAAGTTTGCCTTGGGCGAAAACGTCAAGCAATCGAATTGGTCTGGCGCTTGGGGCAAACGATTCCCAAACTCTCGGGTTGGGGTGCAAGCCACCTATCGTCGCGCATTTCGCGATGCACAGGATTATGCCATACAGCGGCAGCGCGCGGCCAAGGGTGAGATGCCTGGCTTCCGTCGCGATGTGCGTTTAGAAGTTCTCGCCGACATCCTCGACAACGTGGTGCACATTCAATGTCACTCCTACCGTGCTGATGAACTGCTCATGTTCCTTGGCATTTGCCGCGAATTTGGCATTCAACGCCCGGTGTTCCAGCATGTTTTAGAAGGTTACAAAGTTGCTCCAGAACTGGCGGAAGCCGGAGCCATGGCGTCGACCTTCTCCGATTGGTGGGCCTATAAATTCGAAGTCCGTGACGCCATCCCGTGGAATGTTTCCATTTTGGACAAGGCTGGCGTCGTGGTCTCCATCAATTCGGATTCCGATGAAATGATTCGTCGTCTCAACACCGAAGCCGCCAAAGGCATGCTCTACGGAAACATGGGTTGGGAAGCAGCCATGGCAACTTGTACCTTGAACAGCGCAAAACAACTACGCCTGGAAGACCACCTTGGGAGCCTAGAAGTAGGTAAATACGGCACGCTTTCGATCTTCGATGGCCCCCCCTTAGAGGGTTATTCTCGTTGCATGTGGACCCTTGCGCGGGGCAAAGTAATTTACGAGGCCCCTGAAAACCTCGACTCTCGCTGGAGTGATTACAGCGAGGCAATCGACGCCTTCGTAGCTGCCGGAGAGCCCTCTGAGCCACTTAACGAAATAGATGAGAAAGCTGAAAACTGGGAGCGCTGGACTGCAGCTGGCATAGACAGTTCGGCCCAAATCAATGGGGTCACCATCCACCCGATGACAGGTGAACCTTTTTTCGGCAGCATGCTTGTGGTTGATGGCAAGATTGAAAAGGTCGTGCAAGGATTGCACAAGTTTGATCTTCCACAACGCCATCACATGACCGACATGCCACTCAACGATGCAACGATTCACCTTTACCCGGCCTTCATTAACGGACTCGATCGTACCGGAATTTGGGAGTATGGCGCGGTACGGGCTTCGCGCGACGACATCGAAACTGGAACCGATCAACCCGACCTCAGTGTTGCTGCGGCTGTGCATGCCGATTCAGACCACATCGCCGTCACGCGTCAGCATGGTATTGCTTATGTCATGGTACGCCCTTCCAGTGGACGCATTTCAGGGCAAACCGCACTCATTCAACTTTCTGGAGTCACCACTGCTGACCTTGTAGTCGAAACCGATTTAGGCCTGTATCTCAATTTCCCGCAGGTCGGTAAATTCGAACAAGAGGATGGTCCTGAAACCCCAGATGCCGTCGCCGAACTGGATCAACTACTGGCCGACACTTTGACTTATGGTGAACGCTTAGACCGCCTGAGCGCTGCTGGAGAACCCACCTACCAGCGCGATGCCAAGCTCGAAGCCATGCTCCCTTATGCACGTGGTGAAAAGGACATCTTCCTCTTCGCCAATGACGCCATGACCATCATGGCCGCCCGCTCTTGGGCGAAAGAGAATCAACTCTCTGTTGTGTACTGCGGTGCTCGCGATGCTTGGAAAATTGCTGGGTACCTCGGGCGTGATCATGCACGCGTCATTGTCACTTCAACGCATCATCTTCCTGGCTCCGAGTTCGACCCATTTGATGCTCCATATCGCTGTGCATCCATCCTCGAAGCTGCCGGCTGCCAGGTGGGACTAGCCACCGATAATCCAGAAACCACTCGTAACCTACCATTCCAAGCTGCGACGGCTGCCGCTTGGGGCCTGGGCAGAAGCAAAGCCGCATACGCCGCGACACTAGGCTCCGCGAAGGCGCTTGGGGTCGATCGCTATATCGGCAGCATTGAAGAAGGCAAGGTCGCCAGCTTCTTCCTTTGCAATGGAGACCCTCTGCTCATTCAGGATGGTATTCGTGAGCTTTGGATTGCTGGCAAAGCCGTCGCGTTGACCTCGCACCAGACCGAACTTCGTGACCGGTACTTAAAGCGCCTGAAGTAAGGGAGTCGATACAATGACGGGTTGTGGAGCAAACCCAGGACATGATTCGAATCCCTTCCGACTGCGGTGCCGACGTCGCCCGCCGAGGCTTCTCGCACATGGCGAGTTCCATGGTAGGCTCATCGATTCTCAAAATCGCCAATGAGATTCGCGCCTTGCAAGAGCGTGGCACCAAAGTTGCCGACCTCACCGTTGGCGACTTTGCTCCTTCACAGTTTCCGATACCAGACGCCATGCGTGGTTATTTGATTGAAGCCATTGAAGAAGGTTGCACCAACTACCCTCCAAGTGCGGGAGAGCATGAACTTCGTTTAGCCGTCAAGGAGCACATGATGGCCACGCAAAATCTGGACTACCCGATCGAGGGTATTGCCATTGTTTCCGGCGGACGTCCATCTTTGTTCTCGACCTATGCGTTGTTGGTCGACCCTGGTGATTTGGTGCTGTTTCCCGTTCCGTCGTGGAACAACCATAACTACCGCGATACTTGCCAAGTACGCGTTCGCGGCATTCAAACGCGAAAGGAAGACGCCTTTCAACCGACCGTGGACTTACTTGCACCGCATGCGCGCGATGCACGGCTACTAGTCCTAAACACTCCACAAAATCCATCGGGCGGTGTCATGCCGCGCGAAGAAGTGAAACGATTTGGGGAATTCTTAGTCGAAGAGAATGACCGTCGCAAGCAAGTCGGCGAGAAGCCACTTTATCTGCTCTATGATCAAATTTATTCGCTACTCACTTTCCCGGGCTACGACCACTACTCCCCAGTGCAACTGGTTCCAGAATGCGCCCCCTATGTGATTCACGCAGATGGTATTTCCAAGGGGTTTTGCGCTACGGGCCTACGCTGTGGTTGGCTGGTAGGACCGCCGGCAGTCGTACGGAAAGTAATTGCACTTGGCACGCATGTCGGTGCATGGGCTCCGCGTCCAGTACAGGTGGCCACTGCACGCTTCCTGCGGAATAAAGAGGCCATGCGTGCATGGCGCAGTGACCTGATTGGCCGCGTGCGCAAAAGCCTCGACACGATGCATCAAGGCATTCAACAACTAAAGGCTAATGGATTGCCGGTGGACTCAATCGAACCCCAGGGGGCCATTTACCTTTCGATTCAACTTCGTCTGCAAGGCAAAACGACCCCAGGTGGCCACGTGCTTGCAAACGGCGAAGACATCCGTGAATACATGCTTCAGGATGCCGCCTTTGGCCTCATCCCCTTTCAGGCCTTTGGCGTCGAAGAAGAGGATGAAGATGGATGGTTCCGAGCCAGCATTGGCGCGGTCAGTGTGGAAGAAATCCTTGCATCGATTCCACGCGTGCAGAAGGCCGTCGAAGCCTTAAACTAGGCTATGGCTCACGACTCTACCCCGACTCCTCCCGCCAAGGACTTGGAGGAAGACGGCTCCGTTTTAGAGGGAGTACCGGGGTATCTAGCAACCATGTGTCTTGGAATCGGTGGTTTAGGAATTGCGCTCATCGCCTATCTACCCGAGCTATCCTTTGTGGCCTACATTGATCTTCCGATGAATTTCATTGGGTTTATCATTAGTGCCATCGTGGGAATGGGCGCGCGCAAACAAATCGGTTTAGCCGTAACCGGCGTTATATTCTCCGCAGCAGGCCTTATTCTTTCGGCTCTGCACTTAATTACGGTGCACAACCACCCGTGGATTCACTAATCCAATGCTTAGCGTCGGATACTAAAATCCACTTGCGCATGTTTTTCGCCGTTTAAGTAGAACTTTGCTGCCGCAGGGCCATCCAATAAAGGTGCAGCTTTGCGATCGAAAATTCGTTCCCGTATTCGCAAAGGCATCGTGCCAGTGGGAAGCAGAAAACGACCACCTTGGTATTTTTTTCGACGCGGCCTACTTGCGTTACGACCGGTAGTCTCCAGTTCATAAACTAGCTCCACCTCGCAGGCATCTCCTGGATTTTGAAATACTAAATCAAAGTGCAAATTGCTATTCGGCGGCACGCAGGAGCCTTGAACGAGATGCGCAACAAGCTCGACATCGACTTTAGCAAAGCCAAATAGGGCTAGGGCTTGGACATCTCCTGACTTCAGAAGGCTGCGTAGGCCTTTACGCGCCATGTGTTCCACCTGAAAACCGCCTTGCTCCATCCAGCGCTGCAAGACTCCGAGAGCGAAGAGTGGCTGCTTGCGGCTAATATCATTAAAGCAGTTGGCGACAGCATTGGCCGGAAAACGATCTTCCTCTTCACGATAAAGTTCCAACACCGGGGCCAAGTAGGCAGGGTTTTCCGTTGCCCACTCTAAATGCTTGACCCAAAAACCACGAGGTCGCACCGAACTAATAGCGGATCGTCGCACGCGTGGACTTGGGTGGGTGAACCACGCACCTAACTCATTAAGGATGGATGGCCCTCTTTCATAGGCAAAAGGCCTGACCCCAAAGGCCTGGACCGCTTCAAGTACGCGAAAATCGGTGTCATCGGCCAATGGCAATAATCCTGCAATCGCGGCCTCGGGCTCCTCTTGCCCCCATATAGCCCATAATCCGGGAGCAAAAAACCGAATCTTGGCCTCAGGATGCTGAGTCCAGCGTAAAAGCGTGGCGTGAGCATCCGGGAGATTTTCTATGCGCCGCCAAATTGCCTGATGCACCAAATGCCACTGCGCGACTAAACCCGCTTCAAAGTAGCCTTGAGCCTCCAACTCCATGGATAACGACATACTAGCCGGCAAACCAATCTGGTTGGCAGCCATCTCAATCAACGGAAGTGCTGTGTCTGCAAGAGTTTCTGCAGAAACGCCAGAACTTCTGTAACGACGAGCGCGTCCTCGAAACATGGAACTCATTTTCCCCCACGCAGGGAGATCTGCCTACTCATTATCGAAAAAATATTCAATCCAACTTCCTGTTAACGCTTTAATGGGATATTCTTAACCGTGTTGTCCCCCCGAATGTCCATGCGCACACTCCCCACACTTCTTGCTATCGCAATTGCGGTCTGTGCTCCGATTTCAGGGCAACAGACGTTCTCTTATGGGGACGACGTCACCCTCCCAACCTTTACCCCGCAGGGCGCCGACCACGCCACCATGGCAGTGAACAAGTTTGGTGATATCTTTGTTGCTTGGCAAGGCACTTGGTCCGGGAGCGTTCACACAACGGAAGGTATGCTGATGAGATCCGATGGCCTCGGTCAGTGGGAAACCGGCGCCAATGAGCACTTTTTATTAGGCGACCAAAGCCTTCATCTGATTAGCTTAGATGAAACTTGCTCCAAGCCTGATGTCGTTGCAATGCCTGATGGCTCCTTCTGCATTGCCTGGCACCGCATTGACCGCAGTGGCGTATTTGATTCCAGACTAGAGGTTGCACGCATTCAGGCGCGCGATGCGCTTGGCGCTTTGTTACCCACTACGCTTGTCATCGAGCAAAACCTTGGCCAAGGCTTTACGGCAGATCCGACGATTAACTCTGGATTCGCAGGAATCATGGTGGACTTGGTGAACTTGCGCGACGGCTCGGTTGCAGCAGTCTACGCCCACGAAACCTATTCTTTTAATGCCGCGAATGGAGACCAGTTCCGTGAATACGACTTGCGCATCACGCGTATTAATTGGAACGTAACTCCAGGCGGTCCAGGATTTATTTCACCGCACGCCACCCTAGTTTCGGGCCTGCCGATTGACAATAATGCTGCGTATCCGCTCAATGGCGGACAAGTTCTGCCTGATGTCGTTCTTGATGACAACTCGGATATCGTAGTCGCGTATGAAGAATACTGGTTAGACGGGCACCGTGGCGTCAGCGGCAACAACGTGGGTGAAATCATTGTGAAGCGCTTTAGCGGTTTTGCTTCTGGCAGTCCGCTGCAGGTGCTGGATACCAACTCCTTCACCAATCACGTGCGTCGCCACCAACGGCGCCCAAACCTTGCAACCTCCCTTGTGGATGCCTACAACTCGGTATCCTTAACCTGGGTCGACGACGAAGTCACTCCCTGGAAAAGCAATAACATCCTTTCCCGAGAGATTACTTACACCGTCCCCGGAGCTTCTACCGTTGCTAGTTTGCATTGGGCAAACAGTATCTTGCACGAAGACACTCAAGCTGTCATTGCTCATGGCCCTAATCGCCAACGCTATACCTTTGGTGTTCGCTTCTTCCGCAACAGCACCAAAATTTTAATCGCGCGCTCTTTCCAGGCCGATATGTGGGAAGTTCCAACCACGGTTGTCGAGGCAAAGCGCCCTGCAGTGAACCTCATGGAATTCCCGATTGGCAGTAGTCAATCCAAGCTGGTTATGGTTTATGAGGGCAGTGACTCGGGCAATCCAAGAGATTACTTAGTCCATCTCATAGTCTTCCGCGTCCCCTAAGCCTAAACATGCGCGGCAGGCTTTCTGCCCTGCATTCGCTTGATATACCACTCGGTCCTGTTGAGCAATGTCGAGGTCATGTCGAACCGCGGTTGGCTCGGCGTGGCGCAGCGAACTCCGCATGACTTAATGGCGCCAATATTTTGATGATGGCCGTGATTTGCCTGAATCCTTTGGCTACGCGGATGACGACACCCTCAAGCCTAACAATTATCGAATCGACTTCACTTATCGCCAGCTAGCGTCGATGCAACGTCCAGTGCTTCACGTACAGCAACAAGAGAGAAGCGCACCGCATCGGTGTAATAAGGGCGCGGCACTTGGTCTACCTTAAGTAGGCAGCGACCATCGGCTTTATTGCGAATGCGCAGATGAAACATCTGCGAGAAAGAACTGTCAGAAGCAACAGTGCGCAACACCCACCCGTCTTCTGCCTGAAGTATCTCTTTAATTTCCGCCACCGAATCACCTTGCTTAAAGCGGCGGCCTTTGAGAGCTTGAAGAGCGTCGGCATCGAAGCCAGAATTTAATGCGTAGGTGTCCATTTCTTCAGAAGGGATCAAGCGAGGGGCAGCTTTGGGTTCCTGTAGCTGCACAAGTAAACGATAGATGGAACGGCCTTCTTCCAACCACTTTGACTCGTAACGAGTACGGAAAGGCCGTTCTGGGTCTTCCTGCAGGACCTCCTTAGAGAAGGAGGGGTTGGCCTCGAAAAAACGATCGGCTTCAAAAGCATACCAATCCTGATCGGTGACCAGTTCAAATACAGCTTTGGGCTGGAGGACATCGGCCAGAGTATGCGCGAAATCAGGCGACGAGACCCGGTGTTTGGCATGTTTATCTTTTGGCCACGGCATCGGAAACTGCATCAACACATGCTCCAAAGAGCCTGGAGCAAAAAGTTCGCGCAAGAGGTAACGTGCATCACCACGAATCAGGCGCACGTTTTCTACGCCGGCGTTTTCCAGCAAACGTGCTGCACGAAAAATACAATCGGCTGGCTGCTCAATACCAAAGAAGTTGCACTCTGGGTGTTGCTGTGCCCACCACACCAAGTACTCGCCCCCGCCAAAGCCGACTTCCACCCGCAAAGGCGCTTCACGCCCAAACACCGTCTTAGGGTCCAGCGGTAGACTCAGTTCCTGGGGATGAATCAAATAGCGCTCAAGCGCAGTGGGAGAAGGTTTCATCGCGGCGTCATTACTCGGGGTTGCTCCAGCCACAATCTTCAAGCGCATCCATGATGCGAAAAGCCACCGCTACAGCGTCACGCCCTGCTTCACCACTCACCACCACCGGCGATTCGCCACGCACTGCGGCAGCAAAGGACTCCAGCTCGGCGCGGAGCGGTTCCTCTTCATCTAACTGCAACTCTTCGACGTCTAACAGGCTGCGAAAACCTTCCAACGGGTTGCTCGATTGCGCTGCTTCGGCAACGGCTTGCTGGGAAAACCCATCCGCCTTTTGCACCATCAGCGCGTAACGATCTTGACTGTCGACGGAAAGATAACTATCCGGACCAAACACGCGAAAGCGACGCATCGGCTTCAAGCTTAAACGGGAGGCCGTCAGATTTGCCACACTGTTGTCCTCGAAGCGTAAACGTGCAGAAACAATGTCTTCACTGGGGCTCAAGGTCGCTCCGCCGATAGCATCGACCGACTTCACTTTAGATCCGGTCCAAGCAAGCGCAAGGTCGATATCGTGAATCATCAAATCTAGCACGACCCCAACATCGGTGCTGCGGAAGGAATATGGAGCTAGGCGATGGGCTTCGATGAAACGTGGTTGGATGCCAACAGCCATCGCGCGAGCAACCGCTGGATTGAAACGTTCTACATGTCCAACGCTGAGTAAAGCGTTTCCGACAGCGGCATCGGCAAGGATGGCTTCGCAGCTGGCAGGATCCGGCGCCATGGGTTTCTCAATCAGACAAGCAACACCGGCACGCAACAAAGGTGCGGCGCAAGTTTGGTGCAGTATGGTCGGCACAGCGATGACAGCGAAATCAAGTTCCTGCTCTAATCCATCCAAGCCTGCTTGCCAGCGGGTGCCTTCTTTTGCAGCGACAGATTGGCCCTGCTCCTTATTCTTGTCCACCACAGCAACAAGCTCGATACCAGGCATGCTGCCAAGAATGCGAGCGTGATGACGTCCTAGATGACCCACCCCGATTACGGCGGCTTTCAAGTTCTTCTTCGTCATCATGTTCGAGGCGGTGCTTAGGCGCGGACGTCGCCAGACGAGCGACGTAGGGATTCACGGTAGCGTCCTTGAAATCCGCGTTCCATATCACGCAGAAAAGAAATCAAACGCTTGGTTTCAGGCTGCAGGTTTTTCTCTGCCTCCATTTCCTGAATCGCGAGCGGAGTTGGAGTTTCATCCGCGATCAAACGACGGAAAGCATCACGCAACTCTGAAATCGCTTCCCGCGAAACTTCCTTGCGGCGCAAACCAATCGAGTTGACCCCACGGGCACGCGCTGGCGCGCCTTCTGAAATCATGTAAGGCGGCGTATCTTGGACTACGCGCGCTGTTCCACCCACCATCGCCATGGTGCCTATGGTCACGAAGTGATTGACCGCCACCCCCCCAGAGACGATGGCACCCGTTTCGATGCGCACGTGTCCGGCAAGTAAAACGTTATTACCGATGATGATTTCATCTTCAATCACGCAATCATGCGCAACATGCGCGCAAGCCATGATCAAATTGCGGTCACCTAAACTGGTCACCCAAGAACCGGCAGCGGTGCCGATATTGATGGTGACGAATTCACGCACGATGTTGCCGTCGCCAATCACAAGGGCGGATTCTTCGCCAGCATATTTCAAGTCTTGAGGCAAACCACCAATCGCGCATTGCCCTACGAAGTGGTTATCGCGACCAATCGTGGTACGGCCTTGAATCGTGACGTGCGGACCTAAACGGGTGCCAGATGCAATCCTCACACGGCTACCTACGTAACTAAATGGACCAACCACGACGTCGGAATCCAATTCCGCGCCAGGAGAAACGTAGGATGTTTCGTGAATTGAGGTCATGAGGAAGCAACCATAGCAAAGGAAAGTACAGCTTCTGAAACTACGCGGCGACCCACCTTACCCTGAGCCTTGATAGTCGCGCGATTGCGGTTCATGCGTAAAGTTTCGACTTCTAGGCGGAGTTGATCTCCAGGAACCACTCCACCGCGGAAACGCACTTTGTCGATAGCCGCAAGGACTACCAACTTACCGGTGTGCTCCATTTTGCGCTGCAGCAAAAATCCAGACAACTGCGCCAAGGCCTCCAATTGGAGAACACCGGGCATCAATGGTTGATCGGGGAAATGGCCATTAAAAAATGGTTCGTTAATAGTGACATTCTTTATGCCTACCGCCCGACGCCAGCCTTCCACTTTGATGACCCGGTCCACCAAAAGAAATGGGTACCGGTGGGGTAGCAGACGCATGATTTCAGTGATGTTGTAGCCATCGGCCATGCTCGGCTCGGCCACCTCTTGCGCCTCGAATTCGCCACGTAAGTGTTTGGCCAGCGCTTGGTTGAGCCCATGCCCACTTTGAATAGCCAAAATGTCAGCGTGCAAATCAGCGCCAATCAAAGCAAGGTCGCCTAATAGATCCAAGATTTTATGCCGTGTAGGCTCTAAATCCATGCGCATCTCAGGAGCTTCTTCACCACCCAGGACCAAAGTGTTATCCGCAGTCGCACCTTTGCCCAATCCTGCTTCGAGCAGTGCCTCCACTTCTTCAGCCCGCACAAAAGTACGCGCAGCAGCGATTTCTTCTTTGAAGTCGCCGATTGCTGTATCAAAAACGACCGGGCTGGCATCGACCCCATCAGGATAGGCTGGAATGTAACGCACGCGCAAGCCTTCACCAGAAGGAGGCAGCACAACCAGTTGGGTATCGCCCTCACGTACCACGTGAGGTTCGACCACCGTAAAGCGCAGGCGTTCGCGCTTTTGATCCACTATGCCCGCACCTTCTAACATCTCGACATAAGGAAGTGCCGAACCATCGGTGCCTGGCATTTCATCGCCAGAAATGGTCACAATAAGATTATCCACTCCCAGCCCAGTGCATGCCGAAAGTAAATGCTCCACCATGCCAATGTCACTTCCACTTTCGCGCAACACAGTGCGGCGTTGGGACATGGAAAGGTGACTTGCAAGTGCTGGGATATCGGCAGGATCCGGTTGATCTCCGCGGCGAAAAATGACACCCGTCCCCGCTGGCGCAGGCTCCACCTGCACTTGAACCGTCTCGCCAGAATGGAGAGCAACGCCCTCCATAGTAGCTGAACGTTTTAGGGTCCGTTCCTTTCGTGTCATTAGTTTCGAGCCTACTACTTTTGCTGCACGAGGAGAAGGATTTGATCCGTCACATCGTAAGAAGGGTTTCTCCACATAACCCAACGACTGTTGAGGTCGTTGAGGACATCGTTCGCGTTGATTTTATTGCCTAGTTGCGGCAATTCCGTTGGAGCCATCAAGATAGAGCTGTAGCCCTCACGATCTCCAAGTTGGATCACCGCTTGATGGATTTGGCGCATAGCCCGTTCCAGAGCACTGGTTTGTTCAAAATTCAAGTTCTGACGAGACCATTCCGCACGTTGGCGTAAGGACTCTTCCCCCAACTTAATCTGGAATCCCTTTTGCCGGTACTCATCACTGGTCTCATCTAAGAGGGACATGTCCGCACGAGCAGAATCAAGATTGGTACGAATCTGATTGAACTCCTCAAACTGAGCCTTGTACTTTGCAGAAATCGCGGAACCTTCTGCCTGAAGGGACTCCCATTCGACCAAGACACGCTGTACGTCGACGTAACGCACGCCTTCCATTGGGTCCGAGGAGGTACGGTCAGCAAAAACCGAACCGGCTAGTGCTACAAGAAGGACAAAAATGATTGCTGTTTGACGCATCGTTTTAGAAGTTTCCGATTGTGAAGGAGAAGACGCGGGTGTCGTCGCCAACCTCGCTAGCTAAAGGCCAGGCGAAATCGAGCGACAAAGGCGCGGTAGGTAAAGCAGCAAAGCGCATGCGTAATGCGAGTCCTGCCGAAACACGAGTTGAGACTAAGCCCCCAAAGTCCGCACCAAAAGATCCGGCATCAACGAACACACCACCGCGCACCATCTCGAACTCTTCCACCAGACCCCGCTGGCGATTCGAGACCAATGGGAAACGCAATTCAGCACTTGCATCCCAGGAGGCATCGCCACCGGTTGCAAATCCGCTGCCGTCTTCGCCGATGCCACGGAAGTTAAATCCGCGAACGCTGCTTTGACCACCTAGGTAAAACTTTTCAGGATAAGGCAAGCTAGTCAGATTGCCTGAGACCCAAGCTTTACGCAAGCGTCCGGTGAGGCCGAAAGTCCAAGGCCGGCCGAGAGAGTCTTCCCACACTGGGAAGTAATTTTCCGTCTTCAGAGTAGCCTTGAGATAGTCCCAATCGCCGCCCATAAGGGTACCACTTTGATTGAGGAACAAGGCGTAGTTCATGCCATCCACTGGCGAAAATGGATCTTCTACCGTGTTGTAACGAGCACCAACCGTGAGTGTATTCAACTGGTTGTCGCCGGCAAAATCGGTGAGTGAAGACGGTGCGCCAGGATCGATGTCGTCCAGGGTAACCTTTTGGGCCTCCGGACCAGCAAAAACCGTGAAGTAACGGCCAAATCGGCGACCAAGAGTGAACCCGTATTGTGTTCTCTCCTCATCGTGAGTCGAGAAGAGGCGCAGATTCTTTCGCCCGGTGACATTCAAGCTCAAACGGTTGATGTGTTCAGCAAGCAAGTCAGGCTCGGTGAAGGAAATCGCGTAAGAGGAGAAAACCGTTCCAGGGCGCAGCGACAAACTCAGTGTCTGGCCAGCTCCAGTGAAGGCCGTGCCATTCCAGATTTCAGCAAGTGTGCTACCAAAACTCGATGGGGTATCCGTGATATCGAAATTGCTCTTGGTGAGGTCAATCAACAAGGCCGGACCATTATCAGAGTTCCACGAACCACCAAAACGAAGGCGGTTATTGGAACCTATGTCCTTCACCTCGAACACCAAGTCGAGGAATTCATCATCTCCAATATCTTGCCAGAACCAATTCACATAAGGCTGGCGGTGTTCATCGCGAAAGTATCCCAGCCCAGACAGGCGGCGATAAGAACGCACAGCATCTTCTTCGGCAACCAGCTCACCAGGCTCCGCTTGAATATCGCGACGAATCACGCGATCTTGGGTGCGCCGGTTTCCACGCACCACAATGTCGCGCAAACGGCGCGGCTTGCCTTCCGTGATTAGGAACACTAGGTCCACAACCGGTTCTTCCGAATCAATAAAAGAATCAACAGGGGTCTGCCGATTGGAACCACTAACCGAAAGGTAAGAGTTGGTGCTACCAGAAGCGCGGTGCACACGCGCAGAACTGGGATAACCTTTGCCGCTGTAATGCTTCTGCAAATTGTTGCGGTCGCGCTCAACCCGAGCTTTTTCAAATGGAAGACCTGGCTTCAGCTCAAGTAAAGCTTCGAGCTCCTCCACCGGGAAGCGCAACTCAGTGCCATCTCCGGAGCGAATCTCAATGCTACGCACTGTGTATAGCGGTCCCTCCGTAATGGTGTAAGTGACGACGGCTTCGCTCTTCTTACTACCTTCGAATTGGACGTCAGAAGTGACCACGACCCCCAAGTATCCATAGTCCTTGTACAGCGCTGCAATGGCATTTACATCTTCTTGGATTTGCATGGGGTTATAGGATGCCCCACCAAAGAGACCACCGGTGGAACCCTTTAGGTTTTCGTAAATATCCAATCCCGGCGTGTACCAAGCGCCACCAGCAATCGCTTCGTTGCCAACGAAAATCACATCTTCAATGGTGACCTCTGGCCCCTCCTCGATATGGAAAATGATTTCATCCGAGGCGCCTTCTTCTGGGGTAATCTCAACGTGGGCATAGCCTTCTTGACGATACCGATCAAGCAAACGACCACGAATGACTTCTACCGAACTGGAATCTAGAGATTGGCCGAACAAGCCGCCCCAAAGCTCCAATTCCGCACGATCAAATTCAACATTGCCAACAAATGCGGCACGACGCCAAGTATCGAGAGGCGTGACATGGAACACCAAGATAATGGCGTTCTCACTAGACCCCAACTGACGTTCAATCGAATCCACCCGCACGCGTTTGTACTTCCACAACCATTGCTGGCTGCGGGTTAGACCGAGTTGGTTCAAAGGGGAGCCAATTTGCTGCTGAATCGAGGCGATGATCTCGGCTTCTCGTCCAGGCGCACCCTCAATGACGATATCTTCAACAATGCTTTCCTGCTGTTGAATCTCAGCAGATGACAGCGGCACGGCGCCCACGCAATACACGAGGAGCCACGAAAGTGTGATGGTAAGAATGCGGGGCATTACTCGAATGCGGGTGCAGTTGGAGCTGCGGGGATGCCTTCGGCGGCTTGAACAAAGTTCTCAAAGCGCATGTACTTCTTGGTAAAGCGCAAACTAAATTCACCAGTGGAACCATGCCTGTTTTTGGCAATGGAAATGCTGGCCTTATCGCGGTTGTCGTCGGTTTCTTCGTAATAATCTTCGCGCATCAGCAACATCACCATGTCGGCATCCTGCTCAATCGCTCCAGATTCACGCAAGTCGGAGAGCATCGGTTTGTGATCCGAACGCTCTTCTGCCTTACGGTTTAGTTGAGCGAGTGCCAAAACAGGAACCTTCAAGTCGCGCGCGATGGCCTTCAAGGTTCGTGAAATCAAGGAGATTTCGTTTTGCCGACTCTCCGCCTTAGCGCCAAGCAATTGCAGGTAGTCAATGATGATGAGGTCCAAGGTGCCATCTCGCTTTAAGCGCCGCGCTTTAGCGCGAATTTGTGCAAGACTCGGCTGCGAGCTGTCATCAATGAAAATTCGTGCGTTGCGAAACGCGCTTCCGGCGTGAGTAAGCCTGCGACGGTCTTCTGCTGTCAACCGGCCACGGCGCAAACTATCGTGTGCAATACGAGCATGTGACGACAGTAATCGGGTGATTAACTGGTCGCCAGGCATTTCCAGGGAGAACATTAGCACGGCACGCTTCGCCTTCAGCGCAACACGTTCCAATATGTTCAAGGCGAATGCGGTCTTGCCCATGCCAGGGCGCGCAGCAAGCACCAACAAGTCTCCGGGGCGGAAGCCCTGTTTTTCGTCGAGATCGATGTAGGAAGTTTCCAAGCCTTGTGGCTCACCATCTGGACTCAGCAAGCGATCCAAATTGCGATCGACCAGTTCCCGTGCAGTAATTATTTCGTTGCCAACCAAGCGGTCGCCAACCCGGAACACCGTTTTCTCGGCTTCACTGACGAGGTCGTCGACATCATCTACCGTTTCATCGTAGACACTGCGTTCAATGGTGTTCGCAGCTGCAATCAATCCGCGCCGCACCGACAAGTCGCGCACGATACGGATGTGGTTTTCGAGAAAAGCAATCGACGGTACCGCCGACATTAACTCCTTCAAAAAACCCGGTCCCCCTAATTCATCGGCCTTCTTAACCCGATCTTGTTCATGGGCAACAGAAACCGCATCGCAGTGCCCGGGGCTGCGCTGCTCCATGGCCTCCAAAAGCATGAACAACTCACGGTGCCGTGGGTTGTAGAAATCATCCGCCTTTACATGCGCTGCGACCTCGGGGAAACAACGCGGGTCACGCAGGATGCTGCCCAGGACACATTTTTCAGTGTCTAGGTCAAAAGGCAGTTTCTCGGGGATGCCGGAGGCGGACATAGCCTCTCAGGATACAGGCGCAGACAGCCCGAGACAGGATTGTCTCAGGCCGTCGAGAATGGCCCGATTAGGCTTCAGCTGGTGCCTCAGCACCGGCATCTGCAGACTCTTCGCTTTCGCTTTCTTCACCTTCGTCCTCAGGCTTAGGTTCTTCCTTAGCCACAACCCAGACCGTCACCGAGGCGTTGATCTCAGAGTGAACGTGAATAGGAACTGCGTACTCTCCAACCGTGCGGATAGGCTCGGCCAAACGTACGTGAGCTTCTGGGATTTCGATTCCAGCTGCAGCGATTTCTTCCGCGATACGCTTGGCAGTGACTGCACCGTAAAGGTGGCCAGCCGCCGAAACGTTCTCGATGAAGTTTAGTTCCACACTTTGCAAACGCTTGGCAAGGGCTTCCATGTCCTTCAACATTTCAGCACGATTTGCTTCCGCAGCTACCTTCTTCTTCTCGATACGGCGCATGGCGTCGTCCGAGTATTTGTCGGCCAGCTTCAATGGGATTAGGTGGTTACGAGCGAACCCAGACGCGACCTCAATGACGTCGCCGGTGTGCCCGAGGACCGGGTGGTCCACACGCAAGATTAGCTTAATCTTCATGGCCTTAAGAAACGTAAGGGATAAGGGACATGAGGCGTGCGTACTTAATCGCGCGCTTCAAACGACGCTGCTCACGCCCCGAAAGGCCAGTGCGCTTCGCCGGGTGGATTTTGCCCTGGGCGGTCATGTAGACCTGCAGGTCTTCGATATCTTTGTAATCGAAGGTACGGTTTTTCTTACTAGCCATCGCTCTTCACCTCCTCAGGCTTCTCTGCAGAATCTTCTTTCTTTTCCGAGTCGGAAGGCTCATCAGCCTTATCTTCCTTCTTCTTATCGTCGGCGCGCTGATCTTCTTCCGGTTCCTCGTATGGTTCCTCAAAATCAGGTTCCTCGATTTCTTCAGGAATGATGACCGCGGAATCGTCCATGGCTTCAATGCCGTAAGCGAGCTCCTCAGCAGGGATCTCGTCTTCTTGCAGGAATAAGCAACGGAATGCAGGGCCGAGAAGGTAAAGCTCGCGCTTCACTTCATTGACCATATCACCAGAGCCTTCCAACCAACCCAGAAGGTAGGTGGCGCGCTTGCGCTTTCCGATGGTGTAAGCGAGCTGACGCTCACCCCAAAGACGCAGCACTTTGACCTCGAGGCCGTGCTTCTCGAGCGTGGATTTAATCCAATCGCGCGATGCGTTGAAACCCTTGCGGACCTCCTCGTTGTCGAGCAGGAACATCGCTTGGTAGATGTGTTTGTGTTCAGTCATGATGCCATTCCGGTCCTACCGGTTTATTCCGCCTGTGGCTTACGGCGGTTGTAACGGGCTTGAAGATCCTCAAGTGGAATCTCCTTCACCCAGTCCTCGACTGCCCAAGAAGCCGTCATCAAAGTTTCTTCGATGATGGGCCCTTCAGCCTTCGAGAAGGTGTCGAGTACGAAATCCACGGAGTTGTTGCCGGGGTTCCCTACGCCAATGCGTAGGCGTGGGTATTCCTGACAACCAAGCACATCTTCCATCGATGCAAGCCCGTTATGCCCTCCGGTAGCGCCTTGCGCACGAATGCGCATGCCGCCGAGTGGCAAATGGAAATCGTCGGTGACGACAAAGATCGAGGTGGCCTCTTCCAACCCATAGTGGAGCCACATTTGACGCAAGGCAACACCACTTCGATTCATGAAGGTGAGTGGCTTGACCAGAGTGCACCGAAAATCGGGCACCTCTGCAAACATGGCGTGCTTCTCACTTTTCCAGTCCAACTGGAAGCGCGAAACACAGAGATCGAGAGCATCGAAACCGACGTTATGCCGAGTGGATTGGTACTCCACACCGGGATTGCCGAGTCCGAAGACTAAACGCCATGGGTCCGAGACAGGCTCATCCCCTTCTTGGCGGCCAGAAATCATAGGGCTGCGGTCAAATTCCGGCAATCAAGCTCTCGCAAAACTAGCGAAGAACTAGTCCTCGTCGGTTTCGTAGCCCTTGTCACCAAAATGGGTGGCGCGAGCAACAGCGTGAGCTCCATCCGCATCGCGGATAAAGTCGATTTGCATGATCTTGTCACCCATGGGGTCGAACTGGACCTCTTGGATGGCAGCCTTTTCGGCGCCTCCATCGAGAGCTAGGTCGTAGCTGCGGGCGCTAATGCGAACGGCGCCATCGAATTCAGCAGCGTCGACACTGAACTGAACCGTAGGCTGACCGCTTCCAACCAAAGTGGCTGGATAACGACCGGAATTGCGTAATTGTGAGGCTTGCTTGCCACCGAATTCGGTGCGAGCAGCGGTCTTCAAGCTGAAGGTATCCATCGATTTGTGCCTAATTTCAGGCTTTCTTTACTTCGTTAAACAGGGCGCTGACCGACTCTTCTCGGTGAATCCGAGTAATGGCACGGGCCAACAAGGGTGCTACCGAAACCACTTCTAGGCTGTCGGGCAGGTCACCACGGAGGGCTATTGTATTAGAAACCAGCACCTTTTCGGCCACACAATTCTGCAACCTTTCAATTGCTGGCCCACACAGCACAGCATGGGTCACGGCGATGACCACGCGCTGGGCTCCTTTGGCCTGCAGAATGCGTGCAGCCTCGGTAATCGTGCCTGCGGTGGAAATCATGTCATCGGTTAGGAGGACGTTGCAGCCATCCACATCACCAATTACATTCTCCATCACCACTTTTTCGCCAGAAATACGGCGTTTATCGACGATGGCGAGTGGGACCTGCAGAGATGTCGCCCAGGCTCGCGCCAGCTTCACCCCTCCAACATCGGGGGCGCAAACCACCAGATTATCCAAATCCATGGCGAGGATTACATCCTCAAGCGGCTTTCTAGCCCATAGGTGGTCCACCGGGATGTCGAAAAATCCCTGAATCTGCTGAGCGTGCAAATCGATGGTCAGTACCCGATCCACGCCTGAAGTCACCAAAATGTTGGCCATCACCTTAGCCGAGATCGGAACCCGCCCTTCATCCTTGCGATCCTTACGCGCATAACCGAAATATGGCATCACCGCAGTGATGCGCCCCGCCGAAGCGCGACGCAAAGTATCCACGATAAGCAGGAGCTCAACAATGTTTTCGTTCACTGGAGGGCCGGTGGGTTGCACGATGAAGACATCAGAACCGCGCATGTCTTCATGCAACTTGATGTCGATTTCACCATCCGGGAAACGACCAATCGACGCAGAGGTCATGGGTACATCTAGAAAACTTGCAATTTCAGCAGCAAGCTCCGGATGGGCACTACCACTGATTAGTTTTAAACGGGAATCCTTGTAGCTCATTTCAAGACTTGGAAGAAGGGAAGGGCTTGGCAGGAACACCAACCACGGTGGTTCCTTCCGGTACGTCATGATTGGATGTGACGACGGAACCCGCACCAGTGGTGGCGTCAGCGCCAATCTTCACCGGCGAAACCAGGACAGTTCCAGAACCGATAAAAGCGCGCTCACCAATCGTGGATTGGTGCTTATTCTTTCCGTCGTAGTTTGCGGTGATGGTTCCGCAACCGATGTTGGCATGCGCGCCGATGGTGACGTCGCCGAGATAACTCAAGTGTTTGGCTTTCGCTCCAGCACCAATATGAGCATTTTTCGCTTCTACAAAATCGCCCAAAACGGAGCCGTCGTCCATGCGCGTGCCTGGACGTAAATAGGCAAATGGGCCCACGCTGCAGCCTTTGCCAATCGAAACGCCACGGCGTATCACACAGAATGGGTGAATGTGCGTACCGGGTCCGATCTCCACTCCAGTCTCGATATGAGTGCTCGATGGATCATCCAGAATCACTCCATTCCCCATGTGCTCACTGAGGACACGCTCGCGCATCAAGAGGTTGGCTTGTGCAAATTCATGCAAGTCGTTGATGCCCATGGTCTGCTCCCAGTCCTCCTCTAGGCACACGGTTGCACCCGTGGTCGCCTTGAGCACTTTGACTGCAGCATCGGTGAGGTAGATTTCACCCTGCGCATTATCGGAGCCAACGCCAGCAAGAGCTTCGCGCAAAGCTTTGATATCGAGCACAAAAACCCCGGAGTTGATTTCATCAATCTCCTGCTGCGCGTCATCGGCGTCGGCCTGCTCAATGATGCCGACCAACGCACCTTCTTCATCGCGTACGATGCGGCCGAGCCCAAACGGGTCGGGCACCACGGCAGTCAGCATGGCATTACCCTGCTCCACCAGCAGCTCTAAGGTGTCGGCTTGTAGCAATGGAGTGTCGCCACAAAGCACCAGCAAGCGGCCTTCTTCTGGCAGCACCTCCAGTGCGCAGGAAACGGCATCGCCAGTTCCGCGCGCCACTTCTTGGATGACCACCTGCCAGCTAGCGTGCCCAGCTTTGTGCAACCACTTTTCAATCGGTACACGGTGTTTGGGGCCAAGCACCAAGACCCGCGAAGCAACTTCAAGACCATCCGTTGCAGCAAAAATATGCTCCAACAGCGGGCGTCCGCTGAGTTCGAGTAGGGCTTTGGGGCCGCCAGTGCGCAAGCGGGAAGATTCACCGCCGGCGAGGATGAGGACATGGAGAGATGGAGCCATGGCGCGTCGCAAAGTATATCTCCCTGCAACCCTTTACACTGTGTGCTGACCGACCAAAACCGGCCGTGGATTCTCGCTTCTTCTTCACCTTGCCCGGGGTACCCCGCCTCAGCTTGTCGACCCTCATGGGTAGGCTCGCGCGTGCTCCGATTCCCCGGCCCTTGCGCCCTTCGGTTTGGGCCTTTGTCGCCAAGCGACTGGGTATCGATGCCGCTAGCGTGCCTGGAGACCTGCGCGACTATCCCAACTTCTTGGCCCTATTTACGCGGCCTTTGCCCCCAGGATCGCGCCCCCTTGCAGAAACATCCGCTTGGCTTTCCCCTGCCGACGGCCGCCTAGTCGCACATTCCACGGTGACGGCAGAAGGCAGCTGGGTCATCAAAGGCACACCTTATTCCACCGCAGAACTACTGCCCGACGGAGACCTTGATGGATTACTCGGCTACCAAGCTCTTCAAATCTACCTTTCGCCGAAGGATTACCACCGCTTCCACGCTCCCTGCGATTTACACATTCTGCGCGCGGTAGTGGAGCCTGGAGATTTGCAGCCAGTGGATCCAACCCTCATCCGTCGCTCCATGCGGGTCCTGGTCACCAACCGCCGCATTCTCCTGCACTGCCGCACGGCCGATGGCACCCCCTTTGCCCTGCTCTACGTTGGCGCATTGAATGTAGGTGGCATGTCCTTCCCCTTCGACACCACCCTCGGCCAAGGCCCGTGGGTGCGTACTTCACGCACCTATGACCCGGCGCACCCACTTAACGCTGGTGACGAAATGGGACGCTTTGAGTTTGGTTCCACAGTGGTGGTCTTTGCGCCTCCAGGATTACGCTCCCTCGCCGAACTCGATGGCCAAACCCTCGCACGCACACCACTGCTAGCCACACCCCAAGGCCCCGAAACCACCCGCGATCCGCAACCCCAATGACCGAACGCCTCCCTGCTATGTTTCGCGTGGTTTCAGCCCTGCACCGTGGCCATGACGTAGACTTGATTGCTGCTGCAGAGGATTTTGTGCAGCACGACGCCTCCCAACGTGAGGCACTGCAAGATTTATTGCGCACCTGCCACTTGTTTTATGGCTTTCCCCGCATCGTGCGAGCACTCACCTTGATCTCTCAATCCTTAGGTATGGCTTCCACGCCAAGCGAAGTGGTGATCGATGACCACCCTCTGGCCAAAGGCGAAGCAATCTTCCGCGAGGTTTACGGTCGCGATGCCGACCCGGTGTTGCATCATTTAGAACGTGTCGACCCACAGTTTCGCGCCTGGGTTTTACGACACGCCTATGGCACCACCTTCGCAACCACGAGTTTAAGTCTAGAAGAACGAGAACGCCTAAGTGTGATGGCCTTGGTCGCCACCGGTTGTTGGCAACAAGCCCGCTCCCACATGCGTGCTTGTCTGCGTCATAGTGTGAGTTTAGAAACTCTGTGCGCCGATTTAGTTTGTGTCGAGTGGCTGAATCAAGAAGAGCGTGATTTAGCCATCACTTGCCTACATGCCGAGGCCGAAATCGGATGAAGTACCAGCGGTCGTTTCGCCAACTGGTCTTAACCCAATTCCTAACGGTATTTAACGACAATCTATTCAAACAAACCGTCCTCCTCCTCGCCATTACCTTGCAAGGAGACCACGGAAGCAGCCAATCCATGGCTCAAGCGCTATTTTCGCTTCCGTTTATCTTATTCGCGGTGGTAGCCGGTGATTGCGCGGATCGCTTCCCCAAACGCGATGTCATCCTGTGGTGCAAGTGGGCCGAAGTTTTCGTCATGCTTTTTGCAGCTGCGGCTTTTGCAAGTGGCAACTTTAGCCTCATACTCTTTGTGGTATTCCTCATGGGGACGCAATCCGCCTTTCTTGGACCAGCAAAATACGGAAGCCTTCCAGAACTAACCGAGGTCCATGAATTGCCGCGTGCGAACGGATGGTTTCAAGCCTCTGTCTTGCTCGGCATTCTTTGCGGCACAGGGAGCGCCGGCCATCTGGCTTCCAACGCTCTTTGGATGCTTGGCGTCTTCATGGCAGCGCTTGCGGTGGCTGGAGCCTTGGTTGCAAAACGCATGGGACGTTTACCTGCTGCAGCCCCACATAAAAAAATCCACTTTGATCCGTTCCGACGCCTTGTCGGTGGCCTCAAGTCAGCCCGGTCCTACCCAGGATTACTGCCGGCGCTTTGGGGCCATGCGGTGTTTTGGTTTTGTGGAAGCCTCATGCTTTTAGCCTGGAACGAATTCCTTGCTGTCCAGGCCGACGGCAAGGCCACCGTTCAAGTAAGTGCTGGAACTTGGTCTCTGGGTTTGGCTGGCCTGAGTATCTTTATGGCTGCTGGCGCCATCGTCGCCGGATTACGTTTACGCAGCAACATCCCGCGCCTGCTCCCCGTATTGGGAGCATGGGGCATGGGGGCTGGTTTCCTTGCGGCCGGATTAGTCACGCCAACACCCTGGGCGCTTTTTTTGTGCATTGGCGGCGCCAGTTTTTTCTCTGGTTTCTACCTCATCCCCTTGCGCAGCTTGATGCAAACTTTGCCGCCCCATGCAGGGATTGGCGCGGTGCTCGGCACCGGGCAGATGCTGGACTTTCTTTTGATTTTCCTCGCAGCCCTTGGCCGTCCATCTCTACACAAGTTAGGCGTAGGCCCGCAAGAATTGCTCATACTTCTCGCAGCCGTTCTTGGCCTGGCAGGCATACTGCTGGCAAGGGCTTTGCCGCACACTACCGACCTTAACGCGGCGAAAAACGCAGCTTAACTTGGTCAAACACGAAGCCATCAGCGCACTCCAAAAGAAAGCGGCCGATGCGGGAAGAAGGCGGCTGCCATACACAAACGGCAATGCCGTCCAACAAAAGTTGTTCACCATCCCAATCCAAAACCTGAATGCCAAAACCTGGCGCTATGCCATATCCGGCAATCCGACGTCCGGCCACAGCCATTTGCGGTGGCGCTTTTCCGGTTTTGTTGAGTTGGATATCGTCTAACCAAGTTAATCGGGTCGGCGCTGATTCATGAGGCTCTAGTTGCCAAACCAAACGCCAAGAGCTCAATTCCCAGCCACGCAACTCCTGGCGCAAGTCTAGGTTCCAGGCTCCGCGCACCTCTAGTTGCCCTAAATCCAGGACTACAGACAACCCTTCCTGGGTTAACGAGGCTTCAGGCAATCGCTCCTGAAGCACATCCATAAGCTGGCGCTGTGGAATTGAGCGCATGAGGCTATCACTTTCATTTGGCACACCAGCACCACTCTCTTGGGAAACTCCATGATGAAGCAGGGTGCCAAGCTCGCGTTCCGCCTCCCATTGCGCCAGCCAATATTGCGGGCGCCATTCCGCCGCCACATCAACATCCGCAATCGGGCGCATGGTGGCAATCGCGCTGGTCAATGTATCTTGGCACCACTGCATCTGTGCCTCGAGCCAAGGTTCCGCACGCCCAAGCAGCCAGGTCACGGCGAAGTGGGCATCCAGGCTGAGTAAATCGACATCGACTTGGGTTTGCCCCCGGTAATCCACCGCGTATCCAGCCCCACTCGCCTTCGCCACCAAACGCCCCTGCATGGTGGCGCCAGAATTCAACCGCAATTCCACATGCTGCCCAACTTTTTCCCGAAAGCGCGAGTGCAGGCGTCGCTCAAGAGCAAGCAGTTCTTCAATCCGAGCTAAATCGGCGCGCGCATCATCACTGTGCAAGAACACCAGCGGATCCACTCGGTCCCAACGCCGTCGCGCTTCCTCAAAGGAGCCCGCGTGCAACAGTTGTGCAGTATTGAGACGAACCGCCACCACCGTGCTGAGGGCAACTCGTATACGCGACTGTTCTGCCGTACTTTCTAATACCACTTGCATCATGCGCAAGCGTCCGACTGGGTCTGGAGCGCCAGGGTGCAAAGGTAAATCCGCAATCCGTAAACCGGCGCGGCGCCAAAGATCCAAAACAGCTAGAGACCAGGCGTCGCCATCGAAAGTGCCACGGGCGATGGCCTCTTCAGCGAATGCCATTTGGTTAGCGAGTAAATCAAAAGCCCGACCCGCCGTTCTTTCCGCTGCAGCAGCCACCTGTGTCTGAGCATCGCGCACCCAAGCTTGCCTTAACTCCAAAAAGCCAATCGGCGCATCTTTGGGTACGCGTGCATTTTGCATGCTCGTGCATTCAGAAAGCGCTTCACGGAATTGACTAGCGCCCAAAGCGGCCTGGAAGCGTTGATCATAAGGCAAATGCCATGCGCGAAAAAAAGCAGTCGCCACCACTTTGGGCTGTAACTGGGTGCTTGGGTTTTGCACGTTCGCCAACGGTGGTTTCAATTCAGCCGGCGAGATTTCCTCCTGCACGAATGGACTCATTTTCGCCGTCTCCGTCTGTGCTGCACCCATCCATGGCTTCAACCAAAGCATATAGCCGAGCAGGGCAAACGCCACAGCAGACAGAGAAAGCAGGCGTGATTGACGGCGCCGTCGGTAGCGAGTCAGCAAGCGCGGTGCGTAACCGAGTAAAACCCTACCCATATCGGAGCCGAAATCTCGGGCTCGTGCATAACGACGCTCTGGATCTTTCGCCATCGCGGTCAACACCACTTTGGCAAAGGCAGGCGGCACGCTTGCGGGTAGCTCCTCTGGTTCCTCATGCAGAACACGGTGGATGACTTCCCCGACACCGGAACCGAGGAAGGGCGGTTTGCCGGAAAGGGTGTGGAATAAGGTGGCGCCTAGAGAGTAGATATCTGCCTGCTCGTCAACTTGCGATGGATCCCGTGCTTGTTCCGGGCTCATATAGGCCGGTGACCCTAAGGCGGCACCTTGACGCGTCATAGTCGGATCTTCTTCGCGACGCACTAGGCCAAGATCAGCAAGGATGGCACCCCGTTGGGTATCAATCAACACATTATGTGGCTTGACATCACGGTGGATGGCGCCGTGCTTATGCAGATATTGCAATGCCCGTGCAATCTGAACGCCAAAACGCGCCGCCTGCTCCCAACCTAAGGGCCCGTCACGCAAACGATCGCGCAAAGAGAGACCATCCACATATTCAAGCAGAATCGATGGGCGGCCCTCCACTTCTGGCGAGCCGAAACTATGTACCAAATTGGGGTGCGAAAACTCCTGCAGCAACTTACCTTCGCGACGCCAACGCTCCATGATGCGCTTATCTTTTGCCACACTTGGGCGCAAAACCTTTAATGCATATTGGCGTCCATCGTCACCTTCGACTAAAAACACCAAGCTCAACGGAGACTCACCCAAGCGCCGAATATGACGCAAGTTTTTTGGAAGGTGCGGCTCTAATGGCGCAGACTCACCACTACCTGATAACGATTCACGTTTAGTCAGCGGAATCCTCCTCGACATGGTCGCTCTTATCTAAGAGACCATACTTCTCGATTTTACGTAAAAGTGCGAACCGTGTGATTCCTAGGGCTTTCGCGGCGCGCGATCGGTTTCCTGGCTCTTTAGCGATCGCAGCTTCAATCGCATTCACTTCCAAGGCACGCACACGGTCGGGCAAAGGAAACTCGGGTCCAGGATCTCCAATGTTTTTCTGAGTGTTCTCTTGGATGCCTGGCGAAAGTTCTTCAAAGGAGACTTCGCCCTCGCCGAGCAATGTCAGGCGGCGCATTTCATTGCGTAACTCACGCACATTTCCGGGCCAGCGATACGCCTCTAATCCACTCTTAGCCGATTCTCCCAGTAAACGACTTACCTTTCCAGCATCGGCCGCTTCTATGCCCAGGAAATATTCGGCGAGCAGCACGACGTCATCTGCGCGATCGCGCAATGGTGGCAGGCGCAATCCAATTACCTTCAAGCGATAAAACAGGTCCTCACGAAACTTACCTTCCTTGACCTTCGCTTGAAGATCCACATTGGTGGCAGCAATCACGCGGACATCCACGTGGCGTACTTCGTTGCTCCCAACCGGGCGAATCTCGCCTTCTTGCAATACGCGTAAAAGCCGTTGCTGCATTGCGGTCGACATTTCGCCAACCTCATCCAAGAACATCGTGCCTCCATCCGCCTCTTCAAAGCGGCCTTTGCGATCACGGTTAGCGCCGGTGAAGGCACCCTTAACGTGGCCAAAGAGTTCCGACTCCAACAGCGTGTCGGGTAGAGCCCCGCAATTTTCCACCACGAAGGCGCGGTCGGCAAGGCGACTGTGAAAGTGCAAAGCCCGAGCCACTAACTCCTTGCCAGTGCCGCTCTCCCCTTCAACCACCACCGAGGCATTGCTATCAAGGATACGCTCCATTTCACCATATAACTTTTGCATTGCGGGTGAGGTTCCTACTAACCCAGCGAATCCTGGTCCCCCGGCGGTCTCTATATCCGTTACCTTTTCCGGAAGGGTGCGCTTGCCTAGCTGCCGTTGCAGCCGCGTGTTCTTGCGCTTCAACTTGCCCATAGCTACGCGTTCATGCGCAGCGCCTAAATGTGCCGAAGCTAAGCCAGCAAGGCCGCCCAATAAATCGGCATCGTGGGCCTGGAATGCCGCAGCAGTCAAGCGGTGATCGACAGCAAGCAGACCAAGGACAGCACCGTGGTATTGCAAAGGAACCGCGAGAACCGAACGTAATCCTAAATCAGAAATACTCTCCACACCTGCGAACTCGCCATCCGAAGCCGCGTCTTGCAATAGAATCGGTTTCTTGGTTTTTAGCGCCTTTTCCAAAAGCGTGCGAGAGAATTTAGTCTCTGGAGCTGGAACTGGCTCCCGTGCAAAGTTGCGCGCCAACGCGAGACTAGGCCGGCCGTCTTCCAGCAAGAATAAAAAGCCGCGTTCGGCACGCGTGAGGGTGACTGCAGCATCCACCAATAAAGCCGCACTACGCTCTATGCGTTCCTCTTGCTCTAATGTACGACTCACCGCAAGCAGAGTCTGCAGCATGTCTTGTTCGCGCGGAGTTTGTTGGGTCTGGGTGGACTCCATGGAAGCCAAACGGTCCGCCAAGCCGCCTGCAATGCGCAATGTGGTGCTGCCGACGCGGATCACGTCGGAGGCTGAGATTGGCAGACGATCGATCTGGTCCCCCTCAATCCAAGTGCCATTACGCGAATCTAGATCCACCAAAAACACCTCATTACCTAAACGCTCTAAACGGCAGTGATGACGTGAAGCGAGTGGGTCATCAATCCGCACTTCGCAGTCTTGACCACGGCCTACCGTGATCGAATCGCCTTCGACGGTGATAACCTGCTGCAGGTTGTCGCGTTCAAGGTGAATTTCCAGAGGATTCCTCATCAGCTCTAGGATACCCTACCTCCATGGAGGAATGGTGGAAGGACGGTCTGGCCTTTTCGTGCACGCAATGCGGTAAGTGTTGCCATGGACGCGGTGAGGTTGCGCATGTATACGTGAATTATGCCGAACGACAGAAGATGGCCGATTTCCTCGATATCGAGCTGGCCGAGTTCAACCGTCTTTATACCCGACTAGATGAGGATGGTCACCGCCTCCTGAAGTTTGTTGAGGGTCACTGCATATTCTTGGAAGAAGCCATTTGCACCGTGCACGAGTCGAAACCGGTGCAATGCCGGACCTGGCCCTTTTGGGAGGAGTTGCTGGAATCGAAGGACGCCTATCAAAAACAGGTCTTGGATTTCTGCCCGGGCAGCGATGTCGAAACGCCAATCGTGCCTGCAGCTTCGATTCGCGCGCAGATGGAAGCGACGGAAGCAGCTGTGCTGGACGACTAATCCGCGTTTGCTTGCTACAATGCGCGGTCCATCATGGCCGAAAACCAAAACGAATACGCGCTACAAGTCATCGGGCTGAACAAGTTCTATGACCGCACTCAGGTCCTCAAAGATGTCACCCTTTCCTTCTTTGCAGGAGCAAAGATTGGTGTGATTGGCGCAAACGGTTCCGGCAAGTCCACTTTACTGCGAATTTTGGCTGGTGCCGATGATGATTTTGAAGGCAACCGCATTCAGATGTCTGGGCGTACCATTGGATATGTGTCGCAGGAACCAAGTCTAGATCCAGACAAAACGGTGAAGGACGCGCTCGATGATTCGGTCGCACACATTCACGCCATCACCGATCGCTACAACGAGATTTGTGTCCTGATGGGCGATGCCACTGGCGACCAACTGCAAAAGTTATCCGATGAATTCGACCACCTGCAGTCCGAGATCGATGCCAACAACATGTGGGAAGTCGACCGCTTACTAGAGAAAGCTGCCGCTGCACTAGACCTGCCTCCGATGGACCGGGCATGTGGTGTTTTGAGTGGTGGGGAAGCACGGCGCGTGGCCTTGTGTAAAACTCTGATTGAAACTCCAGACATTCTCCTTTTAGACGAGCCAACCAACCACTTAGATGCAGCGACTACGGCATGGCTCGAGCGGCACCTCGCAGATTACGCAGGCTTGGTAATCGTGATCACCCACGACCGGTACTTCTTGGATAACGTGGTCGAATGGATGCTCGAAGTGGAGCGCGGAAGTTGTCGTCCCTACAAGGGTAACTACACCAACTTCTTGGAAGCGAAGGAGAAGGAGCTGGAGATTAGCGGACGGCAGCAGGAAAAGCGCAAGAAGCGTTTGAAAGCCGAGCTCAACTGGGTACGCCAAAACTCCAAGGCCCGTGGTAATAAGAACAAGGCACGCATCAACCGCTATGACCAGTTGGTCGAAAGCCAAAAGGACTTGAAGCCGGACAGCATTGATTTGGTGATTCCGACCGGCCCGCGCTTGGGAAATAAGGTGATCGACCTGGTCCACGTGAAGAAGGCTTACGGCGATCAGATCTTGATTAAGGATCTGACCTTTGAAATGCCTCCAGGAGCCATCATTGGGGTCATTGGGCCCAACGGTGCCGGCAAGACTACGTTAATGAAGATGATCATTGGCGAAGAACAGCCAGATGCCGGTAGCGTCAAGTTCGGCTCCACCATCGAAGCTTGTTTCGTCGACCAACGTCGTGCGGAATTAAGCGATCAGAACTCCGTGTTCGAAGAAATTACCGACGGCTTAGAGTTCCTCCCCTTCGGCAGCGGTGAAATTCAATCGCGCGCTTATGTTTCGCGGTTTAACTTTAAGGGCACCGACCAAGAACAAAAGGTTGGCACGCTTTCTGGTGGTCAGCGCAACCGTGTGCAGCTGGCGAAGATGCTGCGCGTCGGCGGTAACCTGATTATCCTCGACGAGCCGACCAATGACTTGGACCTCCCCACCACGCGAGTGTTAGAGGAGGCGATTGAGCACTATGCCGGTTGTATGCTGATTGTGTCTCACGACCGTTATTTCCTCGACCGCATTTGCACGCACATCCTCGCCTTCGAGGGCAAAGGCGATGTCGAGTTCTTCTACGGCAACTACACCGAGTACGCAGAATGGTTTGTCGAGCGCATGGAAGCAGAAGGCAAGAGTGCCGACTCGCAGGCGGGCAAGTACCGCAAGCTGAGCCTTTAGGACTCGAGCGCTGCGATTAAGGCCTCGCCAGTGACTTGCGCTGAGAACCGTTGGACATTGGCGATGCCTGCGCTACGCGCGGCCTCGCGTAGGCTTGAATCTTGGAGCAGTACTGTGGCTGCTGCAGTCCAAGCATCCACTGCGTTTGGGTCGAGCAGACGCGTGGAGGTGCCAAGGACCTCAGGGAGCGAGGATGTTGCCGCGGCAAGCACTGGAGTTCCGCATGCTTGGGCTTCCAATGGCGGCAGTCCAAATCCTTCCAGCAGGGATGGGAAGAGGAAGAGTGCAGCGCCACCATAAAGCGCCGGTAAATCTTCATCGGCGAGACCTTCCATCCAACGCACTCTTGCGCTGATGCCCAAGCGTTCGGCAAGTGCCTTGGCCTCGCGTCCGGAACGATGCCCACGCCCGACCATCACCAATGGGTGTTGCTTTTGGAGCTCTTCCGACAAGCCGGCATAGGCACGCAATACCAGCGGCCAGTTTTTATGCGGGCGCAGTGCACCAACATAGAGAAGGTAGCCAGGTTCGGGCAAATTGTCGCTACCAGGCTCCCCATGCAAACCAAATTCTGACGACGCAAACCACGGAATAGAAACGAGTGGAGATTGGAGCTTGGGAAAGTGCTCCCTCAGTTTGGATTCGGTTGCAGCGGATGGAACCGAGATACGCCAAGCTACCTGATCGATGCCCTGCACTAAGCGACGATAACGACGGGTGCGACGCGCACGAGCGAACCATGGCCGTCCATCGGGCAGCATCGGGTTGATGTCTTGGATGGTAATGAGCAAGCGTGGGTCATCCGCGACCTCGGGGATGGTTGGACCCGGGGTCCACAGGACATCGGCATGGCAAGCACCGGAGTGCCACTCCACATGCGGTAGCGCCACCGTTTCTAAAGCTGCCCGCATCAATCGAATCACGCGCGCATAAGAAGAAAAAGGCTGCTCCAGGCTACGCACATCCAAAGCCAGGGGACTGCGGCTACTCATTTTCAGTTTGGAGCAGTGGCCATGACATCGTTACCCCCTAGCACCACTTTCGCGCATGCCAGGAAGTAACAGACCGACAACAAGTGAAAGTGCAAGGTCTAGATTTTCACTTTCTCCCGATGCTTCGCACAGGCAGCATCGGTTTTATGATCACAGTTTGGACAAGTGGACTTGTACCCAGGCTTATATCCATCCATGAGCTCCCTTGCAGCTGTCTCAGCATGGCCGGCAATCGCAGTATCGGAAGACTTCTTCATGACCTTCTTGTAAGTCTTGAAGGCATCGAGGTATTCACCCGCGGCCGACAGAGCCTTAGCCTGCTGGTACAGATACCCGCCTTTGATTTCCTTGGCGTAACCTGGCCTCCCTTTCATCATTTCTAGGTGGCTCACGGTTTCAGCGACACGAGGATACTCCGAACCTTTACCCAGATAAGGCTGCGCGAGTTGTACACCCTGGAACCAAAATCCTGCTTCGAAGGCCTTGGCAGAAGCTTCGAAGGCCTTGGCACTTTCATTTTTCATAAAAGTGTCCATACGACCAGCCCAAGCTAAATCGTTGCCTTCCAATTTCGGCATCGTTTTGTAAAGGTCCAGCAAAGCTTTCACCTTGTCGCCCTTATTCCAAAACTTGACTACCTTGCTCAGTTTCTTGGGGTAGACGCTATCTTGACGCCCTTCCTTATGCGCGGCTTCCAGTTCTGGTCCGGCAGCACCGGGATACCCTTTCCACACCATTTCCTTATTCAAGAAAACAGCAGACGTTGGAAAACCATCGACTCCGATGACATTCTCCAGAGCTTTGTCCGGCAAGATGACTACGGGGTGGGTCACGCCAAGATCGGCAATCCATTGCTCCACCAGTTCGGCAGGTTCATCAGTCACGCTGATGACAACCAGTCCCTTTGCATTCCCTTTCTCCCATTCGGAGTTCAGGTGCGGGATCTGGCTCTTACAAGGGCCTCACCAAGTACGGAAAACCTCGACCATCACGGCCCGGCCTTCCATATCCTCCATCGAGAGTGCTGGTGTGTTGTACCAGGTAGCGCCTTCAAAGCTTGGCATGGTACCAGAGACTTGCGCTGTTGCCGGGCTAGAAACGACTAGCGTTAAAGCGGCACCAGCTAAAAGATGTGTAATTGCATTCATTGTGAACTCCAAAAAAGGCTGGATGATTCCGTGGCTATGCTAGCAGAAAAGAACCCTTAGAAGTGCCGAAGATAGCCTGCCATGAGCTTGGATTGTGCGTAATCTAGGGCATGCCACGTCCCTTCCTTCACGCTACCATGCCAGGACCAGCGGCTGCGCCAGGATTCGTGGGTGGTCTGCTCCGTTTGGTACTGACGCTAGCCTTTTTGGTTTTCGCTTTTTTCATCCTGCTTTTCACTCTGACGCTTGGACTCATTTTCTTGCTTCTAAGCGCGCTAGGCATCGGGCCAAAAAGAAGCATGCCTAAATCCCCATTTGGCTACCCTTTTCAACCAACGCAAGACGCAGATTCAGTAACGCAGGACATTCCACCTTCTAGCAAGGAATCCAGCGACACCCCGAAAGAACTCGAATCCTTCCATGGCAGTTTGGATGAGTTCATGCAACAGCGCAAAGATCAAACACCCTAGATGACAAACAGTTTGCAACACCGCCTGCCTTTGCAGCGGCTTGATGATTTAGTGGCCACAGTAGGACTCGCCATACGCGGCAAAGAGGATGCCATCCGCCTGTGCCTGGTTGGACTCCTAGCTCGCGGTCATGTTTTACTGGAAGACGTCCCTGGCACCGGAAAGACCACTTTGGCCAGAGCCTTGGCACGGGCGCTAGGATTGGATTTTCAACGCATTCAATTCACTTCCGACTTGCTGCCTAGTGATGTGCTTGGTGTCAGTATTTGGGACAACCAAGAAAGCACTTTTCGTTTCACGCGTGGCCCCGTATTTCACAGCATACTGCTGGCCGATGAACTCAACCGTACATCCCCACGCACACAATCAGCATTGCTAGAAGCCATGAGTGAGCAGTCGATTTCTGTCGACGGCGAACGCCATGAATTACCCCAACCCTTCTTCGTAATTGCCACGCAAAACCCGATGGAGTTTGAAGGTACCTACCCGTTGCCGGAATCGCAGTTAGATCGTTTTATGTTGCGCTTGAGCTTGGGCCATCCCGAACGAGACATCGCAAAAGAGCTTCTACAAGGCCGCGGACTCAAGGATCCGGTGGATGCGGTGCAAGCTTGCATGACTAGCGCAGAACTCAATCAGCTTATCCAGGCTGTTGCAGAAGTGCATTACGACGATGACCTCCTTGACTACCTGCTTGATTTGATTGAGCAAACCCGACGCCATCCACACCTTGCTCTTGGGGCATCCACGCGTGCTGCTTTAGGCCTGCACCGTGCTACCCAAGCCAACGCTTTGATTCACAATCGTGATTTCGTCACCCCAGACGATATCAAGGAGCTATTCATTCCTTGCATTGCACATCGGGTTTTGCCATCACCTGCTTATGAAGGTGGCATGCACGGCACCGCCAGCGCTTTGGAAAACATCCTCAGCGAAGTCACGGTTCCACAATGAAGCAAGCGGCCGCGAATCCGCAAAATGAAAGTGGCCGATGCCTTGGTGTTCGTTGGCGCCTGACTCCGCTGGCAAAATCACTTTTGTGGGTCAGTGGAGCCCTAGGCTTCGCTTACATCGCCCTCCAAGGGTTTAGCCCAACTCCTATTTTCCTTGGGTTTTCCAGTTTACTCCTATTGCTGTTTTTAAGCAGTTGGTTTTACGGACGGGTTTCCCTGCTTTCGCTTGCGCCTACCGGCCTAGAACCCGCAACCGGGTTTGCATGGGAAAAATTATCGATTCGGTTTGGCTTGCACCACACTGGCAGTCGCTTTACTGCCCACGACATATTGGTTTACCACGGCAGTGATTTTCATCGCCGTGGCCTATTTGCTTATCGAGCGAGCATTGCTCCGGGTACATCGCAATGGATGGAGGGCGACTTACGCCTGCCCAAGCGAGGTCGCTTCAGTACACATGGTTTACGCTTGGCCTCGACCTTTCCATTCGGCTTGATTCGGTGGACTTCTGCATGGGAACTGCCCGCCGATTTCTTGGCACTGCCACGTCTTGGAGCCTTGCGTGATCCACTAAGTTTAATTCCACCCGAACGCGAAACCTTGGTTGCTAACACTGGCCGCTTCCAAGACGCCGAGGAGTTTCATACTCTCAAACGGTGGCGCCCCGGCATGAGCCAGCGCAATGTGCACTGGAAAAGCACGGCACGCCGCAATGGCCTCATGCTCAAGGAACTGCATGGAGTCCGTAAACCCAGCATTCGATTAGAGCTAATCCCCCCGCTTCCGACTACGGCGCGTCAACGCTCAGATAAATTTCTTTTTGAGCAGTCCATTTGTTTGACCGCAAGTCTTGCCGACTTTTTTCTGCGCCGCAACTATCGAGTCGAGGTGGTTTGCACCGACGTCCAAAATGCATTCTTCCTTGAAGAACAACGTGGCCGCTCTGGACTATTTGGTGTACTCACCAAACTTGCCGAAATCGAATTCCCAAAAGACAAGGGAGTAGCGCAAACGGCCAACCCCCTCTCACCGACCGGAATGCGCAGCCGTAAGGCTTTCCGCATTCAAATCAGTGCGGGCGGAGGCAATCTTCGCGACAGCAGACGCCAACGCCTCGACATCCTTGACCCTGCCACAAAACGATGGTTCCACTCGGACCGACGTTTCTCTCAAACCGGTTTCTTGCAAAGCAGGCGCGCATGAGATCTTACGCCCGACGTCGTCTCTACCACCTAGTGCCGAGATCCCCGCTCGACGGCTGGTGTCAACGGGGTCTGATGGTGCTTGCCATCTCTGGCGGTTCCGCATGCGCGCTGTTCTTTACCAAGCAAAGCGATTGGCCCTTAGGCCTAGCCGTTTTTCTTCCGTTTTTCCTGCTGTTCGCACCCTTCGCTACGCGTTGGATTAACTTTTTCTCACTTGAGGAAAAGCATCACGAGCTCATCAACCAAAGCTTTTACTTGGTGATGATTTTGAGTTTTCCCTTTTTAACGCCAAGTGCCACCGCTGCTAGCTGGGGAGTTGCGCTTTTACTTTGCCTACATGGCTACGCGATGCGTTATGCGCGCTTTGATAACTTCGCCGCCTTAGCGTTAATCCTTTCCACAGCAGAACTTCTTCTAGCGCACCACGTATTGTGGCCTGGGGATTTACTCGCGCGAGCCATCGTTAGCACCTGGATGCTCAGCAGCCTTCTTCTGGCCGGCGGCATCGCTACCTGGCTTCATGCCCGCTGGTCCCGTCGGCGCCTGCTCCGACATGAACGCTCTCACCTGAACCCGCCAGAAGACGGCGCTGGCCTTTGGGCGCGAGCCCGCTTCATGATGATCATGGGGTTAATGCTGTTTCCCCTTGGCCTCATACTGCAACAAACGACTAGCTGGATGGTTCCCAAGGAAAAAGCTGTGTCGAGCGATTCTTTTGTAGCCTCTGACAACGCCAACAGCGACACCGGCGAAGAAAATTCAAACAGGGATTTGGCGGAGATTGACCATGAGCCGCCTCGTGACTTTATCTTTCCGACTGAAATTCCATGGCAAGGTAGAGTTACGCAATCAACCAAGGATGTATGGCTCTTTCAGCTGCGTTCCGATCGCGACATCAACCGTACGCGCCCCTATTTCTCGGCGGCACGCCCGCTTTACTTGGCAGCCACAACCTTCGACACCCTTAGCGAAAAGGGTCTTTCTCGGGGTTTTGCGCCGGAAGCGATTTTCCATGCCAATAGTGGGCTTGGATCGGACGATTGGGTGATTTTCAACCCAGACTTCCGCAAGGATGCCGTGATCCAGTTCAAGATGAAAACCCGACCTCTGTTACATCAACAGAACGGAGGCAAGGGGCGGCTTTCTTTCCTCCTCCACGATCGCACCATGGTTGCGCTGCGCTATCCAAGTTGCCGCCTGGATGAGAATGACCATACGGCTTTGGCAGAAGTGCCAAAGTCTGCGATGTTTGAGTACCAATGGCTGAGCCATCCAGTGAATAAAAACGTACCACTGGTTTCGGTCCGACGCGCTCCCCCACGCTACCTAACGCTGCCAAAAGAAGCGGAGTTTCGTCCTTGGGTGCAAGCTGCTTTAGATCTGTGCCAAGAAAAGCCCTCCCAGCAAGCTAAACTTGACCGCATCCTGAATCACTTTCATCAGGATTATGTGTACGACTTAGAGCCCTCGGCCAAAAATGGGATTCAAGCCTTTTCCGATTTCTTTGAACAGAAGCGTGGGTACTGCTCTTACTTTGCATCGGCCGCCATGCTTTACTTGCGCGCCAACGGGATTGCATGTCGGGTAGCCACCGGCTTTATGGTGACAGAATATTCCACGCAACATCAGGCCTACCTTGGGCGTTTACCAGGACATGCCTGGGTCGAGGTATTGCAAAATGATGGCACGTGGCGGACTCTCGAACCTACGCCTTCCGGCTCACGTATGGATGCAATTGCGGCTTTGCGGGCACGTCAGGACACAGAAGCCTTCCCTGAAGACCCAGCTCCACCTGTTGCCCTAGAGATACCTGCCGCCGTAGAGGAGACGGAACAGCCAAGTCAAAGCTTGAACTCCAACTCTGCCAGCCTCAACCTAGTCATGACTTCCATTGGTGCCATCCTCGGCATCGTGGTTCTCGCAGTCACGATTGGCAATTTGGCTAGCGTCTTGATGCAACGCAAAAAACAGCACGCTAAAGAGGCCATGTTTTCCACCGAAGCCATCCTTGCCATGGACTATTGGGCTCGCGTTCGCAGCCACTTAGAAATCTTAGGATTCCACAAAAAACGCAGTGAATCGGCTTCGGAATTCGCTCGGTCGGTGCAGCGCTGGGGAGGTGAATTTTATCTTCCACTCAGCACGATTACTCGTTTGGTTTACCGCACACGCTTCGGTGGTCATATCTGGTCTGGGCGCGAGTGGGATTTCCTGGACCGTTTTGAAGATCTATTAATACGCAAAGCCAACGATACCCGCGATTGATTAACTAAGATCGTGGACTCGACTTCCTGGCACCACATCTTCGCGACCGTCCTCAAAACGCACCCAACATTTCGTCCCACCATCGTAATCGGGTGCGCGCAAAAGTAACTCCGCAGCTTTACCAAAGGCAGTACATGGCGTTTTCTGGGATTGCTCAAGACCTCGCCAGATACGCAAGAAGGGGTTTTCTTCCCACTCTCGCCCCACCGAAGTGGGCTCCATATGCCCAGGATAAACTTCCGTCTGCTTCGGCAAAGTCATTAACCTATCCATAATCGAATGTTGCAACTCCGCGAAAACAGTGTGGCCTGGTGCACAAGTGCCGCCCACCGAACCTCGGAATAAGGTATCTCCAGTAAAAACGGCCTTCTCATTAATGAGAAAGGCAAGCTGACCGGCAGTGTGGCCTGGAATGTGCATCGCGCGCACAACAAGTTCACCGCTGCGAATTTCGTCGCCATCAGCCAATCTCTGAGTGAAGCCAGGAATCAAACTTTCTTCAGCATGGTGGGCACAAACAGGGCAGCCAAAAGACTGCTTCCACTCCTTATTGAAGGTCACGTGATCATGGTGGTGATGTGTGTTGAGTACATGCGTTAGAGTTAGCGAGAACTCCTCGATCGCAGCCAGCAACGGTTGTTGCGGGCCTCCCGTATCGATCAACACTGCATGCCCGCCAGGTTTATCAGCCACCAACCAACTGTTGGAGAGCCATTGAGAATCGCGACTATGACGGATGAGCATGATTGTCATTAGGATACACTCCGGCATGTTCCCATGGTCCCGCCGCCGCCGACGTGCTCGCTTGGTCAAACGAGGCTTGCCTTTGGAGTGGGAGCAATGGCTCGACGTTTTGCCATTCGTCGAGCGACTTCACCCTTCGGACCGCGCTCGCTTATGCGATTTGATGTGCGTATTCCTTGCAGAAAAGGATTTTGAGGGCTGCGACGGGCTCGAAATGCGCGACAAAATTCGGGTCGTGATTGCGGCGCAGGCTTGTCTACTTATTCTGAATTTGGACCATGTGTTCTACCAAAAGGTCAACACCATCTTGGTCTATCCATCGGTATTCCGGCATCGTTCGCAGCAACAGTCGCCCGATGGGGTAATTGAAAACCGCGAGCATACGAATCTTGGCGAAGCATGGCCCAACGGTCCTATTGTTCTAGCTTGGGATCATGCCTACCAAGGTGGACGCAATCCTAATGACGGCCAAAACACCGTTTTTCATGAGTTTGCACACAAGCTCGACATGCTCGATGGCATCACCGACGGCATCCCTCCGCTCACGCAAGACCATGAGGAAAATGATTGGCGGCAACGCATGAGCGCAGCGGCATTACGTCATGCCGAAATGGTGCAGCGCGGCACACCGACATTCCTTGACGCTTATGGCGCAACCAATCCAGCGGAGTTTTTTGCAGTCGCTACGGAAATGTTCTTTGAGCGTCCACAGGATTTAAGCAAGCTAGAGGCTGAGGTTTATGCCTTGCTCAAAACTTTTTACCGGCAGGACCCCGCTGCCGTGGCCATGCTTTAAACGGAAAAAGCGGTCCAACCCCAAAGGCAACAGCCGGCTAGCTCCACCACCCAGAATGAGGGTTTTCTGATTTTGTGGCGAAAGGCAATCATGCCTAAAGCCCCACCGGGTGCACCTCCGACCATCGACCAGGCCATCAGCACTCGTTCCGGAACTCGGTTGCGATTTTTTTTCGCACGCTGCTTGTCCCAGCCAAAATTGAGGAAAGCGACCACCGAGGTGATCGCTATCCAAATCAGCACGACTTGTTGAACGCTCATGCGTGCATCTTAGCCGTCGAGCTTGTCCATGTGGACATCCATTTGCGGGTATGGGATGCCAATGCCAGCCTCGTCGAGGGCCATTTTGACCGCACGTGTGGTGGCCTCCATGCAGCCCCAGTAATCCGAGCTCTTGCACCAAATACGAATCTTCCAGTCGATGCAGCTATCGCCAAGGCTTGCCAGGACGATTTGATGCCCCGGATCTTCAATGCGCTCGGCCACACCTGCGGCTGCTTTATCTAGGACCGCACGAGTTTTGTCTAGATCGGCGGTGTAGTCCGTGCCCACTGCAACTTCGCAACGGCGTGTACTGTGGTGCGAAATGTTCTCAATCGTGCCACCAAAGATGGCGCCGTTAGGAATGATGATGCGACGATTGTCTGGAGTGTCGAGTACCGTTGTAAACAGCTCAATCTCACAAACTTTGCCGATGACTCCAGCTGCGTTGATGACATCGCCAACTCGGAAGGGGCGGAAAATCAACAACATGATGCCGGATGCAAAGTTGCCAAGTGTTCCTTGTAGCGCCATACCAATCGCCAAACCCATGGCACCGAGAATGACGGAAAAGCTTGCCGTATCGACGCCAAAGGTGCCGAGAATGAGCAACGTTCCTATGAGCAGAACACTGGTCTTAGCCATCTTGCCGAAGAAACGCGCAAGAGTCTCTTCCACTTTGGCTTTCTCACATGCTTTGCGCGTGATGCTATTGGCCCAGCCAGCAACAATGCCCATAACGAAAAAGGCAAGTAGCCCGACGACCGCAGCCATCCAGTTATTAAGCACAAAATTTTGGATTCCGGTCATGAAATCTTTCGATTCAGGATTTTGCGTCGCAGAATCAAGGATGTTATTTACGCCGTCCTGCAGGAAGAAAGGGATGAGGGAAATCATGGAGGTGAGTTTAGGGGATTCTTATGAGAGTGAGTTTAGACTTCAATGCCGTCGGCCATGATCTCGGCCAACATCGGCTCGTCGCCTTGCAACGCAGTGCGTTGCATATAAAGCGACATACCACGCAGACCGCCTAGTTCCTCACCGGCACCAGCCCTTCCGGGGCCGCCGTGAACCAACATAGGAAGCACTGCGCCAGGTCCCATCGACATCTCCGCAACCTTCTTGCTGCCGAAGTTGAGGCGCCCATTGAATGGAGCCACCACGGTCATGAGGTCTGCAGCGAATTTGCGGTCATCGGAGTAAATCGAAGCCACAAGCCCACCTTCGCCCTTATTCAGCAAAGCGCCAAGCGCGGCTGCATCGCCGTCGTAAGGGATGAGTGTTGCAACTGGGCCAAAAACTTCGCGCTCATGCACTAGCTTGGCGGTTTGGCTGTCCCGAATTTGCAGCAGCACAGGAGCTTGGAAATAACCCTTGCCCTCCTCCACCTCTAACAAGGTACCGCGGCCTTGTTCGCCATGGACGATGTCGGACTCTTGCAGAAGTTCCGCAATGCCTTCTTGCACATCCTTAAGTTGCGCTGCACTGGCAACCGGCCCCATGCGAACTCCACGGGTAGCAGGATTGCCGACGCGAATGCTAGCGATGGACTCCTTCAAGTCTGCTTTAAATTCCTCAACCTTCTCAACCGGCACAAAGATGCGCCGGATCGCAGTGCATTTCTGACCAGCCTTTTGGGTCATGTCGGTGGTAACTTCGCGCACCATCAAATCCCAGGTTTCTTTCTGCGGCTTGACATCAGGCCCGAGGACTGCGGAATTCAAACTATCGGCTTCGACGTTGACCCGCACCGAGTTTGCAATGACCGCTTTACCGGAACGAATCGTGCGACCAGTCCATGCCGACCCCGTGAATGCGACGACATCCTGTCCGCTGACATGGTCGAGCAAATCGCTAGCGGAACCGACCAACATCTGTAGCACACCTTCGGGAAGCACCTTGTCTTCCACCAAGATTTCCATCATGCGTTCCGCTAATAGCGAGGTGCTGGTCGCAGGTTTAGTCAAAACCGGCATTCCAGCAAGAATGGCGCAGGCAGCCTTTTCCGCCATGCCCCAGGCTGGGAAGTTGTAGGCATTAATATGCACCGCAACTCCACCGCGCGGAGTTTGCACGTGACGTCCGACGAAACGGGGACTGCGCGAAAGGCGAATGCTTTCTCCATCGATGAAGAACTTGGCTTCTCCAAGCTTCTCGCCAATCTTTGCATAAGCCATCAAGGTGCCAGTGCCACCATCGATGTCAAACTTGGCATCGCCACGGGTGTTCCCCCCCGACAGAGTGCTCAAATCCAAAAGCTCATCGCGATGGGCATGCCAGGCGTTGGCCATAGCAGCAAGCAATGCGCCACGCTCGGCAAAGCTCATCGCGCGTAGAGTTGGACCACCGACTTCCCGTGCATATTGCAATGCTGCCTTTAAGTCATGTCCACCGCGGGATACTTCCCCTACGGCTTCCCCGGTCGTGGGATTGAACAGGGTGACGGTCTCGCCATCACCCTGATGCCAACCACCGCAAAGGTGGCTTTTCAAAAGCGTTGCTGTGGTGCTCATGCGTTTACAAACTTCACGTATTCGAAATCAACCGGCTGGCCGTTGAGTCCTTTGGAAGGTGGATTAATCCAGCCTGCATATTCACCAGGGGTGGTGACCTGCACCATAAGAGACTTCACGTATTCCAAATCGGTAGTGGTCGGAATCCACTGAGGAAACTGCTCGGTGAATGCCTTTTCACTCAATATCTCCCCGTGAGGGTCGAAACTTTGATTCGCATAAACACCAATACGGCGGTTGAAGCGCTGCGATGGCAGGTAAAGGCGCTCATCCAGTCCAGCCTTCTCGAGGCTCTTATTCCAGCGCACCATGGCGCGCACACAATCCTCTTTGTAAGCATCCCGCAGGACTAAGTTCATGGCACGGCGCATCGGGATCTCATGGCTGGCCATCTTGCCGTCTTCCATCCAATCCAAGTTGTAGCACTCGTCCATAGCTTGATGCTCAGTAAAGCGCTTCGGATTCATTTCTTGAAAGCGCCCCTTCAGTCCAGAACCAAAGTAATTCGCTGCATTGGAACTATCTTCTCCACCGAACAAGTCGAGGGAGCCGGTGTACCACTCGTTGATGTACTTTTGGATGATGTCCAAAGGCACCACACCCAGCTGATGTGGGTCGGTCTCCGGGTTCTCCGCCATCACCTGGGCGGTGCGGGCAACCACGCGCCCTACGCCGGTTTCTCCAACAAACAAGTGATGCGCTTCCTCAGTCAACATAAACTTGGTTGCCCGTGCGAGTGGATCGAAACCACTTTCCGCCAAAGCACCTAACTGAAACTTGCCGTCGCGGTCCATGTACATGGCAAAGCAAAAGAAGGCCAGCCAATCTTCGACTGGCTTATTAAAGGCTTCCAGGATCCGTGGGGTGTCCGGATTACCCGAACGACGTTGCAGCATTTCGTCGGCCTCGTCACGCCCGTCCTTACCGAAGTACTCGTGCAGCAAGTGCACCATGGCCCATAGGTGGCGGCCTTCCTCAACATTGACCTGGAACAAGTTGCGCATGTCATAAAGACTTGGCGCACACTTTCCGAGCAAACGCTGCTGCTCCACCGATGCCGGCTCGGTATCGCATTGAGTCACAATCATGCGACGTAACTCTTTACGGTATTCGCCAGGAACCTGATCCCAGACATTCATTTCTGCGTTATCGCCAAAGCCAATCTTGCGGTCTTTGACTGGCGGTGCGAGAAAAATACCCCAGCGGTAGTCAGGCATTTTGACGTAATCAAAATGCGCCCAGCCACTGGAATCTACGCTAATCGCAGTACGCAGATAGATGTCATCGTCCTGGAAACCTTCCGGCCCCATCTCCATCCACCAATCTTTGAAATCGGGCTGCCAAGCTTCGAGTGCCTTCTTGACCTTGCGGTTACTTGCGAGATCAATGTTGTTGGGAATTTTGTCGTAGGTGATAGCCATGCTTTAGGTGCGATTCCAATCGAATTCAGGGGATTCAGGACGACCGTAGAGGCTTAATGCGCCCTTCGGTCCGACAGCATTGGGACGCTGGAAGATCCAGTTCTGCCACGCTGTCAGGCGGCCGAAGATCTTGGTTTCCATGGTCTCAGGACCGGCAAAACGAATACTCGCTTCCATGCCGGTTAAGGAGTCGGGTGAAAAGTTGACCCGCTCTTCGATAGCGAGGCGCACTTCATCGTCCCAGTCAATGTCGTCGGCGGCAACGGTGATCAGACCGAGTTCTTCCGCTTCATCGGAATCGAAAGCTTCGCGCCGGGCTGCCAATCCTTCAGCAACACCTTCGTGGCCAAAGAAGCGAGTTTCTAAACGCGACAGACCATTGCCCATCGGGAAGGTACCGCCGTTCATGACTGAGAGCTGCACGGTCACACCTTCTTCTTCCAACATGAAAGAACGGTCGGCAGCGAGCGCAAACTCGTAGAAGCTTCCTGCAAAAGCAGAGCCTTGATCGATAATGGCAAAGAAACTCTTGGCGGTGTAATCCAAACGCTTGAAGGTGCGTTTCATGAACAGCAGCACTTCGTTGACGAACCAGTCATCACGGCGTGCATCCATCATTTCATCGAGAGCCAAAATCGTTTCCGCTTTGCCGCGGGTCTTGAGCAAAACCAAACCGATGTGCGGATAGTTCAAACGCAAGCGCATGATGGCATCGTCTAACTCGCGGAAGGCGCGCAATGGGTACCAAGCACTGCCAAGGTCGCGTGCGTCGGCTGGGATTTCCGGAAGACTGTCAGGAAGGGTAATGGTTAGAGTTGCGGTGCGCTCCGAAGTGTCCAATTCCAGGTTTACGTGCTGATATTGCACGCCAAACTCATTTTCAGTTGGCTTAAGAGCTTCCAAAGTGATGCCCTTACGCTCCGGATGCCCTTCGCCTGCAACTTCGGCAACGCGAGCAGCTACGCCTTCCTCAAACTTAGAAGTTGGGAAGATGCCATCGACCAAACCCCACTGCACAGCGCGCTTTCCTTTCACTCCTTCTGCAAGAGTGACGAAAGCATCGGCCAAATCGCGACGCACAAAACGCTTATCGACCAAGCGGGTCAAACCGCCGGTGCCTGGAAGTACACCGAGGTAAGGAATTTCTGGAAGCGATACCGCGGAACGGCGGTCGTCGACCAAGTACATTTCCTCACAGGCGAGTGGAAGTTCATAACCACCACCCGATGCCACACCATTCAAAGCTGCGATGTAAGTCTGCCCGGAAAACTCGGTTGCATCCTCAATCGATCCGCGGGTTTCGTTGGTGTACTTACAAAAGTTGACCTTCCATGCGTGAGTGCTGCTGCCCAACATGAAGATATTCGCGCCCGAGCTGAATACACCTTCTTGCCCGCTGGTGACCATGACGGCCCCCACCTCTGGGTTCTCGAAACGCAGACGTTGCACCGCATCGGAAAGCTCAATATCGACACCAAGGTCGTAGCTGTTGAGTTTCAACACATAACCCGGACGTAGGCCACCATCTTCATTGATATCGATGATGAGGCGCGCAACCGGACCGTCGATCTCCACCTTGAGGTGCTGATAGCGGTCGGGATGAGTTTCGAAGTGGACAGGTTCCACAGCGTTTTGAGTCGCTTCCATCCTCAGATTATGGCTTGCACCTGCAAAATAGTACAGATAAATGTTTCATTTCTAGGATATTTGCACTATATTGCAGAAGTGTCCAGCCCACCTAATCCCGAACTGCTACAGCGCATCGCCACTCGCGTGCGTGCGCGGCGTTCCGAGCTTGGATGGACGATGGCCGAGGCTGCTTCGCGCTCAAGCTTAAGCCCACGCTTCTATGCACAAGTGGAATCCGCCGAAGCCAACATTGCGATTGGGCGCCTCGATGCCCTAGCCACGGCCCTGCAAATCCCATTGGTGGACCTCCTGAAAGATGACATCTCCCCGCCAGCACAACGCGGTATTGCATTGCTCGGCATTCGTGGATCCGGCAAAAGCACCCTGGGTGCATTACTCGCCGAATCACTTGGCCTAGACTTCCTGGAGCTTGATGAAGAAATCGAGTCCATGGCAGGCCTCAATCTATCCGAAGTGTTCGCGCTGCACGGCGAAAGCTATTACCGACGCCTCGGCGGAGAAGCGATTCAAAAACTCATTTCCTCTGGCAGCGCAAAAGTGGTGGCGCTTCCTGGTGGTATCGTTTTAGATGAAAACGTTTTCGCTTTAGTGGAAAACAACTTCACCACCGTTTGGTTACGTACCGAACCGGAGGATTGCATGGCTCGGGTGCTTGCGCAAGGCGACCATCGCCCGATGAAAGGTCATGCCGATGCCATGGCGGAACTGCGCAACCTCTTGGCCGCACGCGAACCTTATTACCAACGCGCAGCTCTTACTTTGGATACCTCTGCAAGTGACCTATCCACCACGCACCAGCGTTTACGCGAAACGGTTAGCGCTCATCAGTGAGCGGTTTCGGCTGGCCATCGGTCCAATCGTAGAAACCGCGGCCGCTTTTACGCCCTAGATGACCATCGGCCACCATCTTGCGCATCAGCGCAGGTGCCTTAAAGCGCACATCGTCTAAGGTTTCAGCTAAGTATTCGCTGATATGCAAACGCACATCCAAGCCGATCATGTCGGTGAGTTTTAATGGGCCCATTGGATGCCGATACCCCAACTCCATAGCGGTGTCGATGTCCACCGCCGAGGCAACCCCTTCCTCCACCATACGAATCGCCTCCAATCCAAGCGTGACGCCAAGGCGCGAAGAGGCAAATCCGGGTGCATCCTTCACCACAATCGGACTCTTCCCCATGCGTTCGGAGAGGTCAAGAGCACGTGCCACGGTTTGCTCGGAAGTGAGTTCTCCCTTCACGACTTCCAACAACTTCATCAGAGGAGGCGGGTTGAAAAAATGCAACCCAAGAAAACGTTCTGGATTGGAAACCACGCTCGCTAACTCGGTCACCGAAAGCGAAGAAGTGTTGGTCGCGATGATGGCGTTGGCATCGACCACGGCTGCGACGCGGGTAAAGATGTCTTGCTTCAAGCCGAGCTTTTCCGGTGCAGCCTCAATCACTAGATCCACGCCATCGACCGCTGCCTCTAAATCCCACACGGGTTCCAACAGAGCAAGGACTTCGTCTTTGCGTTGCGCCGTCATCTTGCCCTTGGCCACGCCCTTTTCCAGCATGGCTTCGATGCGCTGCATACCGCCACGGGCAAAGGACTCTTCAATATCAAAAAGACGCGTGCGGATACCTGCCTGCGCCGCAACTTGTGCGATGCCTGCTCCCATGGCGCCAGCACCAAGCACGGCAGCCGATTGAATGGTTTGTGAATCAGTCATGAAACTTCCCTTCCCGTCGGGCTTCGCCTCCGGGGTGGCGGCATAGTAACCTTGTCCACCTATGGCGACCCGCCTCGTGCACACCTTCATCCCCGATGAAGCCGTTGAAAAAATCGACGCGCTGCTGGAAACCTTGCCGCATGCAAAGGCCTTTCGCCACAACCTTCCGGGGCCAACCACTCAGTATCACATTTTGATTCCTGCGGAAGAGGTCTCTACGGTGCTGGACCCGCTGCAGGCTAGCTTTGGTAGCTACAAAGATTTTCGGGCCGTGGTATTGGCGGTAGAAACGGTTGTGCCCAAAGTGGAAGAGCCAGAAGCAGAAACGCCTGCCGCGGAATCCTCTTCCAAGAACAAGGGCGGCAGCATTAGTCGTGAAGAGCTTATCGATGACCTAGCCGACGTCGCCAAGCTGGATCGTGTGCATCTTTGGATGGTCGCACTGTCAACCATCGTCGCGACCATCGGACTCGCTACCGACAACACCGCGGTTTTGATTGGTGCCATGGTGATTGCGCCACTGCTCGGGCCCAACATGGCGCTCGCCCTGGCCAGCACTCTAGGTGACACCAAGCTTGCCGCACTGAGTTTGCGTACCAGCATTGCCGGTATTAGCTTAGCCTTCCTAGTTGCGGGTCTTGCTGGCTGGATTTTCGACTTAGATTTAGGATCGCACGAAATCCTCAGCCGCACGCACCTCAACCTAGAGGACTTGCTTCTTGCTTTGGCTGCAGGAACCGCTGGTGCATTAGCCTTCACCACCGGCGTCCCAGCATCCTTAGTTGGTGTGATGGTGGCGGTGGCGTTACTGCCTCCACTCGTGGTTTGCGCCCTCACCGCAACTTCAGGCAACTGGGATCTTGCCCAAGGCGCGGCCATGTTACTCGCTGGAAACTTGGTCTGCGTCAACCTTGCAGGTATCGCGACCTTCCTCCTTCGAGGAGTCGCGCCAAGAACTTGGTGGCAAAAGCGAAAATCGCGCAAACTGGCCGTCGGCATGCTCTTGGTATGGGTCTTGCTCCTAACCGCACTCATCGTCCTGATTCAAACCATCGATTAAGAAGTCGGGGTTAGGACTAAAGTCCCCGCTGCAGGGTGCCGTCGTTGTATTTGGCATGGCACCCAAACTTCTAATTCACCTTCTTGCCGTGAGTCCGATACTCCTGGCATCTTGCTCTTCTGGCCCAACTGTGTTCACCCAAGAAAATGGGGAGGTCGCAATGCGCATAGAATCCACCGTAGATGGCGTTTCGATTGAGAACATGCGTGTGCGCATGCGCAACAATCAGGCCACCGCTCAGTTCAACTTAGTGAACGAGGAAAACAATGGGCAAAACGTGTTTATTGCGCTGGAATGGTATGACTCCGACGGGTTCCTACTGGAAGATTCCATGGATGTCGACCCGCGCGAACGCACCTTCAATCTACGCAGCGGCAAAGGCCGAACTTTAACTTTCTTCAGTCCGGATGGGCAGCGCCCCACCACCCTACGCTGCACGGTTGAGGAATCTGAGGTGCACTTCTAAAAGTGCATCTCCTAGATTCTTAGCGGCGAGGGATGAGCCCCTGCTTTTCGTAATACTGCTGGTGATATCCCTCAGCACGAACGAAATCTTTGAACTCCACGATACCCGTAGTAATGGGTTTCGAAAACTGGCCTGAAACACTGAGTTGAGACTTCGACAGTTCTGCTTTTTCTCTCTGTTCTTCACTGTGAAAAAAGATGGCAGAACGATACTGATCACCAAGGTTTAAACCTTGCCCATTTGCCTGGGTAGGATCATGGTTGGCCCAAAAAATAGCGAGCAAGTCCTCGTAATCGACTTTGGCTGGGTCGAAAGTCACGTGCACCGCTTCTGCATGCCCAGTAGTACCAGAGCAAACTTGCTGGTAGGTCGCATTTGGTACCTGCCCGCCAATGTAACCAACCTCCGTCTCCAGAACGCCATCTACTGCACGGTAGAGGGCTTCAACACCCCAGAATCAGCCAGCGGCAAAAGTCGCTTCCTGAGTCATCGAGGCAGGGATTGCAGGTGACGTTGGTTCTGGGATTTGATCCATGGTGGTTCCGGTGCTGCAGGCCATAGCAACAAGGCCGAATGCAAGGCTGGTGAGGGTCGTCCGCATGACGTCTTCTAGGATACACTCTGCGCATGTTCTTGACTGTTTTGCTGATGCCTTGCCCAATGGCGAGCCTTGGCTGCCCTCCTTCGCGGTTTACCTACTCATGTCCAGAAGCCTAGAACCCCCTATCTCAAGGTTCAGCACGGCTACACTTCCTCTATGTTCTTAACCGCAATTGTGCTTTCCTGCATAACCGCAATGCCGCAATCCCCTTCCCTAGAAGACGCGCAAGTTGTTTCCTTTGCACGTTTGGCGCTCGACAGCATCGTGCGTGAGTATCCCAACAAGCCTGGCCAAGTATTTACGGGTCCAGAATCGGCGGTAATTCCACGCACCAACCATCCGGTCTTCTACGGCTCCTTCGATTGGCATTCTTCCGTGCATGGACATTGGATGCTAGTTCGTTTGCTAAAGACTCAACCAGGGTCTTCCGTCGATGCAGAGATCCGCGCATTACTCGAAGCGCAGCTGAATGCCAAGGCACTGCAGGTAGAGGCGGATTACTTCGATGAGCACCAGAACAAGGGTTTTGAGCGTATGTATGGCTGGGCTTGGTTGCTGCAGCTTGCACAGGAGCTGCACACTTTCGAAGATGCCGATGCGCAACGCTGGGCGAAAAATCTGAAGCCACTCGAGGATCAAATCGTCGAACTCTTACTTGGCTATCTTCCACGGCTCTCCCACCCCATCCGCATGGGGGTCCATCCCGACTCCGCTTTTGCATTCGGCATGGAGCTTGATTATGCGCGCGCCGTTGGCAATCAGGAACTGGAGCAGGCGCTAGTTGCAAAGACTCTTGCTTTCTACCAAGCCGACACCGCCTATCCAGTTCAGTATGAACCTTCGGGAGAAGACTTCTTTTCCGCAGGGTTAAATGAAGCTGACCTGATGCGCCGCGTCTTGTCGCAGGATGAATACCTCACCTGGCTCGACGCATTCTTCCCAGGACTGACCCAAGGTGCCATGGGGAATGTGTTAACTCCCACCCTCGTTTCCGATGTAACCGATGGGCGCTTGGTTCACCTTGCCGGTTTAAACCTTTCCCGCGCCTGGACCTTAGAGGGCATCGTCTCCGCATTGCCCAAACTAGATCCACGACGCGAAGTCTTACTTGCCGCTGCCGATGCGCATCGGGAAGTTGGATTGGAATACGTGTTCAGTGGTCACTTTGAAGGCGAGCACTGGCTGGCCTCCTTTGCAATCTACCTAGTGACCCAGGCTGGGATTAGCCAGCCTTAACGGTCCACGATGGATGCAGCTGGATCGCGTAACCGGACATGCTGCTCGGCAATGCTTGCAGTGCCTGCACTTGTGCGCGCAAGCCAGGTAAATCCTCAGTTTGATAGCGCTGGTGATGATCGGCGGATTCCCAAAGCGTCGCGACTAAAAAATGGTCTCCAGCGTCGCTGTAAAAACCACCCCCGAGCATGCCGCTGGCATCGCGCATGGCTGGAAGCCAGATGGATTCTTGCGCAATAAGGAAACTCGGCTGCTGCGTCAACGGTATGTGGCAGTCCGCAATACGGAGATAGGCGCCAGCAGGTGCATCGGCGAGGGCAACTGCTAAATCCGAAGCCTCACCTGGCATAGGAAAAACCTGTTCCAGCAAAGATGTGGACCAGTTTTCCATGTAGTGCATTTGTTGGTTTGCGGCCACAATGGAATCATGACTACCTTCCAGGAGGAAACGTTGTTGCGCTGCGGCAGACTCCCAAAGGCCAAGAATGCATGCAGTATGAGCATCCGCCCAACCACCGTATTGTCCAAGAAAGCCCGGCTCCGTCGCGATGCCTCGCCAGGCCTCCTGAGCTGTGGAGAAAGCATCGTGGTGTAAATCTGAAACCTGACACTGAATCCACTTCAGCAACATGGGGTTAAACCTCGAGGCCTTGGGCTTTCGCCTGATGATGCTCGGCATAGCCGAAAACGTCGGCAGCAGCTTCAGGACCGGCTGGTCCATTGAGGATTTCCATCTGCGAGAGCGGAACCTGAGACGGATGCGCATAACCACAGGCTCGCGACAAACGAATCAACTCTTTACGTAAAGTTATGAGGTAGTTAGAAAGGCGAGCAGCCTTATTTGTCGGGTCCAATCCCTTTTGCAGCCATGCATTTTGGGTTGCGACACCGGTTGGGCAATGCCCAGTTTCACAACGTTGCGCTTGAATGCAGCCAATCGCCAACATGGCCTCGCGTGCCACATTGATCATGTCGCAGCCAAGCCCGAAGGCAAGGAAAGCGGAATCGGGCAATCCAATGCGCCCGGATCCGATGAACACCACATCTTCGGCAATGCCGGCTTCGACAAAAATACGAAACACCCTACTGAAAGCGAAACGAAATGGTAATGCAACATGATCGGTAAAGACCAAAGGTCCGGCACCAGTTCCACCTTCCCCACCGTCAATGGTGATGAAGTCAGGCCCTTTGCCAGTAGCTTTCATCTGCTGCGCTAACTCCACCCAGAATTCAGGGCCTCCCACTGCAGATTTAATCCCAACTGGCAAGCCCGTGGCGTCGGCCAACTGTTCTACAAAGTCAATGAGACCATCAGTGCCATAAAAGGCCGTGTGGCGACTCGGACTCAGACAATCTTGCCCTTTCACGATACCACGGATGCCTGCGATTTCGGCGGTGACCTTTGCACCGGGCAAGATGCCGCCGACTCCTGGTTTTGCACCTTGACTCAACTTCACCTCCAACGCCCGAATCGATGGGTTGCGTGCACAAGTACGCTTCAACTCCTGAAGGGAGAAGTTGCCATCGGCACCTCGAGCGCCGAAATAACCAGTTCCAATTTGCCAGGTTAAATCTCCACCATGAAGATGATAAGAGGAAACGCCACCCTCCCCAGTATTGTGCATAGCGCCAGCTAAAGCCACACCTTGATTCAAGGCCGAAATCGCAGATGCACTCAAGGAACCAAAACTCATCGCGGAAACGTTCACCACCGATCTCGGGCGGAATGATTTTTCGCGATGGTGCGCAGCTCCCATGACCTTGCGACAAGCCAAGCCATACTTGGAGTCAAAGCCTTCATCTCCTTGGTGCAACTCAAGCAAGGGAAAAGCAGCTTGATGAAAAATCACATAGTTCTGTGCTGCATCAAGATCATTGTCAGTACCAAAACCAAAATAGTTATTCTCCTTCTTAGAAGATGAGTAAATCCAACGACGCTGGTCACGACTAAACGGACGCTCTTCATCGTTACTGGTCACGATGTACTGCCGCAACTCAGGACCGATCCTCTCCAGGAGATAACGCAAATGCCCGATTAAGGGGAAGTTACGCAGAATGGCATGCTTGGTTTGGGTGAGGTCATACACCACGATGCCAAGCAAAATCAATGCAATGCCGAGAACAATCATCATGCCGCTCCGTTAACGCCCCAGGAAGTTTGGTTTCCGTTTTTCGCCGAAAGCGACAAGTGCTTCCAGACGATCTTCGGTCGGTATGATACGCGCATAACAAGCAGCCTCATGTTCTAAAGCTTGCTCCAAGGGCATATCTAGGCTGCCATCGATGGCGTCTTTCGCAGCGCGCAAAGCCAATGGCCCATTCGCCAACAAAGAGTTCACCATCGTTGCGATTGCGGCTTTGAAATCTACGCTATCCGCAACTTGATGTACTAGCCCCATTTGTTTCGCTTCCGCTGCGGAACAACGTTTCGCAGTCAAAATCAATTGCTTCGCGGTCGCAGCACCCACTAAACGTGGAAGGCGTACGCAGCCGCCCGCTCCTGGAATAATGCCTAAACTGGTTTCGGTCAGTCCCATAAGAGCTTCGGAAGCTATAAGGCGGAGATCGCAGGACAAGGCCATTTCACACCCACCACCAAAGGCGTGTCCTTGCATGGCTGCAATGGTCGGTTGTGGCAAGGCTGCAATATCATCCATGGTGCCACGTATGTTGCGCACAAACTCCTTCACCTGGTCCTCAGACATGGACCGACGTTCCTTTAAGTCTGCCCCAGCACAAAATGCCTTATCTCCAGCACCAGTAAGAATCACGACCCAAATGGAGTCGTCAGCGCGCAAATCAGCAAGATGTGCGCGCAACTGCATTAAAGCAGGAAAGCTCAGAGCGTTTCGAGCTTCTGGCCGATTGATTTCCAAGGTGGCTACATGCCCATCCCTGTGGAGCAAAACGAGTGGCGTTTCCGATGCCGTCATGGGCTCAGGATAACGCTGCGGCTGACCTACTCTTTCTCCAACCAACAATAAACCACAGCAGCCAATACAGCACCCACAATCAGCGCAAAACCGTCTGGTGCTCGTTTATCAGTGGCTGCAGAATGATGCACAGGAGCATGAAGATCATCACGACTTCGCACACGACAGCAGCCGTCATGCTGTAGCCGCCGGGAGAGCATTCTCCAAATCCATTGGAAGCCAATCCCGCGGAAGCATCGAATGCAACTTGGCCGCTAGCGATGAGGTAAAGAACTCCGGCACCAACCACACCGCCGAGAAATTGTGCGCAATGGTATGCAAGTAATTCTTACTTCGAAAAGCGACCGCTCACTTACAACCCGAATGAAACAGCGGGATCAAATGGCATCCTTCATTTCTGCGATTGCACGCTTCCGTGGAGGCGCGGCCGATCCATGCGCATGAACTTAACTTCTAGGAGGCTGGGCGGGTGGCTGCGCCTAAAGCCAGTGGACGGCCAAGCTGTACCGAAAGCAGTTTCGTGGCTTCATCCAAAGCCTGCACATTCATGGCCGGTGCAAGCCCATGGTGTTCAGCTAAATCCCAAAGAGCTCCAGTAGCGAGATTGCCCGCAGCTCCTGGCGCAAAAGGGCATCCACCTGTTCCACCTGCGGAAGCATCAAATATGCGCATCCCCAAGTCCATGCCAACCGCGCAATTCTCCAAAGCACGACCATACGTATCGTGCATGTGTAATCCAACCTTTTGCGGCGACATCATGTCGAGCGCCGCATGCGCCAGGCATTCCACTTGGTCTTTCCGTGCCACCCCCACCGTATCCGAAAGTAAGACGCGCTCCACTCCCATATCCATCGATGCAGCGATCAAATCGAGCACACACAGCAAATCGGTGTCTCCATCTTTGGGCGAACCAAACGCCATCGACAAGTACATGCGGACAGGGAAGCCGTCGGCCTTCGCGGCAGCTGCGATTTCCTGATTCACCGCAACCGCTTTTTCAATCGACATGCCTGAATTCGATTTCGAGAATCCCTCATGCGCTCCAATCACCGCAGTGATGGCATCTAAACCACTTTCACGAAAACTTTCATAGCCACGCATGTTCATGACCAAGCCGACTAACGGCAACCCCTTGCGCCACGGGACGGCACGTAAGCGAGAACACAATTCCTTTGCGTCTGCTAACTGCGGCACCAAATCAGGACGCACAAAGCTAGTGACTTCTAAGGAATCGGGGCGCGACGCTGCAAGCAATTCCAACAATTGCAACTTGGTGTCCGTGGACAGGATCGTCTTCTCATTCTGCAGTCCATCCCGTGCAGCAACTTCATGAATCCTAATCACTTTTGCTTGGCTAACTCCGCTTCTAAGCCAATCAGGTTGGTCTCGAAAAAAGGACCAATCATGGAATCCATCATCACCCCAAACCAACCGGCTAAGGGAGCGAAAGCATCGATCTCTCCTGTGGTGTACCAAGTCACCAGAGTGCCCTCCGTGGCAGGCGCCAAACGCAGACCGCCTTTGGCTAAATAGGCGCCATCTTCGAAGGCTAAATCCCAAGTCATGCCATTAAGGGTAGCTGCGGTCACCCACATTTTCCCTTCCTTATTCACCGGGCCATCCCAGAACATCGTGGTAGCATCGGGAAACTCCCATTTGCAATCAGGGTCGGCAGCAAGATTCCACGCGGACCATGATTCCCATGTGGGTAAATCGGAAGCCAAAGCAAGAATGGACGCTGCATCCGCCGAGATGGTCTGACTACGTTCCACGGTGTAGCTCTTCGGCAGAAAGAAACCAATCACGGTGAGAACCAAAATTAGAATCAGAAAGGAAATGAGGATTTTCTTAATCATCGGGGGTATTTCTCCAAAACGGATTCTATCTGTGCCACATGCTGCTCTAAGTCGAATCCTGCGCGCACTTCAACACACATGGCTTGCCACGTCTCAGCCCGCAACGCGCAGGCACCAAAAAACAGCTCCATCGCTCGGGCTGCGGCCACTTCCGGCATGGATCGAGGCTCCGTTGCACACAAGGCCGATGGCAACAATTCCGCCACACCTGCAGCTTTGGTGGTCACCACAGGAACGCCTGCCGCAGCAGCTTCCAAACAGACCAAACTAAAGGAATCGTACAGCGTGGGGTGAAACATGATGTCGGCGTGCTGCAAGGCCTCGCGAAAACCACCATCCCACGGGTGAAGCTGAATGCCTTCCGCCAATAGTGCCTCATGCGAAGCCCCAATCGCCCGTTCCGCATGAGTTACGGTTTTCGCCCATAAGTCCAAACGTGCTGCAATCCCACGTGGCGCCAAACAACGAAACCAAGCCACCGCTTGCTTTGCCCCGTGCCGCAATGGGTCGCGACCACAATGCACAATACGCAAGGGAGCTTCTGCACAAATGGCTTCTCGCTGTGCGGGAACTTGGATGCCCAAAGGGACTTGCAACAGCGGCAGCGGCAACATCACTTGCGCTTTGCCTGGTGCGCGCTTTTCGACTTCAAGTTGCACCATGGGCGACATTGGCAAAACACAGGCAGCGCTTGCCAAGGCTTCCTCCTCCAGGCGCATCAACGCGCGTGTGCGTCGGCTTGGCACTTGGCCACGAGCACGTTGCACATCCGGACTACTCCCTCCCATCGGTTGCCAAATGGAGCCTTTGCACGGAACTGCGCGCAAGCCCCAAATACGGTCGGCATTCCATTGCTCTGCGACTTTTACCGCTTCACGAGCTTCTTGCCAATCCGACCATGGACGAGGCAGTAATCTCCCGCGGCGTAAATCGATTGCGGTAACCCCTTGTGGTGTTCCGCGAGAGGCGTCGCGTGCAGCCAACAGCACCCCGTGTCCACGCATGACCAATTGCGGAAGAACAAAATGCAGGTACTGCTCCAAGCCGCCGCCGTCGGCATGCCACTGATCTAAAAGCACCGCGATGCGCATGCTCAAACGCTCGACTTAGCCAAACTTGGGAACATGCGCCGCAATCTTATGCGCCTTGTGCAGGATGTCGCGCACGCACCGTTTGGTGTGAGCATCGACGCGCGTTTTCGACATGTACATCAGCAGAAACCGTAGGCGATCCGCGCGAGTCACGGTTGGCGGTGCAGAAAACTGCAGCGCCGCCAAATCCTTGACCAACCAGCGTCGGCGGGGTGGAAAATCGCGGTCGACACGTTCTAGATCAATAAAAAACGGACGTCCCCAACGCTCATCCTCGGTCACGATGAGGTGGCAAAGGTACAAATCCTTGTGGTAGAAACCAGTGGAGTGGAAACGCCGAATCATGCCGGCAACATCGCGCAGGACTTGGTTGCGAGCCTCTCGTTGCGACAACCTGCGAGGATTGGGGAATCCAGGCTCCAACAGTTCATCCAACTGCGGCCCGATGACCTCACGGGTGATGATGAAAGAACGGCGAGGACAGCTGAGAAGGTTGATTTCTTCGCCGAAAGCCACCGGGTCAGGCACATCAAAGCCTGTTTTGCGCATCATGCTGATGGCATCCCACTCGATATGCGCTGGGCTCGAAGAACCGCGGCTAGTCACGCTGAGGCGACGTTTAAGCGGCACATCGCGGTGAATTTTGACAAACAGCACGCCCTCATCGGTTTCCACGCGATAAGTCTTACGAGGGCCTGCATCACGCACGATGACACCCTGATCGAAGTCCATAGCGCCCTGGAGGGTGTCTAGGCCTAGCGGAGCGAGCAGGTGTACATCCTCCATGGCCGCGAGGATGCGCCCCTCGTCCAGAGTGGTCGTCGGCCGACCTTTCGCTTGGTACATGCGGACATCCCGCAATTCTGTCATGCCCTTATCATCGACCAGCGAAGGCACAATCGCAAGGAATTCCACAAGTCTTGAATTTCCTACAGAGATTCAAAATCATGCTCCCGTTTTGCCGATAGTTGGGATATTCTTTGCCCTCCACGGAGCACTGCTCCCCCTCAATCTCCCTGGGCCCCAAACATGGCCGATTCCGCGACCGTCGAACCCGCCGACTCTGAGTCTAACCCTTTTGTGCAAGCGCAAATGCGCCTGGACAAAGCGGCTGAACTCATTCGCTTAGACCCCGGCATCAAACGCATCCTTTCGACTCCTTATCAGGAGTTGACCGTCGCTATCCCCGTGAAAATGGATAATGGCTCGACTCGGGTGTTCACCGGTTACCGTGTGCAGCACTCCGTGGCTCGTGGCCCCGCCAAAGGCGGCATCCGTTATTCGCCGGAAGTGCACCTTGATGAGGTGCGCGCGCTCTCCGCGTGGATGACTTGGAAATGCGCTGTTGTTGATGTTCCTTTTGGTGGCGCTAAAGGCGGCATCATTTGCGACCCACGGCGTATGTCGCAAGGTGAGCTGGAACGACTTACTCGTCGTTACACCGCAAACCTGATTGACATCATCGGTCCAGAACGCGATGTGCCCGCTCCGGATATGAACACCGGCGAGCAAACCATGGCATGGCTGATGGATACCTACTCCATGCACACGCGGGCGACCACCACTTCCATCGTGACCGGCAAACCGGTTGGCATGGGTGGTTCCAAAGGACGTCGTGAAGCGACTGGTCTTGGCGTTGCCTTTACCGTGCGCGAATCGCTGAAACACTTGGGCATGCCGGCAACCGGCTGTCGCGTGGTGGTTCAAGGATCCGGCAACGTGGGTGGTCTTGGCGCTTTGTTCCTGCATGAAATGGGACACAAAGTGATTGCGATTTCGGATATGTACGGCGCCATTCATAATGAAGACGGCCTCGACATGCCAGAAGTCCTGAAGTGGATTGAGGAAAAACGCACACTTGAAGGCTTCCCAGGTGCCGAGCGCCTGGACAATGCGCAACTTCTCACCTTGGATTGCGATGTCCTCATTCCAGCTGCCACCGAAGATCAAATTACTTCGCGTAACGCGGCCGACATCAAAGCAAAAGTGATTGTCGAAGGTGCCAACGGACCAACCTCCGCGGCCGCCGACGTCATCCTCGAAGAACGTGGTGTCTTTGTTGCACCAGACATCCTCGCGAATGCAGGCGGCGTGACCGTCTCCTACTTCGAATGGGTGCAAAACCGCATGGGTTACTTCTGGGAGGAGCAGTTGGTGTTTGATCGCATGGAGCGCATCATGGTCGACAGCTTTAAATCGGTGGTCGATGCCGCCGAGAAGTACAAAACCAGCGCCCGCATTGGCGCTTACTGTGTTGCGATTGAACGCGTGGCTTACTGCTTAGACCTGAGGGGTATCTATGCCTGATTCCAACACCATTTCGGATTCCGCCGAACCACAAGCGCCATCGCCTGAGCTCTCCGACGACAATCCGTTTAGTTCCATGATGGAGCGCTTCGATGAAGCCGCACAGATTTTGGGATTGGACCCTGACCTGTACGTTTTACTTCGTCGTCCAGACCGCGAATTCAAGTTTGCGATTCCGGTGGCAGATGAAAACGGTGAGATCTCGGTCTACAACGGTTTCCGCATTCGCCACAACTTGTCGATGGGACCTTGCATCGGCGGCTTGCGTTTAGATGCAAACGTCAAACGCGACGAACTCCGTGCGCTCGCTGCCTGGACCACCTGGAAGTGCGCCGCGTTGGGCGTTCCTTTTGGCGGTTCCATGGGCGGTATCGACTTCGACCCACGCGATCACTCCCCCATGGTGGTAGAAAAAGTGGTGCGTCGTTACACCGCTGGCTTGATGGACTTCCTCGGGCCTGAGCGAGACATCCTCGCTCCTGATTTGCATAGCAACGAGCAAGTAATGGCTTGGTGTTTGGATACCTATTCCATGCACACCCGCCACACCGAAAATGCCGTGGTCGTAGGCAAGCCCGAAGGACTGGGCGGCACACTTGGTCGCGACTCCGCGATTGGCCGTGGTGTCCGCGTGCTCATGGAGAAGCGCTTAGCTGACATGGGCTTCACCTCGAAGGCCGAGGTCGTCATTCAAGGAGCCGGCATTGTGGCTGGCCAGGTTGCGCGTCAGGTAGTGGAGTATGGGCACAAAGTCATTGCCATGGGCGACATCAGTGGTGGTGTCTACAACGCCAATGGACTCGATGTCGAAGCACTGCTCGCACATCGCAAAGCCACAGGTTGCGTCAAAGGTTTTCACGGTGGCGACGCCATCAACGATGAACAGTTGCTCGCCCTGCAATGCGATGTCCTCATCCCTGCCGCTGCTGCCAACCAGATCCACAGCCGCAACGCTGGCAAGGTGCGTGCCAAGTTGATGGTCGAAGCAGCAAATGGCCCGACTTCGGGCCGTGGTGATAAAATCTTGCAAGAACGCGGCATTCCTGTGGTGCCAGACCTGCTCGGTAATGCAGGTGGTGTCATCATTGCTTACTTTGAGTGGGTGCAAAACCGCATGGGCTATAAATGGCCCTTGGTCGATGTAGAAGAACGCTTGGATCGCATGGTGCTTGAGGCTTACGAACGCGCGCGCAAATCGGCTGGCAAGCATAAGGTGGGACTACGTCTTGCCACCTGCATGCTAGGTGTCGACCGCGTGTCCTACTTTGATTCCATTCGCGGAATTTACGGATAGACTTTCTACCCCAGCGCAAAACCCGCGTGGCTCTTGGAGCTGCGCGGGTTTTCTTTTCTGAAAAAGGCCTAAGCCCTGGGGGTTTCACCCCAATGTAACTTAGAGCGCAAGCGATCGTAAAAACGCGTTTGCGGGTCAACCGCAAGAATCAAACGACGACGGCTCGGGCCAATCTTAATGCGGTCCCCCGCCTCCAACTTGCCTTCCAAATATCCGTCGGAGGTCAACTGTCCGGAGTCCTGCACATGCAAGGTAAAGTGACGGTCATTGCGCAACACCAAAGGGCGCATGGCCAAAGTATGCGGAGCAAGAGGTTGCACCACTAGCGCCTCAAGGTTTGGCACCAAAATCGGGCCGCCAGCCGACAAGTTGTAGGCCGTGGACCCCGTGGCCGTGGAAACAATCACGCCATCGCCGCGAAAGGTACACACCGGGCGCCGTTCATCAATAAGGTCGATCGTAATCATGCTGCGGTCGGAGCGGCGACTGACCACGATTTCATTTAACACATGCGAATCCAATACCGTCTCGCCATTGCGCTTGACTTGGAAGGTCATCAGCGCACGATTTTCAATCCGGGCTTTGCCGGTAAATACCAGCTCGAGAACGTCCTCTAATCGTTCCTCTGACACTCCGGCCAGGAAGCCCACACGACCCAGGTTGACGCCAACCACGGGCACCCGACGCTTGCCCATACGGTGCGAGGCCGCGAGGATCATGCCGTCGCCACCGAGGGAGATGACTAAGTCCGGTTTGCATTCGATAGGGTCATAACCCATACCTAAATCCACCACCACTTCGGAAACCTTGCCATCTAGCCAGGTTTCAATCCGCTCCACCATGGGGGCCACAGTTTCCTTACTGGGATCACCAAGGATCAAAACGCGTGGCGCACGACTCGCCGGCAGCTCCGGCCCCCAAAGGGCATTTCCGTTCGGCTTGCCGCGTGGGGTCATACTTTTGCAGCTGAGCTCGCGCGTTTAAGGTTGAGTGACTCTTTCCACGAAGCAACCAAGGAATCGACATCGAGCTTGCACAGCACCATCTGTTCATCGCGACTAGTCATGTGCGGAATGAAACGATCGGGCACGCCATGCCGCGAGAGATAGGGTGCAGCGGTGAGTTCGGCGTCGGCCAGTAACTCGGCGACGGCAGAAGTAAAGCCACCAGTGAGCGCGTGTTCTTCCACCGCAGCCATCCATGAAAAACGGTTGGCGGCATCGACGATGGCTTCGCGGTCGAGTGGTTTGCAAAAGCGGGCATCCCAAACTTCTAGGCTTAATCCAGTTTCGCGCTCCAAGCGTGCGGCGGCTTCCAAAACAGGTTCGACCATCGCGCCTAAGGCAAAAACCACACCGGCCTCGCCTTGACGCAAACGCTCTGCGCGTCCGGGTTCCATCGCTGGGCGTAGGGAAGCTGGGCTCCCGACCTCGGCGGGCGAATCTCCGCGGGGCCAGCGCAAAGCCCATGGACCACCGAATTTGAGTCCGGCCTCCAGCATGTTTTCCAGGTCCACAGCATCGCGCGGAGAAGCCAAGGTCATGCCCGGGAAGGGACGTAGATAGGCCATGTCGTAGAGCCCCATGTGGGTCGGGCCGTCTTGCCCCACCAAGCCACCGCGATCGAGGCAGAAGATGACATCTTCCTCCTGCAAGGCCACTTCTTGAAACACCTGGTCGTAGCCGCGCTGCAAGAAGGTGCTGTAAATCGCCACCACCGGCCGCTTGCCTGTAGTCGCTAGCCCCCCTGCCATCGCGACAGCATGCTGTTCAGTGATACCAGTATCGTGAAAGCGCTCTGGGAATTTTTCGGCGAAACTGGAAAGACCGGTACCAGACGGCATCGCTGCGGTAATCGCGTGTACGCGTTGATCGCGCTCGGCAATCTTGCACAGGATTTGACCGAAGGATTTGGTGTAGGCCTTACGTGGCGCCGCTGCTTGCCCAGCAAGATCTAGCTTAGGCGCAGGAACCTTAAACGGAGGTGGACTAATACCGTGCGCACGTTCTGGGTCACTGCTCGCGGGCTCATAACCCTTTCCTTTTTCGGTCAGGAAGTGCAATAAAGTCACGCCCTCGATGCGGCGTGCGCGCTGAATCGCCTCGATGGAACCAGCCAAATCATGTCCATCTAAAGGACCGATGTAATTCACACCAAGTTCTTCAAAGACGTGACCGGGGATCAATACATGACGAATGACTTCTCCCAGCTCCTCCATGCGGCTGCCAACCACTGGAAGGTTTTTAGTCAAAGTTTTTATCCGTTCATAACCGCGATGCAAGGTGCGTGAGGAACGCAAGCGCGAGAGATAACGCGCAAGTGCACCTACGGAGCGTGCGATGGACCATTCGTTGTCATTCAAAATGACCAACAAACGGGCATTTTGATCGGCTGCTTGGTTTAAGCCCTCAAAGCTAACCCCAGCGCCAAATCCGGAATCGCCAACAAAAGCAACCGACCAAGGATCGCCACCGTCTTCGCCTCCGCCTACTCCTTTGAGTCCTTCTGCCAGTCCGGAAGCAAAGGAAATCGCGGTGCCTGCGTGCCCGGCAGTCAAAAGGTCATAGGGAGATTCCTTGCGGCAAATAAAACCCGACATGCCATCGGTGCGGCGAAGGTTATCGAAACCTTCAAGGCGTCCGGTAAGCATTTTGTGCACATAGCACTGGTGACTCACGTCGAAAACGATGCGGTCTTTGAGAAAGTCAAAAACGGTATGCAAAGCCACCGTCAACTCAACCACGCCAAGGTTGCTCCCGAGGTGCCCGCCGGTCTTCAGCACCTTCTCCACCAAGGCTGCACGGATCTCGGCGCACAAGGATTCCAACTCTTCAGTGGAGCGGCCTTTCAGTTCCGCAGGCGATTGCAGCTGAGCAAGATGGAGGGGCGACATGGATTTGGAGGACGGCAGGAAGCCTTGGGAATTCTAGCAGCGATTAAGCACTGCGCGAGCCCAAGAAAACAGGCAAGTCAGCAAGCTCTTGGTGATGACAGACCAACTGCATCTTATCCATGGCAGCAAGCGCATTCTGCACTTCTGCGGCCATCAACTGCCGCGCACCATCCAAGCCCAAAGCCCCCACCACGGTCGATTTCTCAGAGGCCAGGTCCTTGCCCGCCGTCTTGCCGAGCTCTTCGGTGCTACGCGTGGCATCAAGGACATCATCTGAGATTTGGAAGAGGCGACCAACGGCAGCGGCATAAAGCCGCCAGGGGGCCAAGTCGGCGCCGGCAGAAGCCACACCAAGCAACAAGGAAGCACCGAGCAGGGCGCCGGTCTTGCCAGCATGCATAGCGAGAATAGCCTCGAGCGAAAGCTGTTGCCCTTCACCATCCATATCCATTTGCTGGCCTCCGACCATGCCAGCAGCACCTGCGGCATAGGCCAGAAGCTGGACCTGCTGCAGGCCAAGGGCGGCATCCTTTTGCTGCGCCAGAGTGGCAAAAGCGAGTGCCTGCAGGGCGTCGCCGGCGAGGACAGCAGTGGCTTCACCAAACTCAACATGGGTGGTTGGCTTACCGCGACGCAGGACGTCGTTATCCATGCAAGGCAAATCATCATGCACCAAGGAATAGGCATGGATCATCTCGCAGGCTACGGCACCAGGCAAAGCGCGGGCACGGTCCGAGCCACATGCTTCCGCGGCCAACAGACTAAGCGCGGGACGAATGCGTTTGCCACCACCTAATAGCGCATGTGCCATGGCATTGCGCAGGCGAAGTGGGCTCTCTACGAGTGCCTCCCTGGAAACGGCAGAAGCTAGAGCCGCTTCCACTTCCGGGCCAACCGCAGCTAGCCAATTGCGGAAACTCGAATCAGTCGAGGTCAAGGTCGTCGCCATTTTGTTCCAGTTCCTGGAGCTCAGCACGTAACGTTGCTGTGAGCTCCTCTACCTTTTGCTCGGCACCCGCCAAGGTTTGGTTCAGGCTCTTTAGCAAGGTGACACCCTCGCGATAACGCTCAACGCCTTCCTCGAGTTCCAAGTCTCCATTCTCAAGGCCCTCAACGAGTTCCTCTAATTTCTCGAGCTGCTGCTCGAACCCAGGTTTCTTCTTCTTAGCGGCCACGCGTCTATTCTACCCGCGCCCGTAACTCGCCCTTGGCTACTTGAATGCGTAATGCGGTACCTTCGGGGGCCGCAGAAGGGTCGCGCAAGTAGCCGTCTTGCCCTTCCGCCTTAATCAGAGCGTAGCCGCGGTGCAAAAGCCCTTCTGGGTTTCCCGCTTCCAACCTGGCCGAGGCCTTGTCCAAGCCCGCACGGCGCAAACGTATAGCAGTGGCCGGACTTGCAGCGGCCAATCCGCGTGCTGTTTGCTGCAACCGCGCCTGCTTCTTATGCAAACCGCCATCGACAGCCGCAAGCAATCGTTGTTCGACATGATGCAAACGCAATCCTTGCCGCTGCAGACGTTGTTGAGGTTGTTGCGCTAACAAACGCTGCATACCTTGCTCAAACCCCGTTTTCTTCTCACGTAAAAACCGACGCATAGCCCCTTCTAAATCGGCTTGATGGCGCAAGGACGTTACAGCACCCCCAGTCAACTGACGCGCGCATCGTCCTAGTCTTGCGCCCAAGGAAGCCATATCCTCCAAGGCCGCTAGCCAAGGCGCGATGATGCGCTGGGCACCTGCCGTTGGGGTGATGGCTCGTTCATCCGCAACGAAATCGCAGAGAGTAAAATCGACTTCATGTCCGACCGCAGAAAGAATTGGCACTTTGCATGCGGCCACGGCGCGAACCAACTCTTCTTCGTTGAAGGCCCAAAGATCTTCCATGGAACCACCGCCACGACTGAGCATGATGAGATCTGGGTGAATAGACTGCGCCTCCTGTAGAGCAGCAATCAAGTCGGGAACCGCAGCATCGCCTTGCACGCGTGCGTGACGCACTAAAACCTGCACTGGATGGCGGTGCTGAGCGAAGACATGCAGTACATCTGCTTCTGCAGCAGAACCTGCACCAGTAATCAAAACCACTTGCCGGGTGCGTTGTGGAAGCGGGCATTTACGCTCCGTATCAAACAAGCCCTCGGCCTGCATTTTCTGTTTCATCATCTCAAAGCGTTGCGCCAGATTCCCAGCACCACGGTCTTCCACATGATCTAAAACGAAGCTCAAGGTGCCGCGGGCGGCATAGATATCAAAACTTCCGCGCACCAACACCTTTTGGCCATCGCGCAACTCGCAGGTGAGAGCACGTTCCGCCACACCGCGCCACAAAATGGCGCTCAAGGAGGCGTGATCATCGCGCAACTTGAAGTAGCGGTGTCCACTACCACGATGCGCTCCGCGATATTCAAAGACCTCGGCTTCCACCCAGACAGAACCGATCCCGGACTCCAATACGGAACGTCCGGCTTCGAGCAAACCGCTTACATTAAGGATGCGCCGGCCATCGGGCGCACGCTGCGCGCCAACCATGACTTACCTTGTAGCCTCAGTGTATGGCACACCGGAGGCACGCCATGCAGCCATATCTTGACGCGGAAGATGCAGGCTAAACCGATCCGAAGAGAATGGGCTCTTCTTAGTTCCATCAAGGAAGGCACCGTTACGCAACAGCAGTTCCACAGAATTGTTGCTATGCAAAATAACTTCAAGGGAGTCTGCCTCGATGGTTTTCACCAAGCGGCCAGAGTTATCGTGCCAGTTGATCTGCACGAAACGCAACAGGCGACCGTCGACCGATTCCAGCGAGGACAAGCGATAGAAGCTGAAGGAACCTCGGGGAGAAATGAGGTCATCGAGAGCCACCCGCACCTTGCGTGCATCACGCAAGAAGTTGTCGACCGGCGGAGGCGAAGAAGTCTCTGCATTTGCAGGATTAGCGTTCTCAGCAACTGCAGACAAGGAGGTTTCCCGCAGTTCGGGGAAATGCTCCACCCAAGCATCTAGGTTTTGGCTCTCCAAATCTAAGCGCAAGCCTTCTTTCGGCAAGGAGGTACGCAACCCATTGGAAGTGCGCGCGCCATCAAAGAAACGCAAAACTAGATTTCCACTCATGCGATGCATCTCAAATTCGAGACGATCCGCATGAATGATAGAATCGACCAGGCCTTCGCGATTCCAGGACATCCAGGTGACATCGGATAATGCCGCCTGATTGGCAACCCGCGCAGCCTTTTGCAACCGCAGCGCGCTGTAGCCATCCGCAGCAAGCAGGCCATTGATAACGCTCACCCAAGTTTTTTCTGGAGCCACCACTTCCGCAACCGCTCCAACCGGCGCCGCACGTTGGGATTCACCTGGCAACTGCAGATCAACTGGTGGCAAGGACTTGGCCGTTTCCACCTCCGAGGCCTTCACCAAATCGGTGCGATACTGTTCCTCGGCAAGCGCAAACTCCTTCATCAAGTTCAACTTTTCCTCTTCCGACAATAGCAACTTCTGAGTTAACTCACCCAACTGCTGACGATCAGTCGCCTGTGCTGCGATGACCTTTTCCATGTTGGCATTCATGGCATCGAAGGCTGCTACCAACTGGGTGTTATCCGGGCCCTGCACGATGATTTCTGCGGGCGGCACATTCACCACGGCCGGCTCTTGTTGCACCAACAAAGGTTGCTGTTCAGCAGCTTTGTCTTGCCACATCACAAAGGCCAGCAGTGCCAAGCCACATCCAATGACCACACCGCCCATTGCCATCAACGGCCCATTCATCTTTGCTTGTGTCGCCTTCTCCTCTTCCAGGGTCTCCAAGCGGTCAAGCAGGGCTTCCTGGACTTCTGCGAGCCGTCGAAAGGAGCGATTTAACGCTTGGACATCGCGCAGACGCAAAAGTGATCCAGCTTGGGGCGCTGTTTGACGCGCGAGCTGCTGGTCCTGATCGGGGATTGGTTCGAGAGAATCACTCATCGGTAAAATCGGCAGGTGCATCCAGGTAGGCGCGACGTTGCGGCTCACTCCAGTTACGTGCTGAAAGGTCTATCCTAGTCTCTCCGCGGTGCCATTGCAGTGTGGCATCCGGAGCGACCGCAGGCGCACTAGGTGCAGCGATTAAGTAAGTCGCTCGCGTTGCTCGGCTGGACTTGGACAAGTATTTCTGAACGCCAGAAGTGACGCCATTCCAATACAGACGTGCGCGTGCATCGACCTCTTCCGGAGGATTCCCAAGAGGTGTAAATACGATGCCGTCGACCAGGACTTCGCCGAGCGTCTGACCTGGTTCATCGGCCATGAGTTGGACGCGCAGAAGCCGAGTGTCGGCTGGTATCGAAAAAGTGAAGCGAAAGAGTTCTTCCTCACCGCCAATGGTCGCACTGGCATGCGCTGCTTGACTCATTTCCTCCACCAGCAGAAAGGGGCCGCCTTCCTGGCCACCGGTCCAAGCGCGTCGACCCTCTAAATGGATATTTGCTGCCGGACCTAAAGCTTGATCCCCGGCCTCACCGCGCCCACAAGCCGGCAGCAGAAGTGCCGAACTGAGTAGCGCCGCAAAGCAAATCGCAGTGGAGTTTAATCCTCGTGGTTGGACCAAATCTCTTTGTCCTTCTTGTTCTTGTTCCACCAGGTGGTCCAAGCTTGTGGGTCACTTTGGCTTACGCCGGTAAGAGCTTCGAGCGCATTGCGCATCGGTTGCCCCGTTTTGCGGTATTTTTTCTGCGCTTCTTCGTCGGTCTTATTGCTAATCGTGGCTTCCCAGTTTTGCGACAACAACTGGGTCAGGCGTTCGACTGCATCCCTGCGTAAACGGCCTGGCGCACCACTAAATTGCGCTAAGGCTTCACTGGCCTTCGCAATGAACAAGTACTCATGATGATCGAGAAGATCGACCAACTCTTCAGTAAATTCTTCATAAGCATGGGTATAGCCGATTTGCTCAAGGCAAAGACCGCGAAAGTCTGGGTTGTCCTTAAACTTTTTATTTTCGAAACCCTTCCATAAATAATGCGCACCCACCGAGCCCATTTGTCCAAGGCTGTAGGCGGCGGCACGAAACAACTGTAGATTCGGTTCGGTGATGGCTTTACGCCCTTTATGGGTCATCGAAGAATAAACCGTTTCCGCCAGGGAGTTTTGCACCTTGCGCAGCCCCTTGCGTTCCTTCAACAAGAGCTTCTTATCTCCCTCATCAATAGAGATGGAGTCATCAATACTATCGATACGCTCTTGAGCCGTACGGTAACGCCCAACGAAAGTATCCATCATGCTGATGGCTTCCCCCTCGTTGGTTTTGCTTTTTAGAATTTTGTCGAAACGCTTAAACGCCTCTTTCAACTCTGGTTCCTGGGTATGCAGTACAGGCACCTCAGAAACAGAAGTTTCGAGATTCAGTGGAGCAGAAAGAAAAGTAAGAGTGAGAAGTGCGAGCATGGGGTCCATCAGGCTGGGGTCATTGACGCGAGGTAAGCGACATAAGCTTGCCGAATCCGCTGGAGGGCGGGGCCCTTGGGGCCGGGAAGCTGGTCTCTCCACTGCAGGATACTCGCAACCGGAGTCACGCCAATCACTGCATTGGTGATATATACCTCTACGGCCGAGGCCAGCTCCTTTAACTCGATTCTTCGCTCAAAAACTGGAATGTCGGCCGCTCTACAGGCCTTCAGCACCGTTTGACGGGTAACGCCACCCAAAATGCCCCGATCTAGGCTCGGCGTGTGGAGGGCATCGTCCATCCACAGGAAGAGGTTGGTGGAGGTGCCTTCGGCCAAATCGCCATCGATGGTGCGCAGAATGGCATCGTAAGCGCCGAGATCCTGAGCCTTCTTACGCGCGACCTGAAGGCCTATGCGGGACACGGTTTTTGCCCCTGCTATCGGGTCCAGCGGGTCGAGCCGATGGTCAGAGATTTGTAGCGTGACGCACTCCTTTTGCGCCGGTTCCGCCCCAGCAGTCCACATGAAATGCTGCTGGTTTTCTAGGCCGCGCAGAACCGTAAGGCGCACCCTCCAATTGCTGTCATCCAAGAGCTGCGCGAACTTCTGATACTGAGCAGTGAGGTCTCCCGCCGCAACGCTGAAGCCGGTGAGTTTGGCGCTGTGAACCAAGCGGGCATCGTGTTGCGGCAGCATGGGCGATGGCACCCCGCCACGCACCAAAAAGGTTTCAAATATGCCTTCTCCGCGCAACACGCCCGGCCAACTTGCAAGCAGCGAGGGTTGCTCGGCATCATAGATGGCACCATCCAACATGAGGATGCGGGTTGGGTCCTGGACGGGCTTCATGCGCCGGTAAGGTAACGTCCCTTGAGCAAGGTCTCATGCCATTCTCGTTCGGGATCGGAATCCCATACGATGCCGGCGCCTACCGCTAGGCGTAGTCGTTCGCGCGATAGCGTGGCAGTGCGAATCAACACCGAGAAATCGGCATGCGGTTCTGGGCCAGGGATCCAATAGCCGAGGCATCCGCAATAAGGTCCCCGCGCACGACGTTCCAGCTCCGCAATGGCCTGCAGCGCACGCACTTTGGGAGCGCCTGTCACCGATGCCGGAGGGAATGTGGCGCGTAGGAGCGCGGCAAGGCCTTTTTCAGGATTCCAGCGCGCACGCACCGTTGCTATGCGATGAAACAAGGTGGGGTAACTTTCCACTTCCCCCGCAGACGGCACTTCCACCGCCCCGACTTCCGCTATGCGGCCTAAATCATTGCGCGCCATATCCACAATCATAGTCAACTCGGCGACTTCCTTTTGATCGACTTCTAAGTCAGCGGCAATTTGTACATCTTCCTCAGCACTTGCGCCGCGTTTTGCCGTGCCCTTAATCGGTTCGGTAAGAAGAGATGCACCACGCACTTGGAGAAAACGTTCCGGCGAATGCGAAACCAAGGCGTGGCCCCGCGCATCTTCCCAGTAAGCACTCATCGCAGTCGGCTGGGATTCGCGCAGCTGGGCATAAAGCGCGCGCGCGGCATGGCGGAAGGGGCCGCTGAGGAAATGCGAAAGGTTCGCTTGGAATAGTTCGCCTTCGCCAATCCAGTCACGCAAGCGAGTGACGTCGGCGCAGAACCGATGTTCTCCGATTTCAGCGCTCAATTGCGTGAGGTCAAGCGTGGAGTTTTCCTTTTCCGCTTCCGGCTGAACCTGTTGTAACTTCTCGAACCACTGCAAAGCGCGCGCACGGTCTTCATTGCCTTGCACCTGGGCCTGCAACAACAAACACTCGCCATCCGGTAACCAAACTAATGCCTGGCGGTAGCGGGCAAAGTGGTAATCAGGCCAGCCGTCTGGGTATGGAGGATTCCACGGGAAGTTTTCAAAAGCATGACCGCACTCAAAGCCGAACCAGCCAATCCAACCAACTCCAACATGAGGCAAACCGGCTTCGAACTCCCACGATTCATCGGCCGAGGCGTCTTCCAGCAACTGTGCCGGGTCGGTGGAGGCAAGAGGCCAAGCGTGGTCATCGCGGCCGTCGGGATGGACATTGCCTCGCAAATGCCGATCAGGCGACCACGCAAGCACGGTGAATCCATCTCCACTGGAACTCTCCAGCAACATGGGCTCCATACCACCATCCAAAGCCTGCAGGCAAACCGCGGGCGAGGGCAAGTTGCGGGACCGTGCAAGGCAGGTGACGCGGAGGGTGGTCATGAGGTGGTTCGGCGAGAAATCGAAATCTCCTGTCCAAGAGGAGCTTATTCTACGCTATTCAAGATAACGATGGCTTACGCTCAACGCGGACCAGACTACGGCCTAAACCTCATGCGAACCTACCTCTCAATCTTACTCGCCAGCTTCCTCCTTCTGTCTCCAGCATTAGCACAGAAAAAGGTCAGTAAAAAGGAACTACAGAGAGCAAGCGTGGAATTAGCTGCGCTTTACCAAGCTGACCAAGAAGATCAAAACTTATGGGGCGAGGTTTCGGAAGAGGAACTCGCCAAGCGTTCTGACGAGCGCCATACACGGGTTACGGCCTTAGTCGCTGCGGGTCTCATGAGCACCCCCAAGGACTACAACTATGCGGCTTGGCTTTTACAGCACGGCACCGGCACCGACGATTTCTTGATGGCGCATATTTTGGCTTCGACTGCTTCCATGGAGCAAATGGATGAAGCCTATTTCATGGCCGCCGCGGCACTCGACCGTTTTTTGGGTTATGTCGATATGCCGCAACGCTTTGGCTCACAAACATTCGACGAGGCCGGTTTGGATTTGGGGGATACTTCTGCTTTATTAAGCGACGCAATCGTTGCGTTGTATCGAGGAGACGCCAGCGGATTAACGGGCACCCCTCTTAAAGGAAATACGCGGAACAAAAAGTCCATCAAGGCAGCGGAGAAGTATTTGAAAAGCACTGCTAAGAAAGCGAAAAAGGCTTCTGCGGCAAAAGACGAGAAAGGATTAGCCAAGTGGCAAGCTATGCTCCAAGAAACACAGGCCTGGATTGCTAAAGGATGCTTAAAGAGCGCCCAGGCTTATTACGATGCCGGGACCATCCTGTCCTTTTCCAAAGACCGTGATGCACTCTTATTGGCGCATATCATGGCAACCACGGCTGGCATTTTGGAACACAAAAAAGCCCGGCCATTATTCACCAGCACCCTGGATGCATTTCTGCTTTCCATCGGCCGGGCTCCCGTATTTGAATCCGTAAAAAAGGCTACCGAAGAAACTCCGCCACTATCACCCATTCTCCAACTGCACCCGCGTGTGCGTGCGCGTCTACTCGGGAAGATGAAGTAGTCCGCAAGCAGTCGAGGCCTTTGCCCTAAGAGTATGATGGCTCTATGCCCCATGACCTCCTCCAGCTGCGCGACGCCTTCATGGGCCATTTGCGCGATGTGCGGCAGGTCAGCCCCAACACTCTGAACGCTTACCAGAGGGATTTGGTGCGCTTCTTTGCCTACCTTGCCCCGCAGCCAGAAGAACTGCCGCTACCCCCGCCGATGGAGCTCCGCACAGCACGACTGCGGCTTTATTTAGGCACCTTGACCGAAGAAGGCTTAAGCCCATCGACCTTGGCACGCCATCTGAGTACCCTGCGCATTTTCTTTGCGTGGATGGAAGAGGTGGGGCATATCCAAACCAATCCGGCATCTGCGTTGCGCGGACCGCGCAAAGGCCGGCGGCTGCCACGCTTCCTGGAAGAAGAGGAAATTGAACGCCTGCTGGCGGCCCCCTGTGCAGAGGATGCCGAGGAGTATCGCGACCGCGCGCTATTGGAGGTGCTTTACTCCACTGGCTGTCGTGTTGCCGAGTTGGTGGCACTGAATGAGCACGATGTGGACTTGCGCCGCGGGCTGACGCGTCTGCAAGGCAAGGGACGCAAGGAGCGCTTGGGCATGCTGGGCAAACCGGCATGCCAGGCCCTGGAGCGCTACTTTGTGCATAAGGGCATCATGCAACTGGACCGCGGAACCTTGTTCCTGAATCGTTTTGGCACTCGCCTAACCGACCGTTCGGTGCGACGGATTTTGGAGAAGTGTTTACAACGCGCTGGCATCCATCGGCATTGTTCGCCGCACACTTTGCGGCATAGTTTTGCCACCCATTTGCTCAGCCGTGGCGCGGATTTACGCAGCGTTCAGGAGCTGCTCGGGCACGCCAGTTTGGGCAGCACGCAGATCTACACCCACGTCTCGGTGGAAGGCTTGCGCAAGCTGTATCAGCAGGCGCATCCGCTTGCCGATTGAGGCATAAAAAAACCCGCCAATTTCGTGAGAAATTGACGGGCTGCTTGGTGATCCCAAGGGGATTCGAACCCCTGTTGCCAGGATGAAAACCTGGTGTCCTAGGCCAGACTAGACGATGGGACCGGGTGCCCAACGGGCAAACCGGCGAGAAAGATAAAGGCCGTCCTACCTCGTGTCAAGCGTGAGAGCCTGAATACACGACAAACTTTCATCGACCATGGTGCCGACCTGCCCACGTTCGGCCAGAAACTCCGCCGGCAGCACCGGAAGGGTGTAAGTTTCGAGCTCGAAATCGCGAATGCCGGCGTTTATGCAATGGTCAACGGGGACACGCCTCCCCCAGCGAGCCTAGGAGCTACCCTCCGGGCAAACGAAAAGAGCCTGGACAATCTTTGTCCAGGCTCAAAAGGAGGCGGTTAGCTTACTCCCCTAGAAGCCGATGCCTCTCAATTCGCACACAACGCAGGTGCATGAGAACGCTCTACTGAATTCAAAACGAAATCTATTGAACCTGAATTCACAATGGCAAGTTCAAGGAGTGTGCTGCGCTCAAAAGGAGGGACACCATCTAGAACTACCATGATGCGGCCAGAATCGGTAAAAGTTGCAACGACATCGCCGATGCTTGGGTTGTCCGGACAGGAAAGAGAGATTTCATGAGTACTTCCAACATTTCCTGGAGAAACCAAGACATCATAAACTATGTAGTACTCAGAAAAGTCCGTGTCAGCAGGAAAGCCGAAATCCTTCCAAACCCTTCCAGGTCCAGTCCCATTGCCTGGGTCGATTTCTAGGACAGTGCCAATACCTGCTCCGGGGTCAGAAGTATTCACTCGGCTCCAGATTGGATTCCCAAAATCCGTGTCATTCAACTCAGGGATAATCGTGATTGGACCAAGCCCGGTAGAGGAATCGGCTTCCGAAGAATCCAAAGCTCGGTTCCAAGAACGAACCCGCAAATCGTAATCGGTTGCAATGGGGAAGCCCTGGGCATCCAAATCAACCGGATAACGAATTGGTGTTACATCAAAGCGGAAATACCCTCCTTGCGGAAGCCCCAATGGACCGGATTGCGACCCGGTGAAATCCGTGAATAGATGGTCCATTCCGACAGGAAAGAAGGAATCTCCACTACCACTATTACGCATCGACAACTCAGAAGCAGCAATGCCTAAAGCCTCAAGCCCACCGCCTCCGGAAACCGAGAGCTGAGCCATCACTTGGATTGGAACTGTGGCATCACTCACATCGAAAGGTTGGAAAGGAGGCACTGCGACAAACACATCCCAAGCAATCGGAGGAGGACAAGTGGTGTGCGTGATGGTTGCAGACCCAGTGAGCGTTCCGCTTTCCTCAGACCCGCAGGGCCATAACACGGTGTAACCAATCGACGTTCCAACGGGATGCAAACCAACACCAAACTCCAACGGAAGGCTGTCTGTGGTTGCACCATTGGCGCCACCGATCCGCAACTCACGAGTTTGCGTCATGGGGGTTGTGCCATCTAACCATGCCGTCAACATGACCTTGGCTCCAATCGCGTGCTGAGTACATGAGGCACAGCTAGTTCCCCCGTCAAGGCGAATCGTCAGTCGCCCGTTAGGGGCACCTTGCGTATTGCCTAGACCATGGAAAACTTGCATGGAGCGAAGACCGTTAGCGCTAGAGCTTCCGGGCAGCACCACCAGGTCAATGAAGCCATCTTGGTCGTAATCCCCAGACAGAACATTGGTGGTGACGTTGCGCCGGGTAATTTCTGGAGCTAAATAGTTGTTGGGGAAATCTAAAAGTGGCGCATGAGCCTCTGCTGGATTGTAATCAACCATTTGGATATGCCCAGAAGAGTTAAAGGTCGCTGCATCTGTTCCGGCCCGCGTGTTCTCGAAAACTCTATCCCACATGGCCTCCATGGGAACAAGAAGTCCGCTGATGGGATCCGTAAAGGCGGGAGACCCTGAGAATATGGCTTCTAGAAAGCGATCCCCGTCTGGCCGTCCAAGGTCTCCGTGAGCGCCAGCATATAAATCCATATCTCCATCCATGTCAAAGTCGCCAAACGCTCCTCCCCAACCAAACCACATGGGAGTTACCGAGGTGCCTCGTAAATCTAGTTGGCCTCCACCTGCACCATTGGGCTCTACGAGATCACCGCCTGAGAACTGAAACGCAATATCGGTCTGCTCAAATTGTCCTTCAGCGACCTGGGTTTCATTTCGGAAAAACCACCCTCCCATGCTCATGTGTTGGTCGCCAACAAGCTGATAAAGATCTTCGATTTCACCTAAGTCAAAAGAGACGTCGGAGAGATAGAAGTCCATGTCGCCATCCATATCGTAGTCAGCGACTGCAATTCCCATTGGAGCATTGGTTTGGTAAGGAGTGGGGCTTGATTCCAATAGGTCCCAACCACGATTCCAATACCCCAGCCATTCATAGATTCCAGTAGCAGGATTCAGACGAGATCCACGATTAATGTAAATAGAATCAGGATCCATCCATTTGTAAGATGGGAAAAGTCCACCAACTCCAGGAAATTCACTATGAATCGGCCCGAAAAAGGAACTTGCACCAAATCCTTTATTACCCAAAATCATATCTGGCCAGTTATCATTATTGACATCGGTAAAGACAACCGAATTCAAAGCCGAGAACCGCTTAATCGGGTCACTGCAAGGGATGAGATAGGAGTCTCGGCAGTTGCACCGCCCTTGTAAACCAAAGAGGGGCAAGTAGTCTTGCCAAGCAATTAAGTCCGTCGAGATTACTGGCTGACCACCCGGCGGAGGAGGAAAAGCCTCCGGGTAATTGTTTCTGTCATAGGTGATGTCTACAAACTGCGGAACCAGTGCAGACACGGAAACTCCACCTCCCTGAAGAGCACCGTTTATTACGGTGTACTTCGTCACGACTTTCCCGACATTCCCAACGTTCAAGTACAGACCATTCATTTGGCCGGACCTGTACCCCCCACCTGCTCCTCCACCAGAATGATGAGAACCAATAAAGAGGTCCAGGCGACCATCGCGATTCATGTCCGATGCAGCGGCAACAGAAGAATGAGTTGGGAAGATCGTTTTATCCCTCACCAAAATCCCATGGACATCAAAATCTTCCGGCTGAGAAGGTGTTGTTTGGTAGGCAGGGATTACCGAAGATGGTTCCTGCGTATATTGGATTCCGTGACCATCAAAGGCCTGAAAGGCGCCATTCGCATTGGGGTCCGTATCTCCGTAATTGACTAAACCAAAGGAGAATTCGGCAGGATTAAACGTGCCCCCTCCCCCAAGCACCTCGGCTTCTGTTTCTGTCATATTGATATACAGAAGGTTTCTTAATGGTTTGTCGACAGGGCTATCGGCACCAACGACTCCTTCGAAAATGCTCATGTCGGTGGGCGAGCCAGGAGTGGCTTTGTACTCACCTCCACACACGATCAGTAAGTCTAGTTTGCCATCGTTATTGTAATCACCGGCGAGGATTCCTTGAACCTCGTGGGCGCGAGAGCCTGGGAACGGGGTGTCAAAAAAGTTGGGATTACTCGGGGCGTGCTCCAAGGGAGAGTTATCAAAAATACGTACCTGCGGATTTTGTGGGTCCGGGAGGTTAGCAAGGATTAGGAATCCACCTTCATCCTGTAAATGAGGAAAACCAACGTTTCGCTGGGCAGGCAAAATCAATTCCGGAAACCCGTCACCATTGAGGTCCACAAAGGATCCGCCAATAATGTGCGAGTCTTGGGTTTGAGAGGTGTAGCGACTATTGATGATTAGTGAACTCGTATCGCGAAGCTTTACATCTACCGTCGAGTCTTCAAATGAGAATTCGGCTTGCGGGCACGAAAGGGTTAGAAAGGCAGACGAAAAAAGGGCTGCTAAAATCATGATGGAATGGGTTTCGAAAAAGAAATGCGATTAAGGCAATACCTCAATCGCGACAGCTTCCGTTGTGCCTTCGGGAAACTGTGGGTCATCTACATCTGGCAACAGGAATGCGAACTTAAGCTTATGGCCGACTTGATCCAACGGGATTTCTCCAGGGGCAATAGCCAGGGTTAAGTGCCCTTGGCCCATGGCATCGAAAGTTAGGGTGAAGCGGCTTTCTTTGGATCTTCCGCTACCGCGGAGGCGCCAAATTTGATTGGTAAAAAGTGCTCGACCAAATGGCAAGGCTAATTCATAACGAACTCCGAACTTAAGCCAAAACTCGCTGGAATTAAAGACTTCATTCCCCGTGTATCTACCGTCAACTCCCACAAGCAATAGACCGTCGTGGAAAGCAAAGCGCGGGGTGACATCGACAGTAAAATCAATCACTCCCCCAGCCGATTGTGAGATGGAAGGTACATTTGCTGTGAGATGCTCTTTCAGGGAAACGACGTCCACCAAGCCCCCCTGAGAATTGGTTCCATAAATAGGGTCCGGCTTCGAATCCCCATCATAATCTTCTTGGAAGTAGACGAAAGTATGGTTGTAAATACTAGGAACATGCCCCACCGGCAAGACCACTAAATCTTCTCCACGCGAAAAAGAATGGATGCGAAAATAAGGAGGAGCTGGAGAAGAATAAGGAATGCTTCCCTCTAAACCCCAACTCACTAGATCCTGGGTGCCGTCTCCGTCCCAGTCATAATGAAGAATCGGAAAAGCGTGGGAATTTTCGCCAGGATGATGGCCAGGAATCTCTCCTAACTTCACGGGACCTGAGCCCGTCCAAATCTCCATGGGTTCCGCTTCGCCGTTGGCACCGACCCGATAGTAAGCAAAATCGTCGAAGCCGTCGCCATTGGTATCTCCAACGTAAGCTAAACTTTCTAAAATGCGCACAATTGGAATTGAGAAAAGTATTTGATCGGTAGCTCCTGAAAAGGCCCAAGTAGAAAAAAAGAATTGGGCAAAATAATCAGGTATGCCGTCGCGATCCAGGTCCCCAGCTTTGGTGTATTCGTCGGCAGCATTGAAGAATCCACTTGGATTGCGTTGCAAGGTAGTGCCGTCTGCCCCAGAAAAGTGGACAACTTCACCACCAGCGATAGGTTGGACGAAGTCGATGACTCCGTCTCCGTTGCGATCACCTATTGCAGCTGGCGTTCGAAGCAATCGAGCAGGAAGATGAAAATCACTGCGGTGCCAAAGCACTGCACCGGTACGGCCATCACGAGCTTCTAATTCGGCCTCACCAGTCAAGCCGTTACTCTCCGCAAAAACCACATCAAAAAAACCGTCGCCATTTAAATCGTAGCCATCTCCCAAACCAGAAAGAACCATGCCATCTGTATCCAGCGTTGCCCACTCCACTAAAACCTCTTCCCGAGCAATCGAGTAAATCTGGCCGCTCAACACGCCTTGGGCATTCAATCCTTGCGCCAGATACTCAGGGATGCCATCCCCATCAATATCGGAAAGTTGGGCTAATGGAATTGGGTTCGGAAGTTCTAATTCAAACTGATAAACCTGGGCAGAAAGGCTTTGCACCAACAAGAATACGGAGCAAAGAATACTTAGGTGGCTAATGGTTCCCGGCATAACAGTTGAAGTCTACACTTGAAATATCAACAATTTCATGGAATTGGCTGATTCTTTTGCCCTCCATTCTGCCTACACGTAGTTGCAAGCCTTAAGTGTCAAGCGTGAGAGCCTGAATACACGACAAACTTTCATCGACCATGGTGCCGACCTGCCCACGTTCGGCCAGAAACTCCGCCGGCAGCACCGGCAGGGTGTAAGTTTCGAGCTCGAAGTCGCGGATGCCGGCGTTCAAGCATTGGCCCACGGCCTCTTTCCACGGCGTCCCTTGAAGGCCTCCGGGGTACTCGGAGCGCGAAACTGGAACGTGGCAATGCACGCGGAGGTTCGACCACTGGGAGGCGTCTGGGAGCTCCAGGAAGGCTGGCATGTCGGGCATGGACGACGCCACCCCCTCCGAGTTATCTCCTCTGACTTGATGCAGATATGGATCGGCGGTGAGCGACTGCAAAAGCGCGAGTGATTCTGCGCTTGGGTTGCCGGGGATTGCCAGCGCCGAAGAGATCTGCACCTTGCCAACGCGCACTCCAGTGTTGTGCAGAGTCTCCAAAACCTCGGCTGCGGATTCTCCCACAACGGCTCCGTGACATAAATCCCAGCACACGCCGAGTTGTGGAAGTAAGTCCGCCGGTATGTGGTGGTACAACCAGTTCGCTAAATCACTGACGCGCTCAAAGTTGCCATCGGGCTCGGGCTCAATCGCGAGGATGAAATCGCGACGGTATTGCTTGCCTAAATGTTGCAAGCACGCAGCGGTGAACAGTAAATGCTTGAGCGTATCCGGGTGCTCGAGTGCTGCAGTTCCATATCCGATCGGGCAGGTGGAAATGGATAAGGGGCGGTCATCGTCCGGAGCGAGCTCGGCAAGTAGATGCGCCACTTGCATGGTGAACTCGGATCGTTGCGGCGAACTCCAGTCCGGGAGGAAGGCGGACTCCTTCACCAAGCTTGCATGGAAATCGCCAAAGGGAAATGCATTGGCAGTCCATGCTATGACATCGGCATCCGCCATCGCTTGCTTGATTTCAAGAAGCAGTGGTTTCGATGCGGCGATTTCAGCAGCTGCACGCGCGGAGAAATGAAGGCCAAAACCGAATGGTCCAGTTTGCCCTTCCTCTTTAAGACCATCGGTCCACGCGCGTACCGGTCCGCGCAATGCAGCTAAAACCGCGCCCGGCCCATCCGCAGGAAACACATTCCCACACAGGGCTAGACGCGGTTGCATTTGCGCTTTAGTTCCAGCTCTTAGCAGCTGCGCGAAACTCTTCGACGCGGTTGGGGAAGCTAGCAAGGAATCCGACAGCATCGCGCTTGGCGACTTCCGGCAGGCCTGCGCTGACCAAGGCTTCGTAAACCGCGAGGGTGGCTTCGAAGTTGAGCGGCTCGGCGCTTGCCCAATCGCGAGCAGCAGAAATCCATGCCACCGGCTTGGTTTCGCCAGCAGACTTAGCCTCTGACCACTTGGCATGCTCCTCGCAAGGTTCATCGGCTTCGGTGAGAGCCCAATCCTTGGGCCCAGTCTGTGGAGCGGTTGGGCGTGCAATCGAAAGCGGTACCGAAAGCAAGGTGTGGTCGCCCGACTTCACGCTCACCGAACCGAAGTAGCGCTGTCCATTCTCCAGATCCTCGAGTTCCGGCAAACGTGCAAACACGCTGCGTGCTCCTCCAAAGGGAATATTCATGCGACTACTTGCGCCAGACTCGGCAATGGCCGAAGTCAGATTCGGGTACAAAGTCATTGCGCCCGGACTGTCGTAGAAACGAAGTTCGGCACCGGCAAAGCGCGCATGCAAAGCAGCGGCGCCAAGACTAGGGTAACTCAAACGAAAGTGGTACTTGCCGGGATCCAAATGGCCCAAATCGGTTTCGGTTTCATAAGCGATGAAACGCCCCACCACGGCATCGGCCTCGTCGAAGATTTCTAAGGCAAGGTCCTCACGCCACTCGGTGGTTTGAATCGAACGCGGAGTGTACAAGGAAACTTTACTGGTCCCCTCTGGCACTTCGGCACTCCATTCAACAATGCCCTGGAACATTCCGTATCCCCCCATGATGGTGCTGCGGATTGGATCCTCAATGATTTTCATTTCTGCGACCACGGGCGATGCCACGCCATCAATTGATGCCGCAACGCGAAGGCCGTTAGCATCACGCAAGTAAGAGGCAAAACCGAAGAAGCCGGTGTCTTGACCAGCTGGCACTTCAAACTCTGCGTATTGCGGCTGCACTCCTTCAAAACGGAAATGCAACTCGACTTCCGTTTGTATGTTGGTCGCCCAACGTGCACCCATGGCATATTCGAACACGGTTCCGGCTTCGACCGGAATCGTGGTTTCGTAGCTTTCGTTGTCGCTCAAGATAAAACGGCCACGACGTTGACGATCCCCGGAGTATAGAAAACCGCTGACCGAACCAGCGCCGGTGCGAAACTCATTGTCGCCACCACCGTGCTGCGTGACGCGCAAATGCACCACGCTTGCACCTTGCGGCACTTGCAAAAAAGTGCGGCCGAGATCGCCGGGGCCAAGCTCAAAACTATTCCAGGCTTCGCCGAGTTCATCGGCTTCCATCGGAACGACCACGGTGACTGGAATGACTAAATCTGGACCGGCGTTTTCAGGCTTCGCATCGTCGTAAGCGAGAATACGGGTGCTGTAAAGGCCATGCTCTAAACCTTCAGGGTTTATGCGCGCGTTGAAGCCGGAACCATGTGAGCTGGTGTACATGGCATCGGGCACCTGCACCCAATCGGATTCCGAAACCAAACGAAAGGTGCGCAGGAAATCGGAACGGCTGGCGTTGCTGTCTTCTAAATCAAAATCTGGAGTAATGTTAATCCGACGCTCAAAAGGCTCCGTGGATGGCAACCCACGCAGGTAAATGCCCTCGCCAATTCCGAAGGGATTGTTAATGCTGACGGTAAAGGACTGCTCCCCTTCTGCACCTTCGGCAAGATTGCGTAAGGCAACCAAACTACGTTCCATGTCGATGGCACCATGCCCGACTTCCACCCAATCGTGTTGCGGCAGTTTTTCTGCTGCCAAACGCATAGCGCGGTAAATGCGCGCGGGAGTTTGCGCGAGCCCTTCTTGAGTTGCTGCACAACGCAGTAGCGCAACGCAGCCGGCCATTTGTGGAGCGGCCATCGATGTGCCGTTCCAGTTTTCACCCTTGGACAAAGTCCAAGATGGGAGCGAGCTGAGTGCGGCGCCTGGAGCGGTAAAGTCCACGCCGAGATCGCCGTTGGGCAGTGGCCCACGCGATGAGAAATCGAACAGCACCGGCTGGCTAGGATTCAAAGAACCGTAGTTCACCTTCTGGGTGTCGGGCCAAACCGCGGCTGCAATCGAAAATGCCGATTCAGTCGTTCCAGGTGCCCCAACCGTGGAGAGCGCGGGGCCTTCGTTGCCGGCCGACGTCACCAAAATCAATCCACGCTTAGCTGCTTCATCAATCACCCAGGCGTCGGGTTCATTGCCATCCGCGTAAAAGCTTGGTCCACCGAAAGACATGTTGGCGATTTGGCAACCGGCCTCCACTGCAATATCCATGGCTTTGGCTACTGCAAAACCGCTGGTACTGCCGCCAAACTTGCCATCTCCAATTTTAATCGCGACGAGTTCCACTCCAGGAGCGATGCCATTCAAACGACCATTCGGTCCCTCATAACTTCCAATAATGCCTGCCACGTGGGTGCCATGACCATGGGTGTCAAACAGCAAGGTAGTGAGATTTCCATCTTCGGAAACCTTCACCGCGTAATTCATATTAGAAGAATCACCGAGCGTAGCCCAGTCTCCGGTTTCGCGGAAACCTCCGAGCGCGGTTTCCTCATCGAGGTCGCCATCTTCATCGGAGTCGATGACGACTTTCCATTTGCCCGCTTGTTTGAAGACGACAACGTCGTAAACCACACCGGGATCCGTAAATGAATCAAAATGACGTTGGGCTTCGGTTTCAGAAGCGGACTCCTCATCGACCGAGGTACCATTCGCTTCCAAACGGGTGACCGCTTCCTCGTACTTATTCGCCTCAACCTGCCACTTGGCTTTGCGTTGTGCGTTCATGCGACCACTCAAGCCACCCGGTAAAAACTCCGCACCGATACGACCGAGGTGCACCGAGCCAGAACTTTGATAATGGCCAAGATCTAGCTCACGACCACTAAGTCCGATGGTTTTGCCGTTGCCATCTAACTCAACCACCATGCTGGTGTCCATGCGACCATCGGTGGTGGCGTCGTACCAGTCGACCAACTTGCGTCGCCCATCCGGTGTCTTTTGCAAGAACGGGTGGCCAGGGTCAATGCCGGTGTCGAGCACCGCAACACGAATGCCACGACCATCGTATTCCGGGTGCGCAGCCAAAAACGCGGCGACCCCGAGGTCCTGCTTCGGCAGCTGACCCTCTAGGGACTGCTGCGGCAGGGCGTAAAGTAGAAGAGCGGAAAGGAAAAGCATGGAAGCGGCAGTTTAGCAGTCGTTCTACCTGGGGAGAATCTTCGAATCCATGGGGGAAACCCCGCCGGGCGCACGCTTATCCCCTCAGAACACCTCTTTACCATGAAAATCATTCTCCCCCTTCTTTTTGGGCTGCTTGGCGCCTCGTCAGTAAGCGCACAAACCGCAACTGTCACCATGACCGACGATTTTGTTGACTTTGGCGGCGCTCAGCAACTGGCCGACCTGCCTGGCCCAGATGGCTTAGTTTCCTTCCGTGAAGCCTGCACCGCGGCCAACAATACTCCTGGGCCGCAAACGATTGCCTTTGCGATTCCAAACACGGCGAGCAACGAATGGAGTGGAGGCGTGGCCATTCTATTCATGGATTTCGATTCTTTTTTCCTTTCCGACGACCAAACTACCGTCGACTTTAGCACCCAAACAGTGTTCACTGGCAACACCAATCCATTCGGCAATGAAGTTGGAATTCGAACCACCCCACCAGCAGCTGGTGCAGCCGCGATTTATATTGGTGGGGATAGTTGCGTCATCATTGGCCTTGATCGCGTGATCCTGCATGGCTATGGCATTCGTATTGGTGGCAATAACAACCAGGTGATTGGCTGCAATATTTGGGGAGCTAATTTTGCTGCGGTCTACATCACGGGATTGTTTGGCGGTCCACCTGCCACCGGGAATATTATTGGCGGTACCAATCCCGGGGAAGGCAACATTTTATCTTCAGGGAATGCTGGCGTGCGCATCGATGGCCCGGCGCGCGACAATGTTGTGATTGCCAACACCTTGTCAGGAAATGGTTTCGCAGTGGAAGTGCGGACACCAACTTGTTGCCCGAATAACGATGCCATCAACAATCGCATTGGAGGCCCTTCCGTCGCCGAACGCAATGTCATTCGTGGTGCTGGAGAATACAGTTCCGAGGGCTTCCCCACCGGCGGCATGGTGAATGTCGAATACTCCTTCGATACCCTGATTGAAGGCAACTACATTGGAGTGAATGCGGATGGTGTGAGTATCCCAACCCAGCAACTTGGAGCAACTGGTATTCAAGTTAGAGAATCTCCCGGCACTATCGTGCGTGACAACCTGATTAGCGGCATTTTTGTGGTCGGGATTAACCACTCCGCCGGGATTCGATTTGGAAATGCCATCCATGTTTATGGATCCTGTGATGCCTCCATCTTTCAAGGAAACATCATTGGAACCGATGCAAGTGGCTTACTGCCTTTACCCAACCGGCAAGGCATCTTCATCGATCGCTGGCCGTTTTCTTCTTCTCCAATCACTGTAGGTGGAATTCTTCCTGGAGAGGCAAACATCATTGCTTTCTCGGAGACTTCGGGGATTCAAGTGGACTCAGCAATCGAAGGTGCTTCCTTACGCGGCAACCGCATGCACGATAACGGAGCCTTGGGCATCGACCTCTTAGTTGGCCTTGGCACACCAGGCCCGACCACCAACGATCCCGGTGATTCGGATGGCGGCGCGAATGGCTTGCAAAACTACCCAGTTCTGCAACAAGTGACTTTCCAAACCAACTCCACCACCGTGATGGGAACGCTAAACAGCAGGGCGTCATTAAGTTTCGACCTAGATTTCTTTAGCTCTTCGCAGTGCGACCCATCCGGCTTCGGAGAAAGCGAAGTCTTCCTTGGAACGATTTCAGTCACAACCGACTCTTCAGGGCAAGCGTCCTTTCATACCTCATTCCCAATCACGACTCCAAGCGGTTGGTTTATCACCGCCACCGCAACGCAGCAAAGCAGCGGCAATACTTCGGAGCTTTCTGCATGCCTTTCCGATGTCCCAGGAGGCCTAACTCTCAATGTGAGCCCGCTCCTGCGTGCACAATCCGCCACCCTGACTGCCGATGGCGCCGTGCCTGCAGAGACCTTGACCTTTGCTTACAGTTTAGTGGGAACAGGAGCTGGCCCATGCCCAGTCGCACTCGGCGGGCTTTGCCTCGACCTTCTCTCACCAGTTACGATAGCTGGAAATGCTATCGCGAATGGAAGCGGAATCGCTGCCCTAACCATTCAGGTGCCAGCATTAGCTCCATTGATTGACGTCCACATACAGGTGGTGATTCCGCGCGGTCTCGGCGGAGTGAACTCGATCAAATCCAATACGGTGACAGCAACGATTCAATAACACGAAACTGTTGCGTAACGGAATCCTAAGCGAGTCGGTGCCTTATTGCACCGGCTCGCTTACCTTCGACCACAATTCCTGGGTAACCAGGATTCGGGTGCAAGAAGGACAACGAATCATCGACTTGGAGCCTTGCACGCGCACACGATCGTTGGCGGTCAGGTTGGTGCCGCAACCGCCGCAGGAATCGCCCTTCAGAGGCACCACTGCTTTGCCTGGATGCTTTTCAGCAAGAATCTGAAACACACTGCGCACGGTCGAGTTGACCTCGGCGACTAAGCCTTCACGTTCGGCGTTCAAGGTGTCGACCTCGGCCTGCAAATCAGCAGTATCGGTCTCGACACTCGCGCGCATGGCATCTAAAGATTCCTTGGCTTCGTCTAAGCGAGAGTTCATGGCCTCGCGTTTGGCGGTTAGACCATCGGCGCGTTCTAATAACTCAAGCGCTTCCTCCTGAGCATCGGAGTTTTCTTGACGATGCGTAGCCGCCTCATGTTGCGCAATCTGCACGGCAGAGGGATCACGTGCCTCAACCGCCTGCTTCTCAAGCTTGTTGATACGCTCCTCGCGGGTGCCGCATTCGTTCTCCAACTTAGTGGAGCGCACTAGGCAAGCTTTCTTCTCCGACTCTAGCTCTTCTGCTTCGGCTTCCAGCGCCGCCATGGTGGATTCGCGTTCCCCCAGCTCTACTGGAAGAGACTCCAGGCGACGTGCCAAAGTGGTCAATCGTTTGTCGACCTGTTGAGCGCGAATGAGATGGGCGAGGATGGCTTCCACTGCACATCATTACAACGTAGCGCAGCCCAGATGGATACACCATCTGGGCTGCGATTCCCTGATTGTTATCAGGTATTAGGCGGAAGCCGCCAGAGTTTGATTAAGGAGTTGTGCCATCTAGGAAACCCGCCAGCTTGCGTGCCCTGATTGGGTGCTGCAACTTACGAATCGCCTTGGCCTCAATCTGACGCACACGCTCGCGCGTCACGCGGAAAATCCTGCCAACCTCTTCAAGGGTGTAGGTATACCCGTCTCCTATGCCATAACGCAGCTTGATGATCTCGCGCTCACGGAAGGTGAGAGACTCCAGCACATCGTCGATGCGTTCTTTGAGCATTTCCTGACCAGCCCGTTCGACCGGGTTTTCAGAAGACTCGTCTTCGATGAAATCGCCGAAGTAGGAGTCCTCCGAATCACCAATCGGGCGATCCAAAGAAATCGGGTGCTTGGCAATCTTCATCACCCGCGTGGCTTCGTCGACTGCAATGTCAGCAGCTTCCGACATTTCCTCAATCGAAGGTTCGCGGCCGAGGTTCTGCAGCAGGCGCTTTTGCACGGCGCGCAGCTTCGACATGGTTTCAATCATGTGCACAGGAATGCGGATAGTCCGCGCCTGATCTGCGATGGAACGTGTGATGGCCTGACGAATCCACCATGTGGCATAAGTTGAGAACTTATAACCACGGCGATACTCGTACTTCTCCACAGCCTTCATCAATCCGGTATTGCCTTCCTGAATCAAGTCGAGGAAGCTCAAGCCACGGTTACGGTACTTCTTGGCAATCGAAACCACCAAGCGCAAGTTACCCGAAGACAAGCCCTTCTTGGCACCCTCATAAGTGTCCATGGCACGGTAAAGCAATTCCATGCGGCGCTGGAAGGACTCCAATGGCTCCATGGCTTTGACTTCCCATTCGCGCAGTTGCGCTTGCAACACCGCATACTCTTCCTTGCCAGCATTGCTGCGTTTACGAGCGCCATCAAAGCTTGCGGCTTCGCGGGCGACAGCATTCCATGCACGCGCCTTACTTTCCAGCACGCGAATAAAGTCCTGCAAGATGTTTACCTGGAAGTGCAATTCCTCCACCATCACTGCAATGCAGCGTTGACGTGCACGCATGGTGCGACGGAACAGCGCACGCTCGTCTGCTTTCAGACGACCATCCAACTGCACTTCGTATCCAACCCGCGCAGTATCGCGCAAGTTGGTGAGGTCGGCAATGTGGCCGCCCAAACGTTGCTCCAAATCTTGCTTGGTGAGCTCATAGCCAGCACCACCATCGATGTTGGACGAAGTACCTTCATCGGCCCCCTCTTCCGCAGCCTGCTTCTTCAGGCGTCGGTTGAAGTGCAAGACCGCAAAGCTCGAGTTTGCTTGCGCCGAAGGGTTTACCTTCAAGGTGCGGTCAAATGCGAGCTCGCCATCCTTGACTTGCTGCAGCACATCCAATGCCATATCCAGTGCGAGACCAGACTCCAGCACCAAGCGACGGAAAATCTTACGCGAGACTTCCGTAGTCTTCGCCAGAGAGATTTCCTCTTCCCTGGTAAGCAAAGGAATTTCACCCATCTGGGTGAGGTACATGCGCACCGGGTCATCAATCTTCTCCAACACAGCTGGAGTTGCACGTCCACCACCACGCACACTAAGTGTAGAAAGTGGTTTCGGAGTGACGGGAATCGGTGCGGTGCCGCCCGCAAATTGGGCAGCGTTTTCCGTTGTAGAGTCACCGAGCACAATGCCGGAAACCTCCAAACGGTCAATGACTTCTTGCAAGATCTCAATGTCGCCGAGCTTGTCGGCTGGCAAAGCACTTTGCAGTTCCTCGAAAGGAAGGCTGCCAGTTACCTGACCCTTCGCAATGAGGGTCTCGAGAGATGCTTCTGTCTTTTTGTCTAACGACTTAGTTGTCATGGGAATGGGAGCTGATTCGGGATTCAGTCGTTCGGAGAGATGCTGATCCTTCGTAAGAAGGAATGAAGGTCATCGCTATCGGTCGCTTTTTCTGTATTGCCGGGGAGCACTTCCAGAGACCGTTCTAATGCCAGACAGGGATCCGTGGGTCGTTGATGGCGAACCTGATCCAACCATGCGGCTGGTTCCTGATTCTGAAACGCGATGAGAGCAGTAACGAGGTCAAACCCCTGCTCAGATTCACGCTGCTGACGACACCAAGTAAGGACTCTCTGGGCGACGGAATCCTGCAATTCTATCGTGTCGAGCTCTTTACGGAAGCGCGGATATGCGCTTGGATCATGAAGGATGGCGGCGATGATTTCTCGTTCGTTTCTTCGAAGGACCTCCTCGGGGTTAGTGAGTGATGGGGTTTGGGGCGATTCTGCATAGCCACCCCCATCTCTAGGACCTGCAGCAGCAGAATTCTTCGGATGAGTGAGACGACGTAGGGCGTCGGCCGAGACCCCCAAAGCAGACTGAGCCTGATTCGCCCAAGCCTCTGCTACAACGGGACTTGGGGTGGTTGCTATCCACTCCGCCATCTCCGATGCAGCCTGATGGACGACCGCAGGCACAGACAAATCCGCTTTTTGGGACCACGTCTTTAAACGCCAACGGAGTATATCCCAAGAATCGGCGATGAAGCCGGAGAGTTCCTCCAGACGCCCTTCTGCGACCATATCGGCGGGGTCATGACCATCGGGAAGTTCGGCAACGCGGACGTCGATTCCTTCCGCAACCAGCAGTCGAGCGGCCTTTGCGGCAGCCTTGCGCCCGGCTTCGTCGGGGTCGAGCAACAGGACCACACGGCGCTCGGTGCGTTTTAGGCGCCTGGCATGGTCGTCGGTGAAGGCTGTGCCTAATGCAGCAACGCAAGGTTGCACGCCGGCTCGATGCAGCTGGATGACATCTAAATAACCTTCCGAAACGATGATGGGCGCATCGGGGAAATCGCGCAAACTATGCGACATTTTTTCAATGCCATAAAGCAAACGACGTTTCGGAAACAACGGTCCTTCCGGGGAGTTGATGTACTTCCCCATTTGCTTTTCTTCGGCAAAGGAGCCGGGAAGGAAACGTCCACCGAATCCTAAAGTGCGACTTCCAGCATCCAGCACCGGGAACATGAGCCGTTCCCAAAACCGTGATTTCATTTGCCGCGTGTTTTCATCTTCCAAAGCAAGACCGGCGGTGAGCATGCCCTGATCGCTCACTTTGTTACTGCGTAGATACGACAACAACTCCTGCCGCCCGCGTGGTGCCCAACCGATACCGAATTCACTCCAACTAGATTCGGGGATGCAACGGTCGAGCAAATATTTACGCGCACCTTCCCCATCTGGGGTGAGCAACTTATCACTAAAAAACTTGCGTGCCCACTGCAGGGCTTCGCGCGCTTCTTCGCGCTCGGTGCGCTCCTCTGGACGTCCGCCGCTGAACTTTTGCGGCATCGTCATTCCACCCATATCGGCCAGCACACGAAGAGCTTCGAAAAACTCTAAGCCTTCGGTCTCGCGCACAAAAGTAATCGAGTCACCACCGACGCCACAGCCGAAACATTTGAAGGAATTACGCCCCGGGTTCACGCTAAAAGAAGGCGTCTTCTCTGCGTGGAAGGGACACAATCCCCAGTAACGATTGCCTTTGCGGGTGAGTTGCACCTTCTGCCCCACCACCGTTTCGATGGGGATACGCTCTTTGAGGTCGTCGAGGAAAGATTGCAGTTCGCTCATGGCATCAGGGAAGGGGGATTCCCGACCCAATAATCTAACATTTGCCTAGGGTCTAGACAGCGTCGACTCGCTCCAATGCAGCGCGCCACACAGGAGGGACAATCGAGCCTGGACGCGCCTTCGTATCCACCCCTTCCGCTTCGAGCGCGTCGGCCCATAACGGGAATTGCTTACGTAGGCGCCCCAGCAAGGTCTTACGCCGTTGGCCAAAAGCGAACCTTAAAACCGTGGCAAGCATGAACTCCTGGGCCGCTGGCAAAGCCGTGGTCTTAGGCCGCAGCTGGAGAAAGGCAGAATCAATCTTGGGCCGCGGCCAGAAGACTTCCGGGGGAAGACGGCGGCCGGTTTGCGCTTCAAAGGCGAAATGTAGGCGGATGGATAGCGGGCTCCATTCTTCCTTTGGCGCCGGGCCGGCAGCTTTGTCCGCAACCTCGCGCTGCAATAGGAGCGTCGCGCCGAGAATGGGGCGCCCGGGAAGACGTCCGAGGAAGGGGCCGGAAATGGCGTAGGGCAAGTTTGCGACCAAACGCGGCGGTTTCTCCAATCCCGACCACCAAGTCTCCACTTCTGGGTGCATGGTCTCCTTGGGGCCGAGAATGTCGCCTTCCACCAAAGTCAGACGGCCATCCGCCAGTTCCTCCTCAAAGCGCTCACGCAGCAAACGCAGCAGACCATGATCAAGCTCCACCGCAAGCACCTTGGCGCCGGCTTGAATGAGCTCGTGAGTTAAGGAGCCAGCACCTGGGCCGACCTCCAGTACGGAATCTCCGGCCTCCACCTCTGCATCGACCGGGATTCGCCTAAGCAAGGCTGGATCAACCAGAAAGTTCTGGCCAAAACGAGGGTTCGGGCGCAACCCATGCGCCGCAAGTAAATCACGCAGATCGCCTAGCTTCATGGCTTGACCAGTTGTTTACAAAAATATTTAGGCGCACCAAGGGCAAGTAGTTCATCGGCTAGCCCACTGCGATAGTTTGCGCGCCAGGCCTGCATATAGGTCATTACCTGAGTTTTTTCCTCGGCGGTAAGTTCCGGCCATAGCGGCAACACGACTTCCATGAGATAGACGTCGGCATCCACGAAGTAGCGAAAGCCAATATCCTCTGCACGTTCATCGGGCAACATCTCCAATTGGGCAGATACACCAGAATCCGCATCGCGGGTGGCAAAGGAACCACCACATGCGTAGAAACGGCCAGTGCTTGGGTCCGAACTCCACTCGCGCACATTGCCGAGCACATCGTAGGCCCCGAGGGCAGTGCGACCGCGCTCGAAGACCCCAACCGGCAGACGTCGGCGAAGCCCTAGCTCAAGTCCATTCAGAGAGGTTTCTGGCAACTCAAAATCATCGCGCCCCGAGGTGGCTAAATGAGACCACTCCCACACGGTGGGGAGGCGCAAGTGATGCTCAGTGCACCACGCCTCTGCCTCAAGGTAACTCACCATGGCAACCGGCAACACTAAGTCGCCATCGCGCCCCGGAAGCCCAAACTCTTCTTCGGTGACTTCATAACGTCCGGCCAAAGACCATGCGCTTTGAAACGGAGCCGGCGACAACAACACCAGGTGCTCCAGGCGCGCAAGCTCTTCCGGAAGAGGCTGCACTGCAGAACGAGTACAGGCCCCGACCCCGAGCAAAAGCATCAGGAGCAGGGCCTGTCGGTTCATACGACCAGACGGGTTCGTGTTCAGACTACTCGCCGTGGACCATGTCGACCACGCTGGAGGTGACTCCGCTCTTGTGGCCGGAAACCATATCGATGGCGAAGGCAATGCCAAACAACATCAAAATGCTGGTGCACAAAATGGCTGCACGCATGCCGCCACCTTCATCGGTCGATGCGGCCGAGGCTGCAGCTGCAGCACCGCGACGCGCACCGGAAACACCTTTCGCTCCAGCGGAACGACGCACAGGTGCCGCTGCAGCAGCGACTTCCAGCTCTTCCACCTCATCGTCAAGCAGAGTGTCTTCCTCGGAAAGTTGGGTGGTTGCCATGCCATCGTCGTCGGCTTCGTCGAGCACGAGATCTTCGACCTCGAGGACTTCACCGGCGTCGGCTTCTGCAACCGATCCACCAATACCAAGTTGATCGGCGACCTTAGAAACGTCTTCCACGCGCAAGCGCATGTTAGAGCCTTCGCGGAATGCGCGAATCTCACCGGCCGAAATTAGACGTTTGAGATCCTCTTCCTCGAGCTCGAGTTTCTTGAGGGCTTCGTCGAAGGATGAAAATTCGCTTTCGCTCACGTGATCAGGTTCTGGGACTGTGGGTCTAGGAAGAAGGGTTCCTGCTCCCCAAGCATAGCTGTAGCGGGGCGCGGAGCCAAGGATACGGTATCTCGACTACTTTGTGCTGTCTTCCGGCTCGAGAATGCCAGATTTCAGGAACTCGGCCTCAAGCTCTTTGTGGGTGTAATCCGATTCGTCGTGGTAACCATCAAGCATGGTGTCCAGCTCAATGTTGCGCGCACCCACAAATTGCAGGCGATGGGAATTCGTAGCTCCGCCACGAGCCTCATAAACGGCCAGATGCTGCGTTTCTTGATCCAGCACATAGAGCAGCGCAACTCCCGCTTGATAAGGCCCTGTGACCGCCACATAGCGCTTGCCGCTGTCTGCGAAGGAAGCTTCGGCCGTATCGGCAGTCAAAAGACGAAGGCTGACGGCACCCATAAGGAATGCGAGCAACAGAACAAGAGTGCGGGCGAGGAAGGATTTCATCGTTTTTGGGCAGTTGGGAGGGGGCTTGGCTCGAGCAGCCGGGCCAAAGCATATTCGAGATCACATAGTCCCGCCCACTCGCCTGGTTTCTCGACCCAGGCAAAGGCGACGCCAAGTGCGCGGAGCCTAGTCAATGCCCCCGCCAGGTCAAGATCGGCTGGCAGAGTCGGCAAGGGCTGGGTGAGGTCGGGGAGAGTCCTTTGAGTGCCCGCAACAGCGAGATGAGAACCCAACAGCAGTCCAGGCGGGCCATTGGGGTTACGCACCAACGCCAGGGTGTCGGTGCAACTGGCTAAGCGCCTGCGCGCGACGTCCGGGCTCAGGCTGGGCTCAAAGTGCGGGAGGTCAAAACGCAGGAATGAATATAGGCCTTTACCGCGGGAATCAAGCGCACGCAAAGCGGCCGACATCACTCGTGCCTCACCAGGAGCATGTTGCTCCCCTTCTTGCAACAAGGCTTCGAACTGACGTCGGGCTAAAACCGGTGCACCTTCTCCACCCTCCAAGGCGGCAGCGAGCCAGGCTAAGGGGGCAGTCAAGGGCCAGAATAAAATTCGCGCTAAGGCTAGCGGTGCGGCGAGATGCAGAAGACGTCGCGGCGCGGCAAGCAACAATTGTTTCGGCAGGACTTCGCCAAAAATAAAAATTAGCGGCGTGAGCAGAAGCGCTCCCCAGAACTGTGCGCCATCCAAACCGAATTGAGTACAGAGGTCACCGGCGGCCTTGACCGCAGCATCGTTGGCGAGGTTGTTGCCGATGAGCAAAGTGGCAAGGAAGGCACTTGGCGAACGCACGACCCGGGCAAGCAAGGCAGCAGTGCGGGAGCGCCGTGCTTCATGCCGCAAACGCAATCGATTGATGCCATAGAATCCGGTTTCGGAACCGGCAAACATGGCAGAGGCGGCAATCGCTAGCAGCAGCATTAAAATCAGGACCGTCAAGTGCATACCCCCACGGTCACGCGCAGCAACAAAGGGCGCGTCTCGGAACACTCGATCACGCTGATGACATAACGCCGACCTTCATGCTGGAGCACGACTTCATCGCCGACCTCCGCCATACGTTCCAGCTTTTCCGCAACCAAACCGCCAATGGTGTCGACGCGGACGTCGGATAAACCCGGATCCCCGAAGCGATCATGAAAATCATGCAACGGCAAGGCAGCGTCAACTTCCCAGGCGCCATCACTGGCCGGGCGAATCGGTGGGTGTCCGCTCTCCTCAGAAAGCACCAAACGATCGAGCAAGGTATCTGCCCAACGTCCGCGCTGAATGATGCCGACCGACATGCCATATTCGTCCACCAAAAGAATAAAAGGGTCACCGCTCTGGCTGAGTAATTGGACACCATTGGCTACCGGCGCGACTTCGGGAAGAATTGGGACCGGACGCATGGCATCGCGCACCACGGCACCTTGCGGCAAACGTGCGCGATCCAGAATGCCTTGGACCTCACCATCTTCTGCCACCACTGCAGCCCATGGAGTTTTGTCCTGCTCCATTTGGCGCAAAGCCAGACCTAGAGGTCGACTCGGCGACACTTGCGGCACCTTCGCCAACGGTCGGCGCAATGCTCCTGCGCGCAACTCACCCAACTCCAACAAATGGGTCACCAACTGCAGCTCGGCGCGGCCCAAAACCTCTTGGTGTTCCTCCTCCAGTAGGTCGGCGGCCTCGCTCGAGTCGAGCGGCTTCTGGCGTTCCACATGCCGCGCCCAACTACGGCCGAATGGACGCAAAAGTGGGCCTAGAAGAAGATGGAATGCAGCGACCGGGACCAGCAAGATCTGTCCGCTAAAATTTGGGAAACGATGCGCTAATACTTTGGGCAGAATCTCGCCGAATAAAACAATGGCCAACACCGCACCAACTTCAATCAAGGTGGCTTGGGTGGTAGCAAATGGCTCCGCCCAATGATGCGTTGCGGCGAAAAAGCCTAAGTTGACCACCAAGTTCACCAACAAGATGGTGGTGAGCACGCCGACCTGATCTTCCAGTAAGCGTTTGGCGACACGTGGCACTTTACGATTCCGACCGCCTTCCGCCGCTAAGGTAAACAGGGAAGCTTCCGCGCCAGAGAAGCAAGCCGAGGTCAACAACAACCCAAGCATGCCGAGTAAAGAAGAGCTCATGCGTGTGCCGATTCTACCGATTTCGAATCTTGCTCAGCGGATGGGAACTCAAGTACCACTTCGAATCCGGCCTCCGGTAGATTGCGTGCCGCAATGCTGCCACCCAAACGGCGCATGGCGGCATGGGCTAAAGCAAGCCCAAGACCGGTGCCCCGTCCAACTTCTTTGGAGGTAAAGAATGGCTCAAAAAGGTGCGGCAAAATGTCTTCCGGAGCACCTGGGCCGTTATCGCTGAGAGTCAGGCGCGCGGAGCCATCTGCCAATTGCCGCCCCTTCACTTGGATGACGCCCAGCTTTTTCGCATGCGGTAAATCAAGAGCATCAAAGGCGTTCTGCAACAGGTTCAACAATAATGGGAAGAGATCGCCACGCGCAGCTGGCACCAGGAACTCTTCCTTTTCAAAATCCACTTCGAATTGGATGCCATCGACCCGGCTGGCGAGGAAAATGCGTAAATCTTCAACTAGAGAAACAACATTACACTGCGAGGCTTCTGCTTTGCCTGGTGATAACTGCAACAAACGCTGCACCAAATCTTGGATCCTCTCCAATGCTTCCTGCATCAACTCGCCATACTGCTCAGCCTCCGGGCCTTTGGCATCGCGACGCAAAACTTCGAGGCCGAACAAGGCCCCCGCCAAAGGACTATTGATTTCATGCGCTACACCAGCTGCGAGTGTCCCCATGGCAGCCATACGCTCGCGATGTGCAACCAAACGGTCCGCAGCCACGGCGCGTTCCGTTGCGGTTGCCACTTCTGACTCCAATTCATCTTGGAATCCACGGATGCGCTCCATCATGGCGCCAAAGGAACGACTGAGGTGCACCACTTCCGCTGCGCCTTCATGCGGCAATTCCAAAGGACTCCCGTTGCCGCCGCCATCAAAACTCTGGGTTGCTTTAGCGAGTCGTTCTACCGGGCGTAAAACCGCGCGGCTTAACATCCAAACCATCAAAAATCCGGCAGCCAAAGTGCTGGCGATAGCTGCGAACAAAACCTTACTAATCAAACTTTCGCCGCCACCACGCAAACGCAAATCCACATATAGACCGCCCCAAGGACGCTGGACTTGCGCAAATGGTTGATACGCTGAGAGTGGGATAGCCATGCCATCAGCCACAGGAATCGGGCGATTCTGCTCGGTTGCCGCGACCACCGCATTGGTGATTTCAGCTAATGGGAAATCAGCCTTACGATGACGTCGGCCACGCGGATTGAGAAAGGTGCCAATCGGCACTTTTTCACCACCTAGGTCAAGCACGCGCGTATCAATGATGATGGCATCTTCAAACTGAGTCCATAATGGCCAGTCGAGCATTTTCGCCAAATCGCCGATTTCGGATGGCCGAAATCGCGGAATCGCAAGTTGCGACAAGCGGTCACCGAGGCTGTGGAGCCGCGCTTCCTCTTGGCCCTGCCGTTCTGTTTCGCGACCTGCAACCCACCAGGCCAAGCTACCCAACACCATCGCGTTGACCAGCACAAGGCCGAGAACCAGCCGCAGGCGCAGGCTCATGCCTGGGCGCCGAATTCCTCCAGCAGCTTGAACAGTGGCAAAAAGAGCGCCAGTGCGATGGAGCCAACTAGACCAGCTAAAACGATCAACATGATCGGCTCAATGAGCTTCAACATGTTGTCGAGCGCACGCGTGTACTGCTCTTCGTAACTATCTCCAATGCGCATGCACATGCGATCCAACTCACCGGTTTCTTCACCGACTTCCACCATGGCGACGACAAGATCATCAAAACGTCCTGAGGAAGCCAAAGAACTTGCAATCGCTTCACCCTCACGCACTTCTTCTTGAATGTCATCGATGGACTCGCGGTAGACCTCATTGGTCAGAGCACCACGGGTGATATCGAATGCTTCGAGGTGCGGCACGCCACTGGCAATCAAAGTGCCAAAGGTGGTTGCGAAACGCGAAACCTGACTCTTCTCCGCCAAAGGACCGATGACTGGCATGCGCAAAGCGATTGCGTGGCAGCTGCGTCGATATCCGTAGGCGCGGCGGTACATCAGCATGTGTCCAAACCACATCAGGACCGGCAAGGCTAGGACGTACCAGTAAGTCTGCAAGAACTCACTCAGGTTAATCATGAACTGGGTGAGCTTCGGTAGCTCCATATCCATGTCCACGTAAAGCTCTGCGAACTTTGGAATCACGAATAGCATCAAGGCTGACACCACGGAAATCGCGACCACGAAAATCACAATCGGATAAGTGAGTGCCGATTTGGTCTTATCACGTACAGCCTGGGCACGTTCCAAAAAATTGGCCAGACGATCAAACACCTTATCCAACACACCACCGGCTTCACCAGCGCGGGCCATGTTGACGTAAAGCTCATCAAAAACTTCCGGCGACTGTGCGAGCGCATCGGAAAGAGGCTGCCCCTCTTCCACCAAATCGCCAGCATCCAATATCGAATCCTTGAACCGTCCCTCAGGCCATTGTTCGGCCAGAATCCGCAAGTTACGCAGAATCGGTAGACCGGCCTCGGTCATGGTGGCCAACATGCGGGTGAACTGCACAATGTGCTTGAGCGGCACCTTGCGCTTGACCAATACGGTGCTGTCGTTGGCGGGGCCATCGGCCTGAGAGCCCCCACCTTTGGGGCGGGATGCTGCGGGTACCTTGCGCTGGATTCGGGCCATCGGGTTCTAGTCTTCTCCCTGCGTGCCGTGGAGAACTTCCTCGAGCGTGGTCTTCCCCTCACGGGCGAGAGCGATACCACGTTCACGCAAGGTCCGCATCTTCCGCTTACGGGCCTCTTCACGCAAGACCAAGGTGGTCGGGTTCTTGAGGAATTCCTCCTTCATATCGGCATCCAGAGGTAGTACTTCATAGATGGCAGTACGCCCAGAGTAACCGGTGAAGTGACAGTCCGCGCAACCGGAGCCACGTTGGAACTGATCTCCATGCGCGATACCGACCCGCTGGCAAAGCTCCTCGTCTGGGATGTAGGATTCGGTGCACTTTTGGCACACGCAGCGCACCAGACGTTGGGCGACGATGCCCTCCATGGTGGCAGCAAGCAGAAAGGGCTCGACTCCGAGATCCACCATGCGAGTCACGGTGGAAGGAGCATCGTTAGTGTGTAAAGTGCTCAACACCAAGTGCCCAGTGAGTGCTGCCTCGACGGCGATTTGAGCCGTCTCTGGATCGCGGATTTCACCGATCATGATGATGTCCGGATCCTGCCGCAGCATGGTGCGCAAAATCCGCGAGTAGTTGACTCCGATTTCATCGTTTACCGGAACCTGAATGATGCCATCCAAATCATATTCCACGGGATCCTCCACCGTGAGAACCTTGGTCTCTGGATCATTCACTTGCGAAAGTAAAGAGTACAGAGTAGTAGTTTTTCCAGACCCGGTTGGTCCGGTCACCAAAACGATGCCGTGAGGCATAGCAATAAACTCGCGCAGCTGCTTATCTTCCTCGGGTGCCAAACCGAGTGCGCCAAGGTCTAACTGCAAATTGCGGCGGTCAAGCAAGCGTAAAACTACACTCTCTCCACCTTGGGTCGGCACCGTCGAAACACGAAAATCAATGCGGTGGTTATCCAACACCAAATCAATGCGACCATCTTGCGGCATCCGCGTCTCCGAGATGTCGAGGTTGGCAAGCACCTTAATCCGCGACACAATGGCCACAGCTAAGTGAGCCGGCGGTGGATCAATTTCATAGAGCACTCCGTCGGAACGCATCCGAATACGAAAACCGTTTTGATAAGGCTCAAAGTGGATGTCGGCGGCGCGGTCACGCACGGCGCGGGTGAGGATGGACTCCAATAAGCGCACAATCGGCGCTGCTTCGCTAGCTTCTACTTCCGCGGCAGCCTTTGCTTCTGTAACGGCACGGTATGCATTCTCTACCGCCTCGGCGAGCGCTTCAGGTGCGGCCAAAACGACCTCAATGCGGCATCCGCTAATGCTCTCCAAGTCACTCAACAGTGGCAGAGTGTCCGGATCGGCAATCGCAACGCGCAAGACTCCATTCGCCTGACTCAGGGGCAATGCGCCAAAAGCCCGTGCTGTGCCCCCGTCGAGCAAGGAAACAGCATCTTCCTCCGGGCGTAAATCCGCCGCCGGCACCCACTCCAACCCTTGTTGAATGGCAAGTGCGCGCGAAAGGTCTTCGTCGGTAATGGCTTCTTTGGCTAAAAGAATCTCACCAATACGTCCGCCCATGCGCCGCTGTTCTGCCAGCGCCGCTTGCACTTGCCCCATCCCAAGGACGCCGAGGTCCACTAGGATTTTGCCAAGCAGTTGATGTGTCTCTGACATGCTGATTTAACCGCCCATCGAGAGGCGTTGATTCAAATCATTGGGCAGCTGTGCATACATCATCGCCGTTTCTCTGGTGATGGTGCCGGCATTGACCAACTCGAACAGGTGGTCATCTAACAATTGCATTCCAATCCGACGTTGGGTTTGCATGACCGATGGGATCTTGAAAGTTTCGCCCTTTCGAATGTGGTTTTCAATCGCAGAGTTACGCACCATAATCTCAAACACACTGATGCGGCCGTTGCCATCGGCGCGTTTCACCAAAACTTGTGAGACCACCGCTTGCAATGAAACCGAAAGCTGTGCACGCACTTGCTCCTGCGATTCCTTTGGATACTGGTCAATGATACGGTCCACCGTGCGCGCAGCACCCGTGGTGTGCAAAGTTCCAAACACTAAGTGCCCGGTCTCTGCAGCCGTAATCGCAGCCGCCGTAGTCTCTAGGTCACGCATCTCGCCCAACATGATGACGTCGGGGTCTTGGCGCAAAACCCGGCGCAGCGCTTCTGAAAAGGAAGTCGTGTCTTCGCCGATTTCACGTTGGTTCACCACCGACTTCATCGAATCGTGGAGGAATTCAATCGGGTCCTCCAAGGTAATGATATGTTCGGAACGCGCGGCGTTGATCTCGTGAATCAGCGCGGCGAGCGTGGTGGTTTTGCCCGAACCCGTTGGCCCCGTAATCAAAATCAATCCGCGCGGCAGATGTGCCAAGGCACGTAAGACCGGTGGTGCTCCGATTTGGTCGAAAGTCAGACGATCCGATGGCAAGCGCCGACAAACCATGGCCCATGATTCACGCTGACGAAAAACGTTAGCACGATAGCGGTCTGCTCCATGTTCAAAACTGAAGTCACAGGATCCAGTGTCTAACGCCTCTTGGCGCTTCTTCACCGGGACTGTACCGAGACAAATTTCCTCGGTCATTTCCGTAGTCAAGATCATTTCTGACAGCGGCTCCAAAGTTCCAGAGACACGCATCATCGGACGACGTCGGGCACCAATGTGAAGGTCAGATGCCTCCACGGTTGCGACGGACTGAAGCCACTCATCTAGCTGGCTATGGATTAAGACTTCACTCATGACTTGTTTCCTGATTCGAACTTACGGAACTAGTGGAGGCACCAGCTGTTTCCTCTTCATCTTCGGCTTGAGCTGCGACCTTGGTGATGCGCAATACCTCTTCCACCGAAGTTAGACCAGCCTTTGCCTTCGCCACCGCATCGATGGCAATCGGAGTCCAATGCTCTGATTTTCCTGCGGCGCGGACGAAATCGTTGGGGTCCGTTGCGTGAAAAAGAGCTTCACGCAATTCCTCCTTCATATCCATCCATCCGAAGGCACCCACCCGACCGCGGTATCCAGTGCCATTACACTTACGACATCCCCGAGGACGCTGCACTTGATCCGCAGGGCCAACCCCAAGGATTTGTTGGTCGAGCAGGCTGGATGCTTCTAGCTCGGAGCACTCGGTACAGAGGCGGCGCATTAACCTTTGCGCCAGCACCCCCTGCAGTGAGGTGGCGATGAGAAATGGCGGCACCCCCATGTCGAGCAAACGAGTCACTGCACTGGGTGCATCATTGGTGTGCACCGTGCTGAACACGATGTGCCCAGTAAGCGATGCTTGGATCGCAACTTCTGCGGTTTCGCGGTCACGAATTTCGCCAACCAGCACCACGTTCGGAGCCTGGCGCAAGAAAGCGCGTAGTACTCGTGAGAAATCCAAACCGATATGCGGATGCACCTGGACTTGATTGATGCCCGGGATGCGATATTCCACCGGGTCCTCCACCGTGAGGATCTTCTTATCTGGGCGATTCAGCGTTTGTAGCGCGGCATACAAGGTGGTGGTCTTTCCAGAACCCGTAGGGCCGGTCACCAAAAAGATTCCGTGTGGACGCTCAATAAGTTTGCGGAACCAATCATGCGACTCTGGATTCAACCCCAACTCCGGCAACGAAATCAGGTTGGCCTCGCTGTCGAGCAAACGCATGACACAGGTCTGGCCATTATTGGTTGGCAACATGGAGACCCGGACATCTAATTTACGACCGAGACTAGTGTGTTCGATGCGACCGTCTTGTGGACGACGTTTTTCCGCAATGTCCAGACCGCCAGTCACTTTAAGGTGGCTAATCAACGGGGCGAAGACGTCGACCGGATGCTCAGCGGCGATTTTCAACTTGCCATCAATACGGTAGCGGATGCGCGTTCGATCCGAAAATGGTTCGATGTGAATGTCGGAGGCTCTCTGCGTGAGCGCGTCCTCGAACATTTTATTCACCAAACGCACAATAGGAGATTCTTCGCCGGAATCATCCAGCCGTATCGCTTTCACCGCACCGGCACCGATTTCAGACTCGCCGTAAACCCGAGTCAGTGCTGATTTCAGGCCTTCTGGCGTAGTGAGGGCTAGCATCACTTCGCGGTCGAGGAGGAAGTTCAGCGTGTCGACGACCACCGCCTTTTGTGGATCCGCGACCGCAACCACTAGCCTTTCGCCTTTCTCCGCCACGGGCAAAGCTTCGAGCTCCCAGGCTGCTTTGCCATCCAGCAAGCTAGTCAGGCGCTCAGGCGGAGTGCGCTCGGAGACATCCACGAAAGGCAACACCGCCTGCTTCGCCAATGCGCGGAACACCGTGGTCTCATCCGTAGCGCCTTGCTCAATCAGCGCCTGGCCAATCAGCACGGTGCGTTGGTTTTGCAATGCCAAGGCACCACGCAATTGATCCTCGGTAATCGCCTTGGAGGCGATGAGGATTTCACCAAGCAATTTTCTCAACGTGGGAGCCGGATGCGGGCGTTCAGAATCATTTCTTTCGGCGCTAGCCCCGAACCTTCGGGGTACGTCAAGCGCAGTACGCCGTTATAGCTTCCCGCTGGGGCCTGATCACCTATGTTCACCGTGATTTCATACCAGCTATCCTCATTTACCGTCATCACTTCCACTTGCATGACTTTGGCAGCATCCCCGAGTATTTCCACTTCGGGCTTGGGCAGCATATTGGGCTGAAGCAAGGGAGTCGACTCCACCCGCATGGTGCGCTTCCTGGCAGCACCTTGATCAAAAATCCCAAACGCAATCCTAGAGTTCGGGCTGTACTTCACATGGCCCAGGATGTTGGCGTTCACCAAAAATTCCAGTCTTACGCCCAGGCTAGTCTCAGCAAGGAAACTACTGGAGCTGCGGCCTTCAGCGATGTTGGGGCTTAGCGAGACGCGGTATCTCTGCATCACGCTCCCATTTTCACCCGAAATCGTTTTCCCCGCATCTTCAATGCGCATTCCAGGTGGTTTGCGAATCCATTCCAGGACCTCAAAATCACGGATGGCCTCGATGGCCACGATGCGTTCAGGAGGGGTTTCTTTCCAATCCGACTTCAGTACATCTCCAAACTGAAGTATCCGGGGCGACACGCGGAAAACGGGGTGCACGTAGGCCTCGACCGTCAGAACCACCGTCTGAGCTTCAAAATCCCCGCGCACCAAAAGATGCGATGCCTTCCTATTCTGGTAGCGGCCAGCATCAAAGGTCGCCACGATTTCACCTTGGTATCCCAACGGCAGCCATTGGTGGAGCTTTTTTTCGGGGGCGCCAAAGGCGTCTGTCAGTCCAACGCCGGCCTCTAGTGCGGAGAATCGCACGGGGCCTTCCCCTACCACGGTAAAGGGAAAGCGCACGACATACTGGTGATGCTGAAAGACATCACCAAGATCCATCAACGTATGCTCAAAACGCAAGCTGCCCTGCGTGTCAGAAGCATGCTCAGCAGGATGCTGCAGCGGAACTTGGCAACTGGAATGGACAAGCGCTCCCAGCGTGAAAACCACCGCGCAGACTCTAAATTTCACCTAGGCTTGCGAATCCGGGCGTTCAGCATCACTTCCTTTTGCGCGATGCCGGAGCCTTCCGGATAAATGATGCGTAGTACGCCGTTGTAGCTCCCAAAGGGTGCCTCTTCAGGGATCGTCAGACGCACGGTGTAGTGCTGCTCCGCAGTGACCGTTTCTAGTTCCGCCTGGATGACGTCTGCCGCATCGCCGACCACTTCTAAGCGCGGCGCGGGAAGCTTGATTGCACCTTGGGTCGACTCAATTTTGATGGTCCGATGCTTTGCAGTGCCTTGGTCAAAAATGCCAAACGCAACCCGGGTGGCAGGCGCGTATTTAACCGCTCCAAGCACCGAGGCATTGACCATGAACTCCAGCTCAATGCCTAAATCAGTTTCACCGATAAAGCTTGAGGCCATGCGACCTTCCTGCATATCGGGGCCAGCGGTCACGATAAAGGTGTGCACGACACGCCCGTCCTCCATCACTTCTGAAACGTCTTTCTTCTTGATCAAAACACCTGGAGGGGTACGTTTCCAACGCGTGATACTAAAGTCCTTCATCGCAGTGACGCGGACCTCTCGGGTTGGATTTCCTTCGCGTAAAGTGCCAGAGAGAATGTCGCCAAACTGAACAATCCGTGGCTCCATTTCAAACACAGGAGTAATGTTGGCTTTCACCCCCAAGGTGATGCGCCGCGACAAAAAGTTTCCACGCACCGTAATCGTGGATGCCTTTTCATCTTTATAACGGCCGGCATCAAAGGTGGCAGCAATCGCGCCACGTGCACCTGCCGGAATCTCCTTATTCAAAGGCCACTTCTCGCCTTCTACCTCTAAATCCCAATCGGGCCGTGTGAAGGCTTCGGTGCAACCACAAGAAGTATCCAACTCGGTCAATAAAACAGGGTCTGGACCGTCTACCACAAACGGGAATTCCAGCGGGTAGGTGTGATGCTGATAAACGCCACCAAGGTCCACTTCAAGCGCATCGAAAACGAGGTCACTCCTGGACCCACTACCGAGCAAAGGCTCGAGCGGCTCTTGTTCGCCTGTAGCATGATCATGGCCTGCATGACTACCGCCGTCCTGGGCGACTGCGGTTGGAGTAGCATCTTTCGCATCTGCCCCACAGGAAGGCAAAAACGGCAACAGTCCCAGCAGGACGAGGCTTAACAGGTGACGCTTATTCATCTTCTTTGTTTTTTTCAACGGCAGCATAAACGCGTAGGCGGCGTTCACGCATCTCTAATTTCCCCGTGTGATCGGTATAGGGCAAACTAAGGATGAGCTCACCACCGATGTTCTTGGCTTCTGGGGTTAGGCCTAACTGTACCCGATAACGGCTACCTGCCACCACGGTTTCTATCCGAACTACTGCGCCAGGGAGCCCCTTAGTCACTACCTGAGGCACATCTAGGTGCCCGGCGCGCACCCCTACCTCCACTTGAGTGAAAAACTCTACTCCCTCATGCAGCTGGCCGAGTAGGACCTTGTCGTCTGGAATCGTCCACAAAAGCCCCGCCACCCGATAGCTTGCGGGCACCGTAAAGGTAAAGCCTTCACGGTCGGTTCCAAAGTTTAACACCCCGTAATGTTGCCCCTCCGCAGTGGTTGGGGGCAGAACCACCGAAAAGGTGTGTTCCAAGCTCGATTCTAGACTGGGCAAACCACGCACCTGAAGCGGAGGCGCCGTACCCAGAATCTCGGTGATTTTGAAGGGCTCTTGCCCCACCACGGTGATTTGCACCACCTCCTCGACATCACCTTGGACCTGACCAAAATCCGCAAAACGTGGGGTTGCCTCGAACCAGGGCCGCAACCAGCTTTGTACTTCCAGCTTTAGAGGCAGGCCGACGCCCTCCCCAGTGACTTCCATCGCAGTGAACTTACGTCCCTGAAAGCCGGCAGTGTGATAATCCACTGCCAAGACGCCCTTAGTCCCTGCAGCGAGGGTGGTGCCAAAGGCCACTGGCTTGCCATCGACCTCAATGCGGGCGCGTAAACAACCGCAATCAGGCAAGGCGCGGTCGATTCGAGCCTCACTTCCAGTCACACGGAACGGAAACTCCAAAGCCAGCACCTCCCCGGCCCACAATTCACCTAAATCCAGGATTGGTTGCTCGAAGCTCAGCCCTTGCGGCGGTGGTTCCTCGGTGCAGGCTGGAAGCAAACTCAGGCAGGCCAGAGCAAGAAATTGAAAAAGTCGTGGAAGCAGGGATTGCCGTTTCATGAGGAACTGTCCAATATAACTAGGTGCGTGTCCCGTTTCCGCTTCTCTTGCTGCTAGCTCTTGCTCCCGGAGCTTGCCAAGCATGTCCTCCAGCGACCCAAGCCTTGGTCTTGTCGCCGGATTTCCACAATGCCGAACGCGCAGGTGAGAGCTTTTTTGCCGCCATGTCCTGCAACGACGGCGCGGCTGAGTACCGCTGCCTCGGGGAAGAGCTTAAGACTCGCTATGGGGCGACCTTCGACCTCTATCTGCTATCCCGCCCAGAAATTCGCGAAGAACTTGGATCCTACGCCGGCCGTGCGCACTTGCTCGAGCCGTTACGCATCGAGCAGGCCGAGCTCGGCGTCACCATTTGGTGGGGTGTTGGATCGCGCGAAATCGTCGGACTATGGATGCTCCCGCAATACTTCTACGACGTCACCGAATCGGATGGCCGCCGCACTGGCTCCATCCTGAGCCGCTCCCCGCAGGAACTGATTCAGCTCCAAGGTAAGCGCCTATCCATCGAGCTCAGCGATTCCGCCATTCGCAGCCTTGGCGCCCAACCTGACATCAGCGGATTCGAACTCGCGACGGAATGGAAAATCGCGGACTTCCGTCATCCAGAGGAGTAGAAAGCCCGCGATGGTGTGGTGCGGTAGCGCTTATTCCATTTCTGCAACCAAGAGATAAGCGCTCTCCATAGTTGCTTCCAAAGCCGTACCTTTCGCCTTGGCCATCAATGCGCGTAAAGCCTTCTTCGCTTTATCGGCATCACCGGCATAGGCTTTCTCTAAAGCATCAAGACGCTTCTTATCCAACTTCATCATGGTTTTGATGGCGGAATCCTTGCCCCAAACTTTTAGCTGAACAGTCCATTTCGTAGCGGCGGGCGCTCCCTTAAAGACCTTGATGCGCGCCTTCAGGTAATCACTGGCTTCCTGATAACGGCCTTCCTCCCCGAGAGACTCGATATAGCCGTCTTGCGCTTCCACGCGCACTCCAAAGCTTGTTTGGAAATTCCGTACGTGGGCAATCTCCTGCGGCGACTCAACCTGATTCGCCAACAGCCTTTCGCTTTCCTTCCACGCCTTGCCCATCTCGCCCTTGGCTGCAAGTGCAGCGGCCTTGTCGAGAAACTCAGGGTGTTCACCGATGACCCATGCATCCGCCATCAGCGCAGCCTGCGCCAAAGCTCGGTCGACACGCTCAGGCCAATCGGTATCCCAAGGTCGCCCAACCCAAATGATGGTGCCCGTGTGGTCAACCAAGAACGCTTGTGGGATGCCTTTGGAGCCATAACTATCGATGCCCTTTGCGCCGGCACCAATGGGATAGGTCATCCCGTGGGTTTCAATGTGCTTCTCCACGATGCCAGTGAATTCCCGGGTCAAAGCCCACATGACTAGTCCCTTGGGTTCGAACTCTGCCCATGCCTCAACGAGGTGTGGGATCTGTTTGGTACAAGGGCCTCACCAAGTCGCCCACATTTCGATGAAGACCACCCGACCACGCAGATCTGAGAGGCTTTCACCTGCTGGTCCATTAAACCAAGCCTTGGCTTCGATTTCCGGTGCCTTGGCACCGACCGGCAATTGCGCAGAAGCTTCGGATGCCCCGAAAGCCAGCACCGCTGCATAGAGAAGAGCACGTTTCATGCCCTTCACTTTAGCATTGAACTAGGCGCTCATTTCGCTTTCCTGTGGCAGGACCATAGCCAAGAAAGCGTGAGAGTTGGCTAGATTGCTGTCTGGGGCCACAGCGACTGCAGTGGACACCTCTAGGCTCTCGCCTAGTAAGTCACGCAAACCGCGGCCTTGGATGCCCTGCAGGACGCGCTCAGCAAAGAGGCGCGTACCTTCTGGCCCAGTGTGCGGCAGCATCGCAACCAAGGTCCGGTGACCAATGCGGGTGGCAACATCGACGTCACGGGTGTCGAGCAGCAGGATACCGGCCAAATCGAGCATGGCATCGTCATCGATTTCTCCCTCCCAAGTGAAGGCAGCGAGGCCTAGCGGAAAACGGAAACGGGAGGAACGCTTGAATTCTTCTTCGAGGCGGTGCTCCCAGAACTCTGGAGTGTGTAGCCCAGTCTCGGAATCAGCCACAGCAGACAGGAAACGTTCACGAGCTTCAGGCTCGCGACCTTTGAGGATTTCGCCGATGCTGGCGCCTAGAGTGGCGGCATCGGGGACTTCCAGTTTTTCAGGGCGCATGGCAGTCGGCGCGCCGAATGGAGAAGCAAGGTAACTGGCCAAGGCATCGGCCTGCAGCGGCAAAGACAAAGCGCCTTGCGCACCCACAAAACGAGCTAGGCCATCGGCGTCTGCAGCGTTTCCATTGGTGAGCAAAAATAGCAGTACGCGATGTTCACGCAGGAAACCCAAGGCCCATTCCTGGATGCTCAATGGAGCCATGAAGGCGGGGTCTACTACCACCAGTCCATCGATGGTGCCCGCTGTGGCAAGCGCAGCGGTGTCAGCGTGATGAGTCACCTCACCGACAACGGCGCCGGCGATTTGGGCAGCCTCTTGGCAAGCAGCGATGACAGAGGCGTCAGCGGAAAGGATGGTCAGGGAGCGGGCAGGCATAGGTTTACTCAGGGAACTCGGCGTTGTGGTGAACAGCTTGAACGTCTTCGTCGTCTTCGAGGAGATCAATCATGGTCTGAAGTTTTTCAGCAGCTTCAGCGTCGATGGGAATGTAGTTGTCTGGGACAAAGCGCAGGCCAGCATCCATCGGTATCCATTCCTTAGCGGCAAAAGCCGTGACAAGGTTCATGTATTCTTCCGGTGGCGCATCAATGCCGTAGATTTCAGGATCATCGGTAGTGACATCATCAGCACCGTTTTCCAAGGCAAAGTCCATCATCTCGTCCTCGCCGATGGTGCCGCGCTCCATTGCGAACAGGGCACGCTTCTTGAACATGAATGCGACCGATCCAGATGTGGCCATACTTCCACCACGCTTGGTAAAGATGGTGCGAATGTTCGGAGCGGTGCGATTACGGTTATCCGTAAGCGCCTCAATGATGATGGCCACCCCCCCAGGAGCATAGGCCTCGTAAACCACCTCTTCCAAGGCTTGGCCATCGAGTTCGCCTGCGCCTTTCTTAATCGCGCGCTCAATCGAATCCTTCGGCATGTTATCTGCCTTGGCGCGGTCAACGGCATAGCGCAATGCCAGGTTCATCGAGAGGTCGCTGCCGCCGGTGCGTGCTGCCGACATAATGAGCTTTGCCCATTTGCTAAAAACTTTCCCGCGCTTCGCATCGACTTTCGATTTGTTGCGCTGGATGTTTGCCCAGTGAGAGTGGCCTGCCATGTTCTAAGGGGTTCGAGTTCGAACTTCTGCTATCAGATTACACAGTCGGCAGGTGCGGCCAAAGCCTTGCTGCCCATAAAAACGAAGACCGCCGGTATAAACCGGCGGTCTTGAAAGGGTCCAAGGCTGGATTTAGCGCTTGCCCCACTGGTGACCACGACGTGCGCCGTGACGACCGTATTTCTTGCGCTCCACCATCCGTGGGTCACGGGTGAAGTGACCGGCTTCAGCAAGCACACCATGCGCATCTGGGTAGAGTGCCAACAGTGCGCGGCTTAAACCCATTTTTACTGCGCCAGCTTGCCCAGTGTTGCCACCACCGTGAGTATTCACGAAGACATCGACCTTTTTCATCACGGAAAGTGAAACCAAAGGTGCATGACATGCACTCTGATCGACTCCGCGTGGGAAGTAATCGTTAAGAGTCTTGCCGTTGACGGTGAACTGACCACTGCCTGGGCGAACCCGGACACGAGCGACGGCATTCTTACGACGGCCGGTACCCCAGTGATAAGTGTTTGGGATGAGGTCGACTAAGCGACCAAGAGGGTCAATCTGCGGCAGTTCCTCTACCGTTTCCTCGCTGGTGGTGCCATCTTCGGCGCCAAGAGTAAGGACAGGAGAGTTCCCTTCTGCGTTTTTATCTTTATCTTCCATCGCTAAGGATCAGGCGAGTGGCTGGGGCTGCTGAGCGGTGTGAGGATGATCCGCACCACCGTACACGTGGAGTTTCTTGATCAGTTGACGACCAAGCTTGTTCTTCGGAAGCATGCGCTGCACAGCCTTAAGGATGATGCGCTCAGGGTGGCTTTCAATCCAATCGCTATAACGATCCTCGCGACGCCCGCCGGGATAACCCGTGTGGCGACGATAGGTCTTGTCTTCGGCTTTGGTGCCAGTCACAGTGACCTTCTGGGCGTTAACGACAACGATGTTGTCACCGCAATCAAAATGGTCTGAGTGGGTAGGCTTATGCTTACCCATCAAGATCATGGCGATCTGGGTGGCGACGTGACCGAGAACTTTGTTCTCGGCATCAACCAAATGCCACTCACGGGCAATGGTCATCGAATTGAGATGAGGAGTCTTGGGACGCATCTTCTTTTCCGGGCGGTAATCCGCACAAACGGCCGAGCATTCTATGCCGGCCAAGGACTTACGGCAAGGCCCGGAGCACAAGAACACCCCGAGAATCTATTTCCCAGCTAGATTTCGTTGCTGAGGGCACATTTTCAGTACCGAAACTCTCTCCAGGGTCAATTCTGGCGTCCGCCCAATGGCGTAAGAGCGACAGGATACCCTCCTCCCCCGACTCCTTGGGGGCCAAAAGCGGACCACGTTCCACCGTCGCGACGGCAGCCGTGGGCCACAAATCTCCCGCGACAGGCGCCCGCTGCTCATAAATCAGCTTTCCACTGCCTTCCTCTACCTCGAGCGGCCAGGAGAAGGTGAGGACCTGCCAATCACCATCCTCCTGCACTTGCAGCCATAGACTTTGATTTTGCGCTGGCCGGAATAAGGCATAGGCTAGCACTAGCGGCAGCAATCCCACGAGATTCGCCGCAGGATGCCGACGTCGGCTTAGGGCAAGTAAAAGCAGCATGGAAACGGCAAGGAATCCTAATGCCCGGGCTCGCTCCTTGGCACTTGCTTGCAGCGCCAACGGTTCTGCTGAAGCCGGAATCACGATGCCCATCCCAGCGAGTTCCAGACGCGCCCCATAATTTTCGTGACCTGGCTGAGCCACCCAAGGGTTGCGCACCCCTGCGCTCGTAACCGCATGCGAGGGGTCAAGGCGGGCGATAACGTCGAGCAAGGCGGGCAACAGCAGAATGGCTGCCAAGAGGCCTGCAAGGCGTGGCGACTGTGACCACCACCGATGAGTGCCAACCAAAAGCAAGCACCAGGCCGGCGCCAACCACCAGGCGAATGGGTCCGGCAGCAGCAAAAGCAAAACGCCCCATAACACGAAATGGCGCACCGCCATGCGCAACGGTTGCGTTCCAGCCGGAGAAAGCAACTCCAGTAAGAGCGCTAGCATCAGCGCCTGGGTCGGAGCCATGCCACTCCAAACGGCTGCAAGCGCATAGGGGCCTAACGCAAAAAAGCGGGCAAAGAGAGAGCCTTGGAGCTTAGCCGTGTCGTCGCTCACCGAATCGTTGCGGGCAAGGGCAGAAGAGCACCCTGTTCATCGAACACCTTCACCAAAGGATCGTCGAGCACCAAGCGCCCGACCCCTTGCAACATAGGGTACGCGTGCAGGACCAGGGCTAGCCTCTGCATCCTGCGCGCGGAAGAGAGCGGCTTGCCGTCGCGATTGACTGCAGCTGGGTCGGCAGTGCCGCTCGCACGGCCCCATGAAATCTCCACTCCATTAGCCAAAATGAAGGACATGGCTGGCGCGATACCCGGCGACGCCTGCGGATAGTCTGAACGGCGCTGAATCGACATAATCGGTAATCCAGTTTGCGTGTAAATCGTGTCGGCCGCCACCCAAAGGCGAAAAGCCTCCTGCACCACAGGGTCGGCAAAGCGCTGGCCGACTTCGGGTAAATCCTTATCCGCATCCAGCGACACAAACAACAAGCTGCGCATGGTCGCCTCCGAAAAGCCGCTTGGAATGAGGGTGCCGTCGCGGGCGAGGGTTGCAATCGGGGTCTGCCCACGTGCAATCGCGAAAACCGGAATCTTGGGCAAGAAGTTCACCCGCACCCCCTCCGGAAGGGCCAGCTCCACCTCAATAGTTTTAGGGTCAATCCATTCCACCTGAGCGAGCAAGTCGTGCACCACTTGTGACGCCAAGGGATCGCCGAGGGCAATGTCGGGGGCGTCGGCCAGAACTTGGTCAAAGCGAGCAGCCCAGGCCGGCGGAAATCCACCGGGGAGCTGAGGCACCTGATCGATACGATAATCCGACAGAGCGCGCGGCTGCTGCATGGATTGAGCATCACCGCAAGCAGGAAGAGTGGCGAACAAAAGGAGCGCAAGCAAGTTTTGATGCGGTAGGTAAGGACGCGTGGCGAGGCCCATGTTCCCTGTTCTACCTTGACCCGCTCTCCGTATCCACCCATGCTATGCCTATGACGGGTCATGGCCCCACCGAATTCAAAGGTTTCACGCTCTCCTCCTTCCAGAGGAAAGCCGCGGCGGCATTGGATACGCACCACAATGTCCTGGTGGCTGCCCCCACTGGCGCTGGCAAAACCTTGGTTGCGGAATACGCGATTCATCTCGCGCAGAAGAAGGGAACGCGAGCACTGTACACCGCCCCCATCAAGGCGCTGAGCAACCAGAAGTTCCGCGACTTCACCGAGGATCCAGAGATTGATAGCGTGGGGCTTAGCACCGGTGACATCACTCTGAATCCAAATGGACGCGTGATGGTGATGACGACGGAAATCTTGCGCAACACTTTAGTGGAAGACGCAAGTCAGTTGAACGATGTCGGTGTGGTGGTGTTCGATGAAGTGCACTTCATGGACGACCCCGAGCGTGGTTCGGTGTGGGAAGAAACCTTGATGTTCCTTCCAGAGAATGTGGTGATTGTGGCGCTTTCCGCAACCATTGACAATTTGGGGCAGTTCGCAGCTTGGCTAGAACGAGTACGCAAACGTCCGTTGACCGTGGTGGAAGAAACCAAGCGCCCGGTTCCTTTGAAGCATTACCTGTTTCACCCCAAGGCTGGAATCTTCCCGCCGAGTCGGTTGAAGCCAGTGCGCAATCGTTTCAAGGAGCACAAAAAGGACCGTGACTGGAAACAACGTGACGACCGCGAATTAGTCGATGAGCTCGTCAAAGAGGAGCGCCTGCCGATTCTGTACTTTTGCTTTTCACGCAAGCTGTGTGAATCCAAAGCACTCAAAACCTCGCGCTCGCGCAAGTTGCTCGACCGTGATGGCGTTGCCGCCTTCGAGAAATTATGGGATGCGGGCAAGGCCGAGTTCGGCTTTGACGACCGTAGAGGCCCCATGGGCACCTTGCGTGGCATGCTGGCGCGCGGCGTGGGATATCACCATGCGGGCATGTTGCCGTTACAAAAGGAAATGGTGGAGCGCATGTTCGCTACCGGGCTTTTGCGCATCCTCTACACCACCGAGACCTTCGCTTTAGGCATCAACATGCCAGCGCGCGCGGTGGTGTTCGACAGTTTATGCAAATTCGATGGCATTGATTTCGACTACATGCGCACGCGTGACTACCTGCAGATGGCAGGCCGTGCCGGACGCCTAGGCATGGATGCCGAAGGGTTGGTCTATTCCGTACTCGATTTCGACGACGTGATGGACGCCCCGATCAACCGCATTCAAGCGGGGCGCGTGGAACCGATCACATCGCGGTTCAACTTGGACTATGCCTCCTTGGTACATCTGCATGGCATCGCCGGCAATCAGTACGCCGCCGAAGTTTGGGAGAACAGTTTTGCCGCCTTCCAAGCACGTGAGCATTCCAAAAAACGCGAGGAGCACAACCGACGTCAAGTCCGTGCACTACTCAACAAGCGATTCCAGTTTCTCGAGCAAATGGGCTACATCAAGCCCGAGCGCGAGATTCTCGCCCGCGGACGGACCTGCCTACACCTGTTTGGCTATGAAATACAACTCACTGAGATGTTGTACGAAGGCGTGTTTGAAGACATCGACGCACCCGCATTGTGCGGATTGATTGGCTCGGTGATTCATGAGGGGCGGCGTCGCGATGAGTATCCACGCCAGGCACTGCGCCCGATGAAAGGTTTCTTGAATCATGCTGCACGGGTGATTGATTATGCCATAGAACGCGAAACCGATTGCGGTTTGGTCGGCTCGCTAAAACAGATTGACCCTTCGATGAGCCCCGCAATCTACGAATACGCGATGGGACGCCCATTCACCGAGCTGTCGCGCTTCACCAGTGCAGCTCCTGGCGATTTCGTCCGCGTTGCACGCATGACGGTGCAGTACTTACGCCACCTGTATAAGTTATTGGGGGACTCCGACCCACGCCTCACTGCCACCATCGACGAGGCCGTGGCATGCCTTTACCGCGGCCCGATTGACGTTCGCGCCGAACTCGGCTTGGAAGGCGGTGCCGAAGCCGTCAAAGCTGAGATTGAAAAAGAAGAAGCTGCAGCTCCCGAGGGAACTGCAGCTTCTAAAGAGCGACGTCGTCGAAGCAGTGGGCGTCGTCGACGTGGAAGCTAAGGTTTAGCCGTCAAGCATGCTGTCTAGTGCAGCATTCGCGGCTGCTTCGTCGGTGATTTCTTCTGCTGCGTTTGCAGCGGCATCACTTTCGGAAATAACAGTTGCTGCTTCATCGGTGGTGGTGATGTCGGCAGGTTTTTCCTCGCCGGAGCAACTGGCAAATGTCAGCGCGCCGAAAAGGCAGGTAAGAGTTAACAGTTTGGACATTGTGTTGTTGTGTTTGGGGGTTATTTAGGAGTCAGAACCTTCTTCTTTTCCTTCGCGGTGCTTTTGCTTTTTCTTGCCTTTGCCTTTGGTTTCCTTGGCTTGTTTATTGCCCTTCTTGGTGGCATCGCCAGCAAACTTTTTATGTTTCTTGATGTCGGACTTGGATTGGCTATTCAGGCGTTCGACCACTGCAGCCACCTCTTTTTCGCCATATTTGGCGCGTAAAGCATCCATAGCTTCCTTGTGCTGGGCTTCCAACTTCGGCGCCATCTCATTGGCCTTCTTGATCAAGTCGGCGTTATTCTTCCTTTCGCCAACGCTGCGGGCTTGAGCCAAGCGTGCCGTGTTTGCGCGGTACTTGCCCATTTCTGCGGCAACGGCGTGCATCAACTGGCGCTGCTCTTTGGTGGTTTTTCCGCCACCAAGACCTTTCTTGCCTTTCTTACCAGCTTTGCCTTGGGCTTCGCCAGCATCTTGATTGATCTTCTCAACGGTGCCTTGGACTTCGCCGGTATCAACCCCTTGGGTTGATTCCACACCACCTTTATCTTCTTGTGCAAAAGAGGAAGATGGGGTTGCGACAAATGCCGCAAGTCCAAGAAGAAGGAGGGTTAAGTTGAATTTTGGAGTGTTCATCTGCTTACGTGATTAACGGGCCAGGGAGCCGGCCGTATGTGGAAGCATACGAACGACACCCAGTTGGTTAACAGAAAAAACTCAATCCACCTCTTTTTACCGCGTAATTACACGGTTTAAGCGGGAATTTTCTGTTTTAATAATCCAATTCGTCGACCCCGTTTTGAGCGTTTCCTTCCGTATCATCAGAAGAATCGCTCGAACAAGCGCCAAGTGCAAGGATCAAAAACAAGAAGGACAAACAAGCTTTTAGTTTCATGATGGGCTCTTATCAGATTTGGGGGGTGTCCCGAGGATAACCGAAGCCCGATTGCTTTCAAGCCAGAAACTCTGTCACGCCCAAGCTGGAAATGCGAAGATATGGAAGACCATGCCTTCTAAAGACCTCCTACTCCGTTGCGATCACCTCTATGCGGCCCTAGATCGCTATCTGGATAGAGAGGTAAGCCTTTGGGAGCGCATTTTCGTCAGCGGGCACCTCATGATGTGTCCCCCATGCCGCGCCTACCTAAAGCAATATCGGCAGGTCCGTGAAATTACCGATCACCCAGCGCCCTCCGATTTACCCGAGGACTTCGAGCAGGTGATGAAGCGCGTGGTCGGTTCTTGGCGCGAAGATCCCGAAGACGCGACTCGCTAGTTAGTCGCGGATGAGAACGGCGCGGACCGGCGAGGCATCGGCGCCTTCAAGCGGCAACGGCAAAGCGCACAAAGTGTACAAGCCAGGCTCAACAGAGGTGAGAACGACGCCTTCAAGGATGGCCATATCATGATTGGCAATCGCTTGGTGGGACTGCAACACCTTGTCGTCTTGCAAATCAATGGAGGGCGTATCAATTCCAATCAGGTCGACCCCTTGCGCCTGCAAGTCATCTACTAATTCTTTGCTCAGTGCATTGAAATCCGAGTTCCAAGACTCTGGGTTTGGAAAACTCCCAGTATGAAATAAGACTCTTGGAGCCTCAATCGCTACCTTCAAATGCTCCGGGCGGATCCGTGTACCTCGTGGCAAGTCAACGTGCACCACTTGGCATGGGCCGTAATAACGCTCCAAGGCACGTTCATGGATGGCCTTGGCGCCGGCACGATAATGGTTTGGCGCATCGACATGAGCCCCTAAGTGCAACGTGGTTTGAATCGCGCTTAAGGTGATGTGATCGCCTTGATTCGTATCCAGGCAAACCTCCCGCGAAAACCCCGTATCCCCTGGCCAAACGCCAATCCGGGCACTAATCACAGGGCTGATATCAATAATCATTTTGCGGAAGGCGCTTGAGCAATGACTTTGAACTCCACCGCAATCGGTGTTGGCAGGGCGCGAATCGCCAAGGTGGTACGTGCAGCCTGAACCGTGGTGAAGTGCTTCGCGTAGACCTTATTGTAACCTTTGAAGTCACGGTCCATGTCAATCAGATAGACGGTGACATCTAGAACATCATCTAAGGTCGCACCGCAAGCTTCGAGCACCGCTTTCACGTTGGCGATGACGGCTTCGGTTTGAGCTTGGATATCGTAATCGTTGGGATTGCCATCCGCGTCGTGGATGGGGCCACCCGGGATAGCATTGGTGCCAGCTTGGCGCGGCCCTACTCCAGAAAGAAAGAGGAGGTCGCCGTGGCGTCGGGCGTGTGGGTAGGCACCGACTGGATCAGGCGCTTTATGAGTGCGGATGGGATGGCTCATGATGGATTTACCTCTTCTTTCTTGACGCTAGCAAGGACATTGCGATCCCCGCGGTAATACTCAGTGTCGTCTTCATCGTACTCCAAGCCGCCGCCGAGTTTGGTGGCAGGAGTTAATCCAACGAGTGCCGCGCCCGTCCCCCAAACCGGCTGATAGTCAAACACCGTGCCGCGATAGTCATTGCTTTGGCCCATCGCAGACGCCATCCACCAAATCGCCTTCATCTTGGAATCGCCATTCGCCTGGCGGCTAAACTCGCGAGAGAGTTGCGAAACATCTTCCAAACGCCCTTCACCTAGCAGTTCTAGGATTTTGCGATTCCATTCATCGTCCTTCAATGAATGAATGTGGTCCTCTTTTGGATCAATCCACTCCGTAAACATGCGATTGGACAATGCAGAAACTCCGAGCAGAATAACTTTGCGTCCACTCTTTTTAATCGCATCGGCAGCAGCCTTTCCAAGCACCAAAGTTTCGGCGCGGTCGGAATACACATTGCAAGAAACGATGCCTGCAGGGATGCGGTTGTCGGGGTTAAGCAGCTTTAAGGCCGTGATGCTGCCGACATCGATGGGGAACCCTTGGTAAGCCACAGTGCGCGCTTCCAAGCCACGCGCTTGGGCACAATCGCGGTAAAGGCTGGCGAAACCGGCATCAATCTTAAGCTTGTAGTGCAGGCTGCCAAACTGATGAAAGTCTTCGTCCACGACCCAGAAATCAGGCTCTGGATCAGCCTGCATTTGATGTCCAATGATGCTCACCCAACGCGTGCTGAAAATGAGAATCAAATCGGCTTCCGAGGCTTCTATTTCCTCACGTACCTTAGCGTAGGAATCATGCAAGGACTGCCACGCAGGGGATTGTTCCGGCGCCAGGAGAGGCAGCGGCTGATTTGGCACCAAGTAGGCACCTACAACATAGCCTTCGCTCATGCCTTCACCTCTGCGCCTTCTAAATCCCACTCCACGACCGCATTGCCGGTTCCAATCACCGTTCCATAACCATGAATCTTTGCGGGGATGGTTGGCATATCCATAGCGGCAAGCATCCATGTAAGGCTGCCATCGCGACATTCTGAAATCGCTTGGGCAATAAAGTCTGGCATTTCCTCAAGCAATCGGGCGGTGTCCCCTGCCTCCATCATGGCCATCATGTGGCGGTCCCACTTGCCTTGATTGGCGTTATAGATGCCTTCAAAACTTGGGTCTTCCGGATCCGACGGCTCATCGGTGAAGTGCCGATGGCTCAAGGAGCAACTTGCAAGCAACAAGGCTTTCTTGCCGGACTTCTCCACCGCACGTTTGGTTGCAGCACCAAGCGCAAGCATTTCCCGTTCGCCGGCTTCATCGCTGTAGTCGAAATAGGTCCGCGCCGAACTAATCGCCACAATCGGCAAATCGAATTCTGGGCGCACCAAGTAGCTCGAGGTGATGGTTCCATAGTCCACCCGAAACTCGGGGTTACGCATCATGCCCATCACCAGGCCTTCGGTTTCGGCCTCGGCGCAAATGGCCTCAGCGAGATCCACATCGACATTCAGGTCGAAATGAAAACGGAACAGATTGGGGAAGATTGGATCTACCGACAGTCCTTCGAAATGGGGCACCCCCAAAAGATGGTGCCCGACCGTGGTCTTCCAGTGCGGGGTATGCACAATGATGACATCGTACTCACGGTTTTGAATGCTCTCACGTAGCCGCGCGTAGCCATCCAACAACGGTTTCCAGGCTCCAGCGCCACTCGACCTGGGCTCATTTTGCTCTGGATTCGAAGCGTATACGAGGTGTGGTGGATGCGGGGCAAGGCATCCGGTAACGATTCTTCCTGGCTCATTCATGATCAAAGTTGAATGCAGATGTTGCGGTCTTGCGAGAAGAACTCCATGGCGTAGCGTCCACCTTCCCGGCCGACGCCACTTTGTTTCATGCCACCGAAGGGCACCCGGAAGTCGCGTTTATTCCAAGTGTTAATCCACACCATGCCAGACTCAATATCGGCGGCAAGACGGTGCGCGCGAGTGATGTCCTGAGTCCAAATGGAAGATGCTAGTCCATAGTCCACGGCGTTCGCCATCGACAAGGCCTCGGCTTCAGTGCTGAAAGGGTGTACCGTAACCACCGGCCCAAAGATTTCCTCGGTAGCTGTACGACAATCGATGGGCAAACCAGTGATCAGTGTCGGTTCAAAAAAAGCACCGCCTTCAGGGCCAACCTTATGGCCGCCAAAAACAACCGTGCCACCTTCTTGCCGCGCAAGGTCGACGTAGGAGGCAACCTTTTCACGGTGTTCAAAGGAGATCAACGACCCCATGGAGCCACCGGGAGTCCAATCCCCGCTCTCAACTTGCTGTTTCAGGGCTTCCACAAAATCGTCGTGAATCGAAGCCTCCACCAAAAGGCGCGAACCGCAAAGGCAAACTTGCCCAGTGTTGAAGAAAGCGGCACGTGCCACACCAGCAGCTGCTTTGTGTACATCGCAGTCGGCAAAAACTAAGCTTGGGTTTTTGCCACCGAGCTCAAGGCTCACCTTTTTCAGCAATGGCGCAGCTTGGCTAGCAATACGTTTCCCAGTAGCAGTTCCACCCGTGAAAGAGACTGCCTTGATACGGGGATCGGTCACCAACGGCTCCCCCGCTTCCGCACCAAGGCCATGCACCACGTTCAATAAACCGTTCGGTGCGCCGACTTCGGAAAACACCTCGGCGAACATGGTGGCGGTAGACGGGGTCATCTCGCTTGGTTTTGCCACCACGGCATTGCCCATGGCGATGGCCGGCGCAAGCTTCCAAGTAAATAGGTGTAGTGGGAAATTCCACGGGGTAATCGCTGCAATCACCCCCAAAGGCTGCCGTAATGTGTAGTTCAAACCATCTTCCATTTGATGGCAAGCAGTTTGATCACTACGCACTGCGGCGGCAAAGTAGCGCAAGTTATCTAAAGCCCGAGGGATGTCGCCGTTGGTGGTTGCAGCCAAGGTTTTGCCACTATCTTCCGCTTCGGCAGCTGCAAACTCTGGAATTCGCTTGGCGACGGCATCGGCAACCGCAATCAACAATGCACTGCGGTCGTTTACAGACAAGCGCGGAGCTGCTGCTGCTGCTGTAACCGCACGCTCGACGTCGGCGGCACCACTGCGCGCAATCTTGCCGCACACGGTTCCAGTTTTCGGATCGATGTTGTCCAAGTAAGCACCGCTCTCCGGCGCAGCCATCGCTCCATCAATCCAGTTATCAGTGGTTCTGCTCATAGGTAAGGCTCCCAATCGAAGTCGTAACGTTCACGGTCGGGATCCCATTCATCCCAAGTTGGAATCTCGGCAAGTTTACCGAGCATGGATTCGGGCACCATTCCTGGCACCAAAAAGGCTTTCTGACGATGCAATGCGTAGGGGTTGCGCAACTCGATTCCAAGAACACCAAGCAAGCCACGTGCGATGTACCAAGTGGCTTGCGAATTCCAGCCGTGTGCGATTTTCACCACGATGCCAAGCCCCTTGGGGTAATCCGGATGCACGATGGAAAGACCAAGCAGGCCATCGGCGCCCTCTTTCGCCAGCACCAGACCTTTGCCTGATTTCAAGATGGTGGAATCCAGGCGATTGAAGCCACCAACCAAATCGGGATAGCGCTGCATGGCTTCCCAAATCCAATCTTCATCACGGTCGCGCGCGAGTCCAGCGTAAAGCTGTGCAAGCTCGACCACCGTGTTGGATAAAGTTGGTAATCCACAACCGTCGCGCGCCACACGCAGAGGGCGCCAGTCACTGCCGAGATAACGACGGATTTGCTCCACGTAGGCGTGGAAGAATGGGTGTTGCGGCAAGAGATAACCGACCTCTTCCCAACCCTTGAGTTGGCACCCACGGATCAATGCGGAATGTTCACCACTGCAGGTGTGAAACCACCGACGTGGACGCCGGACTTGGCGCCCAAACTGCACCAAGGGCACATCCAGGGGCGTCTGCATCAGTCCCCAATCCTTTTCCGCAAGGATGGACTGCGCCGCTTCCACGTGCTGCGCATCGCCGTTGTGTGAGGCAACCGCAATCGCGCGCTGACGCCAATCCAAATCGGCTTCCAACTCTTGAGTGAATACCTTCATCATCAATGGTTTCATCATCGAGCGCCCATAACACAGAACGTTGCCGCCAAAGCTATGGAAGACCTCGTCCCCGTGGGCCCATGCCACCGCACCATGAATAGTGGTTTCGGAAACACCGGCGCGGCGGAAGTCGACCAGCGGTTCCCATTCGACATCGCGCCCGGTCGGCACGCCCTCCTCCTTCACGCCCAACGGGGAAGGTGGATACATGGCATCGCGTGGGCGTGCAGGTTTACCGGAAGGAGCACTCACTTTGCTGCTCCTTCTACGGCAGGAATCACAACGCGCTGAAAGGCTTCCATGTTGCGCATCACCCGAGCCGAATCATGGTTATAGAAATCGAACCACAACATGAGGCGATCATCCGCGTGGAAGCGCTCTTGCACTTGCTGCGCAATTTCCTGCGCATTTCCGACCAAAGCGTTTTCGGTGGCAGCGGCGACTTTTTTCGGGTCTAGCGTACCCTCCAAGGCATTCCAGTATTCCGAGAGTGCCGCTTCAGCCTCTTTGGAAGCCGCGGCTGATTGTTCCGCTCCACTTAATCCTTCCTCGTTATTGAGGAATACCATCACCGTGCGCGGCATGTATTCACGCCGCCAAGCGCCCCCATCTTGGTGATAGGTGGTGGCTAAACGCTCGTGCGTTTTATGAATGATCTCCTCGGAAGTAATCGAAAGGTTGAACACCTTCACCGGGGCAATTGCATTCAACTGTTCTTGCAATGCGGGATCATGCGAGCCCACAATCAAGTCCAACAACTCGCGCCGCCACTCCTGCGGGATCAATTTAATGGATTCAAAAGGCCAGCGTTTTGCGAATAGGATGGCGTCGGGCGCATCCTCGCCGTGGACAGTCTTCCACGCTTCCTGCACGCGGTTCCAATCCTCATCGGAACGGAAGTTTGCACGAGTCAGCACAGTATCTGGAGTTTGCGTGCTATCGAGGACATCGCCGCGGAGTAGCCGCAGGAATACCTCGCAAGCCTCACGGAACATCTGGCCTTTGTACGCCGGCCATGCAGCTTCTTCGATGGCATCGCGGTAATCCACAGCATAGGCGCGGTTCATGAACTCAAAGCGTCCCATGGAAAATCCAATGCGCAAACGGCGGGTTTCCTTGGGGTCGAGACCGTGCAGAGCGCAGAAACAGGCCAAACGCTCTGCGGCAGCAATCGGGCCACCGTTACACACGATGTTCATCACTGCAGCTCCCACCTCGATATTTTTGGTGGTTGCAAAAACCTTGTGCGCCAACTGGGTGATATCGACGTTGAGCCCGACCTCGCCCTGAAAGTGAGGCACCACCGGGCGACGGTTGGTCTTCTGCACTTCGGTGGAGAGGTGCGACTCCGCGATCCATGCACATTCGTAGCCCAAGTCGTCGGCAACCTTCACCTGGTCAAAGAAGTTGCGAAACATGGTCGCTTCATCGGGGGCGTACCCCGCAACCGGTGTTTGGCAAATGGAGAAGAAGACGTCGAAATGCATGATGGGGTCTAGATTCCGTTGAGGCGGCCTCCGTCGACCGCAATCGATTGGCCACGCACAAAGGCACCTGCTGGGCTGGCGAGAAATGCAGCAAGCGCGGCGAGTTCTCGCGGATCGCCTAAGCGTCCGGCAGGCACGGTGGCCAGCCAGTTGGCTTCGACTTCGTCGGCCGAAATCCCCTGACGCCCGGCGACGGTTTCACGCAAGGAATCCAATCGGTCGGTAGCAGTAAAACCGGGTAAGAGATTGTTAATGGTGACGCAAGTAGGCAACTCCTTGGACAAAGTTTTAGCCCATGCCGCAACCGCCCCACGCACCGTGTTGGAAACGCCTAATCCAGCAATCGGCTCTTTCACGGAAGTCGAAATAATATTGAGAATACGACCGTATCCCTCTTCCTGCATCCCGGCGACAAGCTGCTGCACCAAATAATGTGCGGCAAACAAATGCCGGCGCAAAGGCGCAAGGAAGTCCTCCACGAAAGCGTTCAGCAAAGGCCCCCCAGGAGGCCCACCACTATTGTTAATCAGAATGTGTACCGGACCTGCCTGCTGCAAGACGCTGGCAGTGGCGGAGGCGAGGGCGTCGGCATCTTCGAGATCGACAGGGAAACCGACAGCTGTTTCGGCGCCTACAGCGAGGCACTCTTCAGCAAGCACGGTTAACTTTTCGGCGGAACGAGCAAAAAAGGACAAACGGGCACCTTGCGCCGCCATGGCTAAGGCGATTTCACGTCCGATGCCAGAGCTTGCACCACACACCAATGCGTGCTTGCCGTTAAGAGATTGAGAGAGTGTCACGGTTTTACTTATTGGTGTTCCATTCGGCATTCCGCATTTCCCATAACTCGGGGAAAAAGCGCAGCGGCAGACGCGATTCCAGGAATGGGACGCCACTAGACCCGCCAGTGCCCTTCTTGCCGCCAATCGTGCGCGATACCATCAGGATGTGCGCGGAGCGGAAGTTTGACCACATGGTGTCGAGATCGAGAAGGGCTTCGCAGGCGAGTACCCAGTGATAGTTATTTCCAGGGTTCTGGTAGAGATCGCGAAAAACGATGACGAGTTCATCGTTCATGCTGTGGGTCTCCGACAAATCCCGTTCCAGAATGGCTTGGGGGACGGCATATCCCTCCCGCGCCATGGCGCGCAGGAAAAAATCATACAGGCTTGGAGCCTCAAAGCGTGCTCTCAAGCGGGCGAGTTCATCCGGCTGATTCTCAAAAAACTGGAAGAACCAAGGATCCCGCTGACCACAGACGAATTCCATTTCACGAAACTGTACCGACTGAAAGCCGCTGCCTGTACCTAAGGCCTCACGAAAGCCAGCAAACTCCTCTGGGGTTAGCGTGCCGAGCAGCTGAATCTGCTGCGTCAGGCAGGTCAAAATGGCCTGAATGCGCTTTAGAACCTTCAGCGAGTGGGCGATGTCTCCTTTTTCAAAGCACTGGACCATAAGACCGGCTTCGTGGAGCATCTCCTTAAACCAGAGCTCAAAACTCTGGTGGATGACGATGAAAAACATTTCATCGTGGTGCACCGGATCACTACGCAATTCCTGCAGCGAAGTCAGCTCCGGAATCTTCAGGTAGCTGTTGTAATTGAGCTCTTCGAGCTTCAAACGGTCGTAATCGGCTAGGCGTTCACCCATGATGCTTAGTCTATCTCTCCCGCCTACTTAAGCCCCCGCGACGCGGTTAGAATTCCCCCCATGGCATACTGGCTGGTAAAGGAAGAACCCACGAAATACACCTTTGAGATGTTCCTCAAAGATGGCAGCACCTGTTGGGATGGCGTGCGTAATTATCAGGCGCGCAACAACCTTCGCTTAATGAAAAAGGGCGACGGCGTGGTGTTCTACCACTCGGGAAAGCTCAAGTCCGCGATGGGCACGGCCAAAGTAATTGGTGAAGGTTATCCAGACCCGACTGCCACCGATGGTGACTGGACCGCGGTGGACCTTGAAGTGCAAATCGCATTTGCAGAACCCGTGACTTTGGCCACAGTACGCGCCGACAAAACCTTGGCCGAATCAGCCCTAGTCAAACAAACCCGGCTTTCCGTGATGCCGCTGAATAAAACTCAATTCGAGAAATTCAAAAAGCTCGGAGGTAAATAAACATGGCTAGCCCTTGGGACAACGCCGGCAGCGGCAACCGCGATTCTCGTCAAGATGGCGGACAACGTGATTCTCGCCGCGATGATCGTGGCGGACGAGATTCATATCGCGGCGGCGGCCGTGACTCCGACGACACCCACCGCAGCGACCGCGACAGCGATGATGATGACCGCAATGACGGGCGCCGTAACTACGGCCGCGACGACCGTGGGGGACATGGTGCACGTGGCCATGAATCCTCCGGACGCAGTGGTGGCGGCCAATGGCGTCGCGACAAGGAGCGTGAATCCGGCCGTACAGTCGAACGCATGGAGCCGTGGGTGACTTTGCGTGGTCCGATGCGTGGCCCCCGCGTTTGGTCCGGCGATGTCGACCGCACTTCCGCGCGGCATAAGGCTGGCACTATGGTTGCTGTATATGACCAGTACCAAGACTTCCGCGGTTGGGGTTTTTTTCACCCGCACTCGCGCATTGCGGTGCGCTTGGTCACGCGTGACAATTCCGAGCCAACGGAAGAATTCTGGCATGAGCGCGCGCGTGCTGCTGCAGAACGCCGCATAGCAGACCCTGACATTCCAAATGAAGTTTGTCGTATCCTGCACGCAGAAGGCGATGATTTCCCAGCGCTAACCATGGACCGTTACGGAGAGCTTCTAGTCGCCGAGGCTTACTCCGAGCCCATGGCGGATATCTTCGAATTGGTGCTTCCGACCTTCCACGAGGTACTTGGCACCAAAGAGCACCGTGTGGTCTACGATGAAACAGCAGCGCGAGCCGAAGGTGGAATCCCCTTTGAAAAGCGCTCGGCAGGCTGTCCGCCACGCTTTCAGTTTGAAGAAGGCGCCATCACCTATGAAGTGTTCCAGGCGGAAGGCCATAAGACCGGCTTCTTCTGTGACCAACGTGAAAACCGCGCACGCCTTGCAGCCTTAGTCAAGCGATTGGCGGATGCGGGCAACCCACCCTCGGTGCTGGACGTTTGTTCTTACACCGGAGGCTTCTCTCTGAATGCCGCTGCTGCTGGCGCAAGTGAGGTGCGCGGTATCGACCTGGATGAGAAAGCAATTGAGCAAGCCAAGCGCAATGCGAACATCAATCATCTGAAGAACATCAAGTTCACCCATGCCGATGCATTCAGCTACTTGCGTACGCTAGCCAACAACGGCAAGCAATTCGACATTGTGATCGTGGACCCGCCAAAGTTCATTCGCAGCCGGCGTGACTTTGAAGAGGGAAAAGCGAAGTACAACGACATCAACAAGCTTGCGATTCCTTTGGTGAAGGATGGCGGTTTCTTCATCAGTTGTTCCTGCAGCGGCCTCCTTGAACCACTCACCTTTCAGGAAATCATCCGCCGCGCGGCGCGTTTGCGCACCATTCGTGTACTGCGGGAAACGGGAGCCGGTCCAGACCACCCAGTACGTATCGACTTCCCCGAAGGCCGCTATCTCAAGGCCTTGTGGACACAACTCGACTAGAAGCGCAGCAAATACCCGACCAGGCTTTTCTCGCCTTTGTCGGGAGAGACCAGGCGCACGGCCAAAACTTCCTCACGCCCGTCGCCATCCAAATCGCGGATGGTTAGGGCGTGGGGTTCCGCCCAGTTTTCAAGACGAATATCTAAGTCCGGCTCAATCCCATGAGTCATGGAGGTCATGGCAGAAGTACGGCCAAGAGTCCACTGGGTGAGAGTGGATATTCCGACATCAAGGTCACCATCCCCAGCGAGAGTTTGCTGAAGAAACTTCTCGATCGCTCCGTGCAGGACCGACTCATCGGAAACTAGGTTTAGCCACACCTGTAGCCGTCCTCCAGCACCAAGAGTGACCAAGTCTGTGCGGATGCCATCGCCGTCGTAATCACACATGCGCACAACATTCTGGCGCAAACTATTAAACTGGTCTTTTTCGCCTTTGTAAGTAGAAACCAGAGAATCACCCTTTAAATTCGCTGAGCGTTCGCGAAAAGGCCGTTTTTCAAAATCGCCGTCACCCTTGCCGCGGAAAACCAAAAAATCGAACTCGATCTCCCAAGAAAACAAGGCTGCACGTAAAAGCTTACCGAGTCCCAAATCTTCGACCCGCACCAACACCAAGTCGGGGATATTGTCGTTATCGATGCGCGCTGGGTAAATGTAAAACACATTCCCGCGCACTTTCAGTCGGGTGCGCTCACGCGCGAGGTCGACACCATCTTCACCACCGAGGAAAACACGAATGCGGCCATCCGCAAGGATTAGTAAATCCATCGCGCCATCGCCATTGAGATCCGCCCACTTGTCCTGCACCAGGTATCGAATCGAGCTGGTTAGGTTGCCAAGGTCGACGCCAAAATCATTCATGTCGGCGCGAAAACGAGAGAGGTCTAGGCTCCGGGTCGGTTCACTTGGAAACCCTGAGTCCCCAAGTACAAACTGCCGAATTTGCAAGCCATCACTCACCGTGAGGTCTGGGCGCCCGTCACCACTGATGTCTTCCGGCAGCAATTGTGGCACCACAAGTTTTCGGCCAACCTTGCCCATGAGCCCACGATCCGTGCGCAGTTCCAAACGAGAGATCGAACCTAAATCAGGTCCTGCGGTGAAGGTGTCGCCTTCACCCATCCACAACTGCAAACGATCCCCCATAGGCAAAAGCAAATCCGGATGCCCATCTTGGTCTAAGTCACGCAAAAAAGATCCAGCATGACATCCGCGTGGAGGCACACCGCGTAATCCATCGAGCAACGGTTCAGAAAGCGAAAAAACATCCCCTACTAGATTCAGGCGCCGCAACTCCTTGCCATCGACGAGAACGATCAACTCTTCTAGCCCATTGCCATCGAGGTCCGCCATGGTCCACAAAGTGGCCTCACCAGGCAGTTCCAGGGTTGGGTGTACATCGCCCTCCAGCAAACGCACCTCGTTCTTTTCAATCGCAAGCATATGGCCCACCTTGGTTCCATCCAGACTCGCAATCGCCATGTGAGAAAACGGCTTACCAAAATCTAGAGGAATTAAGTCTTGAGCGCTAAGACCTTCAATCGCTGCGGGTGCTTGAAGACAAAACGCGAGTAGAAGGGTGCTAATCATCGGCGGTAAGAAAGGTGGATTTCGAGATTGCCATCGCGTTGAATGATGAAGTCACCAATGCCATCAGCGTTTAAATCTTGCACATCAACGGAGGCTTGCAAAGCTTGAATCGGAATTTCGGCGACGATCTCATCATCGACCTGCACCTTAGTCTCAGTCCCCACAAAGCGACGCACTTCTAGATTGCCCGATTTCGATCGCTCCAAAAAATCGGGTTGGCCATCGCCGGTGAGGTCATCCACGAAAGAATCCAAGGTAATGAAGGAATCAAAGTCCTCGACCTTATAAGTGCGCGTCCACACAAAGGCTGGACGATTGGCCCACCCATTTTTATCGGCCAGAAAGCCATTGATGTCATGTTGCACCTGCGGAGCGCCTTGACCCAAAAGCCCGAGATCCAGTTTCCAATTGGATAGACAGATATCCTTACGTCCATCAGCATTGAGGTCTTTCGCGAATACCCACAAAAAGGTGGAGCTAACCTTGAGGAAGGCGTCGGCATACTCAAGATTCTCCTTTTGCGCTGGATCAAGATAGAAACGGACCTGCCATGGACGCGATTGCTTTAAGAAATCAGCACTACTGCGGACGAAGAGTAAATCTGCGGCTGGGCCTCCACCGAGGTCCATCCACTCCACTTGTTCAAAATCAGCCTCACCGTTGTCGGGCAGCTCAATCACTTGCGATGCCTTCTTCGGGAATTTTCCTTCCGCATTTTGAATAAACAAACTTAGCTTGTTCTTGCGTAGATAAGTGAGATCAAGCAGGCCATCACCATCAACATCGGCCCACACTGGCGATGGCAAATAATTAGCCGTGAACAGCGCGGGCGGGCGCGCAATCACCCCCAAATCCTCATTGGGCACAAACAGGGTTCCAAGCTCTTGGCTGCCAATCGTAGTGTGGATAAGGCCGCCCAAATAGTTTCCGGTGGCGACTGGTGCACGGTCATCGGTCACCCCGACGCGGATTTCACCGACGGTACTACCGTCATCGTCCAAAATCCGAAAGCCATCCCCAGTGGCGACCACGACCTCTGGCTTGCCATCGCCATCGATGTCAGCAACCGGATTCCATAACGGCAATTCCTGGCTCGAAGGCATATCCAGGAGCATCGAAATGGGTGCTTGGCTAAAACGTTTTAAGCGACCGGAATGCTGACGGATGTAAGCCCCTCGACTTGCCAGTAACAAAATTTCGACTCCCTCCTCCCCCTCTCCAGAAAGAAAGTCGCCTACATTCCAAGCCACTAACTGCGGCGACATTTCCAGGTGCAAATCGGGTGCAGCAGAAAAGGCCTGGCCGTCTTTCTGGAAATGGACATCGATGTAACGCTTGCCGCTCTTAGCCAACACGGCTTGGAATAAGTCCAAATCGCCATCGCCATCGTAATCGCCGAAAGTGCGCGCATCCAACAAGCTGCCAGAAGGTTGTACAAAGGAGACTAGGTGCCCCACATCTTGCATTAAGGCAAATACAAGGCTAAGGATCATGGTTGTGACTCCATGCTAGACGCTAAGGAATTTTCGAGGACAAGCTCGCCGGTTTCCCACGAGAGCAAGCTAAGAATGGAATACTCGCGCTCTTCACCATCGCGAGAATAACGAAAAAGGTCGGTGATAATTAGGCGCCCAAGTCGAAACTCGCCGCGGTCATTACCGATTTCACGTTCCCACATAAACAAAGGCCAAAGCCCAACTTGAGTTAATGCAGTGCCAGGGTCCCATGCCTCGATTTCGATTGCACGACGCGATCCACGTGGGCCAACCACGTACAAAGCAATCGGATCACCGGGGTGTAAACTAAGTTGCGCGCGGCGAATCATCTCTGCAGAAGAACCAGGGTCTTCACCCTGAAACTGCAACACCACATCGCCAGGGCGCACACCACCTTTAGCTAGGGGGCTTTCCTCTGCCAACTCAACGACCTGGGGCAAGCCATCTGCATTGTCGCGGAAGGCTGCCCGCAAAAAACCGCGATCCACGTGGTAAAGATACCGCACCTGTCGAGTGTCTTGCATCACCAGCGTGGCATCCGTCTCAATGACCTCGGCCCCACGCTGCAAACGCAATACCACGCTGCGCGCGCTGCTGATGCCATCGAGTAAGGATTGTAAGCGCTGCGGGTCGTCTGTCGCCTTGCCATCGAAGCGCAACAAGATGTCACCGACGACAACACCAGCTTTTTCTGCTGGACTCCCTGACTCGAGGGCAATGATGCGTACGCCAGGAGGCATTTCCAGCGAGAATACGTCTTCGGGCTGATTCAGTTCGGTGCTGAGGCCAAGAAAAGCACGTTGCAAGGGCGCATCTTCCAGCGCTGATGATAAAGCCTGAAACGAGGGCGGCAAGGGCAAAGGCTCAAGCGTAAAGGAACAGCTGGCTACGCCCAAAAGCGCTACCGCAAGTATGCGATTCGAGGTCATACAGGTTTGCGTCGAAACATCAGGATGGCACCAGCTCCAGCAATTAGGAAGGCCGGCCAAGGAGTGAACCAACCGAGCTTGACGACTTCATCAAACTCGTATGGGTAGGCATCAGCATAACCAGCAGCGAAGCCAGCGGTGCGTTGCAGATAAGAATCTGGGCCTAGTGCAGGCAGAAGATCGGTGAACAACCAAGGCGCACGATCACCTAAAACACTGTGCAGCAAAGTTGGCGCCAGGATGACGCCAAGGCCCACGCCAACTGCCGCAACACCAGTGCGGAAGGCAGTGGACATCCATACGCTGAATAATCCCAGCGCTAACAACGGTGGTACCGCATGTAACATAGAGCGATAAAGATGGAAAGCGACTTGATCATCAACGATGGAAAGAAGGACTTCGCCATCTTCCATAATGTCGCCAGCGTCAAACAACACCGATGCAGCAAGCGCGGCGCCCAGCAATGCAAAAAGGTAGAGGCTGAGAGGCAGGATCAGCCCAATCAAACAACGCGCAGCGGTATAGGCGTTGCGTGAAATCCGTCGCGAAAGTGGATCGCGGATGGAGCCGGAGCGAATCTCCCTGGGTAGCCCTCCTGCGAGAAGAAGCAGAATAGAAATCTCAACTAGGTACAGCCCCGCCCGGGTGCCTTCAGCAAACTGGGGCCAAAAGTTCCATGCTCCGACTTCGGTGGGGCCACCAGAACCAGCGGCCATCATAATTCCCAGCTTGAGCCGCGAACCCGCTACAAAAAGAACTGCCACTAGGAAGACTCCAAAGTGTACCCAGCGCACGGTACGTCGCTTGCGTAGCAGGTAAATCTCCCCCTGGAAGGCGCGCCAGAACCCCATCATGACACCGCCTCCAAGGACTCCAGTGCTTGATGGAAAACATCCACTAAGCCCGCTCTTTGGCGTGAGAACTCTTCCACCCCGGCACCACTTTCTACCATCTTCACCAATGCCGCAACGGTATCGAAGTCAGGTTGAATGCGCACCTGTAGCTGGCCATCAACCGAACGTGGCGCACTATCGACACCCTGTAACTTAGAAAGCACTTCGCGCACGCGGTCTTCTCTTTGCGCACGAATTAGCAAGCCATCGCCGGCTTGGGTCAAGAGAGCGTCGGTTTCCCCTTGCAACAAAGTACGCCCATCTTCAATCATCCCAACACGATTGCAGACGTGCTCGACTTCTCTCAAATGATGGCTCGACAACACTACGGTGACGCCTTGATCTTGTGCCAAAGTTCGGAACAAACTCAACATTCGTTCCACGCCTTCTGGATCTAGACCAGACAAAGGCTCATCCAAAACCAAAAGTTCGGGGCTGCCAAGCAATGCGCGCGCAACAGCAGCACGTCGGCCTTGACCATGAGAGAGACGATCTCCACGATTATGTTGACGATGCTTCAATCCGACTAAATCCAAGACCTCTTCAACTCCCCGACCACCTTGGATTCCACCGCGAATCATCGCCACCTCCAAGTTTTGCCGCAGGGTTAGGGTGTCGTCCATGCCCGGAGGATCTAAGGCGACTCCATACGGCTGCTCAATCTTATGCACCGCCTCACTCGACACCCCAAACATGGAGCAATGTCCACCTTGGTACGGCAGGTAGCCAAGCAGACAACGCATAGCAGTGGTCTTTCCAGCACCATTACGTCCGAGCAGGCCAAACAGGTCACCGGGATAGACCTCCATATCCACCCCTTTAAGGATGGGCTTCCCTCCAAGTTTTACTTCGAGGCCGCGGACGACGACGGCAGGAGTTTTGGGCATGATGGTAGGTAGAGGACGCAAAGAAATGCGCCGGATGGAATCTTCGCTGTTACGGCCCCTAGAATCAACCTGAGATGCGAGACTTCCCCTACAGAGCCCTTACGTTTGATTGCTTCGGAACGTTAACCGATTGGCGGCGCGGACAACAAATTAGTCTGCAGGCCCTTGCGGAACTTCAAGGCTTCGAGGACCGCTTCGACGCTCTCGAAGTAGAGCGTATGGAGGAAGAGCGACGCATTCAGGCCGGCCCCTGGCGGGCATACCACCAAATACTGAGTGATTCCATCCGCTATGCGGTACAAAAGGTGCTCCAAATCGAGCTGTCTGCAGCCTCCTGCCAGTCATTCAGTCGAGCACAGGCCGACTGGCCGGCCTTCCCTGACAGTGCCGACGCCCTGAAACGATTGGCCAAGCACTGCACCATCGGGCTTTTGAGCAACTGCGATGCGCAACCCCTCCACCACGCAGCGACAAAGACCCTCTCGCTGGTTGCCCCTCTCCTCGTTCCAGCCGAAGCCATTCAGAGCTATAAACCGGCCGCGAAGCATTGGCAGGCCGCCTTGCGGCTCTTGGACTGCGAAGCGAAGGACGTATTGCATGTCAGCGCTTACTCCTTTTATGACTTGGTACCTGCCAGCCGCCTGGGATTCCATCTTGCCTTTGTCCAGCGCGACGACGAGCCCACACCAGCCGATTTAAAGCTGGCCTACCAAGCCCGTGATCTCACGGACTTAGCAGACCAGCTTGGGTGTTAGAGGTGTTAACCCTTCAGCGGTGGCGGCATTGTTGCCGTCGGTCCCGATGCTACTACGCCAGTACTACCGAGGATTTCTCGAATACCACCGATGCTGCCCAACACATTCGCCGTTTCGAATGGCAGGAACACAGTCTTATCTCCGCGGCCAGTCTTCCCGATGTCCTGTAAGGTGTCGAGGTAAGCCTTAGCGATTTGATATTGCGCGGCATCGGTGTCGACATCTTGCAGCGCGACACGCACGATATCGAGACCTTTCGCTTCGCCTTCTGCTTTTAGAATCCGGCTCTGCCGCTCACCTTCTGCAACCGCGATGGCTGAATCGCGTTGACCTTGTGCGCGAAGTATCTGGGAAGCCTTAACGCCTTCCGCCTCCAAAATCACCGCACGACGCTCACGTTCTGCCTTCATCTGCTTCTCCATGGCCTGCACCACGGTGGCTGGAGGGCTAATGTCTTGCAGCTCCACGCGATTCACTTTTACGCCCCACTTGTCGGTAGCATCGTCCAACACCGCGCGCATTTTGGAGTTAATTTCATCGCGGCTCGACAAGGTCGTATCCAGTTCCATTTCACCGATGATGTTACGCAGGGTGGTTTGCGCAAGTTTCTCAATAGCCATAGGCAAGTTGGCTACCTCATAAATCGCGCGACGGGCATCGGTTACCTGGTAGTAAAGCAAGCCATTGACTTCAATCACTACATTGTCGCATGTAATTACACTTTGCTCTGGAAAGTCAAAAACCTGCTCGCGTAAATCAACCGTGTTGGTTTGGATGGTGCGCGAGACCGCGCCGCGTGCACTTTGAATCTTCATACGCCAAGAAATCGGTCGCGGGCGATCAATGAAGGGCCAGATAATATTGATTCCAGGCTCCAAAGTACGATGGTATTTACCGAGGCGCTCGACCAGCATGAGTTCTGCTTGACGAATAATCTTGAGCCCTCGAATGGCTAAGAGGACAACAAGAGCAACGAGACCTAAAAGTACGTAAGGCATGGGATGATGATTAGAGGAACAGGATTACTCAGCAGGGCCAACAATCAAAGTGTTGCCCTCAATGGAAAGAACTTTCACGCGGGTACCCGCTGAAAACTCTTGACTGGAGCGGGCACGCCACTCCTCGGAGACCACTTTGACCCGCCCAGCATCGTGAACAGCAATCGCTTCGGTAACTTCCGCTGAGCTACCAACCAGAGCATCCACATTGGACGGGACACCGCCGTCCATGAGCTTGCGCATGAAGAAGGGCCGTAAAAGGAATAAACCGCCGAAGGTGCCCACAATGAAGGCGCCGACTTGGACATACATATTCAAGCCAAGGCCTGCGCAAATTGCAGCGAGCAAGGTCCCGGGGGTTAAAGCGCCGAGCAAAAAACCTGAAGTTAGGATTTCACCTGCGAGTAAAACGATGGTCACAACCAGCCAAAACTCCCAAGACATTAAGTCTTGTAGGGAGTCAGCGCTAAGGAAGGAGAAAAAGTCCTCCCAAAAATTACCGGAACTAGCTTGTGCGGTTTCTATTTCTTGAGGATTCATTGATGGGGTCTCCGCTGCCCTACTTTACGCATGGAGTAGGGCAAACGCAGTCTAATTCCAAGAATCCCAATGCTTACAGCTGTTTCAGACCGACTTCGATGGCTTTTTCAAGCTGACGGTCCAGCCCTATCACCCCATCTCCAGGCAGGTTTTCGACCGAGTAATCCACTGGGCACCCATTCAATTCCATATTGGTGTGATTTTTATCATTCACATACCAACCACGGAAGGGAAGCCGCACGAATGATCCATCCATCAAACTGGTGCCTCCGGTTGAAATCACCGCCCCATAGGTGGCTTTGCCGACTAACGGGCCACGATTCAAGGTTTTAATCGCCCAGGCAAAAATCTCTGCGTTGGAGTAACTATTCTCATTGCACAACACCACAATTGGCTTATTCCAAGTCGCAAAAACGCGACGTCCTTGAGGGTATCCTTCGCCACCACCGCGTGGAATCGTGATGGCGTGATCGCGCACCGTCAACATGGCAAGAATCATGTCGGTGGTCCAACCGCCACCATTTTCCCGCACGTCGATGATGAGGCCATCTTTACCGTGGCCAGCCGCGAAGAGGTCACGCTCGAAATCGACCAAAGGTCCGGTACTCATCGATTCGATATGAATGTACCCCAAGCGGCCTTCAGAGACATCTTCCACACGAGCGCGGGAAACGTCTTCAAAGCGGTGGTAGAGGGCTGCGTTGATGGAGGAGGTCGGGCGGATGTTGACCTCGCGTATTTCTTGGTCAGCATTCATGACCTGGAGGAAAGTCGGACGACCGGCGGTGCCCGACATCAGGCGGTACCAGTTATCACCTGCGAGATAGCTTTCTCCATTGACCGAAAGGACCACGTCGCCGGCATGCAGTGGGCTGATGGTGCGTGCGGCAGGAGTGCCATCGATTACCTCGCGCACCCGACGTCCAGCGCCGCCATACGCCTCATCCCAAAGCACCCCGAGCAAGCCCATGCTAGGCGCATCGGTTTCTCGCGCCGCAGAGCTACCGAAACTGTAGTAACCCATATGGCTAGCATTCATTTCGCCGAGCATCCAGTTCACCATTTCACCGTAATCCTCACGCGTGCTTGCAGCGCGTGCAGCAGGCCCCCACTTCACTAGTGATTGTGCCCAATCATGGCCGTGGAATTTTGGATCATAGAAGTTGCGATCCAATGCCCGCCAAACTTCACCGATAACAGCTTCGCGGACATCGCGTAAGTCCTCGCGATAACGCACCGAGAAACCGTAGGTTTTGCCCTTGCCAGCATTGCCGACAATCTTGCCACCTTTTACATAAAACAACTCCTTGGCGGATAAAGTAAAGGAAAACACCGTGCTGCTTTCCACCTTCTCTTCCTTACCACCATCAATCTCTAAACTAAAGAAACCGGTTTCAGCAGTGGTCCCGTTAGTGAGACGGGTACCGGTCTGAGCATTGAAGTAAAGCTTCTTCGAATCTGCGCTCCAACCAAGAGCCGATTCATTGCCTTCGCGACGCGTCATACGCACTAGGCGACGACGCAAATCGGTCCAGTCGATGATGACGGCATCCACTTTATCCTTAGCCTCATCCGCTTCTGGCTTTGCCTCATCATCGCTATCGGCCTCCGTAACGACTTCATCCTCCACTTCCAAATCACCTTCTTCCAACCCGCTCGAGGTTGATGATCTAGAGCCGACGATTTGGTATTCCTGTCCATCCACCAAGGCCACTCCACTCATGTCTTCGCCATTGAGGTTGAGTTCTACGGTGGCTCCCGGGCTGTTCGGGATCGACAAAGTGAAAGTCAAAGTATTCGATCCCGCATCCCACACTAATGCTTCGCACGGTGAAGAAAAGAGCATCGACTCAAGTTCGCCTTGAATCTCGCTCCCGGTTTTCAACAAACGTAAAGTTAGCGGCAAACCGGTGGAGGGGATTGGTTCTGGTCCAGTAACCAAGCCTTCCCATGTCCCGCTCACGACAAAATCAACTTCTCCAGTCGAGGTAGATTTAGCAGCTTCCGATTTCTTTGCTTTCTTCGCCTTCTGCGCTTTTTTAATGGCCTCCTCTGCCTCTAAGCGCTCTTGCTTATTCATCTCCTGATCCTCTGCGCGCAGATGAACCATCCACACATCGGTCTCATCCAACATCATGCGACGCGAAGTGAAAAGGATGTGGCGGCCATCTGGAGACCAGCGTGGCGCAGTGTCATCGTCCGGATGCACGGTTAGGTTATAGGGCGACACGCCGGGCTCAGAAGCATCCAAGCCTTCAATATTCACCCGCTGCAAAAACACATCGGTATTGAAATCGTCGTCGGACACGGCGTAAACCAGCCACTCCGAGTCGGGGGACCAATCGTAATCGGGGCTGTCAAACCCACTCACTAAGGTGCGACGGATTTCAGCCGTTTTAGGCTCTCCAACCACGAGGTCGCCTAGTCCGACAACCCACGCCAAAGTTTTCCCATCCGGTGACAACCCGGGCTGAGATTCATCCGCTGCGGTGTTGGTAAGGCGCTCAATATCGAACTCCCGCGACATGTAGAACGGGATGGGCTCCTCATGGGCCGCTTCCAAAACCTCCGCGTCTTTCGAATCAGCAGCGGCGGCGGATTCGGATTCTTGAGCAGTATCACCTTCTTCCCCATCCTCGGTACCCGGCACTCTCGCTAGGTAGAATTCAGCATTGCCATCGCGTTCACTGATAAACAATAACGCCTTCCCGTCTTCCATCCACAGCGGCGCATAGTCCGGTGCCGGATGGGTGGTTACGCGCACGCACCGCTTAATGTCTTCGTGCTTGCGCATGACATAGACATCGCCAGCTGCGACAAAGGCAATGCTTTCACCATCAGGAGAAACCGCAAGACCAGAAGCTCCACCTGTCACCGTGCGGTCATGCACCACAGGGTCGGAAGGGTCGATGCTCCCAAAAACCGGCAAAGCCTGAACCGATCCATCTTGGGTTGCAATGCGCACCAACCCTAAATCCAACTCTGCGACGATTTCCTTCCCATTCTGGGAAAGAGCCGCATTGCGCAAACTGCGACCACCAGGATGATAAACCAAACGCGCACGGCCACCTTGGGTTGGGATTTTCCACAAACCTAAATCGCGGCCCTCGAGGTTGCCTGCGCACGAACGGTCGGATAAAAAGTAAGTGGTCTTGCCATCAGGGGACAACATGGGCGCCAAATCATTGCCATCGGATTCAGTGATTTGCTTATGCAGGTGACTCTCCATGTCATAGGTCCATAAGGAACTATTGGCCGGGCCGCGGTAGGCACGACGCGAAGGATCACCATGTCCGCGTTCATAAACCATGGTTTTGCCATCTTGAGAGACACTGGCTGCCATGATGGCCCAATCGCCAATGACGGTTGGCGTGCGACCATCGGTATAGGCAATCCATGCACCAAGATCACGCCGCGAATAGCGTCGGTCACGTTGCGCTCCCATCAAGAGACGATCATCATCCAACCATTGATAAAGGCGCTCACCTTCCGAGTGCCAAGTGATGCGATTAGGCGTTCCACCCCATGCCGGCATGGTGTAGATATCCCAGTTGCCATGACGATTACTTACGAAAGCTAAACTTCTACCATCTGGCGACCACCTCGGACGGCCTTCGTAGGCATCGTTTGCAGTCAACCGCACTGCACGCCCCCCCTTCACCGGGGCAACCCAGATATCGCCTTGATGACTAAACGCAACCTGAGTTGCGTCGGGGGAAAGTGCGGGTTGGCGCGGCAGCTCTAACTCAGGCGGACCGGTTGGCGTTTGCTGCACGGAAGGCCCGACGCCCTCGATCATGGCCGCACTGATTCCGTTTTCTGGGTGAGCCGACGGCGTAGAGCAGGCAAAAAGTAGAAGGAAAGCAGCAGGATGTTGGAACAGCAGCATGGGGCGGCAAGCATAGCAGCCGCCTTATGCTGAGTAAGGAGCTTCAGGGCTGGCTGAGCTGGATTTCGATGCGCAGCCGCCCGGCTTCGCCGAGCACCGAATTCGCACTACGAATCAACACAATACGCCCGTTTTTATCACTCAAATAGGTGCCGTGAAAACGCACTTCCTTGACCTCGGGAGTTTCCACTTCCATGGTGTGGGCTGGGCTGGCGGGAACATTGCCGTCGTAACCCTTTTCTCCTAAAGTTGCTGCGGCAAGTCGAATATCTCGATGAATAGACACATCCACCACGCTAAAGCTGAGATCGAGGTCGACTTCAAATAACCCATCGGCGCGGTGCCGAGCGCGTAAATCTCCATTCCAGCCAGAGAATAAATTGACGAAACGCGGATCCGCTATGCGTGCCACTTGCGCGACTTCCACATCCCATTCCACCAAAGCATCGCGCACCGTGCCCTGTGCAAAACGAAGATTGGTGTTTTCGAGCACCACCGCATGCAAGCTCGAATCTTCCCCCTCAACGCCTCCAAGAATGCGTTGCACATCCAACAGTACCTGCACTGGATTCACTTGGGATTGTTCCAGAACCATAGCAGCCTTAGCCGCTTCAGCGGCGTCGGCACCTTCGAATACCAGATCACCTTGGCTATTCGACCAGATGGAACGTTTTTGATCCCAATCGGACATCAGGGTTTCCCATTGCTCCGAGTGCGCCAAATTGGGCAAAGCAACCCATGCAAGAGTTTCACTCAAAACGATGACTCCAGATGGGGCCGGGCTATCCGCAATCAGCTCTAGAGTGATTCGGCCTGGGCCTAGATTTGGTAATTCAAAAGCCACCGACTGGTGAGGAGTCAGTAAACCATGCCCACCAACCTCTGCAATCCGTTCAATCAATCTCTCCTTCCCCGAAACCTGAGCATATTTCATGGCAATCGGCTCGCCCGGAAGACGGCGACTATGTGCCATACCAACTTCGGCGACCCAGCCCTTGCCGGGGACGGGAAGAATCTGCAGGGCCAAAGAAGAACCCGAATATTGGGTACCCATAATGGGGTCGAAAATGCCGGACCCAGACGCAATCTCCACGTCAAAATCAAGGATGCAGGAGTTCCGGGTGAGATCTCCAAAAGAAACGGCGCGGCCCATGGGGACGCTTTCGCGTCCGGCAAGAGCTTCCTTACTATCCACCATAATTCTATAATTCAAAGTGAGTGCAGAGGGTGCAGTCATCTGGACCCAATTGGCGAGCTCCGTTTCACCCCCATCGAAGGAAGCCGCGACGCGCTCGAGCAAGGCCTCGCGCAGGGCATCTTCGAGTAAAACCTGGTTCCCATTACTCCAGGAAGGTTGCAGTGCTGCCCACCATCGGCGCCCATCCCACGGTCCGGCTTCAAGATCTCCAGCATCGATGCCGAGGACCGGAAAGGTTGGATGCGGGAGCCCCGATTGTGCGGATTGCGGGCTCTGAGCAGGAGGGAACGCCAAATTGGCGAGTAAAAATAGGGTAATTGACAAGGTGGGCTCCAGGATGGGAATGGCCTTTACCCTAGCAAGGCCTGCCTCGGGAGTAACAAGTGGGCTTGGGTACTCAGGATTTAAGCCCTAACTGGCCGATAGAGGTCTGTCGGAACTCGGAAGAGGTTCGTCTCGTAAGTTTCGACACATACTCTCAACGCACAATGCGCCACAAAAGGTTAATCGACCGCTTTCCTCAGTATCAAGAACGTGTTCAAAACGCCTTGGTTGCTGACCTTTATCGCAATGAAAAAAGTGCGATCGTGGGGCACCTCTTGGTCATTGCCGTGGTGATTGGATTTAAGGGAAGCCAAATTCCGACGCTCACCTTAAGCCTATGGGCCACCGCAATTGTGGCCTCAGTGATGGCACGTGCGGCCAACTTCCGACGCTACCGGAGAAGGAAGACCTACGACAGTACCGACCTTCAGTTACACACGCTTTCCATCTCGGCCTGCGCGCTTGCCTGGAGTCTCGGTTTTCTGTTTGCAGTCCAGGACTTAGATGATGGCGGAAGAGCCTTCTTCATGATGGTCTTTGCCGGAATCACGGCGTCTTCGGTGGTCACTCTTTCCGCGCGTCTCAAGAGTTACGCTCTGTTTAGTTCCCTGCTCTTGATTCCTCCGATTGTAGGCATGTTCACCGCGCCTCAGCCTGACTATGCCATTGCAACGATGGCATCGGTATTTTTCCTTTTCTGTGGAGTCGGGGTCAAGAAGGCAAATCTTGTCCATCAGCAATCCCTAATTCGCCGCTATCAAAATTCGGAGATCATGAGTGATCTTGGTGCTGCAAAGAAAAATCTTCAAGTTGCGGTAAAGCGCGCGGAATCTGCGAATACTGCCAAACAAGAGTTCCTCGCGAATATCAGTCATGAGATTCGGACTCCAATGAATGGCATTCTTGGCATGACCGACCTCGCTCTAGAATCAGAGTTAAGTGAAGATCAACGGAACTGCCTAGAAACTGCCCGCAGGTGTGGGCACAGCTTGTTGCACCTCATCGATGCATTGCTTGACTTCTCTAAAATTGAAGCTGGGAAAATGGACATAGAACATGTCCCTTACAAACTAAAAACGGTCCTCGACGACACTTTGGACCTGCACCGCCTAAGCGGAAGCGCCAAAGTCGAGATTAAACTGGATTACGACTCGAGCCTCCCTCAAACCTTACTTGGGGACCCGAATCGCATGCGTCAGATTGTGCATAACTTGCTTGGCAATGCGGTGAAGTTCACTGCAGAGGGTTCGATTCGCGTTTCAGCCAAGGTCGTGTTTTCCCATCAAGATAATCTGCCACAACTAGCACTCGCTGTCGCCGACGATGGCGTGGGCATTCCCGCCGACCGCCTGGAGAAAATCTTCGAGAGTTTTACCCAAGCCGATGGGTCGACCACGCGAAACTTTGGTGGCACGGGGCTTGGGCTTACCATCACGCGAAGCTTGGTAGAACTCATGGGCGGGCGCTTAACCGTCAGCAGCGAAGTCGATCAAGGTAGTGTCTTTTGCGCCATTCTCCCACTCTGCGATGCCGAGCGCAGCCGACTTCAAAACCCATGCAATATTGTGGTGGTTGGCTCCAACTCCACGAATTTAGTCCAAGCCCTGTCCGTTGCTGGCGCTGAAGCCCATTGCGCCGGCTTCAACACTGAAATGTGGAACGTCGCCCGTGAATGTTTCCGCAAGGAAAAAACCCACCGCTTCCTGTTCCTGGATCAGGCCTCTTTTGAAACTGACCCCAAGTTGGTAAGTGCATTCCTGCGTCACTTCCAGTGCACCGCGGTGTTCACCGATGCCCCCCCCGCCGATGCCATGGAGAATGGCGTGTCTCCCTTCTGCTATCTCAAAGGAACCCCAGATGCCAAGGCGCTGGATGCACTGATAGAACAAGCTCAAGAGCACTCGGTCTCTGCTGCAAAGCAAACGCAAGTAGTTACCGGCCTGCGCATCTTAGTTGCGGAGGACCATCCAACCAATGCTTTGATTGTGCGCCGCATGTTGGAAAAAATGGGGCATACGGTAAACCATCAACCCGACGGTAAACAAGCAGTCCAAGCATTCCAGGCTGAAGGCGCGGACCTCATCTTGATGGACCTGCAAATGCCTGTCATGGGTGGACACGATGCTTGTCGAGCTATCCGCGCCCTACCAGATGGCAAAGAAATCCCAATCCTTGCCTTGACCGCCCACGCCACTGCCGAAGAAAGGCAACGTAGCCGTGACGCCGGCATGGACGATCACCTGACTAAACCCTTTACTCGTGACCAACTGACCGAGGCGCTTCGCGTCTGGGGCAGCAAAGTCAATACCTCCTCCCTCGAGTCATGAAAATACTTATCGCAGACGACGAAATGGTCGGACGGCGTGTCCTCGCAAAACAGCTGGAAGGCTGGGGACATGAAGTCCTTATCGCGAAAGACGGCAAGGAAGCCTTTGATCTCTATCAAAAGCATTCTGCGCGCATGGTTATCACCGATTGGATGATGCCAAACCTAGACGGCCCCGGCCTGTGCGCCAAAATCCGTGAGAGTGAAGCCGGAAGTGAAAACCTTTGCTTCGTCATTCTTCTCACCAGCAAAGAAAGCTCAGAAGATCTTGCTTGCGGCATGCAAGCCGGAGCCAACGACTTCATCACCAAACCCTTCCACCATCTCGAGCTCAAAGCTCGTTTGGCAAATGGAGAACGCATTCTTTCGCTACAAGCTGAGTTGCAACGACAAAAGGAAGAGGCTACTCATCTGGCTCGCACCGATGGGCTAACCCAACTGATGAACCGTCGCGCCATGCTCGACACGATGCGTTTAGATGAAGACCGCATGCGTCGAGAGCGTAGGCCGCTGGGCATGATCATGATCGACATTGATCACTTTAAAGCCGTGAACGACAATTATGGCCATCCGGTTGGCGACTTGGTGCTGAAAGGCGCGGCTGAAAGCTTCGCCTCTAGCATTCGTGGCGGTGACTATGTTGGACGCTGGGGTGGTGAGGAATTCCTCATCGCATTACCAGGCGCCGACATCATTCAGTGCGCGGAAGTTGCAGAACGTTGCCGGCAGCAATTAGCGAGCATGCGTTTTACCACCGACTTGGGGCAGACCTTGCAGGTTACCGCTAGCTTTGGCACGGCATCAGCAGAAGGTTCCGATCGTGCGGAGCTTCTAGACTTGGTAGAGCAAGCCGACCGCGCGCTGTATTGGGCCAAAGACTCCGGCCGTGACCGAGTCAAGATTTACGTGGCGAGCGCGGACCCGAACCGTCGGTAACACCGCGCTTAAGGCTCAACTTCAGGGCCACAAAAAGCAAGAATACCCCAAATAGGATGCTGAGTATTTGGGGTTTCATCCATGCGTTGCGTAGCCAAACGGCAAGTGCGGAGGCTGGGATTGCCCCGAGGAGGAGTTTTGGGATGAACGCTTTCTCTACGCGTTGACTCGCCACCGCCGCGCGAACCGAAAACAAAGTCGTCGGCACCATCGCCAACAAACTCGCGGCGGTAGCGGCACGGAAATCGACACCGCCAACCAAAAAGATGAGGCCCGGAACCACCACAACGCCTCCTCCTACACCAAACAGCACCGAGCAAATGCCTGCTATGACACCGAGCAAAACGGCCAAGCCTTGTTGCATCCAGAAGTTTCCCGCTGCGACGCCGGCAAGTGCTTCTCCTGGAAGATCACCCCACAGACCAAGGCTGCGCAAAGCCGTAAGTACAAGAAGCAACTGAAAAAGAGTGCTAAGCGTTTTCGCCGGTAAACGCTCTTCCACTAGGCGTCCGATGCGTACCCCAAACGGTCCGCCAAGAGCAACCGCAGCAGCCAGTGCGACACGTAGGTTTCCCGGCAAGGTGATGACGTCGGCAATGACCGCCATCAGTGCGACCAAAGGAATCACCGCAAGGGCGGTCCCCGTTGCCTTGCGCAATGGCAGGCCGCTGAGCAACAGCACCGGGCTGACGACCAAGCCTCCACCGACGCCAAGCAAGCCCGAAACCATGCCCGAAACTATGCCGCAAGGCAAGACCCAAACTGGTGGTCGCTGCTGGTGGAGCATCAACAAATGCGCCTATCGATTGCGAATACGATCCGCGAGCCCGGTGGTGCTGCGGCCAGGAAGCAAGTCAATGAACTGCACTTCCCCACCGTTGCGCTCGACAAACTCAGCGCCGGCAACGCCTTTTCCGCGCCAGTCTGCGCCCTTCACCAAAATGTCTGGCTGGATGCTTTGAATCAGTAACTCTGGAGTGTCCTGCTCAAACGCAACGACTAAATCGATGCATTCCAATCCCGCCAAAACTTCGGCGCGGTCTTCGATTACATTAAACGGACGCTCTGGCCCCTTGAGGCGGCTAACCGAGGCGTCGCTGTTGAGTCCCAGTACGAGGACATCTCCTAAACCGCGAGCAGCGCGCAGATAACGCACATGTCCTGCGTGCAAGATGTCGAAACAGCCGTTGGTAAAAACAATGCGACGGCCTTCTAGACGAAATGCGGAGAGTGCTGCTTGCAGTGCGGCGTTATCGTTGGCCGCGAGGATTTTCCCCGCCGGAGTGCTGGCGCGCAACATGTGCAAAAGTTCTTCGCGCCCCACCGCAGTGGTGCCAACTTTAGCAACCGCTAATCCAGCGGAGGCATTGGCCAAACGAACCGCCAACTCAAAGTCATAGCCGTGGCCTAGAGCAATCGCGAGGGTTGCGATTACGGTATCGCCGGCACCGGTGACATCGTAGACCTGGCGTGCTGCCGTAGGCAGATGCAGAGGTTCTTCCCCCTCTGGCATCAGAAACATGCCTTCGGCGCCAAGCGTAATCAGTAATGCGCCTAATCCAGCATCGGCACGCAAGCGTTCACCTTGCTCGGCAAGCTTCTCCATGGTGTCTAAGCTGCAGCCGGCAGCAGCTTCAGCCTCCAAGCGGTTTGGGGTGACCAGAGTCGCACCTTGGTAACGCCGAAAGTCGCGATGTTTTGGATCCACCAAACTCGGCACGGCACGACGTTTCGCCTCTTGCAAGATGGCAGCGGTGAGCGACTCCGAGAGCGTGCCTTTGCCATAGTCGGAAAGCACCACCGCATCCCAACTTGCTGCACACAGCGATTCCAAAACGGATTTCTCCGCATCTGCACTTAAGGCTCGACTCTCTTCCCGATCCACACGCAGCATCTGCTGGTTGCGCGCCATGACTCGGATTTTTTGGATGGTTGGACGATCACTACAACGCTCCATGCCATCCGTTTCCGCGCCAAGTTGCTGCAAGACACCAATCATGAGCGAGGCAGATGCATCGTCACCTAATGCGCCGAAGCACGAAACTTGAGCACCAAGGCCAACCAAATTTGCAACCACGTTACCAGCGCCACCAAGCCGGTCTTCTTCGCGATGCGCATGCACCACGGGCACCGGCGCTTCTGGACTCACCCGTCCGGCGTCGCCCCAGAGATAACGATCCAACATGAAATCGCCAACCACCGCGATGCGCGGGTGCCCGAGCTCCTGTAATGCAGGAATAAGTTCGTGAAGGGAGTTACTCATGAGGTCGAGTGATCTGTTTGAGGGCGAGTGCGGTAACGATCGTGAATCCAAAGGTATTGTTCGGGGTGTTTACGAATCGCACCTTCGAGGCAATGATGAATGCGTTGATTTAAGGCTAAGACAGCCGCGTCGGAAGCTTTGCCCCGTTCGCCACCCGGTTCGATGATTTCGCAGCCAAGGGTCCAATGGCCTATTTCGTCGCCGCGGACGCACCAGAATACCAGCAACGGAGCTCCTAGCTTGAGTACTAAGGAAGCCGCTGCACGTTCGGTGGCAGCCAAATGGCCAAACCAAGGCACAAAAATCGGGGCGTGGTGCGCATTTTGGTCGGTGGCAAGGACCACCGAACCGCCCGTACGCAGATGAGCCATCATTTTGCGCACGGCGCCTTGACGCGGTATCAAGGTCACACCCCAGCCCGCGCGGCCTTCCACTAAATCGCGTCCGAGGTAATAATTATTCGGCATGCGCATGGGGAAAGCCGGATTCATATCAAGCTGGCCAAGCGCTCCGCCACCGAGCTCAAAGGCTCCGAGGTGTGCCTGCACCAACACCGCCCCCTTTCCTTTCAAGGAGTCTAGAGCCTCGCGTGCGCCATTTTCAAAGTGGATGTGATCCAAAAAACCTTCACGCAGTTTTTCGCTGTAGACGAGAATCTCGGCAGCCTCCTGACCGAGTTGCCCACAGGATTTTTTGAGGATGACATCGCGCTGTTCGCGGCTTAGGTTTGGGAAGGCCTGCGCGATATGAAAGCGGCCAACACGTCGGCGGCGAGGTGACCACCATGCAAGACGAGCAATACTGCGGGCCACGGCAAACATCCAAGTGCTCGGTAGCAACCGCAAAACCGCAACGAACAAGCGCATCGGTTGATATAGCAACCATGGAATCACTCCAGGTTGGCGTTTCCAACGTCGACGTAATCGTTTTCGCAACTGGCGCAGGCGACTCATGCTCCGCCCCTTCCATCCGGGTCATGAGCCGCCCACAAAGGCTCAATCCGCGCCGCCCGAATCGGTAAATGTAAATCGGCAAGACATTGTTCCCAAGCTTCTTCGCCTAGCCGAAAGGCCCAATCCACGCGTAACTCCCAGCAATGGTCTCCGGCAAAGGGGCGCAGTTTCACGCCGTCTTTTTCAGTCACGATGAGAGGACATGCATCCCCCAGACGCGCGACGTCTTCCGCACTCCACGCGTAATGGTCAGCTAAACGTGCATATTCCTTAACCTTCAATCCTTTGGCGTGAACCAGGCGTAAAAACGAATCGTGATTCCCAATACCAGCAGCGAGCTGCACTTCCTGACCGGACATCTCTCGCAGTGCAAGGATGCGTCCGTCTTTCAGGTTGCGCAAATCGCGCGCAACCACGCCGCCTTCAACCCGCGGCAATGGATGATCCGCATCGCGTACTTGATGCACGCGTTTCCAGATGGCTAAACGTTCTTCTTCGGTGACAAATTCCGCACGTGACATAACCACCAAATCAGCACGTTTTAAGGCCTGAATCGATTCGCGGAAAATACCAGCTGGGAAGCAGCGACCAAAGGGGCGCAGTGCATCCACCACCACAATGTCGATGTCGCGCTGCAAACGCAGATGCTGAAAACCGTCGTCGAGAAGGAACATCTCGGGTGGCTCCTTTTCCTGTAGTAAGGAGTTCATAGCGGAAACGCGGTCGGCACCCTCTGCCAGCAAAACCTTCGGAAAGCGCTCCTCCAGCATGCGTCCCTCATCACCCCCGTAACCACGAGAGAGAACGCCAACCCGAGCTTCGTGGCGCTCAAACCAATCTAAAGCGTGGAAGAGCAACGGTGTTTTTCCGGTGCCCCCCGCTGAGATATTCCCAATCGACAAAGTCGGACGCGGAGGCTTCACCGCATGCTTCCACCCACGTTGAAATGCGCAAACCCGCGCCCTCGCTAGATGGGAAAATACCCAACCTAGTGGCGCAAGGATCAAACCAAGTGGTCCATCCAACCGCTCCGCGATTGCGCTCAATACTCCTCCCAAAAAACTGGTTCTTGCAAAGCAAGACGCATCGATTGCCAGCCGGAATGATCTGGCGGAAGTGGCGACATCATGCGCGGGTCAGCCTTGAGGTCAAACAGCAACTCTTCCCCATTGCGAGTATCCAATATGTAGTGCAGGCCATTTTTTCGAATCGCACGTTTCTGCACATACTTTTCAAGATGGTCTTTGCGCACGGGCACAAAGTCGACTTGCGAAGTTAGAAAAGCCGGTGCATCGGTGCTGCGCCCCTCAGGTAGAGGCAAGCCCGCAACCGTCAGCATGGATGCATAAATTTGGCGCATGGCATAGCCTCCGCTAGGCGATTCCGGCATTTTCCAACTCTTCTGATATGCCTCTGGCACGCGCACGACAAAGGGAATGTCTACCAACTCGGTACGCAGAGTTTGAGTATGCCCGATGTGGCCGCGCTCCCCCAATTCCTCGCCATGGTCAGCAGTAAATAGAACCACGGTGTTCTCCCACAAGCCTTGTTGCTTTAAGGCCTCGAAGACACGGCCGATTTGATGGTCGACAGCATAAATTTCTTCATCGTAGTAGGCATGAAGGGCCGCGGTGTCCCCCGGAGTAAGCGATTTCTCCTTTTCACGTAGCAAGTCGGTCGAGGCACCACCGACCACCCAACCGGAGTAATTGGGGTCCACCCAATCTACCTCTGGATGGTCCTCGAAACTAGCGTGTGGGTCAAAATAGTGCAACACTAGCATCCACGGCTTGGCTTCTGTCTGCTGTTGCATCCATGCCAAACCAGAATTAGTGATTTGCGCTGCCGTGGAACCACGATGAGGATCCTTTTTATCCGCAACGGTGTCATCGTAGAAATCAAAGCCCGCTTCAAAACCAGAATGCATGCGGCGGCTGAGAAGAAAATTACTCATCACACAAGCAGTGGCATATCCGCCTTTGGAGAACTCTGCGGCAAGTGTAAATGGATCCTTTAACTTACTGCCTTTCCCCACCAAACGCATCACTCCGTGATCGCGTGGATCGAGTCCAGTAAATAAAGTGGCCACTCCAGGCTTGGTCCAGGAACTGGAACCCAACATGCCGTGGTAGACCTTGCCTAGCGGATCGTCAGCTAAGCTTTGCAAAACCGGTGTCGTATCATGCACGGTGTAGCCGTAAGCAGTGAGATGATCCGCGCGCAACGTATCCACAACCACCAACAAAACGTGGGGCGGCGGCAAGGGAGCGGCTTGCTCTGAACCACAACTCAGCATGACGGTTGTGGCGAGAAGCAAGGCGGTGCATGAGAGGAACTTCAAGCCAATATGTTAACCTCCCTACATGCACGGTGATGAGGTTCAGGGCAAGGGCGCACTCGATTCCGCACTCTTATTTTTAAGCCGCGATGTGGCGCTATTGGCTGGTTTATTGGAACGATTCCTGAATCCGACCACACTCCAGGCTTTAACCAAGGTTGCTGGGCGGCGCAAAGCCGGAAGTTTGAGCCTAGCCGTGCAGGTTTCCGCGATTCTCCCACAGCATCCCAAACTGCGTCGTGCCACGGTGCAAGCGCTATGGGATGCCTTGCCGGTGGCGGCGCGCAAGATGGAGTTCCGCCTCGAAGACGCCGCGCAACAGACACCGGAAGCCTTGCTCGAAGCTTTGGCTGCCGACCTTGTTCTAGCACAAGCCGATGCGCGTTCTCGTGTGCAAGAACACCTTCTCGCTTGGCAAGAGTGGATTCCAATAGCGCGAGATGAAATCGTGAAGCCGGTGTCGCACAAAGAAAAACCCGACGTCGTGAGTGGCCAGGCATCGCAGGGAAAAGCTGCGGGGTTGAAGCAACAACTGTTGAAAGCGCGTCGAGCGCAGGCACACCTAGAGGAAGAGATTGGGCGTGAGCGCAAGCGTCGGACCGAATTGCAGGAACAGTTGGTGGATGCGGTTTCCGAATGTCGCGAGGCCGAAGCTCGCGCTGCAAACTGGAAAAAGAAGTTGGCGGATACCTCATCCGCATCAGAGCGTGAAAAGGCTTTGGTAGACGAAGCTGAAGATGCACGTCAACGTCTACATCTCGCACAATCGAAACTCGACTTACTTAGCTGGGAACGTGATGACTTGCGCGCATGCCTCGAAGACCGCGATCGGTTTTATGCCTTGGAAGAGGAAAATGTACCTTCTTTCCACAACCGCCCTTTATTACAAAAGGAACAGGATCTAGCGATTCAAATGGCCGCAACGGGTTTGCCGTTTCGAGTGCTCGTGGTTGGAGGAGGCGAACCACAGTTCCGGCATCGCGACAAGTTGCAGGAATACGCGGAAGTCATGGGCTTCCACAGTACCTGGCGCATGGCGGAGTACGTCTCCTGGCACAAAGAAATGGACAAGCTAGGAACAGATATGAATACCCGCTACGACGCACTTGTCATCCTCCACTGGAATCGCACGACCTTCACCAAGAAGGCACGCGAGGTATGTAATCAGGCCGGGCAAAAGCCGTGCATCACCTGTTACTACGAAGGCTTCACCAGCCTTCGCGAAACGTTGCAGGAATGCCTTCGCCAGTTACTCGGTCGCGCCGAATCTTAACCCATTTAAAGGGTCGGCTTTTCTTCGACCTGTTCTTCAACCAGGTCAATCAGGCCACGCTCGACTTCTGTCAAAGCGATTTCGATGGGATTCTCCATGCGCTCCAACTCGGCGTCAAACAAAGGAGCATCGCCGCGTACTAGCTGGCGAATTCTCTTCTGCAGAAGCACGGTGCGAGCGAAGGAACCGTTAACGTTACGCTGTAGGCGCTGTGGAAGAGTGCTGTCCATGGTCAATCAAACCCCAAAAGGGGCCGGATATTCTAACCTTCCGCGGTGCGACCGGCAAGCAGCAGTGTGGGAACCTCGCGCCAGTGGCGAAAGACCTCCCTTTGCTCCGGGAAGCCCATCTGCCCATCGAGACAGGCCTGCATGAAGGGGAGCCCTGCATGTTCTGCTGCGCGTCGGTCAGCTGGATGATCACCGAGCACCATGCCGACCCCATGCTGGAGGCGTAAATCCGAGAAAATGGGGGCTTTATCGCCGCAGCCAAAGATGCCATCGACCTGAAGGCCGGTGCGGGCCACATCGTGCTCAATCTGCGCCTGAGTGGCGCAACTGACCACAAAAAGGGGCAATCCAGCCTTGTGCAGCTCTTCTAGAACCTCACGAGCACCAGAATAAAGCGGGCTGCCGAAAATCGGGACCACGGTTCCATTCCAATCAATGGCGAGGAAAGTTGGTGCGGTGGTTGGCATGTGGGTGGTGAAGGGACGTGAACGGCTGTTAGGGTAACGCCCCCATGGCCATTTCTCTGACCCTCTTTTGCCTCTCGGCGCTTGCCATCCCCCAGAATGCGCCTAGCCCTCTCGGCCCAGACCCACATGCCGTCTCTGCCGCACGTCTTGGAGAGACGATGAACCGTTTGTGTGAGCAGCCGCGTCTCGCCGGAAGCATAGAGTCGCTTGCCGCAGCGGATTACGCGGCCGAAGTTTTTGCAGCTGCCGGGATGCAAGTGGAACGCGAATCCTACTGGTGCTACCTCCCCCGCCAAACCGGGCAAAGTCTGCAGTTCAAGCAAAGCGATTCTGATTGGCAGGCGCTTGATTTACATGAATTGGGCTACGAAGAAGATGAGCGCACACGAAGCAATCACGTTCCACCTATGCATGGCCTCACTGCTGCGGGACGCGCCGAGGGCAAGGTTTGGTATGTCGGCTATGGAACTGAAAATGAATTCCGGGAACTGGAAAGACTTCACGGCGATAGCTTTCATGGTGGCATTGCTTTAATTCGATACGGCTCCCTCTACCGCGGCCTCAAGGTTGCCAATGCGGAAGCCTATGGTTTTGCGGGAGCCTTGCTCTACACCGATCGCGACGACGATGGAAGTTCTCGCGGAGAAGTGCTCCCCAAAGGCCCGTGGCGCCCGAGCAGTGGCATTCAACGTGGTTCGGTTTACAACGCCGACGGCGACCCCCTCACTCCCGGCTGGGCTGCCAAGCAAGATGCTTCACGCATCCTTCCCCAACAGGCGAAAGGTTTAGTCCACATTCCTTCTTTGCCAATTTCCTCAGGCAACGCAACTTACTTGCTTGCAGGAGCGAAGCGCAAACTCGGGCCACTTCCGACCCAAGCGCGTTTATCGGTTGAGCAAGACACCAACTTGGTGGAAATCCAAAATGTTCTCGGGCGCATCGTCGGCAGTAAACGTCCTGGCGAATGGGTCATCATTGGCGCCCACCGTGATGCTTGGGGATACGGTGCCGTCGACAACGGTACGGGAAGCACGGTGTTGCTAGAAACCGCACGGGTGATTGGCGATGCCTTGAAACGGGGTTGGCGACCAGAACGCACACTCATTTTTGCGACGTGGGACGCAGAGGAATGGGGCCTAGTTGGCTCGACCGAATGGGTTGAGGAATATCGCACTCAACTGAAGCAGCATGGCGTGGCTTACCTCAACATGGATGTTGCAGCAACGGGTCCAAACTTCAGTGCATCGTGCACGCCGGGCTTGGTGGCTAGCCTCACCACCACCTGCGAAGCGCAAGGGATTACGGTACCCATACAGCTTGGAGTTCCCGGCGGCGGCTCAGATCACGTGCCATTTCTTGAATTGGCCGGCATCGAAGTCGTGGAATATGGGTTTCATGGAGGAAGCGGGGTTTATCACTCGGCCTTGGACACCCCTTTCCTGATTGAAAAGTTCCTTGACCCTGGCTACAAGCAACATGCACGCGCCGCCGCCTTCGCAGTACAAATGGTGCGCGACCTCGCTTTGCAATCAAGTGCTGTTGACGGACGTCGCGGATGGCTGCAACAAATCCTCAAGGAGCTGGAGAAGCTTCCCGAGAGCAATGATGCGCAACAACTTGCCAAGCTGCGCCTGCAACGGGAAGCCTTACAGTTGGCCTTGCGCATCAGCGAAGGCGGAAAAGGAGCACCCACTTCCAGCGCATTCCGCTTTCACCGTTTCTTCTTACCTGAAGCTGGGCGCTCCCACCTCTGGCGGACTGCCGGGTATGGAGCAGACTGGTTCCCCGTACTGAAGCAGGCTTTTGCCCAAGAAGCCACGGATGTGGAAAAGAAAGAAGCCCTCGAGATTCTTCTCGAAGGCTTCCGCCGTGCGGGGCAATAGCCCCACCAGTCTTCATCAAACTTAGAAGAACAACTCGCCCTGCAAGAAGGCCCAGATCTGATCATCGTTGCTGGCAATGGCATCGCCTGCAGCAAAGTAAGAAATGCCGGCCCAGATTTTGATGTCGCCAGCGACTTTGCCACGAACAGAGACATCGAGCTCAGTACCGAGCGCATCTTGCCCTGCCACCTGGGTGAAAGGACCACCAACGGAGGCTGGGATGCCACCGGCAGCGTCATCAAGGCTGAAGATGTGAACATCTCCGTTAAGGCTCCAATTGCCGTCTAGAGCTAAGCTAGAGCGAAAGATGATGTCCTGCAAGTTGCTCCAGATGAAGAGGTCTTGCGTGCCGTGGTAAGCATGTCCGAAGTCATACAAAGGACGGAAGGAGTCATCGCTGCCGTCGGTTGGATCGCCGTCACCGGATGCGAGTTCATAACCCAAACCAAGCTTGACTCCTTTCACGACCTCCATGTCCGCGCGGCCAGCTAAAGCCAATCCACCGGCATTCAGCGCACCGTGATTGCCGCTTTGAGCTGCAGCTTCGAGTGAAAAACTCACGGATTCAGTGAAGTTGCCCTCGACGATGCCACCAAAGGTGAGGTCGTTATTGCCTGCACCAGCCAACCCACGATCACGGCGCATGAAGGTATAAAGGTCAACATCGAGGTCATCGTTGGGCGCGAACTCCAAATACACACCACCGAAGGCCTGCTCGGAGCCGACTGCGATGCCCATCATTTCCACGGGTTGGGTCCAGAAGACATCGGTTTTAAAACCGTTGGTGTTGAACTGATAGACCGCGCCATCCCAGGCGCGACCGAAGTTACTCCAAGCAAGATCGGAAACCATGCGTTGGTTGCCATACTTCAGTTGAAAGCGACCAACTTTAAGGTTGGTCGTCTCAGAAGTGGCCCAGCGCAACCAGCCTTGACGCAACAGGCTCTCGGAATTCATGCCTTGGCCTGGAATCACATGCTGGAATTCAACTTTGGCATCGAGGGCATCAGAAGCCTTGACGTCGAAGAAAACGCGAGCGAAACCACTGGACACCGAAGTGGAATCCAATCCAGTCATCGGAGCACTGGGGTCGCGTGTTTCGGTGCGGAAACGCAAAGAACCACCGAGCTTGACGCTATCGACGGAGGAATCGAAAGTGACCACGTCGCCTTGCGCCATCAAAGGTGCGGCAAGCATGGATGAGAAAAGTAAAGCGAAGGAACGTTTCATCGTTTCTAGAAGTTAAGCACGAACTGAAGGTACAACCAGAGTTGTTCTTGATCGTGTGGGAGAGATGCCTGGGGCGAAAAAATCGCCCCACCGAAATCTACGCTGAAGTCCTCTGAGAGAACACCTTCACAGTAGACGTCGAGCTCACGACCGATACCGGCCGCATTGCTCGCAGGGGTGACTCCTGTTACCGAGGAACCGAGATAAACCAAATCGGAATCATTCTGACGGGTGAAGTCGTGCAAGTCTGTATGAAAACTCCAACGCTCGTTCCAATCTAGCCAATAAAACACCGAGAGGTCGATGAGATTGGAAAACGCAACAATGTCAGCGCGACCGTTGTAACGGTGCTGGTCGATGTAAACCGGATCAAAGCGCTTGCGGTCACCAGGCTTGGAATCATTGCCTTGCGCAAATGCAATCTCTGCACCAATTCCATGGCCGTAATCCAAAGGCTTCTTCAAAGTTGCTGCAAAGGAATAAGCTAGAATTTCACGGCCGGCATCGCGGCCATCTTGATAGGCACCAAACAGATTCCAGTTCAATCCGTTACGGGTTTCCCCCTGCCAGCGCATGCCGAAGGTGTATTCCTTAAAGTCCATGCGCCCACGGCGCAACAAGAACACTTCATAAGTTTCCTCATCGTCGATGGATGTTTCAGCCCAAAAGCCAGAAAAATGGTCATCCAATAAATCGCTTGGGCCATTGGCGGCCTGGGAGTGCCACAGGTTCATATCCCAGGAACCAACTTCGGTGGTGATTTGCAATCCATCAAAGGAGTTACGATCAAGCAACCAAGGGTTCGAAGAAATGACACGGCCATCACCGAAGTCAAACTGCATGCGACCAATACGAAGGTTGTAATCACCTAGCAGCTTGTCGAAATCGAGATAAACCTGCTGCACATCTTGGGTGTCGACGGTACCAGTGGCCTCAACCGCGGCAAAAAACTCCAAGTAACCGCCAAAATAACGGTGCACATCAAAATCCAAGCCCACGCTTGCACGGGTAAGGAAGGCGTCGGTGGAGCCGCCGAGTCCAGTTGCCTGATTGGCGTTATCGCGGAACTCGCCGCGGAATAAAAGCTCACCATCAAGGGTGAGGTCCACGGAAGAAGGCCCGTGAAGTACAGGTTCTTGCGCTGCGGCTGGTGCAGCCAAAAGAAGAAGTGCGAGGTTTCGGAGCATGTGGTCTTTAATTACGGCGGACATCATCGCAGAGCCATTGGGCTCAGGAAAGCTTAGTTTGAGGAATCCCTTCCCTTTGCTCAAGGAATCGAAGGACGTATTTACCGAGGAGATCACCCTCTAGATTCACCTTGTCTCCAGGCTGCAGAGCCCCCAGGGTGGTGCGAGTCAGAGTTTCTGGGATCAGAGCTACTGTAAACACATAACTATCTAGTAGCGCGGCCACGGTCAAGCTCACGCCTTCGATTCCCACGGACCCCTTGGAGACGAGGTAAGGCCAGAACGACACGGGGGTTTCAAACCGGAAAACGGAAAAGTCACCCTGCTGCTCGCATCCTTTGTAGATGCCGAGGCAATCGACGTGGCCACTAAGGAAATGCCCACCAAGACGATCCCCAACGCGCAAACTACGCTCTACATTGACCTTAGAACCAGGCTGGAGAGTGCCGAGGGTGGTTTTATCCAGGGTTTCAGGGGATACGTCGTAACGCACCCTGGAGCCATCGATGACCGCAACCGACAAGCATGCGCCAGAAGTACAAACGGAATCACCTTGAGCCAAGCCATCGGCCAAGGCGCCGAGTTCCACCCAAAGATGCTCCCCCGCCTCCACCGGCTCCCTGGCCTGAATCACACCCATTCCTTCAACAAGACCAGTAAACATGAGGACAGGATAGAATCCTCCAGTGAAAGGGCCAAATCTATGCCCCTAAGGTTGCTCAAAGGGCCTGATTCACGTATCTTATGCGGCCAATTTTCCCGGAGGTTCCGGGATGCTCGAGGTTCACCTTCTTACTCTGTTCCCCGAGGCTGTTGAGTCCTACTTAACCTCCTCGATTTTGGGACGCGCCCAGAAGGCGGGTCTTCTCCAAATGCACCTGTTGGATTTCCGTCGTTTTGCGATTGGAAAACACCATCAAGTGGATGATCGCCCCTACGGGGGAGGTCCGGGGATGGTGTTAAAGCCCGAGCCGATCTTTTCTGCAGTGGAATGGGTTGAAGAGACTTACGGTGTTTGCCGCAAGCTTCTGATGACCCCAAGCGGCACACCTTTTCGTCAAGCCACAGCCACCGAATTCGCTCAAGAAGAACGATTGCTTCTTCTGTGCGGAAGGTATGAAGGTTTTGATGAACGCATTCGCGAAGGCATCGAATGGACCGAGATTTCTCTCGGCGATTTCGTGCTCTGCGGAGGTGAATTAGGTGCGCTCGCAGTCATTGAAGCTACTACACGTTTGATACCCAATGTCTTAGGGCATGATCAATCAGCCGTGTTTGAATCCTTCACCGACCCATCGCTCCTTGACCATCCGCATTACACCCGTCCCGAGGTGTTTCGCGAAATGGCCGTACCTAAAGTCCTACGCAGCGGAAACCACGCCGAAGTGGATCGCTGGAGGCTAGAGCAGGCACGTCTTCGTACTGAAGAACGTCGTCCTGATCTGCAACCGCACCAACACCCAAGTACTGTAATAAGCCGAGATACCGATGGATAAGATCGTCCAGGAAGTCCAGAAGCAACACATGAAGGAGAATGCTCCTTCGTTCAAGGTTGGCGACATCGTCAAAGTTGAATACCTCATCAAAGAGGGCAAGAACGAGCGAGTTCAGCCGTTCATTGGCCAAGTCATCCAATTTAAAGGGCATGGCGTTGGCAAAACCTTTTCGGTGCGCCGCATCGTGCAAGGTGAAGGCGTAGAGCGGACCTTCCCTCTACACAGCCCACGGGTACAAAACGTAACCGTGGAGCGCGGACCAAACCGTCAGCCACGCCGCGCCAAGTTGTTTTACTTGCGTGATCGCTCCGGTCGTTCCGCTCAACTGTAATCGTCTTTCGTTCCAACACACCCGGAACACCGGTACATGGTTCATAATCTCAATCGCAAGCTCCTTGGCATTGCAGTGGCTTCACTGCTTTCCCTGTGGGCTATCTTTTCCTTTGACCTTCACCTAGGCCTCGACCTTCGGGGTGGTACAAGGCTCGTCTATAGCCTTGATTTTGATGGAGCCGTGGAACGCGGCGAAATCACGGAGATGGAGCGCCAGCAAAGCCAAACTTTGTTGGACGAAACCGTCACCATCTTTTCAAAGCGAATTGACCCTACTGGGGTTAAGGACATTCCGATTTACTCGCAGGGCGTTGACTCCCTCATCATTGAGCTTCCGGACTTTACGGAAGAACAAGTTGAGGATATTAAGCGCCTAGTGGGGAGCCAGGGCCTGTTGCAGTTCCGCATCATTGCGGAAAACTCCGACGGCTTCGACTTGGGAGCTGAAAAAGTCAAGTGGACCAATTGGGTTACTGCTAATCCAGAAGGCACCCCTCTCGACTTCAACCGCCTGCCTGAAAATGAAGGTGGGCCACGCCCTGAGATTAAGTGGTTTGCGCCCGACAACACCGAAGGAAGCGACGCAACCGCGACTTTGTCGCAGCATATTGTTTCCGGTGCAATTCCCCTGCTCATGCTCGACGTCCTGCGTCCAGAACTGGCAGGCTCGGATCAATCTTGGGAGTTCAGCGGTGGCGGCCTTGCTTATGCCGGCGCGACCACTGGAAGTACTGGTTTCCCGGTGGTTGCATTTGAGTTCAGCGCTTTCCGTAAGAAAGCATTTTCCGACTTCACCGCGGCCTACAAAGACCGCGCGATGGCGATTGTGCTGAACAACATGGTGTTCTCGGCACCAAATATTAATGATCGTCTTCCTGGTGGAGGCGTCATTGAAGGTGGCGCCGGTGGCTTCGATATGAACCAGGTTCGCGAACTAGTCACGGTACTGAAGACCGGCTCGTTGAAGATTGTCCCGCAAATCGAAAGTGAAACCTTTGTTGGCTCCACGCTCGGACACGACGCCATCACGACCGGTGCTCAATCAGCAGGCCTAGGTGGCCTTCTGGTCCTTCTGTTTATGCTGATTTACTATCGCATGAATGGCGTGGTTGCTTGCCTTTCTCTGCTCTTCAACGCATTCATGCTGATGGGCCTGATTTACTTCACACAGGCCACCTTGACCCTCCCAGGGCTTGCCGGTTTGGTGCTGACGATTGGTATGGCGGTAGACGCCAACATCTTGATCTTTGAGCGCGTGCGTGAGGAATGGAAGCGTGGCCGCGAACTCCCGCAGGCTTACAAGAACGGTTACGACCGTGCCTTCCTGACCATCATCGACGCCAACGTCACCACCCTGATTGCAGGCTTGGTGCTGTACAACGTTGGTACGGGTCCGGTTCAGGGCTTCGCAGCAACTTTGTGTTTGGGACTACTCACCACCATGTTCTCAGCCTTGGTCTTCTCTAAGGTCATCATGAATATGATTGTGTTCGGCAAACACCCGCCAAAAACGGTTTCCATGATGAAGGCCTTTGCCGGTGAGAGGCACTTCGACTTCCTCGGTGCACGCAAAATTGCCGGAATCGTGTCTTCGATTTTGATTGTGGGCGGCCTGTTCGTCTACGCTGGACACCACAACGAGATGCTCGGCATTGACTTTGCTGGTGGTGCCTCCGCTCGTGTCGAACTCGCAAAAACCGCCGATATCGGTGAGATGCGTACTCTGCTTCCAGGCTTCGAGATCACTGCGATCACGGGTAAGGCAAACAGCGAAGACACGAAATCTTCCTTCTTGGTCAAGCGCAAGCTCACTCCAGAACAGCGCAACCTTCTCATCAACCCTGATGCCGACGTGGAAATCGACCACGATTTCGCTTCTGTCATGGTTGGAGAAATTGCCGTACTCGCAGATGACATGCTCTTCCACATGGAAGACGGAAGCATCGACCTAGGAAAGTCCTTCCCTGAAAAATCGACTGTAGGCGCACGCGTTTCGGGTGAGATTAAAGGTGCTGCTTTCCGCGCGATTGTGCTTTCTCTACTCCTGATTGTGGTCTACATGACCTTCCGCTTCCGCGAGTATCGTTACGGCTTTGCGGCGGTTGTGGCACTCTTCCACGACGTCTTGATCACTCTTGGCGCCTTGGCTGTAGGTTCCGTAACGGGATTGGTGCACATCGAAATCAACCTTGAGATTATCGCGGCGTTCCTGACCATCATTGGTTACTCGCTAAACGATACGATTGTGGTGTTCGATCGCATCCGTGAGAACTTGCCGCGTCGCAAGGAAGGCTTTGCTGAGGTCATTAATATTTCAATTAACCAAAGTCTTAGCCGCACGGTACTGACCTCGGTCACCACCTTCTTCGTTGTTGCTGTACTGTTCGTCGCCAACCGTCAGTATCACAACTCGCTAGAAGGCTTTAGCTTCGCAATGCTCATCGGCATTGTGGTTGGAACCTACTCCTCGATGTTTGTCGCTAGTCCGCTTCTGGTCTTCTTTGACCGCTGGGCGCGCAAACATCAAGTGGAGTCGGTTACCGATTCGGCCAAGCACCTAGGCGATGAAAAGCGAGTCACGCCGACGACCTGAGCTTTTAGCCATTAAAAAGCCCCGTAGCTTGATGCTACGGGGCTTTTTTCGTTTCTGGAGATAGAACTAACGGGCTC
>JASFYO010000002.1:0-171540 GCA_045047305.1 Planctomycetota bacterium | reverse complement strand
TGCAAAGGTGTTTCGAAGGTTGCGTCGCCCGACTTTTCTAGCGAGACATATTCCGACCAATAGTGGTTGCCAAACCCGAAGACGGCATCCAGGCCGGAGATGTTGGCTAGCGCGAGCGAGCCATTTTCTCCTTCCATGACCAAGACTTCTCCATCGGTTTTGACGAAGAAGAGCTTAAAGTCGGAGGCGGGTTCACCGTTTGGGTCGAGAACCGAAAGCACCAAGGCGGCGTGATCTTCACTGCTACGCTGAAGTCCAGATTCTGCCTCGTTGGCGATTTCCAAAGAACCAGCTGGTGCAATATCGGGCAAGTCCGCTGCCGTAATCCCCGTTTCTGGAGATGCATCGGAGCCGGCCTCCTCCGCTGTGGAGGAACCGGTGTAGATGAAAAAGATGGCAGCAAGCAGGCCGCCAAGGAGTAGTAGGGGAAGTAAGAGCCGCATAATCCTTATGCCAGCTTACGCTTGGCCCGGTCTTTGCTAGTAAGTTTTTCCTAGCCGAAGAGTTCGCCAACAAAGCAAACTCCAAGCACGACCACACAGGCTCCAAGCCAGCCACGCCAGCCGGGGCGTTCGTTTAAAAGCCACACCGATAGTGGAATGGCAAAAAGTGGCACTGAGCTCGATAAGCTGGCCGCCACGCCCTGTTTTGCCCATTTGAATCCACCTACATAGAGCCACATGCCGATTACTGTGCCAAGCATGGTGGCCACTCCATAACGCCGCCAAGAATTGGCGGATGCGAGTTGCTTCAGCTTTCCTTTCAGCTCGCCGCGAAAAAGGAACCACAACGCAAACCCTAGGGCGCCGGAGCCGAGCCGAAGGGCTCCACCAGTCACCGGCCCAGTTCCGTGGAGGCCATTGTGGATGACTAAGTTCCCGGCTGTCCAAAGCAGCGCACAGGTAATTGCAGCCAGGACTCCGGTGCGGTCCAGGTGAGCGTTGGCGTCGGACTTGCCTTTGCCGAAACGGCGGCTTTCCGCGAGCATGCCACCACCGACCACGAGAGCAATGCCAATCCACTGACCACTGGCAAGTTTTTGGCCGTGCACTGGCCAAGCAAGCAAGGCGGTTAGGGCGGGCGTCGTCATGGAAATGATGACGGTACGGCCAAGTCCAATGTGAGTGATGGCCACGAAGTAGAGCCAATCTCCAACGCACATGCCGAGCAATCCGGACAAGACGAGCCATCGCGTTTCGCCAGTAGCAGGTAGACCACCGCCATAGTTGGAGCCAAGGATGAGTGCAAGCAGGCCTAACACCAAGGCCGCCACAGCATTCTTGAACCACACCGCGCTGAGTGGATCATCGCCACGCATGTTGCGGGCATACAGGACCGAAGCAGTACCCCACGCCGCTGCGCCACCGAGCGCAGACCATTCGCCAGCACCCTCGAAGGGGGGAGTGCCTGCTTGCAGGAGAGGGGAAAGCAAGATGGCTTAGTAAGTAAGGCGGAGGTGCATGTCCTGGGCACCAGCATCTAGGACAATCGTCTCTTCCAACGGCTCTTCGCCTGGGCGCTGTAAGCGTAAGGTGTAGGTTCCAGGTTGGAATGGACCTAAGGTTTGCGCGGTGCCTCGTAGATAAGCCAAGCGCGCTGCCTGCAACTCAGAAGTACTGCGTAACTCGCCGGTTGCTTGCCCTTCTTGATTGAGAACGCGTGCCATCACTCCGGGCACAGGACTGCCTTCGCGGTCGACCACGTGCACATGCAAGGTGATACCCGGTTCTAAGCGCACCACGCGTTTTGTGCGTTGCCCCGGAACCAAATCAATCGACATCCGCGTGATCCCAAGCTTGGGGTGACGGGCAATCAAATAACCCGGGCCAGAGGGAAGCCCCTTGAGGGTGATGTCGCCTCGGGCATTGCTACCTTGCAGAGAAGCTTGATTCAGTACATTGCCAAAGGCGTCTTGGTAATGCAGATGCACTCCTTCTATGGGACGTCCTTGACGGTCTTGCACATGGGCGGTCAAGCTTGCACCGCGTGGTGCCCGCACTTCGATACGCGGTGTGTCCTGATTCGAGGCACGAATACGAACGGGTTCCAGGGTTGCGCCGTACTTGCCGTCGCCGCCGTAGAAGGGAGTGGCTGCATCCCCAGCGCAAACTAAATATTCTCCATCGCGGAGGGTCTCAAAGCGAACCAAGCCTTCTGCATCGGTGACTTGGAATTGTCCGCCGAGGATGTCGGTGCCATCGGCTGGGCGCAAGGTGATGGGCATGTGTGCAATCGGGAGTCCGCTTGCAGCGTCGACGACATGCACTTCCAAGGCAGAAGATGGCAGGAGGATGTCGCGCTTGACGACTTCTTCGCCCGTGACCCATGCACTGCCGTAAAAACTTCCTGCGGACGGGCCTTGGGGGCTGGTGACTTGGAATAAATAGCGTCCGGGAATGAGGCTATCGAATTGGAAAAATCCGCTGCTGTCACTGGTTGCGAGGCGGGTGCCATCGTCGGCGAGGAGGGCGACGCGATAGTTGCTTGCCGGACGTCCGCGGAGGAGCACGAATCCCTCCAAGGTGGAGTGCACGATGCGGCCACCCAAGGTGAGCCTGCGGGTGTCAGAGTCGAGCAGGCTGGTGAATTCATAATCCCGATGCAAACGTCCCCCTGAGCTCATGGCGTCGGCGACGGAATCGGCATGCATCACCCGGTAGGTGCCGGGGGCCAGATGTTGGAAGCGTGCCAAGCCTTGGTCGTTGGTGCGCTCGCGGGAAAAGGATTCCGGAGATTCGCAACGCACAACCACCCACTCCTGGGCGGCAGGGCGGCCAGCACCATCTAGCAACTCAACCTCAAGCGAGGCGCCGGGCGAGAGCATGATGGTATGCGGGCGAACGTGTTCGGCATCGACCTGAATAGGGCTGGATAGCGTGGATGCGTATTGCTCGTGGTGGGCAAGTAGTAGGTAAGTGGCAGGTGGCAAGCTGTGGAAAGAAAACGCACCTTGATGATCGCTGGTAGTCTCGGTGGGATAATTGCTGCCGAAGCCACTGCTCGCTCCGGCACTGCCGATTTGAGGGAGAATCTTCAAGTTGACACCTGCTACCCCTTTGCCCGAAATCGCATCTAGAATTTGGCCATCAAGATCACGTCCGTGGAGCAAGGTGTATTCGCGCTCTAGAGTGTCGCTATCCGCGTCCATGTTTATGCGGGTTTCGAACACAGCATAATTGGGATGCACGATTTGTAACCAAAGTTCGGTCTCGGGTAGCCCACTAAGAAGGCAGCGTCCATCCGCGGCGGAAGTGAATTTGCGCGAGGCCATTTGCCCAAGAAGCGGACGCCCTGAAGGGGGTCGCAGTTGCCAGTGAATGGCGGCATTGGGTACTGGGCCACCTTCTTCGGCCAGTAAGTGCACTTGCAGGGATTTGCCCGCTAATAGGGTGAAGGGGTCGAATTCCAGGTCTTCGCCCGAGCCTAACTCCACGACTTTTTCGCCCACAACTGGACGATAACCTTCGGCAAAGGCCAGTAAGCGGTACTTGCCAGGAGGGATGTTGCGCAGATTGGCTTTCCCTTCGGCGCCCGATTGCGTGCGCTCCGCTTTGGTAATGCGTGGAGGCAGCGTTCCGTAAATGCGGAATGGAGTGAGGGGGTCATCCCATCCGGTGCCGCCGGAAATCAAAGGCCACAGGGCAAGAGTCGCATTTTTTAGGCCAATTTTTTTGCCATCCTTATCAATGCTTTGGATCACGCCGTGCAAGCGCGCCCCTTGTTGGAGTCGCACGGTCGGTTGGCTGATTTGGCCGGCTTCCATTTTAATTTGCAAGCGCACACTCGGGCTGCCTTCATGCCCGACATCCAATTGATAAACCGTAGGGGGGAGGTCCTGGATTTTGATTACGCTGTCAGCGCCATGGAAGCGGAAACTTCCTGCGGTCAAGACATCTAGGTAAAGGTTGGCGGAGGCGGATATGCCGTCGTCGCCAAGCGGGTGAATCTCAACCCAAGGTTCCACGGCGTTGTCGAGACCTTCAATTTGCACATCAATGCGTAAGTGTGCCGACGCCACCGAGGTCTTTAGGACTGGCGTGTCATCCGATTCGAAGGGAATGTTGCTGACGCTGCTCCAGCGTCCATCTGCCAAAGCAGCAGCCGGGGTGAGGCGCTCGGCAGTGACTGGCAAGCGCACCCAACCGGTTTTGCTGGTCAGGCGAATCACTTCTTCACCGGTGTCCGCATAAACCGCAACCTCGCGCGTGTCCAGGTCATTTTGATCGCGGATGACGAGGCGTCGGGTTGGGCTCGAGTCGTCGGCCTTTTCCTCTAGCATGTCTGCGACATACGCTGGGTCTTCTTCCAAGCCGGCGTCGAAGTCGTTTGGCGCAGGGCCAGACATATCCCATAGAGCCCAAGCAGCAATCAAGGCCGCAGCTCCTCCTATCCCGAGTAATACCTTTTTATCCATCCCCGTCGGTTATTCTAGAGCCCATGCGCACCTTTTTCGCCCTTTCTCTGGTTTTGGTCCTCAGCGGTGGTGCGTTAACCATATTGCCGGCCGCTCATCAGCCCTCGGCGCAGCGGCTTTTAGATTCACCAAGCCGGGTTGCTTATGACCCCATGCAGGGCTTGATCCAAGTGGAATGCAAGGCGCAGGAATTGCGCTATTTCAATGCCTTTTTGCTCGAAACGGAGGCCCCAGCAGCGCCCATCCCATGGCCGACTCCAGCGCCAGAGTCCCATTCGTCACGCCTTTTACAGATCGATGTCTGGTCTGGCCGTCAGTTAAACATTGATGTCCGCGCCGGCAGCATGCAACTTTCGGGGAGTGCGTGGGAAGATCCACCCATGCTCACGTGGGGGCCAGATTGGGCTTCGGTTACCTGGCGCACCGCTGACCCGCAAAGCGTTTTGCAATGGCGACGCCATGGTCGGTCTCCAATTCAAGAGGTCACCGCAGTGTGTGATTCCTTCGACGGCCTCAAGCGACGCGTGTGGCTTGAAACGTTGAAGGCCGGCGAGCGCATTGATTTGCGCTTCCGGCCTTCTGGGTTTTTCTTTCCTGCGCGCAGTTGGACCACGTGGCAGGAGTACGAGGTGCCGCAAGTGGACCCCGCAGGAAATCGTCCTACTTCAAGATTGCGGTAAGGTGCAACTTGGTGGTGCCACGGGCGATGTGAAGCTCAATCGAATCGCCCTTGAGGCCCGAAGCTAAAGCGCGACGCAACATGGTCATGTTTGGGGTTTCCGTTCCCGCAACCGAGAGGACAAGGTCGCCGACTTCCAGTCCTGCTTCTGCCGCAGCACTGCCAGGGGTGACCGTGTTGACGACAAGTCCAGTGTCTTCGTCGACACTCACACGAAGGCCCAATTTGCCCTTTAGCGCCTTGCGCGCACTAATCCGGCGATAGTGTTCCGACATACGGTCCATGAAATCCGCAGGCATACCCATGCCACCCTTGTTGACAAAGGTGAGACTGGTTTGTTGGTCAAGTAAGCTCAGCATGTCGCGCGCCAAACTTAGCACTCGGACCTCGCCTTTGTAGTTAATCTTGTCGGCATCATCGGAGGGCATGTGGTAGTCCTCGTGGATGTTGGTGAACAAGAATAAGGAGGGAATGCCCGCGTGAAAGAAGTTGGTGTTATCGCTTGGGGCTTCCCCGCGGTCATCGAGCTCCAGCTTGAGGGAGCTTTTCTCGAACAAAGGGTCGAGGATGTCGTGTAGTTCCGCTGCGGTGCCAAGACCGCCAACAAAAAGGGCGTCGTCCTTCAAGCGGCCAACCATGTCCAGATTAATCATGGCCATGATTTGGTCGTTCGGGAGCACGCCGCTGTCGACTAAGGCTTTACTGCCTTTCAGACCGCGCTCTTCACCACTGAAGGTCATGAAGAGAATGGGGTGCTTGAGTGGGTGAGCAGTAAAATACTCTGCAAGCTCCAGCACGCCGGAGGTTCCGGAAGCGTTGTCATCGGCGCCGTTGTGGATTTCATAGGGAAATCCCATGGCTCCGGAAAGGCGCGAGCCGAGGCCAGCATGATCATGGTGACCGCCAACCGCAAAATAGACATCTTGCATTTTTGGATCGGTTCCCGGGAGCAGGCCAACTACGTTGTAGGCGGTGTCTGCGCCGAGTTGGAAGGGGATGCGGTACGAGCCATCTTTGGTGATGGTTTGGAGCCCAAAGCGGCGAAACTGGTTTTCAACATATCCAGCAGCGAGGTGACCGCCACGCTTGCCAGCTTCGCGGCCTTCTAGCTCATCGCTAGCCAGGAAACTGATGTGGGTTTTGAGGTCACTGACGCGGATGTCGCTAGGGACCGGTTCCTGGGCAGGAACGGCAAAAAGGAGGAGTGTGGAGAGAATCATGCTAGGACGTCCTGGATAGTCCAGGACGGCACAGGATACGCACAATTCCCGCTCGCGCTGGGGATAATCTGTAAAAACGCTGCCTAGAGGCTCGAATTTAGGTCGACTTCCACGTCAGTGCCATCAGCCACGTAAACACTCTTTTTATCGCCTTCTGGAGGGAAGAGGAACATGCTTTCGTTGGACGGTGGATAAGCCACAAGCTCATAGGAGCCAGCCTTGAGGCCGTCGAAGCGGAAGCGTCCACGGGCATCCACGGTGGCGCGCTTATGAAAGAAGCTGCCGCCATCCTTACGCGACAGGTTGATGCTGCCGCCGGTGAGCATGCCGCCATCCTTGTTGCGCGCGATGCCAAATATACTTCCCCCTTGGAAAATCGAAATCGCACCTAAGTCGTTATTGCTGTTCTCAATCACCGTAGTTGCGACTAATTCAGGCAAGTACTTCTTATGGCTCACTAAAATTTGGACGGTCCCAGGAAAGGAGTTTTCTAGGCGGAACTTTCCATCCCTGTCGGTCGTCGCAGTAAGGCGAGGGATGTTATTCGGGTCTCCAAGAGAAGCGCCAAACAGGGAATCGATTTCATCGGGGTTGTACTCGTCTCCGTGCAGGCTAATCAAGGCGCCGGCGATGGGCTTATGCGTGGTGCCATCGATGACTTGACCGACCACAACACCACCAGCTTTCATCGGGATATCTATGCCTGCAACTTCTTCGCGGTCAATGCGGAAGGGTGCGGAGTAGGTTGCCGCGAGTCCTGGAGCCCGTGCGAGTAGAATGAACGTGCCTGGATCCAGGCTTTCTAAGGCATAGGTGCCATCGGTAGAGCTGAATTCATAAGTCGCACCGGTCATGCCGTATTGCTTGGTCCCAGAGCGGGTGCGCATGATTTCCAAGCTGAATTTGGCGACAGGTCCGCCATCTGGATTGGTGATGCGACCAGTGACTCCAGCCTTTTGTTGCATGACGACCACTAAGGTCTCGGTGTCGGCTTGTACGCGACCAGCATGGCCATTGGTGTAGCCTTCGGCTTGTACTGAAAGGCCGTATACGCCGGCTGCAAGGCCTCGGACATCGAAACTGCCATCGTCGAGGGTACGCGTGGATCCGGTCAGGATGGGTCGCGGTTGCACTCGTGAGACGTTGACCAAGCCATTTACAATAGGCTGATCGTTTTCATCCACCGCACGTCCGGCGATGTGATGCTCGTCGTCCAGGATGACTTCCTGGTCTTCAATGCTTTTGCTCTCAAAACATGCAATTGGACGTACTTCCGAGGAAGCGAAGCCCTCCATATCGGCGCGCAAAATCCAAATGCCTTCAGCGATGTTTTTGAATTGGAAGTTACCGTTTTCATCCGCTTGCACTTCTAGCAAACGACCGAGTGCGCGATCCTCTGCGAGTTGCTCTTCAGGCGAGCTATGCTTGAATCCATTCTTCTGTTTGCGTAACTGGACTTTGGCAGAAAGAGGATTGTGATTGGTATCGGTGACTTGACCGGCGATGGCGTACCCATCTTTGAGCACAATCGGTGGAAGCTCTTGTGACTCATCGGCAAGCGATGCGAAGTTAGGGCCTTGGGTCGGCGCGTAATCGCCGTGGTAAACCCAGATGTTCATGTCCTTATTCGCAGGTAGTTTGCGGAAGCGATAACGACCTTTGGAGTCGGTTTCGGCTTCAAACCTTTGCGTCTTTTGGAAATCAGCAAGCAAAGTGCCGGCATTGTACTTTTGGGTCAAACTGACAATGGCTTCCGCAACCGGGTGCCCTTCATTGTTAATCACTACGCCATAAACGGCAGCACCAATGGCTTCGTCGTTGCTGGTCAGCGCTGGGCCCGTGTCTAGATCGGTGCGGGAGGCTGAGTCCACGCGAGCTGGTTGGCGTATTGGACCAGGATCCAAAGTGCCTCCTTCGACGGGGAGATTTTCTTCCACAACCTCTGTGACAGGGGCGATGGCATTGGGGTCCGTGGCGTCTGCGGAGTCACTCATAAAGAGGAATCCGATAGCACCGAGGACGAAAACACCGACTACAAGAAGGCCGATGAGTTGGGAATTTCCTGACTGGGAACGAGACATGAGTTCTAAGCTGGCAGAGTGGGACGTGGTTACGACGCCCCACGTGCCAAGAATCTTGCCTTTTTATCGGCAATCCTGGAAGACAAAGGCAGGAATTTTCACCGTTGCAGCTAGAATCTTTGTGACTCATGTTGCTACTTGCCTTGCTTTTCGTAATTCTCGCTTCCGCGCTCGGAATGTGGGCGCAACATTGCGTAAAGCAACAATTCCGCGTCAATCAGGCAATCCCGAATCAGGCGGGTCTCTCTGGAGCCGAGGTCGCGCGCATGATTCTGCGTCAGGCTGGCCTCGCCGCGGTGACTGTAGAGAAGAGCGAAGGTTTGTTGAGCGACCACTACGACCCTAAATCCAGGCTCTTATGCTTGTCGCCAGACGTCTTCGACGGACGTTCCATAGCCTCCCTGGGGGTGGCCGCCCATGAGGCTGGGCATGCGTTGCAACACGCGGAGCAATACGGTGGGCTTGCCCTCCGCAACCTGACCGTGCCAAGTGCCCGTTTAGGAAACCTGCTGGGGATGCCGTTCATCCTACTCGGCATGGTGTTACGGAACCCTGCCTTGGCTGCTGTTGGCCTGGTGTTTTACCTTGGCGTGGTGGTGTTCCAATTGATCACCCTGCCGGTGGAAATCGACGCCTCCAAACGCGCGCTTGTCTCCCTCGATCAACTGAATCTCTTGCGCACCCAGCAAGAGGCCGATGGCACCACCGCGGTTCTCAATGCCGCAGCCATGACTTACGTGGCCGCTGCCTTAGCCGGCATCGCCACTCTGCTTTACTACGCAACTAGCCTCTTCGGAGGACGACGAATCTAATGGCTCTTCATCTCGACTTCAGTGGTTTGTTTGGCGATGGCACCGATGCCCGCCTTACCCGCCAATCCCTCACCGACGCTCTCCCACGTGCCATCGCCGCTCGCGAAGCCCACCTGGCCGATGTCCCTGTATGGCGTTCCCTGCACACGCGTACAGAACTGCAGCAAGCTTGCCGTGACCGCGCCAAAGAAGTGAAGGCGCGTGGCGATGTGGATTACTTTATAGTGCTTGGCATCGGTGGTTCTGCGCTCGGCAATACGGCGATGATTTCAGCATTAGCGCCCATCTATCAAGAGTGGGCGCCAGAAGAAGGGCAACCGCGCGTATTCGTTTTGGACAACGTGGACCCTGATTGGTTGGGCGAGTTCTTTGAAAAGGTCCCGATGGATCGCACTCACGTCAACGTGATTTCGAAGTCGGGTGGAACGATTGAAACCAGTTCTGAATTCCTGATCGCTTGGCATCACGTTTTGGCTGCCTGCAACGGCGATGAAAAAGCTGCGCGCGAACGCTTTACCATTACCACCGACCCGGTAAACGGCCATTTCCGTAGCATCTGCGATGATCTAGGGTTTTTCACCTTGGAAGTTCCAGACGGTGTTGGTGGACGCTTTTCAGTGATGTCACCAGTGGGCATGTTCACCGCAGAAATGGCAGGGCTCGATGTAGAATCGATTCATGCAGGTGCTGCCCGCGTGGACAAGAAATTACGCGAGTGCGCGCCGCAAGAAGATCCTGCCTTGCTCTACGCATTAAGTCACATGCTTTATATGGAGCAAGGTAAGCCAGTGCATGTGCATTTTGCTTATGCTCATCGTTTGCGTTACTTGGCAGACTGGTACAAGCAATTGTGGGCGGAGTCTTTAGGCAAGCGCCATAACCTCGCGGGGGAGACGGTGCATGTTGGCCCCACTCCAGTGAAGGCGGTTGGTCCTACCGATCAACATAGTCAAGCGCAGCTATACGTCGAAGGGCCCGACGACAAGGTTTACACCATGTTGAAGCTGGGGAAGTTTTCCCGCGAGGTTCAAATCCCACAACCCTTCGTGAAGTCGCCTGCGTTTGAGCATTTGAAAGGTCGCAACTTAAGCGAACTGATGGAGCAAGAGCGGCAGGGAACTGAGGTTGCCTTACTCGACTCCGGACGTCCGGTTTGCGTGATTGAAATGTGCAAGATGGATGCCTTTCACCTCGGTCAATACTTTCAGTTCATGCAGATCGCTACCGCCTATGCCGGCGGCATCATCGGGATTGATCCTTTTGATCAACCAGGTGTGGAGGCTGGGAAGATCGCCGCACTCGCACTCATGGGGTGTGAGGGATACGAGCAACGTGCTCAGGAAATCGCGGCAACTTTCGCCAACCGCGAAGAGTTCCGGCTTAGCTGCTAAGGAAGCTGGTTAACATGGTGGCATGAAGCGTCATCACCTTTTGCCTGGGATTGTTTTGCTGCTTATCTCCATCCCAGGCTTTGCCGCACAAAAGAAAGCTCCACAGGTTCCTCGGGAATCACAAATCGCCCCCTTAGACACAGAGGATTTCCTCGTGATGGTGCGCAAGGCGGGAGTGCTGCACCTTCTTGGCGGCCAAGAGACGATCGGTAAGTCCGAGGAAAGGTGGGAGTGGCCCTATGAGGGTGTTTATCGGGAGCGTGGCAAAATCCCGTTGGGCTATCGCGTGGGAGGCACGGCGATTTGCGCTTGGTCTCTATTGGAAGATGCATCTTATGCCACCAATGATGCCGCGCAGGAAGCGGTGGAGCGGGGGTTGCGTTTCGTCTTGGCGGCGCTCGAGCAGAAACCAATGCAGCCGGGCTTTGCCAGCACTTACGACGTCCGCGACTGGGGCATCATTTACGCGCTCAACTTTTTGTTGCGCATGGAGGCGAAGGCCGCAGTTCCTGAAGCACTTGAAGTAGATGTCAGCCAACGCATAGCTTGGTTGGTGGAGACCCTCCAGGGCAATGCCATTCCGCAAACCGGTGGTTGGAATTACGCTCGACGTTCTGGCGCTGGAGAACCCGCTGCTTCTTCGCCTTTTATGACGGCTCCGGCAATCCTTGCTTTATGGCAAGCTCAAGAACAAGGTTATGCCATCGAGGATGCGGTGGTGGAGCTAGCGCTTAAATCTCTGCTTGCCGCAAAGGTTGATGCGGGTGTTTACGCCTACACCTCGACGGGAGGGTTAAGCAAAATGCCTGGCACGATTGGTCGCAGCCCTGCGGTGGAAGTCGTGCTTGGGCTTGCAGGCTTGAGCGAAGAAAAGGATCTCCGCATCGCGGTGCATAACTTTCTCAAGCATTGGGAAGAGTTGGAGAAGCGTCGCGCGAAAACTGGAACGCATAAAGGCGAATATGGAATCGCTCCGTACTACTTTTATTATGCGCATTACTACGCGTCCTTAGCGATGGAGCAGCTGCCCGAGGAAGAGCGTCCGGCTCTGCGCACAAGTTACTCTGAACTGCTTCTGCAAAGCATGGATGCGGATTCCTGGACCTTCAACGACCGTGTTTTCCCACGCAGCTCCCACTTTGGAACTGCAATGAGTCTGCTTTCATTGAATCAACAGAGCATGCCGCAACCAGCCGGTCCTAAAGACTAATGTGCTTTGTCGAAGCGTCGGGTCCAGCGGCTGGTTAAGTTGATTTCGTTTAAGAACTGGGAGCGTAGTTGGCGGTGCTGGCCGCGACGTACTAGAGCACGGAAATCGGCTTCGGATGGAGCTTCACGCACTCCGTCGACGAGGATTAAGGCCATACCACTGACGGGAGCAAAGGGGTTTGGGTCGGTGATTTTTACCGGGCCGAAAATGCCCTTTCCCGGAGCCTCAAAGGCAGCTGCGCAAATTTGCGGAGTCACCCCTTCCTCCTGACGATGTACCCAACCGAGCATGCCTTGACGTCGGCCGGTGATTTGGTCTTCCGAGTAATCTGCCGCAATCGAGCGGAAATCATCCGCGCTCTTGATGCGATCTCGCAGTTTCAATAGCTCATCGCTAGCTTCTTCAAAAGTGAGATCTAAGGGGCCTTCTTTTTCTTCATGCGCGCGCATCAAAATCCAACCCACTCGGCGCGAGGCACCGTATTCATTGTCAAAGGCACTGCGTTGCTTGCTGCTCAAGCCATCAAACCACGAATCGGGATAGCGCTGCGCTGCCAGTAATCGAAGATAACCAGCAACCCGCAGTTCTTCTGATTTGAACACGGCCTCCACGGTGGAGTTGCGCACCTTCAGTAAATCTTCATAAGTGGTGCCACCATAGGCTGGATTTTCATCCACGCGTTTACGCCGCCATTCAATCTCGCGGTGGAGGATGTCGTCGGTCAGTGGGATCTTCTGCCTTGCAGCCCATTGCGGCAAGGCTTCCATCAAAACAAGCTGCTCCACGCGATCCACCAGGTCTTCGTTGCCAGTCGTTTGGCGGATGATGGCGCCAACCTCTTGTTCCGAGACGCGGAAAGGGGGGGCGTCGAGCATCATCCCAGTCGGCGCGGAAGCCGAGAGCACTAGGAGCTCAGCGATGCGCGCATTGGTCCACTCGAGCAGCATTTCTGGAGTTAAGGCCGCGGATTCTGGAAGGTTGCGGTCGGCTCGTACCAGTTGTTCGTGAAGCAAGGAGTCGCGCATCAAGGAACGGAATTCCTTCATTCCCATTTGGCGGGCACTGAGTAGAACCTCCAGGCTTTTTCCAGCAAGCTCGATCTGCTCACGCGCATCTTGGACCCTTGCGTCGACTGCTTTGGAATCGACTTTCAGCCCTCGCGCATCGGCTTCAATCTGTACCACTTGGATTTGCAAGATGTGGGTTAAAGCCTCGCGCCCAGTTTCTTGATAATGCGCGTTGGCACCGAGGAAACGGTCAAACCGATCTTGGCTAATGGAGCCACCATTCCACACCGCAACTTGGTCTTGCTTGAGGCGCAATGGGGCTTGCTCCTGCGCAGCAGACGCTAGGGCAATCGGGAGTGAAAGGAGGAGGGCAGCCAACATCGAGGCACAGGATAGCCTTGCCTCGGTGGTGGGTAACCCTGCAGTTTGGACGCGGATTAGGCAGCGTCGCCGCGGAAAATCACCTTGCCGCCACGCCAACCGGCGGTGACTTTATGGCCTGAGGCGAATTCTCCATCCAGAATGGCGTTGGAGAGTGGTTCTTCTACCAGACGTGCAATCGCACGCCGCACTTCCCGAGCGCCGAATTCTTCACAATAACCGGCCTCGGCAACGGCTTTCGCTAGGCGTTTCGACCACTTCAGGCGGATGCCAGCATTGTCCATGCGGCTGCGCAGTTTCTGCAATTGCAGTTCTGCGATATGCGTGCAGTCATCCGGAGACAAAGCGCGGAAGGTGAGGACTCCGTCGAGACGGTTCATCAACTCTGGCTTAAAGCTCCGGCGTAAGGCTTCGGAGGTAATCGACTGGAAATCACAATCATCCAAACTACCATTGCGGCCAAAGCCAAGGCGATTGGTCGCTTCGGAGTAATCTGCCGTGCCTACGTTCGATGTCATCAACACCAAGGATTTGGTGAAGGAAACCGTGTTGCCTTTACTGTCGGTAAGGCGGCCGTCGTCCAGAATCTGAAGCAGCATGTTGTGCAACTTTTCGTGACCTTTCTCAATCTCGTCGAAGAGCACTACCGCGTGGGGGTCGCGCATCAGCGCTTCGGTAAGTGTTCCGCCATCGTTGTGGCCAACGTATCCAGGAGGGGCACCGATGAGTTTCGCTGTTTCGTGGGGGAGAGCGAACTCAGAACAATCAATACGGACTAGGTTGTTACTTTCGAATAGATGGCGTGCGAGCGATTTTGCCAGCTCAGTTTTGCCAGTTCCGGTGCGTCCTACTAGAAGGAAACTTCCAACCGGACGTTGCGGGTCTCCAATCCCACTTGCGGCTTTGCGCACCGTACGGCAGATCTTATTGACGGCCTCATCTTGCCCAATCAACTCCTTGAGCACCGCGTTGCGGAGTAAACCTGCGCGCTCACGGAATGATTCCATGGCCTCGTCTTCAACTTCTTCTTGAGCACCCTCTGCTGGCAAAGCAACCGAATGGATTTCCAGGCTTGGATTGACGTCGACACAAATCTGATACAGCAAATCTTCCGCTGCGATGGTGTCTTCTGGGTAGATGGAGTGCACCTTGGGCAACACTTCGTCTTCGACTCCAATGACACAGTTTTCCACTACCAAGCGGCGGTATTCTCTGCGACTAGGGGGTTCGCCCACACCTTTCTGCAACACTGAGAGTGAGACATCTTGGCCCAAGACTCTGACGCGGATAAACCCGTCGATGAGGTCGAAGTATTTGTAGACGATTCCGGTTCCGTTAGACATGACAGGCAGTGGGGTGGCCTGGCGGGAAAATGCCAGACGTGGTTATTTCGGCTTCTCAGCTTTCTTGCTTGAGTCCAAAGGCTTTGCGCCCGAAGCCTAAAGTTCCCACGCTGCCTTCGCCGATATAGGATGTTGGCCTGATGGCGGCATCACCACCCGTGCCAGCTGAGGATCAAAGCTTCCTCGCTCAACTAGTTTTCCGCGGATACCTTGCGCGGGAGTTGGCGACAGTCGTCTTAGAAGCCGCAGCCGAAGTGCCTTTCGATGATGCTTTAGCGGCTGTCACCGATTGGGATGCTGCCAGGATTGCGTTCCTGCGCCGCACCAAGGTGATGCAGAAACCGGAGATTCCTGGGTTCAAGATGGGCGCATTACTCGGAACAGGTGCCACTGCGGAAGTCTTCGCAGCGCAGCGTAATAAGGATTTTAAGCACGTTGCTCTGAAAATATTGCGCCCTGATTTAGCCGTCGATCCGATTGCGGCTAAGCGTTTTCTACAGGAAGTGAAGTTACTTAAGGACTTGCATGTCCCTGGAGTGGTGCGCGGGTTTCGCGCCTTCCGCTTCATCGGTACCATCATCTTGGAAATGGAGAAGGTGCCTGGCAAGAATTTGGAAGACATGCTCGCCGAAGGTCATGAGTTTGGTGAGAAGCAAGCCCTTTCCATTGTGCTGCAAGTGGCTGAGGCGCTGGAGGGCATGCGCGGGCAGGGCGTGGTGCACCGCGATTTGAAGCCTGGCAACGTCATGGTGGCGAAAGATGGCCGGGTGAAGTTGATTGACCTCGGTTTTGCTGGGGAAGGCATGACGGGTACTGCAGGCGCAGGCACCACCTTGGGCACGGCGGCATATCTGGCCCCGGAGCAAGCGCAAGGCATGCAAGATCTGGATGGCCGCGCAGATATTTACTCCCTCGGCGCCACCCTGTATCACTTAGTAGTGGGTTCACTACCCTTTGAGGCGGGCGACGACCAGGAAATGGTGCGTAAACAGGTGCTTGAAAGCTTGAAAGGTTCCGCTCTTAAGGGGCGTTCGATTTCACCGCATATGCACTACTTCATTGAGAAGATGATGGCCAAGGATCGCGAGGTGCGTTATTCCACCCCGACCGAGCTGATGGAAGACATCGCAGCGCATTTGGCGCGATGAGCGAGAAGGCACCGGCGTTTTCCTTCGATTGTCATCGCTGTGGAAATTGTTGCCGCGTCGGGCATGGGCAAGTTTGGTTTGAAGAATCCGATTTACCGGCGATGGCGGCCGCCTTCGGAGTCCAAGTAGACCCATTCGTGCAACGCTTTGTGCGTCGTGTCGGCAATCGTTTGTCCATCTTGGAAAATGCAGATGGAAGTTGTTCTCTCTTAGATGGAGATGCCCATTGCTCGATTTACGCGGAGCGCCCAGCGCAATGCCGTGATTTCCCATACTGGCCGCAACTGACCGAACATGCCGATGCCCTGGACCTGGCTGCCGGCTATTGCCAAGGGATTCAGCGTTATCCGCAGCGTGCAACCTTGAGCTTGGTATTGGCCTCAGCCGCGGCCTTCTTGGATGCCGTACTGGAGAGGGACCTTGCGGCTGGCCAGCTGCTTCCCGCGGATGGCGAGCGTTGGGGCAGTTCCATCGAAGTCGATTTGTATTTAGCCAGCGCTAAGGAGCGTCGCATCCTGCGCCCGGAGTCACTGCAAGAGGTTCGTATTTATCTCGAAACGCTCTCCACAGAATCCGGCTATCCTTGGTCGGTGGCCCCTTGGGAGCGCATCCTCGCCGACCGACGTGGCGGTTGGATGGCGCAAGGGGGCTTGCCATCTTTACACGCATGAATCTTCGCAATCTCATCTTGGCGGCACTCCTGCTTGGCGGCGGCGTCTACGCTTACTTGCATAAGAGTGAGCAAGCAGAAACTTCGATCCCAGACCTATCTGAAGGTAGAGCCGTGATTCAACGCGAAGCTTTGCTCGCGCAAACCGCGGTGGAGCCGAGTGCCGAAGAACTGGCCTTTGCTGAGGAAATCGGGCAAGGGGATGTGCAACGCCTGAATGCCTTAGAGCTCAATCAACGCGCCTTAGCAGCACTCGAGCAGAAGAACCCGCAGCAAGCGGTTCTGCTATTGCGTGAGGCCGTAGCGCTCGCACCAGAAGACGTGGTGATACGCTTGAACCTATCTCGCTCTCTCGGACGGTGGGCTGGCCTCGAAGGCAGTTCTGGGCGGCATGCGAAAGCGGTGAAGCTGTTGCTGGAGGCGCAGGAAGTGGATGCTGATGAGGGTATTCCGGCCTACGGAATTGCACGGATTTATTTGCGCATCGGACGTCGGGTAGAGGCGCGTTCCGTTTTGGATACGGCGCTCGGGAAGTTTCCCAAGCAGCCGGCGTTGCTGCGCTTGTCGGCCGACCTTGCCGCGCTGGAGGGCGACCTGCAACGTGCGCTGCAGGAAATTACAGATGCGCTGGAGCAGTCGCCAGACGATCCTTATCTCGCCGAACGCGCAAGTCAGTTGCGCACCGAAGAAGAGCTTTATCGCACTTTCCTGACCGACGCAACCGCGCATTTCGAATCACGCTTCGATCCAGAAGACCCGGATATGGTGGCATGGATTCCAGACCTCAAGCGCGATTTAGAAGAAGCTTACGCCGATGTCGTCGCCCTGCTCGGTATTCAGCCACAGCAACGAATCCTAGTGATGTGGCTTGACCCAGAGCAATATCAATGGCGTGCGCCCGATTGGTCCAGTGGTTTATATGATGGGCGTGTGCGCATTGTGATTGATGACTATCCGGCCGGCAAAGAAGCTATTCGGAGTACTCTGCGCCATGAGCTAACCCATGCCGTGCTGTTCACTTTGGGTACCCGACTTCCTACTTGGCTGCAAGAGGGGATGGCGCAGATTGCAGAAGGCCATGCTGTGGAATTAGCACGCGATGGATTGCGTGCGCGTTTGCCTTTGCGGATTTCAGTACAGGACTTGGATTCCAATTGGACCGCGTGGACGGATCGGGACCGAGTTGCGCAGGCATATTTTTATTCGATGGCGTTCTGTGGTTGGCTGGAAGACGAATATGGTCGTGGTGTGTTGCACAATCTTTTTCAGAATGTGCGTGGGCATACCTTTGAAGAGGGCTGGGAACGTACATTCGGCTTGAGTTTTGCCACGGTCGAGGCGAATCATCGTGCGCGCTGGGAAAACCTGTAACTTTTGAACGGGGAGTCCGTCGTCATGGCGGATGAATACTTCCTCGTTTTGTACGCGCCCTGTTTCTACTTGGAATGAGAGCGAACTCTTAGCTTCTTTCGGCGTAAAGCTGGAGCAAGAAGTTTCCTTGGCTGCTTTTACTGGAATGGAACCAGCCGATTTAGCTGCACGGCATACCTTGGAGCCGGCTTCGGCCCAGCGTTTGGCTGCCGCGATGGAACTGGGGCGCCGCGCCGTACTTGATGCTGCTGTTTTGGAGCCGCCGATTTGCGGTGGCGAAGATGTCTTCCGCTATTTGGCTCCCAAGCTCGCGCACCTTCCCTGTGAAGTGTTTTATGCGCTTTACCTGGACAGTAAGGGCCGCCTTCTCTTCGAGGCAGAGATCAGTCGCGGAACCTTAAGCTCTTCCCTGGTGCATCCACGGGAAGTCTTCGCTCCAGCTCTAAGTCGCCGTGCGGCAGCAATTCTAGTGGCACATAATCATCCCTCAGGGGACCCTCAACCAAGCGCGGATGATCGCACCACAACACGTCGTCTGCAGCGCGCAGGGCGTTTGCTTGGTATTGAGTTATTGGACCATGTGGTGATTGGCGCAGGTAGTTTCCTTTCGTTTTTGGAAGAGGGATGGTTGTAAATCAGGGACGATTCCGGGAAACCTTAAGAATCCAAGATACGTTATCCTGGATACATGCAACATCGCATCACCAAGTCGCTTCTGTTTGTAGTGTTCACGTTGTCGGTATTCTTAGCATCGTCCGTTCAAAGTGCAGCGCAAGAAGATTCCGCTTCCCAGGACAGTGCCATCCCAGAAGGATTCAACCGTCAGGACCAACTGCGCGGCTCCATAACACCTGAGCGCGCGTGGTGGGATGTGCAGCATTACGACCTCACCCTGCAAGTTTTTCCTAAGACGAAAAGCATTAAGGGGTCAAACATCATTTCCTTTCGTACCGTAGCGGCAGGCGATCGGATGCAGGTGGATTTACAGCCGCCTTTGGTCATTACACGGGTGGTTCACGGCGACGCAGACTTGGACTTCGAACGTGAGGGCAATGTTTATTGGATTCAGTTCCCGCAAGCCCTGGTGCCAGCGGTGGAGGATCAAGTTCAGATCTTCTATGAGGGCACTCCGGTTGAAAGTAAAAATCCACCGTGGAGTGGTGGTTTCACCTGGAATAAAGATGAAGATGGAAATCCTTTCATCGCTACGACTTGCCAAGGGATTGGTGCGAGCATTTGGTGGCCGAATAAGGACCATGGCGCGGATGAGCCCAATCGCGGTATGGACATGCGGATTACCGTTCCGCAGGGTTTAACAGCGGTATCGAATGGCCGCTTAAAGGATCGTTCGGAGAATTCTGCTGCGAAGACCAGTACTTTCCACTGGCAAGTGCTGAACCCGATTAACAACTACGGGGTGAATGTGAACATTGGCAACTATGTGGAAATGCCGGGTGTGTACGAGGGCGAGTTTGGGAAGTTGGACCTCGACTACTGGGTGCTGAAGGGGCAGGAGGAAAAAGCGCGAAAGCAATTCCAGCAAGTGCCGCTCACCCTTGAGGCTTTCGAGTACTGGTTTGGCAAATACCCTTTTTATGAAGACAGTTACAAGTTAGTGGTGGTGCCGTACTTGGGTATGGAGCATCAGAGCTCGGTGACGTATGGCAACGGATTCAAGAATGGATATCGCGGGCGCGATTTGAGCGGTACTGGAATCGGTCTTAAATTTGACTACATCATCATTCACGAATCTGCCCACGAGTGGTGGGGCAATAATATTTCGATGAAAGACAGCGCAGATATGTGGATTCACGAGGGTTTCGGGACCTATGCGGAGAGTCTCTATGTGGAGTATCACTTCAGCAAAGCCGAGGCTCAAGATTACATCGTTGGTATTCGCAAAGGAATTGCGAACCGGGCGCCCATCATTGGGAAATATGGCCTGAATAACTCGGGTGCGGGAGACATGTACCCCAAAGGCGCCAACATGCTGCACACCATGCGGCATATTTTGAACGACGACGAAAAGTGGCATGCCGTTTTGCTTGGCCTGCAAAAGGAGTTTTGGCATCAGACTGTGACCACAGCTCAGGTCGAGGCTTACATCAGTCGTGTGTCAGGTTTCGATTTCAGTCGAGTGTTTGATCAGTACTTGCGCACGGCAGGCCTTCCACTGCTCAAATACGCGGTTAAAGGGAAGTCCTTATCAGTTTGGTTCGAGGACGTGGTGCCGGGATTCAGCGTGCCGGTTCTTTTGCACATCAACGGCAAAGAGCAGCGTGTCCTTGTTTCCGAGACTCCAAAAGAGATTGCGCTGAAGTCCGCGCTGAAGTCCTTCGAGCTTGATCGCAACTTCTATATGCGGGTTGCGGCCCAGGATTAGGGGCGGCCGGCTGCTTTTTAGTGCCCCTGGCGCATTAAATAGTGGTGCTGACATAGACCAATCGCCAGGGGGCCAGCTGCCTCGATGCGTAAAATGGTTGGAGATAAGCCAGCAAAGCTGTATTTCTGATCGCGCATCAAGGCTTCTTCCTCATCCGTGAATCCACCTTCGGGGCCCACGACCAAGAGAATATGGGTGGGGCGATGGAGGTCGAGCTCCATGCCAAGCGGCCAAGTCCCAGGGAACAAAGCAATGGGGTGGGCATCGGGGAAGGCCGCACGCAGGTCCTTTAGCTGGGTCGGTTGGAGGTCCATACGAGGCAGCACTGGGCGCCGGGTTTGCTGACAGACTTCTTGGGCAATTTTGTTCCAGCGTGCCAGGCGCGACGGACTAAATTCGCCGCGCCCGACTACGCTGCGTGCGCAAGCCAATGGTAGTAGGTGGGTTACTCCGTTTTCGGTGGATCGGCGAAGCAGCTCATCGCCGCGAGAGCCCTTGGGCCAGGCGGTGGCAAGGGTCACCTTTAGCAGCGGAAGCTGGGGGCGCTCGGTGCGCCCGAGCAGTTCTAAATGGTCCACACTGTGGAAGGTTGCATGGTAGGCATCGCCTCGTGCTGGGAGCAGTAATAGCTCCTCACCCGGCTGAAAACGAAGAGCCTTCAAGTGGCGGGCTAATTCTGCCTCTGGCCGCCAGGGTCCATGGGCGCTTTCGGGCGAGGTGGTCAGGAAGAAGAAACGCATGCTCGGTCAAGGTTACTGGAGCGGCAGGTGGAGATAGGATGGCATACGAGGTTTGCCCGCAACGTAAGGGCGGGCTTAGACTTCCACCTGCCCGCTGGGTTCCTCATGCGGCGCTCTAACATCCCACGTATGGTTCAAATTGAGATCCTAAGTGGTCCCGACACGGGTAAGGTCCTAGACCTCGGCCCGGGCACACACAGCATCGGCCGCGCCAAGACCAACGATTTGGTTTTGGCGTTGGATTCCGTGTCGGGCCGACATCTTGAACTCCAAATTGACGCAGGCGGCACACTCCGCTTCCGCGATTTGGGTTCGACTAATGGCACTTGGGCCGGCGGCGTCCAAGTGAATGACGGAGAGTGGTTTCCAGGTAGCGAGATGCGCCTCGGTGATTGCTCTTTGCGTTACCTAGATACATCCTCCGCCTCGATTTCCTCTGCTGGAGATGCCGCCGACGACGACGTCCACCGCCGCGCTCGCGAGGCAGCGATGTCTGGTAAAAAGAAAGGTGGCCCGCTGACTATGGTTCTAGGTGCTGTTCTCATTCTCGCTGGAGGAGGTGCTGCATGGTGGACTCTTGGCGGCAGCGATGCCGAAGTCGATCAGCCGGGCCGCGGTTCTTCGGAAGGTGGTTCCGCAGTAGCAAGTCTCGACGCTATCGGAAATTACGGCACCTTTGACGAGGCCGAAGCCTGGGCCCTGCCGAAAGGTGTGACCCTGGCCGATGGAAGGGTTCAAAATGCCTCAGGGCGTAATGAAATCCGATTGTCGCGTTCCTTTCCAATGCAAGACGGTGCGCTAACGATTTCAGCCAGCGTCAGTGATCTTTCCGTTCGTCCGGTCATCAGTTGGGGTGAAGATGAAGACCAAGAAGTTGTCATCGGACGGTGGGAGGCGCAGGACCTGTCCTCTGGAACCTCTACTTTGGCCCTTCCTGCTGAGGCCAAATGGTTTCAGCTAAGCTTGGTTTTGGAGGGTAGTGGTTCGCTCTCCGCTTTGACAGTAGAAGCTGCCGAGGGTGCTCCGAGCAAAGTGTCGACCCCTTCGGGTAGCGCTATTAGCAGTGGCGCCAACCTGTTTCTAACCGGACCTTTGGGCGATTTATTGGTGATACACGGCCAGGGTGGCTCATGGGCGCCCAGCGCCAATGGCATGACCTTTACCGCTTCTGGCAAGGCCGAGTTGGCAGTTGCCGCCACCGACACCCTGAATGAAGCCGGTGCATTTCTCATCCTTGGAGACGGTGGTCCTGTTGGGAATGCACGTGGTGTTCGCGTCGACAACAGCCCAGGTTTGTTGATTGGAGGAGGGGCTAGCCGCTTCCTTTTACGCCCCGCAAAACCAAGCACGGTGATTGGTGGACAAGTGGAAGCTCGGTTGGCCGTTGACAGCTCGTTGGAGTTGCTTTGGGATTTACGTGAAGTCATCACCGATGCCGCTCGCTTGACCCAAGAAATCAGTCGTGCCGCTCGCTCCGGCGATGTGCGCTTGTTGCTGAACTCCACTGCTCGTTTATTGCGCGAACTTCCGCTCGACGACCTCAAGGTGCAAGAGGCACTGGTGCTTTCGCGCAACGCGATTGAAAGTGGGCGTGCCGAATTCTCAAACTTGCAACTACGTGCTTCTGGTGCTTTGTTTGTCGGCGCCATCGGCCAACTCGATGGATTGAATCAACAGGTTTTGGAACTAGCTTCCCGCTTTCCAGGAACGAATATCGAAGGTCAATCGTTGGAGTTATCTGGCCTATTAGAATCCAGCCTTGATGAACTCCGCGCGGCGGAAGCGGAAAAGGCGAAGAATTATCGCAGCCGGGTGAAAAACGCACTCGCGAGTACTTATCCAGTGCTTTCGGGCTGGATTCAACAGGAGGCAAACTAATGGCCAAAGGATGTGGAATTGACCTTGGTACCTCCTTGGTGCGTTTAGCTGCTTTCGAAGCAAGTAAAGGCCATCATCGTTTAACTCGTTACATGGCAGCGGCGCCAGAGGGCAAGGAATCTCCTGTTGAAGCCGCCCGTGCCGTGCTTGTTGGTGCTGCGAAGAAGTTAGGGCAAGTCGAGCTTGGTTTGACTGGCTCGGACTTGATGATGCGTTACTTGCCTGTGCCTCCGGTGGAGGATTGGCGACTTGAGCGCCTGATGGAGTTTGAAATTCGCGAGGTGGAATCGCGGTCGGGTTCCAGTTTGGCATCTTCCTACAACCTCTTGCCGGTGCCAAAAGGCCTCGACGACGAGGACACCATGCTACTCAGCTTGGTGCGCGAGGATTTGCTGGAGTCCACGATGAACGATCTTGGTGGCTTGAGTGTCAAAGCATTCACTCCGAATGCGGTTGCCCTCTACAACGCATACCTAGTGCTCGGCGATCACGAGGCATCGACTACTTTGATTGCTAGCATTGGCGCAGGGACTTTGGATTTGGCGTTGGTCCATGGCACCGAGCTTTATTTTGCGCGCTCTGTATCGACTAGCTTAGAAAAACGCGACAGCACTCTTGCCGGTCAACTAAAGATTGATAGCGAACGTGCGCGCAGTTTGATCCATAAGCACTTGGATTTGCGTCTCGCTCTCGGCGAACGTCTTAGTAGCGATGCCGAGCGTGTTACCCGGCCTCTTATGCCAATGTATGAGAGCTTGCCGACTCTGCTAGGCGGAGTGGTGACCTTATGCAAGGCGCAAGCGCGCTTGAGTGAGTTGACTTTGGACCGCGTTTTGCTCACCGGAGGTGGCGCTAATACCAACGGTCTTAGTGAATTCCTGGAAGCTCGCATGCGGGTTCCTGTTCAGGTGTGGAATCCTGTCGAAATGGTCGACGTGGAATCTTTGCCAGAAGACGAAATCGAGCAGTTGGAAGCTGACGGACCTGGTGCCACTGTGGCCCTGGGTTTGGGGCTCGGTGCAGCAGATTCTGAGCTCTATGCCTTGGAAATTCTCACCGCTGCGGCGCGCGCGAAGAAAGAGTTCTCCGAGCGCACAATCTTCAACATCTTGATGGGGATGGCAGCGGTTGCTTTTGTGGTGGTAAATTTCATCATCATGGGCGGTTTGGCTGAGGATGCAGGCAAATCATCGAAGGCGATGCAAGCTAGTAAGAAACGCATCGAAAGTAGCAACACCCGCGCGAACGAATTGTTAGAGCAAGTGCGTTTGGAAAGCCTGTTGTATAACGACTTGGAATCGCGCTTTGCGATTTCATTTGGCACCAACGCCCTGTTGCAGTACATGGAACGTTCTCTGCCAGAAAGTTTGTGGGTTGAATCGATTCGGGTGGACCTAGCCGACGGTAAGGAGTTCGGACACGAGGGGCGCCGAATCCCAGTGTTTGAAGTTGCCGGACGCGCAGAAGACGACGTGCGCGCCGCAAGTCAGGCTTTTGGTGTTTTCGCCGGTGGCATGGGCGCTCTCTTAGCCGATGCTGACCGCGACATGCAACCGAGTTCGAATCCACGAGGAAAAAGTTTTGAGTGGAGTTTTCGGACCCAGTTAATGAATGAGCCTGAGCCTGAAGGGGAAGAATTCGACGCGGAGGATAATCAGTGAATTTCGACGCATTCTGGCAAACCCACCGTCGCTTCATTCTTGGCCTTGCCGGCGGAGTGGTGGCGTTCTTCATCCTGCTTGCCTTCACCAGCAGTGGGTCGAAAGAGGATTTTCGGCGCAGCTCAAGTTCCATCTCGAGCACGCGGCGCAAGATGAACTCGAGCAGTATGTACGGAGCGGCTCAAGTGGCCACCTTGGAGAAGCGCCTAGCGTCCTTGCAGGAACGCAACGCTGAGCTCGGACGCATGTCTCTGCCACCGTTTCGAGAACGGTTTCGGATTCCAAATGGAACCCCAGCTGCTCAGCATTACATTTCGCTGACAGGGGAACTGCGCGACGAAATCATTGGATGGTCCTTGCGTCACAACTGTGAAGTGGATGACTCCTTAGGTCTACCTCCGGTTTCGCCTTCGCAACCACAACAGATCGAACGCATTCTTCATGGCCTCGACGTGGTGGATCGTGTGGTTCACATGGCGGTGGATCACGGAGCCTCCAAGGTCGATAAAATCCGAATTTCACAAAAGAGAAGGCGTCGTAGTGGGCGCCATGCATCGCCACTAGACATCACTCCTGTAACCATGGAGATTGTCTTCAAACGAGTGAGCGCAACTCCTTTTTTGCGTAAGTTAGCTGCGGAACAAGCAAGTGGAAATCCACTAGGGCTGACTGCATTTGAGGTCTTGCCACGTAACGCAAAACGTATGGAACAACGCATCGTGTTGGAATTCGGGGTTGGCGTCATGCCGCAGATTGCTGTCGGGGAGGATCTCCAATGAAGCGTGAACCCATCATTCTGGTTGTTGTTCTGCTCATCTTGAGCTTGATGACTTACAACCTCATGCAACAGGAGGCGCCACGTGCGCCACGTGTCTCTGGCGGAAAAGCTTTAGAAGCCTTCCAAATGCCACTTTCCAATCCAGTTGTGGCCCTTCCGGCGCAAGGCTCGCGGCGTGATCTGTTGCGTCGACCAAGCGCCGATGAGCCACTCGATGCGCTGCAGCTGCCGGACCCAAGTTTGGCTCCTCTCGGTGTGTTGATGCCACCGCCAATCCCAGACAGCGGGGCCTCTTATTGGAGTGAACACCTCTTTGCCGCAAATCCAACCATTCTCGGTGGATTAGATGATTTGGTGGACGCAGGCTCCAATGGAACCGACCTGCTTGGCTTGGATCAATCGGTTGCCGACACTTTTTCTGATCAAGACGATCAGTACCGCAAGGTTTACGATTGGGTTCGGCTGAATCCGTTGGCAACCTTTTACGGTTACCTCCTGGGCGATGGTCGTTTTGATTACGTCAAGGGCGACACCCTGCGCTTTAAGCAGGTAGACCCTTACACTGGCCGGGAACGCGCTGAGCTTGAGTTCGATGCCGAGGAATACGAAGGATTCGGATTCGCCGATACCTTGCACAATCAGATTGAACTTGGCGTGCGTGATCAGCGGACGCGTATGTCTGCCGCCCGTGTACAAGACCTTGGTGTGTTTGTGCATTGGCTGTTGGATCAAGGTCTAGCCGAGCCGATTGCTTTTGGATACGCGGATGAGCTTGCGCGCGATGCCGTGCGTCTTGCCCCCGACGATGTCACCAATTGGATGTTGCTCGGTGAGGTTTGGGAACGGACATTTGACCTCGACCGCGCGTTTGCCCTCTACGCGATGCTCGCAGGTGAGAATCTAGGCGAGACCTTGCCGGACTTCGGATTAACCGTTGAGAAAGGACGCTTTGCGCGTTCTGCAGGACCGCGGGTACGTATGGGTGTCATCCTACGTCGCATCGGCTTGGATGCGGATTCTGAGGTCCAGTTTCGTGCAGCGGTCGACCTCGCATCCGGGGATGCGAATGCTCCGATGGAGTTAGGCCTCTTAATGCTTGACCTCGGTCGAGTGGAGGAGGGCCGTCAGCTTCTTACGCGCGCCATGGGGATGCAAGGCCAACGCAATTCTAAGAGCGCCCTACGCAATGCCGTTGCCTTAGGTGAAGCTTCCATGCGCTCTGGGAATTGGAGTGAAGCGAACCAGGCTTTCCTTAATGCAGAACGTGCTGCAGGCAATAATAAAGTCGCTGCAATGCGGGCACAGTCCGGATTGATTGCCTCGACCTACTTGTCTGGTGACTTCTCTGGAGCGCGGGCGCTTGCAGGGACTGCCATCGACAACTTCGGCGCGAATGCTGGTTTGCTTTACCTACGCGGTATCGCAGAAGCAGCGGATGGTGGAGCTGCCGGTGAGGTTATTCGCGATTTACGTGCCTCTGCAGCCGCGACTCCATTCGATGCTGCACCTGCTCTTTCCGCACAGGCTTTTTGGTTGGATCGTATCGGTGAGACGGATGCGGCCCAAGAAGCATTGGCAAGCGCGCTTGAACTTTCTCCACGTCACCTCTACAGCCGCTATCTGCAAGTGCATTGGGCTGCACGCGATGGCGATTTAGAAGGCGCCCGGCTTGGCCTGCAAGACTTGGTGCGTACTGCTCCAGTTTGCGCCGGAATTCTTGCTGAGTTCGCAGACTTGCTTTACACCGAAGCATCCTACGGGCGTGCTGAAGTCGCTTTCCGTAGCTTGGAAGAGGCCTTCCCGGATTGGGTTCGCAATACCAATGATGCTCCCGCGTGGGCTGGAGTGGTGATGCGTCATGGTTTGAATTTACTTCATCGGAATCTTCTTGAAGACGCGATGTCTGCATTCGACCAGGCTTTGTCTATGGATCCCAGCCTTAATGCTGCGCGAAACGCCAAGGGTATGGTGCTTTACCAAGAAGGTGATTTAGATGCAGCCGTTGCTGAGTTTGCATATCTGCAAGATACTCTGCGCGAGAGTGAAGATGACTTGCAGTTCATCTATGCGGCAACTTGGCAGGACCGTGTTTTAAGTCATGCCAAAATGCGTCGCTGGGTAGATTCTTTTGATGGACGACGTTTGCGGCCAGGCTGGGATACACAGACTGGTGCCCGTGCCGGAGTGGAGCCGCGTTTAGAGAATCAGTCTTTATTGATTCAAGGGGAGCATTCCGGAGCTGCCGAAACTAGCGCTTACTACACGGTTCCAGGCTTGGCCTTCCGTGATTTTGTTGCAGATCTGCATATCGAGAATGGGCATCGTGGCGACGCCGCTGCCTATATTGCATTGCAGAACCGAAATAAAGAAACCTGGTCTTTCCGCGTCATCCGTGATCGTGAAGGCGCAATCGGGTGGAGCATGATGCGCGGCACGCGCCCTGAAAATGGTCAAACGGCCTATCGGCTTGCGGAGGGCGAGACGGCACGCATCTCCTTCCATGTGAATCGGGAACCCAAGCAACCTATTCTTACGGTTCGCTTCAACGACGAAGTGATTTACTCCGAAGCCGTGAGTAGCTTGCGCAATCCAACGGGTGTCATGGCTTCTGGCTTGTTAGTGCGTACCGCGCTTGCTTTGCCAGTGGATGCTTCTCTAGATAACGTGGAACTGATTTACGCAGTCCAATGAAAACCAAACAACAAGGATTTACTCTCATGGAGTTGATGATCGTCATGGTCATCATCGGTATTTTGGCGGCTGCTTTCGCAGGAGTCGGAGGGAGCATGTTTAGTAAAAGCAAAGAGCGGGCAGCAAAAGCTCGGATGCAGTCTTTGGCCATCATGTTGCAAAGCTACCGCACCATGGAAGGCGAGTACCCCGATGATCGCCTGCCAAAAGGGACTACAAGCAACCGCTTTAACTCGCATAGTGAGGCTTTGTTCCTCGCTCTGTTTGACCCGGAATATTCCGGTGAACGGCCTGCACAGGATTGGCTGGTTAACACTGACGGCGATGAAACTACGCGTAACTTAACCATTCTGCAATCGCGTGAACTCTTTGAAATCGGCGATGAGTGGGGCAATCCTATTGTTTACTTTGAGAGCTTGCACTACAGCAACAAAACTGGCGCCACGGTGCAGGCTGGCGAAGATGAATACTATGAAGAGCAAAATGTCTCACCGGGTCGCAGCGAGCGCACCGGAAGTTTCTATGAACCAAGTGGCTTCCAACTAGTCTCCGCAGGCGCAGATGGTCTGTTTGAGACCGAAGATGATCTCTTTTCCTACACCGGCGATCAGTAGAAGGACAAGTCTTCTACGTGCCAAGCAAAGTAGAGCCACAGGCTACACTTTGCTTGAAATGCTTTTTGTCATGGTATTGATGGGCATCATCATGGGGATAGGCGTAGCCGGTTTCGATCGTATGGATCCTGGCTTCAAGGGTTTGCAGTCCACAGTCGAAACCTTTTTGGAAAGCAGCCGTGATCGCGCACGCACCTCTGGACACCCCGTCACGGTTATGGTGGTCGACGTCGACAAGGAACAAGGCAGCAAGCGATTGCGGCGATTCGTTTATCGCCGCTCGATGGAGGCCACTTTTGAACCGCGCTTCCGCGGCCGAGAAGATGTTGTGGCTAGTGGAGCAGCTGGTTTAGAAACCACTGGCCGTTATGGTACGGGGATTGATTTGCGTGAGGGCGGATCGATTACCGTTGCTGGCCGCGGTAACCCTCAGCTTGAACACGGATTTTCTCTCGACTTCGACCTCGAAGCGCTGGACTCAAATGGAGGAGAACTGCTTCGTTGGGAGGGATTGCTCGACATGCGGGTGCGCAAAAATGGCGTCCTTGCGGTTTCGTTGCGAGCAGGCAACGGTGGTGATGAGTTGTTTCAGGATGTACTCATCGAAAGCCCTGTCGGAACGCTGCAACCGAATCGTTGGCAGCACATCAAACTGGTTGCTGCCGACGGAAGCGCTGCTTTGGTTATCGACGGCAAGGAAGTGAAGCGCGTAGCCATTCCTCCGGTGCTTGGTTCACCCCGTGAAGCAGCTCGATTTGGACACGATAGTCAAGGTTGGCGCGGACGATTAGATGAGTTCACCGTTTGGGCCCGTGTTGCGGAATCCGGCCCAGAGCTCCCCATCGACGTCAAGTTGACCTTCGGCTCAGACAAAGTGAATTTCGACCGCTACGGCACATTAGATCCGAAGTTCCATTCCGCCGGCGTACCTGTGCGCTTAGAGGTGTTTGATGAGGAAATCGCCTCCTTTGTGATAGGGCGCTTTACCCAGGAGATTGCGCAATGAGAAAGATAACGAATCGCGATGGCGCTGCCTTGATCGTGGTGCTGATGGCTTTGGCGCTGTTGTTCTCCATGGGCGTCCCGTTCCTGTTTGCAAGTCGCATGCGTTCCGAGGCGTCGAGTGAAACTTTTAGCCGCTCGACCGCCCGCGTCGCGGTGGAGTCTGCCTCCCTCGCTACAGCATTCCAGCAATCGCTTTCCCATCCTTTCTCTGACCCAACTCCGTTATGGGACGATGCTGCGGAGTGGGATGGCAGCACTATCGGCCCTATGCCGCAAGCTCTGGGCTCCGCTTGGGAGCGCTCAACGGAATCTTGGGGTGCAGAGATTGAGAGTATGCAGGCCAAAGTGTCTTTGGCCACAGCGCCAGTGATGTTGTTGCAAAACCTACTGCATCCTTGCTTCCTCAAAACCGACGTGAGCTATCGCGCCGGTACCATTCCGGTGAATTCCACAGCAGGATTCCCAGAGCAAGGCTTTATCTTGGTGGGGACCTCGTGGATTCAGTACCTGAGTAAAACGAAAACCGCGTTTACCGACTTGGTTCCCGATGGATCAGAGCCGGAAGATTTAGATCAATTACGTTTCTTGGAGGGTTATTTGGTGCAAGACCCCCGGGTGCAAACTTTAGTTTTGTCGAACTTTAAAGCGGAGGGGCACGTGCCGCCAGAGTTCTTTGCCGACGCCTTCGCCTTCGATTTAGGCGGCGGAGCGGATAGTTTGTTACCGGCAACCGACCTGCAAATCTTGCAGGACCAATGCGTGTTGCGTTCGGGTGCTTACGGCGCCGATATTTGGGAGCCAGCTAGTTGGACGGTACGTCGGATCGATCCAGAGCATCCCAATCGAGTGCGGGTGGATGAAGCCAGCTACTTCAACATGGGGACGGTGGTTCGTTTTTTGCCAGAGTTTGGAGATCCGCTTGACCGCTTAGTGATTGCCGCAGGTGGTGGAACCTTGCGTTTGGCGGCACCGCTTCCCACCGATTTTGATGCACTCACCACTCGCGTCTATCCCATGCGTCGCGAGCCGATTGACATCAATGCGTGTCGACCAGAAATCGTAGAAGCTCTTGCGCTTGGTGTTGCCTTTAATGGAAGCCCTCCTATTTCCTTTGCCGGTCAGGCTGCAAATGGCGCTGCCCCAGCGAACGCTGGACGTAGTCGCGATTGGGTAAACCCTGCTGAGGCTCGACGCTTTGCAGCCCGTGTGGTGCAGGCCCGGCCGTTGCATGGACCTCAAGATTTGTGGGACCGCGTGTTGAAGCCGTTAGCTGATGATGGCGCTATTTCCGATGCGGATTCCTGGGCGCTGTACCTAAACAGTATGGATCCCAACAACGGTAGCCTGCTTCAAAGCACGACTTCGTTTGGTTACCGCAGTGGTAATCATTACACCCAGCGCATCAACGCAGCCGTACGTTCTCGTTTAGGTCGCACGCTTGCACGCGCATCGTTCAAACAAAATGTGGCGGCCATCCCTGCTGGTGAACTGTTGTCTCTTTTTGGCGATCAAGAAACGTTAGAAGACGCAACCCGGTGGGGGCGAGGCATGCATGGTGTGGTGACGCTGCCAGTTTCCATGGGATCACTCACCGGAGATTTTGACGCGTCCGAGAATGGCTTAACACTTCAACTCGGCACATGGGAAGAAACGGGACGTATGGTTCCGGAGAAGGACCCTGAAACTTCCGCTGTCATCCCGATGCCAGCGCGAGAGTCCGACCAGTTTGCTTTCAATGGTCTCGGCCGGGTACAACACTTTGATTTCGACCCATCGCCGCTAGGGCGTTACATTCCTCAAACGGGCCCATACAGCCCCCTATTTGAGGAATGGACCGTAGCTGGTGTTTCGAATGTTAGCGATGTAGAACCTCTTTGCTTTCAAGCTTGGTTTTTTAGCGAAGATTTACAGGCTGGTACTTTGTTCGAGCTAGCTGGTTTTGAAAACGACCGTAACCGTGTGACTGCCGCAATGGAGCAGGGGGAGTTGGTGGTGCGGGTGCAGGGCACCGCCGGGCCGGACGATTATGATCTGCAAGGTATGCCGGAAGAAATCATCGTGCGCATTGATCCCGCGGAATACCCTTTGGCTGACCGTTGGTTCCATCTATCGGTTTTGATTCGCGATTTCTCCCACCGCGGTGTCCAGGTGCTCATCGACGGAGTTCCGCGTGGCGATATTGATGGCTTCACTTATCTCACTGCAGCGCTAAACGAATACGATGCCTCTACCACAGGCAATGTCATTAGCGTGGAATCTACCGTTGGATTCCCTGACCGCGGGGTGCTCCGGATTGGGCCAGAGATTATTGAGTACACATCGAAGACCCAGACATCATTTAATGCAGATTTAGTTCCAGGGCAGTACTTCGGAGGACGTGCCATTCGTGAGAAATCAGATGGAGACGCCTTTGCAATCGACACCAAACACCCAGCCGGATGTGCGGTGGAGTTGTACGGCTACTCTGCCCTGATTCAAGGCAACATTCCCCCTGGCGGTAAAAGCCTTTCCGGTGATGTTGGACCTTGGTCGATGGCAAGTGTTTTCGTTGGTGGAGAAGACATCACCGCGCTAACCAATCAAGGTTTCGTGATCCCGAACTTAGGCAAGGGCATCAATGCCTCTTACGTGGGCCCTCTAGAGCTTGCACCTATGTATCGGATTCCTGGAGACACCTTCTACAGTGGTGCTTTTCAGTCGGATGGGGGTTATGCCTATCTGATTTCTGGCCCAGTGCCAGCGACCAATACCGAGGACGATAGCCCGATTGGCGGCGTCGAGATTATTGAATATTCCGCTCGTACCGGCGATGTCCTGACCATCGCTCGGCGCAATGTTCAAGATTTGCCCGGGCTTGTCAATGCACCACGGGATGGCGCTCGGAATACCAGTCTTAGTACCACAGGAATCACTCACCTAGTGGAGTACTCCGGAGACGTTCAGTTCACTGATGGGCGTTTCCTAAACCAGGTTCAGGGATTGAACATTACCGTGATTCCAATCTCGGTTCATGCTTCCGGCGCATCTGATTTGACTTATCAACCTGGGTCAGATGAGTTCAGTGCCTACGTACAACTTGGGAGCAAAAGCCGGCCTCAGGAATTGGAGTGGATTCGCTACGACCATATTTTTCAAGGACACTTTGTGCGTGACAATTGGGATCATTTAACGCGCACCTTTTCTGAAATCATTGACTCCTCGTTGGCGGAAGAGGATTTCTCCTTGCCCGATCCAGCTGCCGAGCCTCTCGGCATGAACACTAGCTGGCTCCCCCAGGACCCTACGAATCCTGGACGTACCTGGCTAGGTGAACCCGTTCAAGATCGTGACGATCGCCTTGCTAGCCATAAGAAGCCGACTAGCTTCCCGAACGAGGCTTATGCCTACAACTTGAATTTTCGTGGTGTGATGGGGACTTATGATCATGCGCATACCGCTGGCGAAGAAATGGTGCCTGTGTTTAACACGCAAAAGCTCCCGAACGGCTTGGTGGATTCGGGTTATGGCTACGTTGGGCGTTTCGACCGCGTTGCTGTGATGCAAGCCGGTGAACAAAGCCTGCCATTTTGGTTTGAGGTGAGTTGGGCACACGATCCCGTGAATACGCCAACCGACCCGTTGCCGGATGGGGCCCGGGTGCGTTTGGGGGTGAATTATGTCGCCTTTGATGCCTCGACAGGCATTCCGTTTACCGGCCATACTGTAGGGGAGTTTGCCACGCTTCCAAGAGGTGGTGATCGCCGTGAGTTCAGTCGTCTAAGCAAGTTCCCCAACCATGAACGTCCACGTAACTTTGGTAACTTGGTCGTAGGCGGCACTGCTTCTGGCGGTTCGCCAAACCTGCAGGGCTATGTGGATGAAGTATCTTTTACTGCAGTCGGTGGTCAGGGACGAACTGGTGTGCGTACTGCCCGGGGAGCGTTCTTCCTGCGCGAAGACCTGCAGCAAGGCACCATGTCCACGGTCCGGGTAAATCCTCGCGATTATTATCAGGATGGATTCCGCGTGAGTGATCCGAATGCTCAACCCGGTGACTGGCTAAGCATTCTCCCTGCTAGCGGCTTGCTAGATATCGACGGCGAACTCATCGCTTACTCTGATCTCGATACCACCAACGGCGAATTCACCATTGCATCGAATGGTCGGGGATTCCTTGGCACTGAGGTCCGCGCCCACAGCACCGGCGCAACGGTGCGCCTTATGGATAGTCGCGCCTCCTCGGTACTCAATAGCAATCTCACTTCCTATTCCGAGACGATACAAGTTCAAAACCAATTAGGCTTCGGACGTAGCGGCATGCTTCTGATCGATTCGGAATTGCTGCATACACCCATGCGTGGTGTTGGCGGTGGATTGGCTATGCCGCGAGAACGCCGCGGTCCGGAAGGTCAAGTTGGGCAAGGCATTCTGCGCGGGCGTTTTGGAACTCAACCGGCGAATCATCAGGTAGGCACCCTGGTCTACAGTTTCCCCAATCGCTGGATGGATAACTATGTCCCTGAGTCTGACAGTGGTGTCGGTGCGTGGCTGCAATTGGGATTCAATGAGCCGGAAGCATTCTGGCGCGGGATTCAATACCAAGCAGAGTTACCGGACAACTCGCATTCCATTCGTGTTCTTGCACGCAGTGGGCCAGCTTCTTGGGAGGATGACCCACGCACTACGCCTGGTTTAACCCTTTTTCAGCGCGGTAAAGATGTTGTCCAGGGCGGATATCAAAAGCTTGGCTTCTACAGCGATCGCCTCGACCTGCGGGTGATGTTCGATTGGGGGCCAGGTGCGTTTGACCCTGCAACCTTCCGCTCCGTTGGCTGGACTCAAGCGCCGCGCCTGCGCAATCTGCTAGTCGATTATCTCGGCAATACTCGGATTGAGCGCAGTCAGGAGATCACAGAATGAATGCGGCCACGCTTTCTTTGAAGGCCCGCGGCAAACGTGGCATGACCCTATTAGAGGTGATGCTCGCGCTATTCCTGTTTGGAGTGTTGTCAGCATTCGTCATTCAAATCATGGATTCCGTGCTCAACCTTTGGAGTGCCGGGGAACGCCGCGGGCGCGGGGATTTGGTTTACGCTGCAACCGTCGAACGATTCCGTGGCGACTTGCGCGCGATGCATACGGGCGCCCGGGGCTGGATGGTCTTAGACGAATGGGAGATTCCACCAGCTACCGAAGGACAACCCTCAACCTTCATGCCGCGTTTGCGCTTTTTGGCCGACGGCGCATCTCTGCCCGAGATCGACCCTTCCGCTCAAGCTGCGGTTGAAGTGATGTGGTGCATGGTCCCGGAAGCGCCGGGCAGTAAGATTTATCGCTTGGTCCGTTTCGCCAAGGTGGAAGATCCATCGGCTCCTTTGCAGGACAAGCGTGTTGCGAATGCAGTGCTGCGTTCCGGGAACGGATTAGTCCTAATGGATGGTGTGCTGTGGGCGGAGTTTGTGGCCCACGATGGCAGCGAGAAAAAGACCAAGTTTCGCGTCGATGCTGGGCAGCCATTTCACTTTCCTGCAAGCATAGAGCTCAATGTGGAACATGTGTCCGGAACTGCACGAAAGCATCCGCCCCTGTTAGATCATGCAATCAACAAGGAACCCACCACCATGCTATTGCGCGGAAATGCTCCAAGTCGCATGCCCGACATGGTGTTGATAGATTCTGAATGGGTGAGCGTGGCTGGCCAGTTCCCTTCGTTGAGTATCACTGCTCGCGGCCGGCGGGGCAGCTTGCCGGCGGAACATAAGGCACGCAGTGAGGTGTTCTTTGCCTCGCGCTACAGTAGTCAAAGCCCAGTTTCTGCAGGGGGGAGGCGTTTGCGATGAAATTGCACGTCAAGCAACCTATGCAGGGTTTTACCCTAATCGAAGTGGTGATTGCCATCGCCATTTTTATGTTTGGCATCACCGCAATCTTGGGGCTATTCCAAGTCGGTGGTAATCTGGAGCAGGATGCTCGGGTTCATGCTGAACTTGCCCCGGCAATCGAGCCTTTGGTGGAATACGTCCGCCAGAATGCTTGGATTGTCGACGAAAAAGGCAAAACAACCGGTCTACGGGAACTTAAAGGAGAAGCGGTACCAGGTGCTTCTGCTTACCGTTACGACCTCATTGTGCGGCCCGAAGGGGATAATCCTTTTTTGCGTCGCGCCGAACTACGTTTCTACCGCAAGTCTCCAGATCGTGTTTTGACTCGTGTGACATTTCTGCTTGAGCGGAGTGTCCCCATCGCGCGTTTCCTAGAGGGCCAGAAAAAATGATGCTCGCCATACTTCTTACTTCTTTACTGATTCCTGCCGTTCAACAAAATGGCGAAGATCAAATCGTGCGTCTGCGTGACGGCCGCCTGTTGGTGGGTGCCATCGTGGAGCATGATCTCGACGGGCTCGTGTTAACCACCGCCCTGGATGGTGGTCGTTATCAGCTCTCCTGGCGGGACTTGTTTCCTGGCGAAGCAGAGCGTTTGCGCGACAACTTCGGTTATCGTAATCAAACTCAAGTTCCGATGACCACTGCCCACCGCGTGTTGTTGCAGAACGGACGTGAAATCATTGGCCGCTTGTTGCGCGAAGATAACCGCAACCTAGAAATTCGCGTACGTGACACCACTTCCTTAGTGCCGAAGTCACGCCTGGCCGCTCCGCCAGAAGAAGTGGTGGTGGAGGCTTCTACCATTCTCACTCCGGAGCAGTACTACGCTGAGCGCGTGCCAAAAATCGATAGCACAAGTCGTTTTGCGCACTTCGATTTTGCGCAAGAGCTCGAAGTCATGTTCGCCCTGGATGAAGCGAAAGCGCATTATCTTTTGAGCCAAGAAATCGCCTCGGCTGAAGGCGATACCGCCCTACTGAACCGTATCGAAGGGGCGCTGGCAAAGTTAGAGGACACGATTGCGAACCGCGTCGAGGCGCAAAAACTCGACATGGTTCGACAAATGATGCACCGTGATCGCTACACCGTGGCTGAAGGCTTACTTGCGGAGTTTGATCAAGAGCACAGCGACTCACCTTTACGCGGTGAGTACTTGCAGCTGGCCGATCGTTTTGAAGAACGTCGCGATGCTGCGGTGACACGCTACCTTGAGCGTCACTGGTTTAGTCGGGTGGTCAAGGTGCTTAAACGTAAGTCGCTAGAGAAGGGAGTGGCTATGGATCAGCTTAGTAGCTGGTTGGAGACGGAGGTGCCCTTGCTTGTGCGTCAGCAGTTGTTAATCGAGCTGAAGGACATGGATTCTCATTTGGATCTCGGCAGCATTGACGCGCGTTGGCTCGCCCGTCTCGAAACCGCACCAACCGCACATACTGCAGGGTTTAATGACGGAACTTGGATTCTGGGTGCAGAAAGAGCCACGGTTGGTCTCAAAGATGAAGAGGAAAAGAAGGACGACGGCAAGTCAGACCAGCAACGGGAAATGGAGGATCGCATGAAGCGTTACCTCGATAACATTCAGGCCACGCGTCGTTCGGCATCCGGTGGCGCTGGAGATGTGAGCCCTGAAGATTGGTGGCGCCGTGCATCGGTGACCTCGCGATTCCAGTGGATGTTGGCTTACTACTCGGAGTTCTCCGGAGACTACAACGTCATCGCGGTTAAATTCACTTTCTGCCAAACTTGTGCTGGAAGTGGATATATCGAGATTATGGATGTGTCGCAGAATGGAGCACGTCAGCGGAAAAAGAAGTGCCCGACATGCCACGGTATTCAGGTTAGGCGCAGCGTCAGCTTCAAGTGACGCCGCGCCTCGCAGTTGTCGGCCTTTTGCTCCTTGGGTTTTCATGCCAAGCTGGGCCGACGCACGAGCTCCCCAACTCGCGGACATCACGCGTCCAGCGTAACCAAAGCGTTGCTGGGGTAGCGGTCCAAGGAGCGGGATTAAATTTGCGCGCCTTTGTCGCGCAAATGGCGTTCGTATTTCCGGCGGAGTCGGCCGAATTGACCCGCAGTTTGGTACGCACGCAAATGGCAAGGCTGGAAGCGGAGCGTCTTGAATTATCGGTTCCTGAGTCACGAATCGACCAAGCCTTTACTCAGTTCACCCAGGGTCTGGTTGCCCAACTCGGCGCCAACACAAATCCAGATGCCTGGGCGCTGGCCCGCCACGATGCCTCGTGGCGGGAAGTGCAGCCCTTGTACCGCCAAAACCTCGCAGACAACCTGCTTTATCAAATCGTTCTGCGTGCGGACGCTCGCCAAAGTGGGCGCGTAGGCCTGTATTGGTTTGTCACTGGTGATCAGGCGCAAGCTCGCTCCTGGGCCTCGGGGCTGAAGGCCGGCCGCAGTCCACAATCGATGGTGGAAGAGTCCCTCTTGGCTGGCCCCAGCCCAGATGGTAGCTACCCACCCGTGAGTCGTGATCTCCCCGGCATGTTGGGGGAGCAACTTCAGAATCCAAGCGTCGGCCAGGTGATTGGACCGCTCCAGCTGGAAGGCGACCGCAGTTGGCGCGTAGGGCTTGTCACCGAAGTATTGGACCCTGAAACCGAGCTTCCGCCCGTCGCCATCCTGCTCGAAGAATTGAAAAACCAGCCAATCGACGCTCTTGAAGCCCGGGCCTGGTTTGAGAAGATGTCCCGTCGCTATACTGTTTCCACGAGTCTTTCACCATTCTCCGGCCCGACCCAAGCCTTTGAGTTCTCCCGCTGAAGCTACTGTGGACAAGCAACCACAGATTTTCGACGACAAGCTGCGTCTTTTGTTCGCGCTGTTGTTCTCCTCACCTGAAGCCGTCAACCTCGATCGGATTCGGCAGGTGCTCTATCCGACCCCAAACAAGGCCGAGGCTGAGGGCGCAGACAAGGAATGCACCCCGGAGGCGGTGCTCGAGGAGCTGGAGCACTTCAGCCCACGAGCGCATTTGGCGGCACTGGAAAACTGGATGGAAGAGCGCAATCTTCCTTTGGTGCTGCATCAAGCCGGCCGCAGCTGGCGCCTACTGACCAGTGAGGATATGGCCGATTCGCTCCAAGCGGTGCGTAAAACTGCGCAGAAGGAGAGTCTTGGCTCTGCCGGGCTCGAAGTCTTGGCGCTCGTGGCTTACCGCCAGCCGGTTCTTAAGGCTGATATCGACGCCATCCGCGGTGTGAAATCAGGAACCCACCTGCGCCACCTGTTGGATTTGCGCTTGGTACGTATTCTCGGCCGCGCAGATTTGCCTGGACGTCCATTTTTATATGGCACCAGCAAAGATTTCCTCGATCGCTTTGGCCTGCGTGATCTAGATGATCTCCCCGAAGCCGGACGTCTGGCCAACCCGGCCGAGCAGATTGCGGTTGAACCGAAGCCGGAATCTACTGAACAACCAGAATCTTCCTCCCCTGAGGGGGAGCCAAGCGCCGAATAGTAGGCGTGCTGGCTGGGAGGGGGTACACTTCTCGGCTAGCGAAAACGGCTCTACGCCCCATTAAGCATGTCGAAATCTCACGAAAAGGCCAAAGTGGTCGACCAACACGCCGCTGTCCACACTCATAAACCGATGTCGCCGCTGCGACGCTGGATTATTAGTGGAGTCGCGGTGTTCTGCCTGTTGATTTTCTCAGTCACCGGCCCCATGTCGGATGTCATCACCAGTTGGTTCGGTTCCGGGCCCCCTGTGCGTGGCACGGTCAACTTGCCAAGTGGCACGGTCGACATCACGGTGCAAGATTCTCAGCATGCAAGTCGCTTGCGCAGCTGGGGCGAGCAGTTTGGCATTTTTCTGTTTCCAGAAGACGCCGACGATACCGAGTCGAACCTAACTTATGCCGCTTTGATGTTGCTTGCGGATGAGTTGGAAGTGGTAGTCACTAACACCCAACTTCAGGCTTTCCTCAGTATGCGGGGTTATGGTCAACTCAGCACGGGTGAATACGAGCGCGCTTATCGCGGACTTGGGTTTGCCAATGCACGTCAGTTTGAGGCGCAAGTGCGCGCCTCGCTTCGCGTGCAAACGCTGGTCGGTTTCCTAGCCTCTGCCTCACTGCCTTCGGAGTCTGAAATCGTTGCAGCATGGGCTAAGGATTATGAAGAGATGGATGTGCAATACGCCGTATGGCACGCATCGGCTTTCGCCGATGCAGCAGCAGCCTTAGTGCCAGAAGAAGAAGAGCTCAACACATTCTTTCTCACTGGCCTAAATGGACTACAGCGTCGTGACCTCGAGGTGGAGCAAGCGGTTTCCTTCGACTCGCTCATCCTTACTGCCGACGCGCTCGCAAGCGATGCCGTGAAAGCTTGGTTCACTCCGGAAGAGCCCACTCAGGAGGCTCTGGACGGTTTCTACCAGGTTAATCGTTTCTCGCTTTACCGTCGCCCGGAGCCTAAAGAAGGCGAAGAGGTCGATCCCGACTTGGGTGATCACCTAACGGTGGAAGAACTTGGTGATCGCCTCCGTGGTGATTACCTTTTGCATAAGGCCATTACTACCCTCGCCTTGGAGTTGCCACAAGCCGCCGACGCTGCCGCATTTGCAGCTGAGAAGGGCGCGGAATACGTGAAGCAAGAAGAAATGGTCGCGTACAGCGATCTTCCTGATGTCGAGCGTATCGGGCACATGCAGTTACGTCGCCTGTTCAATGCAGAACTCAACTTCTGGGTGCAAACCCCGATTCAAACCGAGGGCATGGTTTACCTCGCACGCCCATTGGAGCGTCGTGATCGGGTTATGCCGGAACTTGAGGACATCAAGGATGAAGTGATTGCTTTATGGCGTGAAACCCAACAAGGTGTTTTGGCTAAAGAAGCCGCCGATGCATTCCTCGAAGCTTTGCCAAAAGGCGAAGACCAAGCCGAGGGTGATCCCGTGGTCATGGACGCCGATGCCTTCGCTGCTGCACTTGCTGGCGCTGATCGTGCGGTTGAGCAAATGGGCTGGATTTCCCACACCATCCGTCGTACCACTGACCCAATCTGGCCAGCCGACGCCAAGATCCTGCCGATGCTGCGCTACCGTGTAGGTTTGGAGTTGGAAACTCTGACCGACGGTGAGGTGATTGGTCCTGAGGACTTCGGTGAAAATGGCATTGTCATTGCGCAGTTGAAGGGGCGTCGTCCCGCCAACCCGGATGAAATGTGGCCAGCCGAACGTCAACGTGCTGAACGTGCTGCCTACACCGCCGCAAGTCAACGTTTTCAGGCCGATGTCCTTTCCTTCGAAGGCATGGCAAACCTTTACGGATTGACCAAGGTCGTTACCGAAAACGAAGCCAATGAACTGGATGATCTAGGCCTCTAGGCCTCTAGGCTTTTGTGAGTCATCGAAACTGGCGAGCCATGGGCAACATGGCTCGCCAGTTTTCTTTGGTCCCCGGTGGAACCTGAAATCGAGGACAAAGCTGGAATATCGAGCCCTAATAAGCCACTCGTGGCCATTGCGGGAACACTCGGCGAGTGAGCTCAGCGATGGTATCCGGCTCTAAGGCGGGTTGTTCTGCGGTTCGTTCCAGTAAACCCTTGTTCCCGCCTTTGGCGTAGGCCGAGGCACGGAATAGAGCTTGTTTGGTCTCCTCCGCATTGCCATTCACAGCAGCAATATATGCTTCGGCTAAATGGTTTGCCAACCACCAAGGGCCAGCATTCGGAATACCTTTTTGAATCCTGCGCACCGCTTCATCCAAAAAGGCCTTCTTGTAACTCTGCAGCCATAGGATGCGCGCTTGTTTCACGCTGGGGTGAAACGGGGCGAACTCTTCACCGCGAGCAAGAAGGCGCAACATGAGTACCTCGTCGCCATCCGGCGCAAACATCTCTACCTTAATGTAGGCTGTGAGTGCGGCAAGGTCAGTGGGGTTGTAAACCAATGCGCGGTCGAAGCAGTTGCGCGCGGCGTCGAACTCTTGGTTGGCAAAATAGAAGGACCCGAGCAGAACCAAACTGCGGTTGTCCCACGGACGTGCTTCCACTGCCGCTGTTAAGTGCTTCTCCAAGAACTCCTGGTCCTGAACCGCTGCGGCGACGTGCTGCTCACCACGTAGTTGTGCCCATGCTGGTGTGACAGCAAGGATTCCCAGCCCTAAAGGTAATAAGGACATCCCGCGAAAATGGATCTGTGGAGCCAGAGTGCGTAAATCACTGCCTAAAAGCAGTGCGGCAATACCTAAAGCAGCGGGGTTGTCGCTGAAAGGGGAGCGCAGCATGGCGAGTACTCCAAGGCCGATCCAAACAGCTTCTGTGCCACCGGTTTCGCGGCGTCCACGCGCCAAGCGTAAGAGTGCCACGGCTAATAAAAGACTGCCGACCCAGCCTAATTCCAATCCAGTGAGTAAGAACTCTTGGTGCGGGGTTTTGGGGATCCGGTTCGAGGTGTCTGCCCAGTTGCCAGAGGTTAGACGTGCTTCTTCCTCTGGTCGCCATTCGGGATAATCCGATTCGAAGCGTCCGATGCCGATACCGAGCGGGGTGGTGAGGATGTGACCACTGGATGCGAGGTAGATTTCCTTGCGCACCGAAACACCCCGAGGGGCGGAATCGGGCGGAAGGATGCTGGCACCACCGAGAAAGCTGCGCATGAGCTCGCCACAGACCACTAAGACCAAGGCGCTGATGATGGGGAGGCGATGGGCGCGTTGTCGCAGGATCATCCACGCACAAGCAGCGATTAGGCCAAGGCGGCCTGCGTTTGACCCGAGATAACCAACCTGCAAGGCAATCGGAGCAAGTAATAACCAGAATATGCGTCGTTCGCGTAAATCCTTAGGTAGAAAAACTAAACCGAGCAGCAAGAGTGGCAGTTGCACTTCGATTGCGTGACTCGGTCCGGCGAATGGATAAGCCGGGCGTATGGAAAGCAGCGAGTCGTAGCCGGGTGGATCCCAACCGAAGGCTTGGACTATTCCAAGCAGTGCCGCGATGCCACCGCCAAAGAGTAAGGGCAATGCGAGGCGTCGGGCGGAGAGGTCTTGCCATGTGGCTGCAGCAGCGGCGAACACCCAGGCTGCAAGTAGTGGTGCACGGTCCGCTAGACCACCAAGGCTTGGCGCCCAACCAGTGCTACCACTTGCAAGGCGGAGCAGCGGAATGAATCCGCAAAGTAGTGCGCCCAGAATCAGGAAACTTCCAGGTAGAACGGCAATGCGCTTTTGCTTCCACAAAGTGAAGGCGGTGAAGGCCAATGCCAACATCGAGAATACGGCGCCGTCGGCACGTGATTCATCCAGGCGATACGCAGACCATGTGAGCATGGGTAGCAAGACTGCAACCGATGCCATCCATGGCATGGAACGTTCTACGCGGTTCAGGCTTCTGCCTCCTCGGCGCGTGGCTCAAGCAAGGCGTCGAGGAAGGATTCGGGCTCGAAGACTTCGATATCTTCTTTGCTTTCACCGAGTCCGACAAAGAGCACCGGCAGCCCAAGTTGATGCCCGATGGAAAGCGTAGCCCCACCTTTGGCAGTGCCATCCAGCTTGGTTAGGAACACGCCAGAAAGCGGTACCGATTCACCGAATTGGCGGGCTTGTTGAATGGCGTTTTGGCCGGTAGTAGCATCGAGGACTAACACAGTGTGGTGTGGAGCTCCTTCGATTTGACGTCCGATGACGCGGGAAACTTTCTCAAGTTCCTTCATCAAGTTTTTCTGCGTGTGCAGACGCCCAGCCGTGTCGACTAAAAGGACATCGACATCGCGCGCCTTCGCTGCCTGCGCTGCGTCATGAGCGACTGCTGCGGGGTCGGATCCCTGTTCGCCTTTGATCAGTTCCACATCAGTGCGCTCACACCAAATCGCCAACTGTTCGACGGCTGCCGCGCGGAAGGTATCGCAGGCAGCAACCAATACGCTTTGATTGCGGTTGCGCAACCAAGTAATAAGCTTGGCAATTGAGGTGGTCTTGCCGGATCCGTTTACTCCAACCACTAAAACTACGGTCGGACCGGATTCGGCGGTGAGGGGAAGGGGGTCGCCGTCGGGGCCTTGCGCAACTTCTAATAGCTTCGAACGTAACCAAACCGGCATTTCTCCGGCTCTGGCTAAGTTGCCTTTGTTCAACTCAGCTTCCACTTCCTCCAACAATTCGGTTGCCAGGGGACCGACGTCGGCGGAGTAAAGCAGCTCTTCCAGGGCATCCAAGGTCTCCTCTTTGCTATTGTCGCCAGCGAGGCGGCGCATGGCGTTGGAAATGCGGTTGCGGGTGCGGGAAAGTCCTTTTTTGAGCCGTGCAAAAACCATGTATCGACTGGGGGAGGCTTAGGAGAGGTCGTCGGCAGGAGCTGTGCGCTTTCGCGGACGCGGCACCGGAACCGAGGAGAAGGGAATGGACTCGGAAGGAGAAGCCTGCGACCGCGCGCTATGTGCTGCGGCAGGAGTGTCGCTGATCGCCTTAGCCTTGGGTGGCGTTGGATGGCTGTCAGGAGTCTCCCGGGCCTCGGCAATCATTAGGCGCGCTCGATCTAGGATGCCGTTCACAAAGGAGCCGGACTGCGCAGTCGAAAAGCGCTTGGCGATATCGATGGCTTCGTTAATGATCACCTTGTAGGGCGTGTCCTTCTCGAAGATCAACTCATAGACGGCCAAACGCAACACATTGCGGTCGAGGTGCGCCATGCGATCGATACGCCAGTTTCGCGCAATCGCTTCAATCCAGCAATCGAGCTCGCCACGGTTCTCTACCACACCACGTGCCAATGTAAGGGTGAAGTCAGCTAGCTCGCCACGACCCTTTTTGTCGCGGGAACCCTTGGTATGGTGATCCACGAATGGGACCAATTCTTCCATGGCTTCACTGCCACGCAGCTCCAACATGTACAGGAATTGAAGTGCAAGTTCGCGCGCACGCGTACGACGTCTAACGGGAGCCATGATTTAGATCCGAGATAAGAGGGATGACATCTCGAGGGCGGCTTCGGCGCATTCCGAACCCTTATTCGAACGTGGAGTTTGCTTTGTGCTGCGACCAGGCTCAACCTGATCACTGCTTTGCAGCATTTCCCGGTCGGCGCGAAACTGTGCCTGAGCGAGGTCGTCGCAGGTGAGTAATCCCATAATGATGGGAATCCCGTGGCCTAGATTTACGTCCATCAGGCCGCGACTGGTTTCAGTACACACATAATCAAAGTGTGGGGTGCCGCCGCGGATGACACACCCAAGCGCAATGACGGCACCATAGTGGCCAGTGCGCGCGAGGCGGTCGCAAGTCAGGGGTAGCTCAAAGGCACCCGGTACACGTGCGACATCAATGTTGTCGAGGTCAACGCCGTGTAGGGCGAGAGTGTGCAGGCATCCATCGAGTAGAGACTCGGTGATGTCTGCGTTGAAGCGGGCAACAACGATCGCAAATCGACCGTCAGAATCCGCTGGATTGCCTTCAAGGAACGTCGCCATGACTGGGTTGCCATACATTGTACGGCATCAAAGCGGTTACGTCTGTGGAGCTTTTAGGTTTCCTGATTCCTATAGCACATCTTTCTCAACCTGCGCCCAAGGTAATGGTTTACCAAGGAAAGCGTTTGAGAACAAGCAGCCCAAATCACGCAAAAGCGAGAAGGAGAGGGGGACCACGGTCAGGGTGAAGAAGGTCGCCACAGTGATGCCGCCGACAATACCGATGGCGAGGCCTTGGAAGTTCATGCCATTCCCGGAAGGCTCAGACAGCGCAATCGGGAGTAGGCCACAGACCGTAGTGAGAGCAGTCATGAACACCGGCCGCATTCGATCCTTTACCGCAGCGAGGATGGCATCGTGGGTGTTGAGGCCGGTACGCTCGAACTGCAGAATGGCATCGATAAGCACAATGCCGTTGTTGACGACTACGCCAGCCAAGACAATCATGCCGATGTACTCCATCGGGCCGACAGGTTGATCCATGATATAGAAGGCCCAGTTGGCACCTAGAATGGCAAATGCAATCGTGGTGAGTGCTGAAATAGGAAGGACTATCGAGTTAAAAAGAAGTCCCATCAGTAAGAACACTAAACCGATCGCAAGTGTCATGGCGTTACCCAGTTCACCCATATCTTGTTGTGTTTTCGACCAGCCTCCATCCTGGGTCCAGCGATAACCCTCCGGCATTTCAATCGTGTCCATTAGGCGCGTGGCGGCGGCATAAGCAGCCTTGATGTCTTCATCTTTGGCCTTCAAGCCAATCGAATCGGATAACTTTCCATTGCGGCGAAAAATTCCGCTATTGGAACGCGAGTTGGTGAAGTTGGCGAAGGTTGACAGCGGCACCATGGTTCCCTGCGCAGCCACCACCATTTCCTCGAGGCTTGAACGATCGGGGTTGGTGGGTGTGTCGTACTCGATGATGAGCGGCAAATCTTGATTTGGAGTCTCAAAACGCGAAACCATAAAACCACGCATCGTCCATTCAATGTTACCAATCACCGAACGGCTATCCACGCCGAGCTGGCTCATACGGTTACGGTCCAAGCTAACCAGAATCTCACGAACCTTGCCGCGGTCTTTACTTACTTCCGTGAAGTCAGGGCTGAGCAGCGCGGCTTCTCGCACCTGGGTTAGGATTGCAGCGACCCCTCCGCTCTCCGGGCCTTCAATCCGAATGCGAGTCCATTCCTGGTCCTTGGAATTGCCTTGGCTGAACTCCTTTTCAAAACGGTATTTTACGCGGGAGCGTTGTGGCAAGCTTTCTCGGAGGTAGGCCAGCAAGGCTTCTTTTTGGCGCACCTTAAGCGGTTTGTTTGGCCACACCATAATTTGGCCACTGTCATCATCGAACAAAATTCCGGTGCCGACATCAGGGAAGGCCTCCTTGAAGTCGCTGGTGAGCAGCACTGCTTCCATCAGTTTTACTTCGTCATGAGCGTCGTTTAGGGAAGTATCTTCCGTGAAGTTGAATCCGATTTGAATTTGACCGTCGTCACCTTCATTGCCACCCGTTGCACTTTGGCTGGCGGTGGGGATCGCGCCTGACATGAGGATGGCGATGCAGACTGCACTTGCTGCAAAACGGAAACGTAAAGCCAATGCCAAAGTGCCAAGTAAAGGCTTGGTCATCCATTTCGGCATTTGTCCGGCGGACTTGGCTTCCTTCTTGCCACGCTTGCCGTGGTGTTGAAGGTAACGCGCAGCCACAGGCACCATCACGATAGAGAGAACCAATGCTGAGAGCAGCGCGACAATCAAAGGCATGCCAATGGCGCCAGCAATTACGCGTTGAGAGCGATCGCTAGTCAAGAACATAAGAGGCAAGAACACAACAACCGTGGTCAAGGTTGCCGTGACGATTGCTAACATGACTTCTGCTGGGCCTCGGGTGATGGAGTCCAAGGTGCTTGCACCATTTTCACGGCGCTTAAAGATACTCTCGACAATCACCACCGAATTATCGACTAGCATGCCGATGGAAATTGTAATTCCCATCATCGACATGAGGTTCAGACTTTTGCCACTGAAGTAGAGGTAGCTCAATGCAATCAACACCGCGAAGGGAATCGAAAGCGTGATTAATAAGGTGTAAGAAAGCCTTCGCAGGAATAAGAGCAGCACGATGCAGGCGATGGCCCCACCCAAAAGGGAGTCGTCGACCAAGCCCATGATGCTTTGCCCAATCATCTCACCTTGGTCAAAGTAGATGAGATAAGTGAAACGCCCGAGGACCGGATCGTTTGGCAGCAGCTGCATAAATTCTTTATTTAGCGCTTCACATAATTCGAAGGTGTTTGCCGAACTCTCTTTAGTGATTTGGATGGTAGTGCTGTATTCGCCATCAAACTTGAATAGAAATTCGGGCGCACTTCGTGCTTTGACTACGCGGCCTATATCCTTGATTAGCAGGCCATCACGTACTGGGAAGTTTTCAATCTCCTCCAGAGTTGTGAAGCGTGAGTCAACGCGGATGATGGCGCGGGAGCCCCCGTCATCGAGATCGCCGACTGGGGAGGAAATATTATCGCCTTGTAGACGTGCTACCAAGGATCCGATATCTACGCGATTGGCAAAGACCTTCTGCTCGTCGAGCCAAATGCGCACGGAAAGTGGGGTTAGCCCCCAGGAATTGGCGCTCGCTACGCCGTCGATGGCCTCAATGCGGGGAACTAATACGTTGGCAATTAGGTCTTGGGCAACATCGTCATCTAATCCGTTGTATTGGATTCCTGCCATCATGACCGGAATCTGATCCATACCGTTTTTGCGAATCAGAATGCGATCGACTTCCTTGGGTAAAGCCGGTCGCGCACGTTCTACCCGGTCTGCGACTTCGCTGTAAACCAGGTCCATGTCGAGGTCGCCAGGGAATTCAAGTTGGAAACCAACGTTGCCATCGGAGGCCCAAGATACGATTTCCTCTAGATTAGAAATCGAACGCAATTCCTTCTCGAGTGGTTTCAGCACCTTCTGCTCGAGTTCAATCGGGTTGGCGCCTTCCCATGCAGCATTAATCGAAATCTGCGAACCAGTTAATCCAGAAGGAATCAACTCCAGTGGAATGCGCTTGGCCGCGATGAAACTCATGCCCAAAAGAGCAATGGAGATCATCAGCACCCCAATCGGGTGCTGGATCAAGGCGCGGAAGAAGCGCACTAAGGCTGGATCTCGAGGTTCAGACAGTTGCCTTCTCCTTGGAGTAGCGGTCGCCTCTTTCCAGTGCTGTCAGCAGGCGATAACCAGTGGGAATCACAAGTAGTGTGAGCACGGTGGAACTAATTAGTCCAGCAATGACCACCAATGCCATCGGAGTGCGTAGCTCGGCGCCTTGTTGACCGCCAAGGAATGAAATCCAACCAGTCATGGGTAGCATGCCGAGAACGGTGGTGGTGGTGGTCATCAAGATGGGCCGCAAGCGTGCTTGGCCGCCTTCAATGATGGCTTCATTCACGCTCATGCCTCTCAGGCGGTTGCGGTTAATTCGATCGACAAGCACAATAGCGTTGTTGACCACAATGCCTGCAAGGATGACCGCACCGAGTAGCGCGACCACAGAAATCGGGGTATCGGTAAAGCGCATCACGGTGATAGCACCAACGCCAGCGAGAGGGACTGAGAACAGAATGAGGAATGGTTGCAGTAGGGATTCAAACTGTGCTGCCATTACCGCATAAACCAAGAAAATCGCCAATCCTAGTGCGAACATCAAGGAATTGAGTGCGTCGGCCATTTCATCGGTTTGGCCGCCAAGGTTAATCACTACATCAGGTGGGAGGGGGATGTGGCTGAGGCGTTCCGCAACCACAGCGCTGGTATCCCCCAAGTCGAATCCTGCAAGCGAAGCGGAAAGCACGGCAGCCCGACGCCCACGGATATGGCGGATATCGCTTGGCCCATCTTGCAGCTCAAAGTGCGCGACGGCACTCAGTGGCAACGGATGTTCCGCATCTGGGTTAATCGGCAAATCCATGAGCTGTTCAACGCGCTTCATGCCATCCATGTCGGCGCGGACACGAATGTCGATGCGTTCGTCCCTGCCCGGGAAGGTCGATGCGGTTTCGCCTTCGACTGCGAGGCGTAAGCGGCTGGAAATCTGCGCAGCTGTTAAGCCATGGCGTGCCAGCATGACACGGTCTGGTGTGATTCGGATTTCCGGGTTGCCGCGACGCAAGGAAGAACGAATGTCGACCAAGCCAGGAATGTCCTGCAATGCTGCTTGTGTGCGTTTAGAGACTTCGGCAAGAGTGTCGAGATTGTCGCCAATGATTTCGATCTCTAACGGCGCATTCAGGGCCAAGAGTGTCGGCCGGCGTAAGGAGAAGCGCGCCAAGGCTGGTTCTCTTTCCATCAGCCCACGGATTTGCGCTTCCGCGCTACGCTCTAGTGCGTGAGGGTCCGCTACCTTGGGGTCTAAGCGGATGGAAATGCGAGCCGTGTGTGGCCCGGTTTCTTCCGTAGAAACCGTCTCGCGGTCGGCGCCGGAAGTAATCGCGGTTTCCAGAACACCATCCAAGTTGCGGATTTTCTGCTCCATTTTGCGCGCGAGAAGATCGGTTTCCAACAGCGGTGTGCCTGCCGGGAAATACAGCTCTGCGGTGAATTCACCTTGCATGACTTCGGGTAAGAGTTCGCGACCCATGTCGCTGGCGCCCCGGAAGCTGAGGGCGGCCAAGCCCATGGCGATAAACAGCACAATCGCAGGTGCACGCAAGGCCCCACGTAAGACTAGAGGGTAAGTCTTTTCTGACAGGGTGAAAATTAAGTTCAACAAGAACGAGGGAGGCCAAAGTGCAATCTTGACTGCAAACAGAACTGCGCCTAACAAAGCCTTGACCACAAAAAGTCCTAGCCCGAGAACGTCGAACAGTAAGCGCGAAAGAAATGCGATTGCAGGTTGTCCCCAAATCCAAAGGAATGGCAGGAATAGCAATATCCCGATGAACTTTAAGAGCGCCATGCTTTGCCGCACATCTTTCGGCACGGGATTCCAATCGCCTTTGAGCTTCATGCCTTGCTTGACCCACTCGTCATCCATTGGAGGGAGAACGACCAACACCAAGACTGCAGCGGCCACGCCACAAACAGCACTGCCCACCAAGAAGCGGACACGTTTGGTTTGAAGTAGTCCCTGAAACAGCTTGCCAGAACGAATGTGCGGCAAAAGTTGCGCGCTCATGCGCCCGATTATGCCGCCCACGCCACCTTCTTGTTTGTCTTGATCCGTAAGCTGGATCCGCGCTGCTAGCCCCGGAATAAAGAACAAGGCGACGGCTAGGGAAATGAGCAAAGACGCGACTACGGTCAAAGCTTGATCGCCAAAGGTTTGCCCTGCAATGCCCTCAACGAAGATGATGGGAGCAAAGACCGCAATCGTGGTCAGGGTAGACGCTGTGACTGCGCTGCCTACTTCGGCGACGCCGCGAATGGCTGCATCGCTCGGGGAGTCACCCTCTTCTCGGCACCGGGTGATGGATTCGAGCACCACAATCGCGTTGTCCACCAACATGCCAATACCAAGGGCGAGACCACCCAAAGACATGATGTTCATCGAAACACCAGAGCTGTACATAGCGCCGAAGGTGGCAACGATTGAAATCGGTACGGCGAGGCCGATGATGAAAGTGGTACCGAATCTTCTAAGGAAGAAGTAACAAACTAGGACCGCGAAAATGCCACCAAACATGGCGGCGCGGTTGACTTCCGAGATCGCGTCAGCGACGAAAGTGGATTGGTCGGAAAGCAGGGTGAGCTTGACATCGGAGGGTAGTTTTGCAGCGATGTAATCCGGCCTCTCAGGAGCAAGGTCATCGGCAGAATCGCTTTCAAAATCGTCCTTGGGTGGCGGACGACTGGTGTCGACTACCTTGCCGAATAGCTTTGCACGTACCTCCTGTGCTACCGAAACAATATTAGCGCCAGCTTCGCGATAAACCGCAATCTCCACCGCCTCTGCGCCCGCGACTCGTTGCACGACGTCGCGGTCTTTGCTCCCACGTGAAATCGTCGCGATGTCACGCAGCTTTACGGTGGTCTGCTCTACGGTCAGGATCGGCAAATCCCGAATCTCATCGAGAGTACGGAATTGGTTGAGTGTGCGCACAACGTATTCCACCGAGCCCTCTTCCAGCTTGCCCCCAGGAACGTTGAGATTTTCGTCGATTAAACGTTGCCGAATGTCTTCGCCGGAGAGTCCGAACCGCGCAAGTTTTTGAGGGTCAAATAGAACGTGGACTTCGTCTTCAAGCCCGCCTTTCACCCGCACCGCTGCCACTCCAGGCAGCCCTTCCAACTGACGCTCGACCTCGGATTCGGCGATGCCGCGCAAACGCACTAAATCGGTGCCCCCGGAGAGTGCAATGCGTAGTACGGGATCCAAGCTCGGGTCGTAACGCAGGATGAGCGGTTTCTCCACGCCGTTGGGCAAAAACACCCGGTCTAGGCGTTCACGCACATCTTGCACTAGGAATGGAAGATTCGCACCCCATTCGAACTCCATCAGGATTTCTGAAACCTCTGCCCGCGAACTGGAACTGATATGCACCAAATGTCCAACGGTGGAAAGCACATCTTCCAGGCGTTCGGTCACGCGCTCCTCTACATCTTCCGGAGCAGCTCCGGAGTAGGTGGTGCGCACAGTAAGCGAGGGATAATTGATAGGTGGCAACAAGTCCACCGGTAGTTTGCCAAGCGAGATGATGCCGAAGACCACCGCCGCGGCGACAATCATGCCCATGCCCACCGGCCGGCGTACACCTAGAGCGAACAAGCCCCCAAAACCGCCGCTTTGTGATTCCTGCTTGTTCATTCGTCTGCGAGCTCCACAGGATCGCCATCACCAATGCGATCCGCTCCAACCACCACGACTAAATCATCGATGGTTAAGTCGGTGCCTTCTGCAACTTCCACCATGTCTTCGTTTTCATACCCCTCAAAGACTTCGACCCGGACCGCTAGGTTGTCACGGACCGCATAGCAAAATACTTGACTGCCTTCGTGGACGAGAGCCTTCTTTGGGATGAGCAAAACATTTTCATGTCGCTCCATAACCAGTACCAGCTTGGCCAAAATCCCGACTGGAATTAATTGTTCCTTCGGCTCTAATGCCGCGGTCACTTTTACAGTTCCGGTAGCGAGGTCCACAGTCGGCGCAATGCGTTCAATGTAGCCATCCACGATGATGCCCGGGAAGGCATCCGAAAAGGCGGTCAGGCGTTGACCAACACGAAGATCCATGAGCTCCCGCTGCGGGCGGAAAAGCACCATCTTGGGTTTGCTCTGATCGGTGATTTCAAAAGCGCGCGCGCCAACGGTGGCCATGTCACCGACCGAAATGTCGCGCACACTGACGGTGCCGCTGATTGGGGAAATGAGGTTACATTGCGCCAACTCCAAAAGAGCCCGCTCCTTGGCTACCGTTGCGGTTTGGTGGGCGGTTTTGCTTGCGTCCCAAGTTTGACGGCTGGTTTCGAAAACCCGGTCGGACAAAACTCCGGTTGGACCGCCAGTCTCCATCAGCTTTTTATCGCGGTCGAACTCACGCTCAGCTTGCTCCATGGCTTGCCGCGTTTCAACCACCCGCACATCGGCTTCGGCAACGGCGAGCTTGGCATTGGCGTCGCGCAAGCGTGCCAGCACCTGTCCTGCAACCACCAAGTCGCCTTCCTCTACCAAAATTTCGACCACCGGCTCGGCGCGTTCTGGCATCAAGTCCACCACATCCATCGACATGACGTTGGCGCTGGATTCGAGGGTTTTCTCCACGTCGCCCATGCTTAGGTGCGAGGCACGCACCAACACAGGCTCCTTTTTCACAACCTCTGCTTCGACTTCAGGGGCGGAAACCTCAGAGGAGGTGTCATCCTTCTCGGCTAGGCGGGAGCAACTGAACGCCACTAGCAGAGAAAGGGAGAGCAGGGTGGGCTTAAGGGAGGTCATGGCGGATGAGGAACACGGGGGACCCTATTATGAGGCCTTCGTAGGTCAAGCTGACGGCATCATGGGCACTCAATCGCAAACATCGCAATCAAGTGGGGGGGGGGACTTGCTTCCATACGCGGAAGCTCTCCAAGTGTTGGAGGGTCGTTTTCAGAGAATCCCATCCACGGAACATGTCCCCTTGCAGCAGGCGGTCGGTCGCGTGTTGGCTCAAGAGATTGCTTTGGACCGCGATGAACCACCGGTAAGACGTTCGGCAATGGACGGTTTTGCTCTCATCAGTGCCGATGGCCTTGCCGCGCGTCGCATTGTAGGCACCTACTTTGCTGGAACGGAAGGTCAAACTTGCCTGCAGCATGGGCAAGCGGTTGCGGTGATGACCGGCGGGACAGTTCCTGATGGTGCCGACGCTGTGATTCCAGTGGAACGCACCACCCGGGAGGGGGAAATTCTATCGATTGAGGCCGTCCCCACCCCTGGGCAGCATGTGCGTAAGGCGGGGGAGATAGGCGTGAAGGGGCGCGTCATCCTGAATCCTGGGCAGAGGCTCCGGGTTGCCGATTTAGGCGCGATTGCAGGGTGTGGTGTCGATCCGCTGCTGGTTTACGCCAGGCCCAAGGTGGTGATCTTGGCTACCGGCGATGAGGTGGTTCCTTTTGAAGCGATGCCGAAAGCGCATCAAGTGCGCGATTCCAACCGCTTGTTGGCTAAGGTGCAAGTGGAATCCTTCGGCGCCGACGTGGTTGCCCACCATCATGTTTTAGATCAAAAAGAGGCCTTGTTGCAAGCGGTCGATCAAGCCCTGGGAATTGCTGATTTGGTGGTGACCATTGGTGGTGTCAGCATGGGGGAGAAGGATTATCTTCCACAGGTATTTGGCGCCTTAGAGGTGGAGCAACTCTTCCATAAGGTTGATGTGCAACCTGGTAAGCCGGTATGGGCTGGTGAGAGAGGGGGGCGTTTTGTGTTGGGCTTGCCTGGTAATCCGGTGTCCTCCTTTGTGGTGCTGGAATTATTTGGTCGTCTACTTATGGACCGTCTTGCTGGATGCTCCGTGGAATATCCACGTACCATGCGCACTGCTCGCCTACAGGGCGATGTCCGCAGCCGCGCGCGCCCACGTTTCTTGCCCGGCAAGTTCACCTCCGACCTCACATTAACTGTAATGCCTACCCAAGAATTTGGATCTGGCGACTGGACCAGCCTAGCCAGTGCGGAGGTCCTGCTTTTCATGGAGCCTCAGCAAAACCTGTCCAGCGGCGACGTCATCCACTACTTGCCATTGGAGTGCCACTAGTGCCCGCGCTTTGGCTATGTGTTTTTGCTGCCCTCACCCGCGCATTCGCGTTGCCGGGTTGGTTTGGGGATTGGATGTGGCCGCTCATTTTTGTTTCTGTGGTGCTGCGCATCATGGCCTGGGAGAAGCAGCCTCGGTTGTGGGTGGATTATGTCGGCGGCTTGGTTTATTGGACGCTTAGCTTTTCTTTTCTAATCCACGTTCACGTTTTGGCTCCGCTTGGAGCGGCGCTCATTCTGGCCAGCTGTTGGTTTGTGGAAGGATTGCTCTACCGTGCATTACGTTCTAGGCTTCCAGCATCGTTTGCGGCTTTTTTTGCTTTGCCAGCGGCAGAGTTCCTGCGCATGAAGGTGTTTTATCTTGGAGTCGGTGGGGTGCCATGGGCTTCGATGGGGTTGGCTTTGGAACCTTCTCCGTTCTATCCCTACGCGCGCGTCTTCGGGGAGGCTGGTTTGGTAGTGCTTGCGGTTGGTGTTGGGGTTTCACTTTGGTCGCTTATCTTTGCACGCAACTTACGTCCAAGCTTGGTGCTGGGAGTCTTGTTGATAGGTGGCAGTCCTTGGCTCGCTAGTGCGAAACAGCCCAGTGAAACTCTGCGTTGCTTAACCGTACAGCCAAACGTTTCCGTGGAGGATAAGAATGGAGTGCTGATGTCGGCAAAGACCTTCTACGAGCGTCAACGCGATGTTACTTGGGAAGCCTTTGCGATGGGGGTGAAAGCAGATTTGGTGATTTGGGCTGAAACCATGTGGCCTTATCCTGGCTGCGAGGAAGATATAGGCGGCTTTTTGCGCCGCCCTTGGCCTGGTCGCGAAGACGAAATCGTGAGTATGGATTTGGTGGCCTTACGTCAAAAGGAAAAGGTGAAAAGCCTTCTTGCGGCAGCTACGAACACCCCGTATTTCCTTACCGGCGCCCACTTCTATTATCCCGTCACCAAGGAGAATCTGGAATCAGAGTACTCCCCTAGGGGGACGGAGTTTGTGCTTTTCAATGACCGCGGTGATCTACTGCATCATTTCTCCAAGCAAGAGTTGGTGCCATTTGGTGAATCCATACCGTTTTGGGGCTTACTCCCAGGTACAGAAGCATTTCGTCGCTGGGCGCACAACACCTTTGGTCTCCGTCCTGACTTCAACATTACGCAGGATGCGGGCCCGTTAGCCGGAATTGGGAATCTTCCCGAGATTGGAGGCACGGTTTGTTGGGAAAATGTTTTTGAAGCTCCATACCGTCGACAAGCCAATGCCGGAGCCCAGGCATTCGTCATCCTTTCGAATGAGGATTGGTTCGGAGAAGAGGGTCTAGAAATGCATCAAATGATTGCTGCCACCCGTTTGCGTGCTGCCGAGGTCGGCTTAGCGATGCTCCGAGCTACCAACACTGGCTATACATGTCTCGTAAGATCAGATGGAGAAGTGATTTACGGGATTGAACCCAACACGAAGGGATGGTGGGCGGTGGATCTTCCGGTTGCCCCCGTAGGCGCCGCACTGACTCCATACTGCCGCGGCGGATGGTTGATGGCGCCCATTTGGGCCGCCATCGGACTTCTTTTTTGCTTGATGGTCTGGGGTGAAAAGCTTGTTAAGCGGGCTTCTCAGCGCAAGAAGGCCTAAGCGCTTGACCCTTCTCTAGGGTTGGGGTAGATTTTTCGCTTCTCAGGCGTAAACCCAATGCCCACGCACGCCTAGACTGAGCCCCGCGCGACCCTGCGCTTCACCTCCCCATAACAAGCCCGCACCATCTGGGATGAGTACCATCGGAAAGTTTTTTGTCGTTTTGAACCTTGCATTGTCTGCCCTTTTCGTGGGGGCAGCCGCTTCCCTGATTGGGCATAGCGAGGAGTACCGAGGCAAGTATGAAGCTGAGCAACAGGTCGTCGCCGACCTTGAAGCCAGCTCTACTGCCGAAGTTAGCGACCTCACCGCTCAACTGCGCACAGCTAACAGCATCAGTAGTCAGCTGCGCAACGACAACAGCACCCTCACTGCCGACAAGACAGCTCTCACTGAGAGCCTCGAGTCTGAGCGTCAGCAAAACTCAGATCTGCGCGAAAGCCTGCAGGTGATTGATGGCAAGCTTGGTGACCTCGAAGGTACCAACGGTCAACAGTCCACGCAGCTTGAAGGCTTGCACCGTCAGTTCGAAGCCGTCCGCCAAGAGCGCGACGATGCTCTGGACTCGCGTGATGCAGCTCTTGCAAGTGCAAACGCTGCAGAGGATTCCGCCAACATGGCGAATGGCGCTGCCCATGATCTCCAGATTAAGCTGGATCGTGAAATGGAGCGTTCCTCCGCTGCTGAAGCCAAGCTCGCAACGGTGGTTAGCCTGTACAAGGTCGACATCGAGCAGATTGGTGCGCAGCCGCAGATGGATGGCTCGGTGTTGAGTGTTGAGACGGTGGATAACACCACCTACGTGGTTGTGAACTTGGGCAAGGACAACAACGTTCAGCCTGGCTACACCTACGACGTCTTTAACGGTTCGACTTACAAGGGTCGCATCTACGTCCACTCCGTGAACCAGACCAAGTCTGCTGCAACGGTTGTCCTCGACGGTAACGGCGCAATCACCGCTGGCGACCGCGTCACCACTCGCCTGTAAGGAGTCTCCAGATGGCAGCACGTCGACGTAACGCTAAGAAAGCCGCTCCTGCAAAGGGTGGCGGAAAGAAGGCTCCTAAAGCTAAGAAGGCCAAAAAGGTCAAGGAAGCTAAGGAAGTCAGCCCAGGCCCTCCAATGGAAGTGGTTCTGAGCATCGTCACTGCAGTAATGCTTTTGGCAGCGGTCATCATGATTGATCACTCCTCAGGCACCAACTACGGGATGGGCGCCTTGTTCTCCGGTAACTACGGTAAGTAGAACAAGCCAAATCAAAGAAGGCCGGAATCAGAAATGGTTCCGGCCTTCTTTCCTTTTGCGGACCCTGTTTTGTTCTGTGGTGCTTTAATCCCAAGGAAAGGGTCCCTATACTGCGCAAGGAACTGCATCCGCTTCCAAACCCCAACACTTCCTACACATGGATTGGCTTTTTCGTCGGTTCTCCCTTTCTGAGGACCTCGGCATTGACCTCGGCACAGCCAATACTTTGGTTGCGTCGCAGGAGCGCGGCATCATTTTGAATGAGCCTTCGGTGGTCGCGGTTTACAAGGGCACCAATGAGGTCATCTTGGATGGCCAAGGCGTAGGCATTGAGGCTTACCGCATGTTGGGTAAAACGCCGATCAACATTGACGCAGTGCGCCCAATGAAGGGCGGTGTGATCGCAGACTTTGAAGTCACCGAGAAGCTGTTGCGCTACTTCCTGCGCAAGTCGCAAGAAGGCCGCTCTTGGGTTCGCCCACGGGTCGTGATTTCAGTTCCATCTGGGATTACCACAGTAGAGCGTCGCGCGGTGATTAACTCCGCTGAGCGCGCTGGAGCACGCAAAGTATTCCTTGTCGATGAGCCGATGGCGGCTGGGCTCGGTGTCGAATTGCCGATTACGGAAGCGGAAGGCTCCATGGTCGTCGACATCGGCGGTGGAACTACCGAGGTTGCGATTCTTGCACTCGGTGGGCCGGTTTCGGTGAAGTCGGTGAAGATGGCAGGCGACAACATGGACGATGCTATCGTCGATTTCATCCGCAAGAGTCATAACTTGCAGATTGGTCCACAAACTGCTGAGCAGTTAAAGATAACCATCGGTTCGGCTTGGGCCCTCAAGGAAGAAAAGACTTTAGAGATTGCAGGTCGCGATACCCTGAACCTGATGCCGCGCAAGGCAGTCCTCAATTCAGAAGAAATCCGTGATGCACTCGACGTCCCACTGCGCGGCATTATGCGTGCGGTTTTGGATTGTCTAGAAATGGCACCACCGGAAATTGGCTCCGACTTGCTGGATCAAGGCATCGTCATCGTAGGCGGTGGTGCATTGCTTCCAGGCTTGAGTGAGTACATGACCAAGAATACGGGTTTGCCATGTAAAATCGGCAAGGATCCATTGACCGCAGTGGTGCGTGGAACTGCCAAGTTCCTCGAAGACCTCGACCTTTACGCATCCTTCCTCTCCGACGGAGAGGATTTGGCCTAGTGTTCCTGCTGCCGGGAGCGGAGCGCTATCGGCGTGTACTGCTCACTGGGGCAGCGGTTGGGTTGTTGGCTTTGCAGGCCGTTTTACAATTACCGCAACTAGAGCATGTAGTGAGCGTGGTCCTGGCGCCGGTGCAAAAGCCGATTGCAGCGCTTGCAGGGAGGTTGGATGATTTTTTAACCGGTGACTCGGCGGGCCAGGCTTCTGTGCTGGGTGAAACAGCACCGTCGCCAACTCGATCCGCACTGGTTTCTTTGGAGCGTCGACTTGGATTGCCAGCAGCGATTCCGGGCATGGCTTGGTTGGAAGTTCCAGTGTGGTCGCTGGATTTAGCGCGTGGACGTTTAGTGATTGCCGCTGGAAAGGACTTCCATTTGGCACAAGGTCAGTTGGTCGCTTTTGGGAATGCCTTTCTTGGCCGACTAGGGGAAGTGCGAGAGCATGCCGCCGATGTTGAGCTGTGGTCGGCCGCTGGATTGCGCACTGGATTAACCGTCGTGCCAGAATCAGGCCAACCCATTCGCGCGGTTTGTTTTGGCCGCGGCGGAGGAGGCACGGCCGTGGTGGAATGGTCTGAAGATGAAACTGGTTATTTGGTTGGCCAAACTCTGATGTGGCGGCCGCGCCCCTTGGACCCTCCCAACTTGGCACAGGCAGGATTGCATTTGGGAACGATGCAGTTGGAGGGAGACTCCAGCCGTGGCGAAGCCTTATGGGTAATCGAGCATTCCATTCCGGTCGGGGCACAGGGACGTGTATTCATTGCTGCTGGAGCTGTCGGCAAGGACTTGATTGCAGAGCCCGCGCAAAAGCGGCAAGTGGCCTCGCGTCTTTTACGCACCGATGCCCTGCTCGGATCTGATTGGTATGCCTTGAGCTCTCCCGCTAATTTCACACCTACGGTAGTGACCGACCAGGCCAAGGTGAGTGGAGAGTTGCGTGTGTGGCGAAGTGGATGGGGTTGGGCGCGACGCCTTGCTCCAGCATCTTGGGACCAGGGAGCCGTGGCTCTTGACCCCGATGCCGGCGAGGTCCTTGGAGTCAAGGCATGGGAGGCATCTTCGAACCCATTGCCCTTGTTCACCCGCGGCGGCGATCACATCCCACGTGGTTTATGGCTTGGTTATCAAGATGAAGCCGCAATGTCACCGCTGGTGAATCTGGAAGTGTTGCGCTTAGACGCACAAGCGGAGGACACGCCGTGAAAGGCCCGCGTTTACGCATTCTGATTCCAGTGGCCATCCTGGTGACCCTATTGGCTCCAATCTTGCGCCAGCTCCCAGGAGGCGCCCAACTCCCCGATGTCTGGCTGGTGCTTCTGCTGCTCTCGATCCCCGTCCCCGCGCCAGACTCCTGGCGACGCTCGGTGCACATAGTGATCCTGCTCGGCGTTCTGCGCAGTAGCGTGACCGCGATATCGCCTTTTAGCGCATGGGCTGGTTTTGGATTGGCGCTGTTCGTGCGTGAAACACTTGCACGACGTTTGAGTGAATACAATCCACTCCTGCGTTTCGTAACCGGGTTTTCGGCAGCGGTCCCGCTTGCCTTGCTCGATCGTCTTGCCGCGCAACAACTTGGCACGCAACTCAGCCCTTCCGACGCCTGGATTCGTTGTTTGTATACAGGTCTTCTTATGGCTTTCTTCCATCGCCCGACGCGTGCAAATTTCCTTTCTAAGGGAGGGGGCCGATGAGAGGCTTACGTTTGCGCAATCTGGCGTATCTGTTCTTGCTGATTGTGGCAGTCCTGATTGGGCGCCTCTTTCAATTGCAAATTAAGGAACATGACTATTGGTTGCGCGAGGCCAGGAACTCGCGGTTAGACCGGGAGTCGATTCCATTTCGTCGTGGCCGGATTCTGGATCGCAACGAAAAAGTGTTGGCGATGGATAAGCCATCTTACGACTTATCCTTCCGCTACCGTGATTTCCGTCGCGGCCACATCGCAGGGCAGTTGCATGAGGCGCTTGCCTTGATGGGGGTCGCATCTGGCGGTCTCGAAGAGTGCATGGCTGACGGCGAGCGCTTGGGGCGCTTGTGCTTTTCTTGGACGCCAAAGGACTTGCGCAGCATCACCCCTCGGCAACGTGGTGACTTGATGTTTTACTTACGCGGCATCGCCGAAATGCCGTCCTCGCGGTTGCGGCTTGCTGTCCAAGAATGGGCAGACGGGAGTGAGGATTCTTTCGGCGAGCATTTCCCACAAGCTTTCGACGGACTTAGTCGCGGTCTCGTCGAAGCTCGGCGCGAGATTGCTTTGCTTGAGGAACTTCTTGGACCAGCTTGGCGTGGCACCCTTCTTCCCAAGCTGGAGCTCCGGCGTCAAGTGCTAGAGGGCATGGTGCTGACTCGTGCATTGCAGGAATGCGCCGGCCGCGCTTTGGGGATTTCTTCGTATAGTTTGCTCTCCCGGATCGCTAAAGCCGGTGAAGAGAGAGATCAAGCCTTACAAACCCTTAGTGAGCGCTGGTCATGGCAAGCTGATCCTGCAGCATTAGGCGCGTTATTGAAGCCTTTAGGCGGCGCGGCCAAAGATGCGCTGGATGCCATGTCGCGAGTTGAGAAAAATCAATTGCTCGACAACTTCCTTTCTGATTTGGAAAAGAATCATACCGACGACGCCACCGGGGTACGTCGTTCGCAGGCGCGCCGTATCCACCAATATCGTGTCAAGACGCTGAAACGTGACCTCAGCTTTGAGTTGGTGGATTTGCTCGCGCAGCAATCGGAAAACTACCAAGGTTTGTATCTGCAAGAAGTTGCCCGGCGAATCTACCCCAATGAAATATCACCCATGTTGGTGGGCAATGTGCGTAAGGTGGACCCCGATGAAACGTCGGAGTTTGCAGAAGCAGTCGATCGATTCCATGCTTTACGTCGCATTTTTATTCGCCAGCCAGAAGAGGAGGCTGAGTTTCGTAAAGTGCGTGATTGGCTCTGGAGCGACGCGCTCCGTCCAGACGAATTGCGTGGTGCCACCGGGATCGAATTGGTTTATGAGGATCAACTCCGAGGCAGCCGTGGATATCTGCAAGTCCTTGAGGGGGGAGAAGGTGATGGACGACCTCTAGAGCTTCTTTTCTCCAAACCTCGTGATGGCACCGACATCACTCTTTCGCTTGACGTGGACCTGGCCCATGCAGCGCAGCGCTCGATTCTGAAGGTCTATCGTGAAACGCCAAGCACACTCGCGTCCACCTTCCCTGAAACTCCAGCTGAGTCATTACGCAAATTCAACCCCAATCTTCCACGGGTCGGATTTGCCTTGCTTGATTTACGCAATGGCGAAACACCTCTGTTAATGAGCACCCCGGGTTTTTCGCGCGAGGAGTTTCGTACCGATTACCAACAGCTCGCCGAAATAAAGGCCGGAAACCCTCTGCGTAATCGGGCACTTGGAGGTGGGTATCTAGGGCCTGAAGTTCCGTACCCAGGCTCCACTTTTAAGCCTTTGGTTGCCGCTGCTGCCTTGTCCTTGAACCCTAACTACTGGAACAAGGTTTATCATTGTGAGGGTGCCATCACTCCTATTAGTGGCGGCACAACTTTGAAGTGTGATAGTAAATGGGGGCATCAAGACGTTGCCATGCGCGAAGCCCTCAAGCGTTCCTGCAATGTTTACTTTTACTTGCTTGCTAGAGATATTGGCGCCGATGTGATCTACGCCTATGCCAAGGGTCTTGGTTTTGATCGCCCCACCGGCTTGGAGTTAGTGCGCTTTGACGCTTCTGAGGATTCTGCAGAAAACCTTCACCTAAGCGGCGACGTGCGTTTGGAGCGCAAGGCGAACTACCTATCGGATAAGAAATCCTTACAGGACAATACGATTCGGTTAATGCGCACTGCAATCGGTCAAGTGGGAGTGCAGGCCAGCCCTTTGCAAATGGCCCGCATGTACGGTTGGCTTGCTACCGGAGAGTTGTTGCAGCCAAGATTGGTGCATGCTGGCGGTGGTGGTTCCCCAGCACGTGAGCAGCACGCCGTGCCCGTACTATCGGCATCGAACCGAGCACTCATCCTTGATGCGCTGTATGCCGTGGGCTATGAAGACGGTGGCACTGCCGCACGCACCAAGTTTAATCCCGAGTGGCAAATCGTTTGTAAAACTGGAACTGCGCAAATTTTTGCTAACGGGCTTCTACAGCCTACCCATGCTTGGTTGACTGGTTTTTTCCCGCGTGATAACCCGCGTTACTCATTCGCAATATTGTGCGAAAACGTTGGCCTGCACGGCGGGCAAATCGCATCCTTCATCTTGAAGGAATTCTTAAAGAGCCCCGAAGCGAAGGTATTGTTCGAATGAGAGGCCCTTCTATTGTTTACCGCATGCGCGGGTTCCTGCATCGGACCTGTTGGCCGATCCTGCCTTTGGTTGGCGTTATTCTGACCTTCAGTTTTTTTGTGCAATGGAGCGTTAGCCCAGAGCTTGCGATTCCAAGCGGGCACATCCTGCGGATTGGCGCACTTATTTTTTTTACGATTGCCGCATTAGTTTTGTCGGCGAAGCGATGGCGCGCCCATGCTTTTTTCTTTTATGCAGCTGTGCTGATGCCCTTGATATGGGTATTAATCGCCGGTCGCGCCACCAATGGATCGCGCCGCTGGATTGATCTCTTTGGCGGCTTCAAGTTGCAGCCAAGTGAGTTCATGAAGGTTGCCATCATTCTTGTTTTAGCACGTTGGTTTGCCGACCACCCGAAGCCTTCTCGGCTAAGCGATATCGTGAAGCCAGGGGTGCTGGTTGCCATTCCAGCCATGCTGATTTTGGTGGAGCCTGACCTCGGTACTGCCTTGGTGTTGGTTCCGCTCTTCCTGTCCATGACTTGGTTAGCTGGCTTGCCGTGGCGCAGTTTTCGCTGGCTACTATTGCTGCCTGCGATCCTTGCGCCCATTGGTTGGTTTGCCATTCAGGATTATCAAAAAGAGCGCATTCTGACGTGGTGGCACCAGAACGAATTGTCGCCTGAGGAAATCGCAATTGAAGGCTATCACTTACATCATGCCAAACTCGCAGTTGGTAGCGGCGGGTTGACGGGCTTTGGCTTTGGACAAGGACCAGAGAATCGCCTTGATCTTCTCCCAGAACGTCATAATGACTTCGTTTTTCCAGTCATTGCTGAGGAGTATGGATTTATCGGGGCGGTTGGCTTCTTGTTGCTTTACGCTAGTCTTGGCATCACTTTATTGGCCTACGCAGCACGCTATCGTGACCCCTTTGCGCGTTACGTAATGGCCGGTGTCGGCATTCATTTCCTGATCCATCTATCGTTGAATGTGGGTGTCACTCTTGGCGTTTGGCCGACGACAGGACTCCCACTACCGATGATTTCCTTTGGCGGCAGTTCGATGATGGCTAGCGGCTTGGCTCTTGGGTTAGCTCTCGTGGTTGGTGCAACCAGAGCTCCTCTTTTCTCCTCTCGTGCCTTCGAGGCCTGACCGCGACCCAGGCCGGCCGACCTGCTAGAATCTCGTTCAATGCAGGCAATCCAAATGGCCCGACCCGAAGCGGGGGCAGCAGTACTCATCACGGACCTTGATTCTCCCACACCTGGCCCCGGCGAGGTGCGCGTCCGAGTCTTGAACACTGCGATTTGTGGCACTGACCGCCATATTTATCATTGGGACCCTTCCGTGGCCTCGATGATTACTCCACCGGTCACCATCGGCCACGAGTTTTGTGGCCATCTCGATGAAATTGGGGTGGGGGTCGATGGCTGGAACTTAGAGGATTATGTTTCGGCAGAAATGCACATTGTGTGCGGCCGCTGTCGCGCGTGCCAAGCAGGGAATCAGCACATTTGTGAGAAAACGGAAATCGCAGGTTTGCATCGCGCAGGCTGCTTTGCCGAATACGTGGTGGTGCCAGCTTCGAATCTGGTGCGTTTAGACCCAAAGATTGTGCCACCACACATCGGATCTTTTCTGGACGCCCTGGGCAATGCAGTCCATACGGTGCAATCTGCCAGTAGCATCGCAGGGCGCCATGTACTTATGTCCGGCTATGGTGCTATTGGCGCGATGGCTGCAGCGGTGGTGGAGTTTGAAGGTGCTAAGAGTTTGACCATCACGGAAGTGATGCCGGGTCATTTGGAGCGCGCCAAAAAATGGGCGGCCGGATTGAGCGGAAGGGTGCCAATTTCAATTCACGACCCGGCCACAGAAGGCCCCGATATGGTGGAGAGTGTGCGGCAGGCAACCAAGGGTGGAGTCGACGTCGTAATCGAAATGTCCGGTGCAGCTCCTGCGATTCAAGCGGGCATAGAAATGCTGTATCCCGGTGGCGAGATGATGCAGCTAGGCATCCCCACCAGCACCGATTTGGAGTTGAAGAACTTTTCCCAAGAGTTCATTTTTAAAGGACTCACCTGGAAAGGCATTCTTGGGAGGCGCATGTTTGCGACCTGGGATGAAATGCTTTCTTTGTTGCAGCGTGGCCTGGATGTGGAACACATCGTGACTCACCGCTTGCCCATGTCTTCTTTTCACGAAGGCATTGCTCTGCTCGACCGCGGTGAGGCGCATAAAGTCGTGCTTGATCCTACTGCTTAAGATGTCCAATCCTGAAACTACCATGGCAAACGGAAAAACTGAATTCCTTGAATCCATTGCAGCGGAACTGCAAGAAATCCGCGACGCTGGTTTGTGGAAAGAGGAGCGCGTGATCACTACCCCACAAGATGCCGATATCAAGGTGTCGAGCGGTGAAGAAGTGACCAACTTTTGCGCGAATAATTACCTAGGACTTTCAGACGATCCCGCTCTAATTAAGGCAGCAGCGGATTGTCTGAACGAGCGTGGCTTTGGCATGTCTTCTGTACGCTTTATTTGCGGAACTCAGGACATTCACAAGCAACTCGAAGAGAAGATTTCCGAATTTTTAGGCTTTGAGGATACGATCCTTTACACCTCCTGCTTCGATGCAAATGGTGGCCTCTATGAGACAATTTTGAAGGCGGAAGATGCAGTCGTTTCGGATTCGCTCAACCACGCATCGATTATCGATGGAGTGCGTTTGTCTAAGGCCAAGCGTTTTCGTTACGCCAACAGCAATATGCAAGAGCTGGAGGACTGCCTCAAGCAAGCGCGTGCAGCTGGGGCGCGCCGGATTTTGATTTCGACCGACGGCGTGTTTTCGATGGACGGCTTCATCGCCAAGCTGAAGGAGATCTGTGATTTGGCAGATCAATACGGCGCAATGGTGCACGTCGATGATTCGCACAGCACGGGTTTCATGGGCAAGACCGGTCGCGGTACCCATGAGCATTGTGGGGTCATGGGGCGAGTGGACATTATCACCAGTACCCTTGGCAAAGCATTGGGCGGGGCGAGTGGTGGCTTTACTTGCGCCAATAAGATTGTCATCGACATGTTGCGCAATCGCTCGCGTCCTTACCTGTTCTCAAATTCAGTCGCGCCCCCGATTGTGGCTGCCAGCATTGCGGTTTTCGATCGTTTGTCTACTACTACTGAGCTTCGTGACCGTCTTGAAGCCAACACCATGATCTTCCGCGAAAAGATGACGGCTGCAGGCTTCAACATTCCCGAAAGTGTGCATGCGATTGCTCCCATTATGTTGGGTGATGCACGTCTCGCTGCCGACATGGCCAAGGATTTGCTTGCCGAGGGGATTTATGTGATTGGCTTTAGCTTTCCGGTTGTGCCTAAAGGTCAGGCGCGAATCCGGGTGCAGATTTCTGCTGGACACACCGAAGCCCACATCGAGAAAGCCGTCCAGGCCTTTATCAAAGTTGGTCGCGCTCACGGCGTCATTTCTTAAACCAGGAAAACCCAGATGCACGAAGTCCTGTGGCAACCGAGTGCGGCTTGTGTCGCGCAAAGTCGTTTGACAGCCTTTGCTGCACAGATTGGTTTTGCGCTCGAAGGGAAGGACAATGGCTACGATGCCTTGTGGCAGTGGTCGATTGAAAACCGCGAAGACTTTTGGAGTGCGGTGTGGGATTTTACCGGAGTGGTGGGTCAGAAGGGCTCCATCATCCTCGGTATGGATGCCATGCCTGGCGCTGAGTGGTTCCCGGAAGCACAATTGAACTTTGCCGAGAACCTCCTTTCTCACACTGGTGCGGCCGAGGCTTTGGTGTTTTGCGGTGAGAATGGAACGCGCATAGCTTTCAGCCGCGACGAGTTGCGCGAGAGAGTCCGCCGCCTTCAAGCCAATTTTTTGGAGTGGGGTGTAAAAGAGGGGGATCGCGTTGCAGCTTTCTTGCCCAATTGCCCCGAGGCTGTGATTGGCATGCTTGCAGCTTCCAGCTTGGGCGCGGTGTGGTCTTCCTGTTCACCAGACTTTGGCGAGCGCGGTGTTTTAGATCGGTTTAGCCAGATTGCGCCTAAAGTTTTGCTCGCTGTCGAAAGTTATTCTTTCAAGGGCAAGACCATCGACACGCGGCAGAAGTTAGGCGCCATCGTGGATGGTCTTTCCTCTTTGGAAAAGGTGGTCACGATTCCATTTCTGCAGCAGGACGCAAGCACTGCTTGGTGTAAGGAGGATGGTCTTGCCTGCACTTGGGAGCAGGCGCAACAAGCTGCTGAGGAGCATGTACTGGCCTTTGCACCTTTGCCGTTTGCGCATCCACTTTATGTGATGTTTAGTTCTGGAACCACCGGCCAGCCAAAGTGTATTGTTCATGGACAAGGAGGGACCTTATTGCAGCATCGTAAAGAGCACGTATTGCATTGTGATTTGCGCGAGGGTGAACGTTTCTTTTATTACACCACCACAGGGTGGATGATGTGGAACTGGTTGGTGACTGGTTTGGCTACAGGCGCCACCGTGGTGCTTTTCGACGGCAACCCCTTCCATCCATCACCCGATGCGATGTGGGATCTCATCGACCGCGAGCAACTCCATGTTTTTGGTACCTCTGCCAAGTACTTAGATGCGTGCAAGAAAGCAGGACTCGCCCCACGCGAGAGTCATCAATGCAATCACCTTCGCCTGATACTTTCCACAGGCTCACCCCTGGTTGCAGAATCTTTCGATTGGGTTTACAAGGATGTGAAAGCAAATCTGCAATTAGCATCGATCACGGGCGGAACAGATTTACTGTCCTGCTTCGCATTAGGTTGCCCAATTGCGCCAGTAAGACGCGGAGAATTGCAAAAACGTGGTCTTGGTATGGCAGTCGAAGTTTGGGAGGATGAAAACCAACCTGTTGTTGATCAAGCAGGGGAGTTGGTATGCACGAAGTCCTTTCCTTCGATGCCGGTCGGGTTTTGGAACGATTCCAACGGCAGCCGCTATTTCGAAGCCTACTTCAGCACCTATCCCAATGTTTGGCGGCACGGTGATTGGGTTGCTCTTACTGTAAATCAGGGACTTATCGTTTACGGCCGCTCCGATACCACTCTCAACCCTGGTGGTGTGCGTATTGGCACCGCAGAGATTTATCGCCAAGTGGAGCGCTTTGAAGAAGTGGAGGAGGCGGTTGTGATTGGCCAGGACACCGGTGATGGAGACCAACGCGTAGTTTTATTCCTGCGCTTAGCTGAGAATGTGGTCCTTGACCAAAGCTTAGAGGACCGTTTGCGCCATGAAATTAGGACTCAAGCTACGCCTAGGCATGTTCCCGCGGTGATTTGTGCTGTTTCTGATATCCCGCGGACACGCAGCGGGAAAATATCAGAAATCGCGGTGCGTGACGTCGTCCACGGCCGCAGGGTGAAAAACACCGAAGCTCTCGCCAACCCTGAGGCACTTGAGCAATATAGGGAAAGGCCGCAGCTGGCCTTGGATTGAGGAAATACGCAAGTTCCTTCCAAAATTGAGTTTCTCTTGGTAGGGTAGAAGTCCCTCCGTGAAAGCGCTCCTCCAGATTCTTGCGCTCTCCGTCCTCTCATTCGTTTCTCTTTCCCCGACCCCCGCGGGAGAATTCGTCAACGTGCGGTACATCGATCCAACCTTCGGTGTAACCCTGACGAAAGATGTTTCGTACGGTGCTGTGCTCAACTTCTCCACCAACTTCGTGGATGATTTGCAGTTAGATATTTATCAGCCTGCGGGTGATAACGCAGAGGCGCGCGCAGTAGTTTTCTGGGTGCATGGAGGTGGTTTTACCGGTGGCGATAAGTCTGAAATGGAAACCATGTGCAACTATTACGCTTCGCGTGGCTATGTTGCGATTGCTTTGAACTATCGGTTGGTCACCGCCTGGGATCGCCAGAATCTGGGCGCCATTTATGCTGGAGCAGATACCCAAGCCGCCGTGCGTTGGCTGCGTACGCAAGCGTCCGCGTTACGTATCGATCCGGAAAAAATTGCTATTTGTGGTAATAGTTCTGGTGGTTATGCGGTTCTTGGCGCGGCTTATGACCAAGGCTTGAAGGTACATAATCCAAACTTGCCGGATGTTTCCTTTGCCGTTGCTGCATGCGTCGATGTAAGCGGCCGTCTTTACAACCTACCGAGTATTGGACATGGTGAGGCACCCTTGCTGATCAATCATGGCATGCAGGATATGCGGGTTCCTTTTGCTTACGCACTTGAGTTGGAATCCACCGCACTTGCCGCGAGAATCGTTTGCGAAACTAATTACTATCCGCAGCAAGGGCATACAGTCATGCGTGCCGAGACCGATGACATCATGCCGGTGGCGTTGGACTTCTTGTATCGCCATATGATTGAGGAATAGGCGGAAAAACGTCCAAGATAAGGGTATACATAAGTCAGGTACTTCCCCCCATGACCTTCATTCTTCCCTTTTCAAAAATTCGCCTTGCCGACCTACCTCAAGTGGGCGGCAAGAACTCATCCCTCGGTGAGATGTTCCATGCACTGTCCGATTTGGGCGTGCAAGTGCCCAATGGTTTCGCCGTCACGGCGAATGCTTACCGCCATTTTTTACGTGAGAACAATCTCGAGGCCCGTATTGATCAGGCCATCAAGGGATTGGATCCGACCAAACTTGATCAATTAGAACAAGTCGGTTCTTTGATTCGCCAGTGGATTCGCGCAGCACCAATGCCAGTTGATTTAGCGGCTGAAATACGCGCGGCCTACAACAGACGCGAAAATGAGTACGGCACCAATTACGACGTAGCTGTGCGCAGCTCTGCAACTGCGGAAGATCTACCTGATGCTTCCTTTGCGGGGCAACAAGAGACTTTCCTGAACGTGCGTACCTCGACCGTATTGATTGAGAAGGTGCGCCGGGTATATGCCAGTCTGTATACCAATCGTGCGATTTCCTATCGCGCGCATACAGGTTATGGAGTGGATGAGATTGCGATTTCGGTTGGGGTTCAGAAAATGGTGCGCTCTGATCGCGGTTGTGCAGGTGTCATGTTTACCCTAGATACGGAAACGGGGTTCCGCGATTTGGTGCTCATCAACGGTGCTTATGGGCTTGGAGAGAATGTCGTGCAAGGTGCGGTGAACCCCGATGAATGGCATGTCTACAAGCCCGGTTTGCGGGCTGGGAATCGTCCGATTCTGCGTAGACGTTTGGGAGAAAAGGCCATCAAGATGGTCTATGACCGTGATCCCGACACCACCCGTGCGGTGCATAATGTCGCGGTTTTGATTGATGAGCAAAAGAAGTTTTGCCTGAGCGATGAGGAAGTCGAGCAGTTGGCGCGATTCGCTTTACTGATTGAAGATCATTACAGCAACGAACGCGGGAAGCCCACTCCAATGGACATTGAATGGGCGAAGGATGGTTTAGATGGCGAGCTTTACATTTTGCAAGCGCGCCCTGAAACGGTACATTCGCGTCAGACTGGATATATCCACGAGATCTTTCAGTTGGAAGAACGCGGCCCCGTGTTGGTCGAAGGACGCGCAGTTGGCAAACGTATTGGCGCTGGAACAGCACGTGTCATTTTGGATTCAGAGAATATGCACGAGGTGCATCCCGGCGATGTCCTAGTCACCGACATCACTGACCCTGATTGGGAGCCAGTGATGAAAACGGCATCCGCCATCGTCACCAACCGCGGTGGACGAACCTGCCATGCAGCCATCATTGCGCGCGAGTTAGGCATTCCTGCCATTGTGGGTTGTGGCGATGCAACCGAACGCATCAAGATGAATCAAAAAGTGACGGTCTCCTGCGCAGAAGGGGAAACCGGTTACGTGTATTCCGGTGTCTTACCGTTTAGTGCAGAAACGATCAATCTGGAAGGACGTGAGAAGCCGAAGACCAAGCTTTACCTCAATGTGGGCGACCCGCAGCAGGCGCTAAATTTCTCCGGTCTACCTGCCGATGGTGTCGGCCTTGCTCGACTTGAATTCATCATCAACAACAGCATCAAGGTCCACCCTCAGGCTTTGCTCGATTTCGAGGGCCTGGATGCGGAAACGCGGGCAAAAATCGAGCCCATCATTGCAGGGTATCCAACCCCGCGAGACTATTTCGTTCGACGTTTGGCAGAAGGCGTTGCAACCATCGCTGCAGCCTTTCATCCGCGGCCGGTGGTGGTGCGTATGTCCGACTTCAAGTCGAATGAATATGCGGCTCTGCTTGGCGGTACGCGCTATGAACCCTTTGAAGAAAACCCCATGTTGGGCTGGCGCGGCGCTTCGCGTTACTTCTCCGAACAATTCGCCGAAGCCTTCGCCATGGAATGCGCTGCGCTAAAAGGTGTGCGCGAGGAAATGGGCTTGGATAATGTCATTCTGATGATCCCATTCGTGCGCACTGTCGAAGAGGGCAAGGCGGTGCTGGATAAGATGGCTAGCTATGGATTGCGTCGTGGAGAAAATGGGCTCAAGGTTTATTTGATGTGTGAACTTCCGAGTAATGCCATTCTTGCCGATGAGTTCCTCGAACACTTCGATGGCCTTTCCATCGGTTCCAATGACCTCACTCAGCTCACTCTAGGGGTGGACCGGGATTCCGGCATGCTAACTGGATACGATGAACGCAATCCCGCCGTGCTAAGACTCATGGAAATGGCGATTAAGGCTTGCCGCGCGCAAGGCAAGTACATCGGTATTTGTGGTCAAGCTCCCTCCGATTTCCCTGAAATCACGCAGTGGTTAGTCGAGCGAGGGATAGATTCCATCTCGCTCAACCCAGACAGCCTTGTTCACATGATGGGCGTGGTGCTAAAGGAAGAGAAAGCAGCCACGCAGAAGGCTTAAGCGGTTTTTCGTGCCGCTGGTACTGGCAGGCTCTCAAGCGCTTGTTCGAGGTCCTGCCATAGATCCTCAATGTGCTCAATGCCGACGGCAATACGAACCAGGCCTTCGGTGATGCCTCCTTCTTCGCGACCTTCCTCAGCCACAATGCGATGGGTGAGGCCTGCAGGGTGCTCTATCAGGCTATCCGTAGAGCCAAGGCTGACGGCAGGGGTAAACAACTTCACCGCTTGCATCATGCTTGCGGCAGCAGCAAAGCCACCGTGCATCTCGAGTGCAATTACCGATCCAGTGCCCTTCATCTGGCGTCCGACGATGTCAGTCGGGTCGCTGTCGGCAAAGCCTGGGTAGTACATGGCAGCAACCTGATGATGTTGGGCCAAGCGGTCGACTAAAACCCGCGCGTTTTCCTGGGCACGTTCGACGCGTAAGCCAAGGGTTGGAAGGCTACGATGCAAAAGGTAAGCCGCCATCGGGTGTAGGTTGCCGCCAGTGAGGATACGTACCTGACGAATGCGTGCTGCCCAAGTGTTGTCGGTTGCAACGATGCCGGCGAGCACGTCGCCATGGCCACCGAGGTATTTGGTCCCACTATGCACCGAGAAGGTGGCACCAAGGTTGAGCGGTAGTTGCAGTAGTGGGGTGGCAAAAGTGTTATCCACCATCACCGGAACACCACCGCTTTGTGCGACCACCGCTGCGATGTCGACCAAACTCAGGGTCGGGTTGGCTGGGGTTTCCACCACGATCAACGCGACGCTCTCATCGATTTCATCCGCAATGCCATTTTCGTGAACCCAAGTAACATCGAAACCAAGTAGACCGCTTGCGAGCAAGTGATCGGTACAGCCGTAAAGCGGCCGCACGGCCAGAATGCGGTTGCGCTTGATCCCATCTTGCATGTCGCGGATACGTAGGGCCTGAAAGATACCGTTAATCGCAGCCATACCAGAAGCGAATGCGATGCTTGCCTCTGCGTTTTCCATCACGGCAAACGCCGTTTCATAGCGATCGACCGTAGGGTTGTGCAAACGCGCATAAATGGGGGAGTCGGCACGGGCTTTCCCGCTAGCTAAAGCATCAATGCTGTCGCGGCCGCTCTCCAGGTCTGGGACTGGATAGGTCGTGGAGAAATCTAGCGGCGGAGCGTGCACGCCCAGGTCGCGAAAATCTTCCCGTCCTCCATGGACGGCCTGCGTATCAAGATGGTAAGCCATGGCCTAATTCCATCCGAAAATCATGCGGAATCCATCGAATAATCCACGTATTTAGCGGTAGTATTGGCTTATGGACCGAATAGATTACGCAATTCTAGATGAATTACAGAAGAATGCACGGCTCAATAACAAGGAGCTTGCGGCGAAAGTGCATTTGGCGGCCTCCAGTTGTTTGGAGCGGGTCAAAAGACTCCAGGCAAATGGGGTTTTACAGGGGTTTCATGCTCGGGTGGATCCGCAAGCTCTTGGGATTGGAATCCAGGCGATGATTCAGGTGCGGTTGGCGCGACATTCACGCAATCAGGTGGTAAGCCTCACGGAGCACATCCTGCAATTGCCTGAAACAGTGGGCTTTTTCCATCTCGCTGGAGATTTCGATTTTCTCGTGCACGTCGCCGTACGCGATGCCAACCACCTTCGCGATCTCGCACTCGATGCCTTCACCACGCGTGAGGAGGTCGCTCAGATTCAAACTGCGCTTTTATTCGGAGTCGAGCAAAAAGCGGTTTGGCCCAACCTTGTAGTACCCGTTGAGGCGGGGTAGAGCTATTTGATTGCAACTCTATGACTAAAATAATTTGTGAAAGGGATGTTTACAGCGTAAAGTTAGATAAGGAGAAATAAATGACAGAACTGAATAATCTCGTGGGTAAGCAGAAGCGGGTCGTCTCGATTAGCCCGCAAGCCACGGTGCGCGATGCAGCCAAAGCAATGGCGGAAGCGAATGTAGGTGCAGCCGCAATCATGGATGGCACCAAATTAGTGGGTCTTTTCACGGAGCGCGACGTGCTCAAACGCGTCTTGCTGCAAAACCTCAATGTCGACAAAGTGTGTGTTGAGGATGTCATGACTCGGGAATTGATTTGCGCAGAAATCGGGCACACCACATCGGATGCTCGTTTCTTGATGCGCCGCCATCACATCCGGCATTTGCCGGTACTCGATGCCGTCGGCCAACTGGTCGGTGTGTTATCGATTCGTGACCTCATCCATGATGAGGTGCGTGAGATGCGCGACTACATCGCGATGCACGAAGGCTAGAACTAGCTACCCTCCCCCCAAGCTCCCTTTAGGGACGCACCAGAAACAAGTACTCCTTGTTCCTGAGGTGGGAGACCTTGCCGACTTTCACGCCCTGTTGGTTATGAATCCCTATTTTTGCTCCAACATAGCGCGGGTGAGATTGCGCACGGACTTCTACCGCGCCGTGTCGTTCTAGTAACGGAACCATTTCCTCTCGCGTGATGTAACCTTCATCGTTGAATGAAATGATCATTGGGTGTCCGTGGAGGGCTTGCAATACGGCTCCAAAGGCGTCTTTGAAACCAGGTTTGGAGTTAAACAAACTGCGACGTTCGCGGCAATCCACGCGTTTGCAGGCAATGCCGTAAACCTCGGGTTGATCCCAGCGCACTAGGGTTTCCCAGATGTGATAGTTGCCAAGATAGGAGTGTTGGTTGTACGGCGGATCTAGATAAACCAAATCACCTTGGAAACGTTTGGCGGCATCCAGGGCGTCCATGCACCAGGCTTCGCAGCTGCCGCCTTGGGAGCGCGGTAGCAATTCTGGTGCGCGCAATTCTAAGCAGTTGGAGGATCGTTTGGCCCATTGCTTTAGGTATGCCATTTGCACGCCAGTGGTGGAATCGACTCGGTCGGCAGCTTCCATGATGGAAACCAATAGAATCGATTTCTGCAGCGCAGGCAGTTGCATGGCTTCTAATGCAGAGCGCATACCTTCGATCTTGACTCCGTTTTCGGGTTGAAAGAAGCGGCTGTCGCGACAGTAGGTTTGGGTGAACCAAGCATCGATGGGGGGGGCATTACGCAACTCCATCAATGCCTGCTGAATAAAATCTGTATGTTCTTCAGCGTCGGCCTCAACGTAACAACGTGCCACAATTTCGGCGTAACGATTGTTGTCATTTGAAATCACGCGGTAGCCAGCAGCCTTCATCGCTTGGCCAACGCGCGAGGTTCCTGAAAACAAATCCAGTACCTTGCCCGACGCAACTACATCCTCACATGCCTGGAGGATGAATGGAAGTAGCAGGCGTTTGGAGCCTAGGTACTTAATCACGAACGGCGGCCCCGCCAATGCAGATTGCGCAGGACATCGGGATGGAGCAGCACCAAGACCGTGAGTAGTTCCAAGCGTCCCATCCACATGCCTAGGGTGAGAATGATTTTCGATAGCGGGTGAAGCGCGGCGAAATTCTCCATCGGGCCAACCGCTTCAAAGCCGGGGCCAATATTGCCGATGCAAGCCAGCGCCGATGTGAATCCAGAGATGAGGTCCATGCCGGGATTTAACAGCACCATCATCGCGCCTACGACCAACTCTAATACGCCAAACACAAGTACTAGATTGAGGATGGCGCGCATGGCGTCGTTGGGTACGGCGCGTCCACGGTGGCGTAGAGGTATCACCCCACGTGGGTGCAATACACGGGTGAATTCGCGCCACATGAATTTAAGCGATAACAAAATACGCACTGCTTTGGGGCCACCAGCTGCAGATCCCGCGCACCCGCCAACTAACATGACGAATAGTAGAAGCACTCTCATGCCATCGGTCCAGGGTGCTTGCGCATAATCCACGCTAGCGAATCCGGTGCTTGAAATCAGACTCGTGGTTTGGAATAAACTAATACGAACATCTTCCATGCTGGGCATGCCCCCGGCAAGCAGGAAGGACAATCCGCCGGCTGCGAGCAAGATGCACACGATGTAGAAGCGGAACTCGCCATCGCGTAAGAATTCCTTTGGTCGGCGCGTGAAACCAACCCAAATCAGTGGAAAGCTCATGCCACTTAAGATCATGAAGCCGGTGATAATCCATTCCACGCTTGCGCTGTTGTACCCAGCGATCGAGGCGGGGTTCGGCGAGAAACCGCCGGCCGACATGGTGGTTAAGGCGTGGCAGCACGCATCGTAGATACCCATGTTGCCAAGGAAAAACAGCATGCCCATTTCCAAAATGGTGAGGAAGCCGTAGAGCTGCCATAAACGGCGGGCGGATTCGCGTACGCTGGGGCTGATGACGTCGGTGGTGGCATCCGAGCCTTCGGCGAAAAGGATTTGGCGTCCGGCAATTCCTAACTGTGGAAGAACAACTACGAACAAAGCGATGACACCCAAACCGCCAAACCACTGCGTCATGGAACGCCACAAAAAGAAAGCGCGTCCGTGGGCTCCGAAGTCTTGCAGAATGGTGGCGCCGGTGGTGGTTAGGCCAGACATCGACTCGAAGAAGGAATCGACATAACCGAGGCCAGAGAACAAGTAAGGGATGGCCGCGAAGTGGGCGATGACCAGCCATGTCCCAGAAACAATGGCTAGGGCTTCCGCGCGGCGAAAATCAGGCTCCTTGACAAAAAAGCGCGCGAGTAGCCAACCAGAGCACCAAGTGAGTACTAGGGCGCCACTGAATTCAAGGATTTCGGCAGCCGGAGCGGCGTGGAAATAATAGTCCCAAGTGGCCAGTGCTAAAGGAGGTAAGAACGCCACGCAGAAAATCTGCAGCAAGCGGCCGATAACACCGAGGACGGGCGCAATGCGCATGAAGGATTATGTGTCCTTACTTGGACTGGCTTGGGATTCGAAGAAGAGCCTGGTTTCTGCCGCGCAATCGGTCTGACAGAAAACCAGAAGCTGGTCGCCACCATGAATTTCATCGCTGCCTTGCGGGATGATGACTTTGCTGTTGCGAAGGATAGCTCCGACAATCGCAAACATGGGTGCGCGCAGATCGGACAGCGCGATTGGCATCGTGGTTTCGGGTACATTGAGACGTAAAACCTTGACATCGCCATGCTCGAACTCGGCCATGAGGTCGTGCTCGGAACGATTCACTTTGCGTACCACGGTGCGGATTGCGGCGCCGGTAGCCGAACGTACTACGTCAATGCCAACGTTTTCGAACAACCACTCATTCGATTCCTTATCCGCCCGTGTCACGATCCGCGCGACTCCCTGTTGCTTGGCCAGTAACGAAACCAGCAAGTTTTTCTCGTCGTGGCTGGTCACTGCAATCAGCACCGGGTTATCCGCGATGTGTTCCTCGCGCAGGAGCTCCAAATCGGTGCCGTCGCCATGAAGTACCAGAGACTCCAGGAGCGGCGCAATTTCCAATGCGCGTTTTTCATTGGCTTCAATGACTTTGACTTTCCAGCCAGCCTTCTCCAGTCCAAGTGCGACGGAAAAGCCAACCGCACCGCCACCAACAACGACTGCGCGGCGAGGGTCACGTCCATGATCGCGCGCGGTGAGATAGCGTGTCAGCAAACGGTTGATGCCACTCAGGCTGCCCATTGCCGTGAGCTTGTCGCCAGCTTCAAAACGAGTGTTGCCTTTAGGGATAAAACGCTCCTCGCCACGTTGCACCATCACTAATACGATACCTTTGGGCACACCGACTTCTTTCAAACTGGTGCCATCAAACTTCGACTTGGCTTCGACCACACGTTTCACCAAACGTACCTTGCCATTGACGAAGGCATCGGCTTCGAGCGCGCCTGGCACCATGACGATTTTCAGAATCTCGCGGGCTAATCGTGCGGCCGGCAAAATCACCTGATCGATATGAAGGGAGCGCGCCAACGAGGCCGCTTCCGACTCGTTAGTTTGCACCTCATGGCGTCGCAGGAAGCAAGTGACCTCCTTTGCACCTAATCGCTTGGCCTCCGCGCAGGCAACCAGGTTGCGCTCATCTGCGGGGGTGCATGCAACGAATAAATCGGCCTTATGCACTTCTGCAGCCTTCAGGGTGCTGCCAGACGAGGTCACTCCATGCAGAACTTGCACGTCTAAACGCTCCAAGGCCGGGTCGCGTACCTCTTCAGGCACAATGACCGTAACCTCATGGTCCGCCATCAAGGCTTCCGCGAGCCGGAAGGCGACGGCATCTTCACCACCGATGGTAATCCGCATGTGTGGGAATGATAACAACCCGCGAGGTTAGATTCCTCACGGGTTGTTGCTTGTGGGGGAGAAAAACCTCTAGCTGTTTTTGCGGTTGCCCGCGTCCAGCTTTTTGAGGTTGTTTTTTGCATCGTGCAGCGCAGTACGGATGCGGTTTTGGTCAGCCTCTTTCACCTCGCCACTCTCAAGCATGGCTTCTGCACGGGAAATGGCCTGCTTGTAAAGCTGGCGCGCCACATCGTCCTTGGTCTTGAGGTAGTAGTGGTAGATGACCGCATAATCATTCATGATTTGCGGGTCGTCAGGCTTCAGCTCATGTGCTTTGGCGTAGGCCTTGAGCGATTTCTCAGCTTCGCGCGTATCGCGGTAGAAGAGGGCGAGGTTGTTCCACGCATCGGCGAAGCCAGGGTTGGCGGTGGTGGCCCATTCCAGAAGGATGATGCCGTTATCCATGGTGGATTTGCCCGCCAACCAGTTCATTCTGGTGGCAGCGTCCTTGGCGCCGTCCGGATTTTTTTTCACCGACTGTAGGTAAGTCGGCCCAAAGTCTTTGAGGTACAAAGCCCAGAATTTAGCGGCTGCGCCGTATGCTTTTTCTTGCAGTGCATCTTTGCCGGTCTTGTCCAGCGATTGCCCACGTTGCATTGCGCCGTCGGCTAAGAAGTAATACGCATTGGTGAAGTTCGGATTAAGCTGCAAAACTTTCAGGAAGTCATCGCGAGTATGGGGCCATGCCTCTGGACCCTGCGCGTAATAGGTAGAACCGCGATACCAGTAGTTCAGGACTTCGTCTGGTTGGTTTTTGATCAAGACATCTAGGATCGGAAGGCTCTCTGCACCAAGCCAATTCGACACCATGCCACCGTCGACGCCAGCAGCATCGCGTTTGGCGGCACTCATAAACGACTCAATCGCGCCATCGTGCATGGCTTGATCGCTTTGCCCAGAGTTGAAGTAAAGCGTCCATTGCAGCTCGCCTAAGCGTAAACAGGGTGCGGCAGTTTTCGGCGCTGCTTTCATCGCAGCGCGGAATGCCGCTTCTGCTTGGCCAAATTCTTCGCTAGCCGTTTCGGCGTTGCCGACTTCAGCACTCGCGCGCGCAAGCGACATCAAAACACGTCCTTGCTGCATGAGCAGGGCGGCGGACTTCGGGAACTTCGCTAATCCATCTTCCACCGTGCGCAAACTATTCACAACGTCGTTGCCGTTGAGCATGGCTTCTGACCAGTTCACCCATACCTTGTCTTCGGCGCCAGACATCGAAGCGGCTTTCTCATAAATCCAAGCGACATCATTCCATGCATCGTAGGCATCGAGACCGCCAATACGCCCGGCTCCGATTTCAAACTCGGTCCACTTGGCGGTCATTTCGCCGTAGGCCGTCCAGCCGGCAGCATCGGTGCTGTCTTCTACGCCAGCATCCTTTAGCAGTTGGACAGCGCCGTGGAAGTTGTTCTTCGAGGCAAGCGCAGAGGCATCAGCGATGGCTGCATCGAAGCTGCCAGTCTGGAGGGAACAAAGGATTAGGGTGCTTAGGATCATTGCGAGCGTTTACGCAGTTCTTCGAGTTTCCGCTGAAGTGGCGGAATGCCTGAGCGCTGCTTAAAGGGGAAGTGCAACAGGCTGTTATTGATGTAGGTTTCAGAGTCTCCGATTTCCTCGTAGCGGTTGAGGTAGAGGTAGGCGAGATTCTCCCAGGCGTCCCCGACGGCCATGTCGAAGTATTCGTGTTCCGAAGCGGGAACATCTTCACCCATTTCGGCCAGGGTTTTCATGCCAAGCTCAATCGCCCTATGCAACTCTTGTTCCGCAAGTAGCCAATGCTGGTCCAAATAATAAACTGCGATGAGCGCGCGGTCGTTGACTAAGCGTGCTTCGTTGGGCGAAAGCTCCACCGTTCGGCTATATGCTTCCCACGATTCTTCGAAATATTGTTGCGCCAAAGTGTCATCGCCAGCGGCTAAAGCTTGCACACCTAAATCGCGACAGAAGAACCCGAGATTGTTGGTCCAGTCGGAGTTCTTGTCGTAAACGGCACAAACATTGCGCAAGAAGTGCCGCGCGGATTTGAGGTCGTCACGATTGAAGTAATCCCCGGTGATGGTGTCGATGCCTAGGTGCAGGCTTTCGGCTTCTGCATTCGGCTCTAGACGCTTTGGGTCTGCCTTAAGGGTGCTCAAGAAGGTGGCGGCTGCATCGGCAATGCGACCTTCATCGCGTAAGGTCCAGCCACGCTGAGTGCGCACCAAATGTAGCCAGGCTTGGCAGCTTTCGGTATAGCTTGGTTCGAGGGCCATCGCTTGCAGGAAGGACTCCTCAGCGCGATCCCAGCATTCCTGGGCTTTCAGGTAATCCGCTGCCGAGCGTGTTTCGCGGCCCTGCAAGTAACGCGCTTCTCCTAAGTACCAAAGGGGAGTCGCTTGGTCAGGTATATCCAGACGTAGCTGTTCCAAGAGGCTTACCTGGCGATTGCGGTCTTGTTTGCCTAGGTTCTGCAGGCGTCCAAACAGGGCCAAGTCGCTTGGGGATTGGTGCAGGCCGGCGGCAATGACCTCGGCGGCATAGGTTGGGTTGCCGAGCCAGGCAGATAGGTCGGATAGCGGCAGTGTTGCGCTTGGATCCCCTTGCTCGATTGCGGTTTGCAGGGCCAGGATGGCGATATGAGTGGACCGAGGTGCCGGGTTACCAGCTTGGATGGAAGCCACGGTTGCGCTGAGGCCGGCCTGCCCGATGGCGACGAGGAGTGTGGAGTCCACGGCATTCCCGGCTTCGATGGCAGGCGATATCTGATCAAAAAGTCCGAGTGCAGCATCCCAAGCGGCGGCGCTGTCACCCATCTGGCGATAGCTCCGCACCAAGCCAAGTAGCCCAGCTGTGGAGGATCCTTCTATAGCGAGAGCACCTTGGTAGGCACCTAGAGCGTCGTCGAGAAGGTCGGAAGCCAGGCCAGGCGTGAGGCTGCCGTCGGCCTGCTTCTGCTCAAAAAGACGTAGGGTGGTGTCGGCGAAAAGCAGCAATAAAGGCACGTTTCCCTGGTTTTCTGCAAGCAGATCGTCCATTCTGTTGAGTGCGGACGCGGGGTCTTCAGCGGCAAGCGATTGCAATTCCTCCAGGGATGGTGGAAGTTCAGCCTGGGCACTGTCGTCGGAAGTGGCGACATTGTGCTCAGCCTGCTCCAAAGGAGGCATTTCGTTTTGCGCTGTGGTGGTCGGATGAGACCCTTGGCAGCTTCCAAGGCCGGCCAAAAGGCCAGCGAATAGAAGAGTATGGAATTCGGGGCGGAAACTCATGGGCGAGTGCGTCATTATAGATGAGCATCATGCAGGCCAACCTAACCAAGAACATCCTGTCCCGGGTCCTGCCCGCCTTATCCCTGCTTTTATGTCTGGGATTGTTTGCGGGTACCTGTAGTACCGGAAATCCTGGATCCATCTTTGACCCGAATAACACCGGTGGTGGCGCTGGTGGGGGAGATGGCGGTACACCTCCACGAGAAAATGGCCCCTCGGCCGCACCGATTGCAGGAGCCTTTTTAGCTTCTGGCCGTCCCAGCCTAGATGCCATCGCTCCAAGTGATCGTGCTACCGAGCTAGATGTTCACACTCCCATCGTCTTTTGGTTCAGCGAGAGTATGCGCACAGATACGGTGACTTCGGCTTCGCTGATTTTGCGTGCAGTGGCCACTCCAGAGTTCCCGATCACTACAGAACTGACTTGGCTCGCGGGTAACCGCTGTTTAGTCATGGCGCCTCTGGCGTTTTTGAGCCCTAGCACTCAGTTTGAAATCGTGGCGACGGACGACATCACCGACCTCGATGGAGAGCGCCTAAGCCTTCCTGCGAGCGGGCGTTTGTCTCGGTTCACGACTTCGGCCAGCTTCGCCGGACAGGCCCCCATTGTGATTGGTTCCTTCCCGCCGGTTGGGAGTACAGGTATCCCTAATGATGCGCCGGTCATTGTGGCCTTCTCCAAAGCGATGGATTTCACTGGAATCACCAGTGCGGTCAGCTTGACCAATGCCACGGTCTCCGCTGCCGGCAACTATGACCTTGCCGCTGACTTGGAGTTTCGTCATGCGGGTAACCGGGTGTTCGAATTCCCGCATCTAGATGATGCCGACGACATCGGCGCAAACATGCAGTTAGATGTCAACACCACTTTGACTGATGCCGAGTTTGTGCCACAAGCTTTGGCTTCTTCCTATGCCGCCACCTGGGGCACCTTGGCATTTGGGCGGCCTACAACAGTTGGCTTTGACCTAGCGAACTTCGGTGCTTTTGCCCCGGCCGTGAATCTTGCGAATCAAGCTGCATTCCCAGTGCGCATTACCACTCCAGTTGCGGTGCAACCAACGGATGTCGTGCATCTCCTCGTGCACGAAAGCGGAGACTCTGGTTTCGTGTCATCCACTTTGCCAGCTGCTACTGGCATCATTGATTTCACCTTAGATCTCACCGACGTCAATTCCTTGGCTCTGTTCGGATCCAGCTCGACTTTGATTCTTGGCAGCTACGTGGAACGCGATGGTTTGCGCAGTAGCGTTCAAGTGTTGCGCGATGTGGACAATCTGGAAACTACCGTTGCGCATGATTTAGTGCGCCCATTGCTGTTTAACTACGGTCCGCCTGCTGGGCAGTTCGGCAGTCAATTCGTGACGGATTTGCCGCGGTTCCGCCCTTATGGTCGTGCCAGTGAGCCAATTGCTCAAATTGACTCCTCCTTTCCTCCGACCATCCTGAGCAAAGCGCGCAGCATGCCGGAACCGCCTAGCAGCAACTTTTTCGTAGGCCCTTTCTTTGATCCTCTGGTGGTCACTGAAGGACCTTTGCTGTTCGACATTACTTTGACCGACGAAGCCGGCAACCCAGCAACCTTCCCGTCTCCAGGTAGTGTTGCCTTCCGTGGATTCCTCGGCTCCACGCCTCTTCCTGGTGGCGGCGGCGATTTACGCGTCACTGCTTTTGATCGCGACGCACTTGTGACTCTCGGTGGTGCCATCGTGCACATTGAAGATTTCGGTGGTGGTAACGAAGATTTTGGCTCCACCGGCAGCGATGGCTCTTTCACCTTTGCTGCGCGCAGCGGCGCCCAAACGATTACTTTGGAGCGGGTCGGCTACGACAGTGTCAGTGTGGTTGGTTTCAACACTGCAGAGATCTCCGTGCCGATGCCAACGGCGAATCCACTGCTCGCTTCGATGGGACCGCTAGTCACCGGCCTGACCAGTGGCCAACTCGATGTCACCAGTAACTTGTTTGCCACCAGCGCTGGCGGCATAGATCCGGACAGTCTCCAAGGCTTGGATCTCAACAGTATTTTTGGGAGCGTCACCTCGCGCTTGAATCGATTGGGGTGGTACGCGGCATTCCATGATGTCGCAGCCTTCGATGCACCAAGCCGTTACTTCCGCTTCTACGGAGTTGATGCTCACGTATTGCTGGAGCCAAGCACCGGATCTGCTGTCACTCCGCCAGTGTTGGCCATGGTTGAGAGTAGCAATCAAATCGCATCCTCAACCAATTTCATTTACCCGTTGCGCGTTTCCCCGGGTGCTGGGGTTGGCACTTTGACCGATAGCAATGCCTTGGTAGGAACCGTCATCCCTGGGATTCCCGGGTTTGTTGGCCTTGGCGCTGGCTCGGTTAATCTCTCTGGCGGGGGAGTGAACGGCGACGCAGAGCTCGAACTCAGCCTGCACGACCTTGCCGTGGTGGAAGGCGCCGATGCGGCGAACGTCATCTTGCAAGTATTCATCGAAGATGCTTCTGGCAATCAAGCTTTAGCCCGTGTGGAGGCCCCCTTGGCCGCTTCGCCCGCCGACGTTTTCCTGACTTTGCCCGATGTCCCAACCGACGGTGTTTGGAGTTCGACTGCGGCTTACCCATTTAGTCACTCTTTCACCAACACTCTAGGTGGATCTGGCGGCTTCTACCGTCTCAGCATCGAAGATACCGCTGCGATTCCAGGGCGCTGGCATTTCTGGATTGCCTCCAGCGCATCCGTGGCTGACCCACTGGTACTTGGCTTTCCAACCCTGAAGGATTCCCCAGCTGCAGCTGTTGGCACGCCACCGCTCGAAATGCTTCCCGGTGGCTCCTGGAGTCCCACCGTAGAGGCCTTTGAAATGCCAGGTGGCTTCCTGGAGTCTGGCTTCTTTTTCTCCGAGCTTGAGCGCGATGCGATTTCCTGGGCACGTGCTGCCGTGGGAACAAGTCTAGATTTTTAGCCGAATCTGGCTATAATCCTTCGACCTTTTGTTCAGGGACCTCTTTCTTGAAATTAAGGCATAGTGGACACTGTCCACCCCGACGGTAACACCTAGAGGAAAAACCATGTCCGTCATTGACAAAGATACGAAAGCAAAAATCGTTAAGGAATTCGCCCGCACCGAGGGCGATACCGGTTCCGCAGAAGTACAGATTGCACTCCTCACCGAGAGCATCAAAGAGCTTACGGAACACCTGAAAATCCACAAGAAGGACAACGGCACCCGCCGCGGTCTACTTGGCCAGGTGGCACAGCGCCGCCGTCTGATGAAGTACTTGCGCAAGACGGATGCCCACCGGCATCACGAACTTGTTGAGAAACTCGGCATCAGAGGATAATCAACCTCTCCGATTGAGCACCGTCATCTGGCGGTGCTCAATGTTTTTCCAGGGTCACATCGGAGGACCCGTTCAGCCTAAGAGGAGCGAAATGCCCATTGCTGAATTTGCGGAATGTTCGAAAAAAAACACAAAATTACAAAGCGGAATAGCGGAATGACAATTTCTTCCAACCCTAATGTGAAATCGGTCTCACGTGAGATCGGTGGTCGCACCCTTACCATCGAAACCGGCTGGATTGCTAAGCAAGCAACTGGCGCGGTCATTGTTAGCTACGGCGAAACGGTGGTCATGTCCACGGTTGTGGACGGCGGTCCTAAGGATCTGCCTTTCTTCCCTCTCACGGTGGATTACCGTGAAAAGACTTACTCCGCAGGAAAAATTCCTGGCGGTTTCTTTAAGCGTGAAGCAGCACCGACTCTAAAGGAAGTGCTCGCTATGCGTATGTTGGATCGTTCGGTCCGCCCGATGTTCGCAGCCGGCTTCCAAAACGAAGTGCAGGTCATGTCGTCGGTACTTTCCTTTGACCAGGAAAACGAGCCAGAAGTGCTGTCGATGATCGGCGGTATGGCTGCCATCCACCTCTCGCACATTCCATTCGAAGGTGCCATGGGTGCGATCCGCCTCGGCTTCGTCGATGGCAACGTCATCATCAACCCGACCAAGTCGGTGTTGGAAATGAACGAGAACATTCTCGATCTCACCATGTCTGGAACCGAAGCTGCCGTCTGCATGGTGGAAGCTGGTGCAAAGGAACTTCCTGACTCGGAAGTGCCCAACGTGCTTGCAACCGGTCACGGCGTCATCAAGGAAATCATCGCGATGCTGGATGAACTGCGCGGCATGTGTGGTGCAGAGAAGCTGGTCGTTGAAGCTCCAGTTGCCGATACCGCAACTGCAGAAGAAGTGCTCGCCAAGTATGGTGAGGCTCACGTCGAAGCCGTTCTGATGACTCAGGGCAAGTTCGAGCGTTACGCTGCTGTCGATGCATTCGTCAAGCAGGTCATCGCAGAGATGGCGCCGGAAGGCGATTCTGACGAAGCTCAGGCTGAGCAGAAGCGTTACAAGTCGGGCGCCAAGCGTGTTGCTAACGACATCGAGCGCAAGATGACTTTGAACAACAAGCGCGTCGACGGTCGCGATGGCAAGACCATCCGTCAGATCGACATCGAAACCGGCTTGCTACCTCGCGTGCACGGTTCCACCTTGTTCACTCGCGGTGAGACCCAAGCGATTGTGGCCACAACCCTGGGTTCTTCAGACGATGAAATGTTCATCGACGGCCTTAACGCCGAGAAGACCAAGAACAAGTTCTTCCTGCACTACAACTTCCCACCGTTCTGTACCGGTGAGGCCAAGATGTTGCGCGGTACTTCGCGGCGTGAGAAAGGTCACGGCAACTTAGCTGAGCGCGCACTGCGCCCAATGCTGCCGGATCACACCGACTTCCCTTACACCATCCGCATCGTGTCCGACATCACCGAGTCCAACGGCTCGTCGTCGATGGCTTCGGTCTGTGGTGGTTGCTTGTCGATGCTCGATGCCGGTGTGCCACTGAAGGCTCCTGTAGCTGGTATCGCCATGGGCCTCATCATGGATGAGGAAACTGGTCAGTACAACATTCTGTCCGACATCCTCGGTTCCGAAGATCACCATGGCGACATGGACTTCAAGGTCACTGGAACCGAAGCAGGCATCACCGCTTTGCAGATGGACATCAAGGTCAAAGGGCTTAGCGCAGACATCATGTCTGAGGCCATCACCCAAGCTCAAGAAGGTCGTATGCACATTCTTGGCAAGATGGCGGAAGCACTGGATGGTGCTCGCGAAAACATCTCGCAGTACGCACCGGCCAACAAGTCGGTCAAGGTACCTAAGGAGAAGATTGGCTTCGTGATTGGTCCAAAGGGTGCGAACATTCGCATGCTGCAGGAAACCTACGGCGTGAACGTGAACATCCTCGATGAGGAAGGCAACGTTCAAGTTTCGGGTACTCCAGTCGAGAACGTCGAGGCCTGTATCGAGCGTATTCGTCAGCAGACCCGCGTCATTGCAATCGGTGAGCGCTTCAACGGCAAGGTTACGGGAGTCAAGGACTTCGGTTGCTTCGTCGATCTAGGCGGCGGTCAGGAAGGCATGTGTCACATCTCTGAGTTGGCACCTGAGCGCACCGAGCAAGTTTCGGACGTGTGCAATGAAGACGACATGATCGATGTCATCGTGGTCAACGTGGATGAGCGTTCCGGCAAGATTCGTCTGAGCCGTCGTATCGCCATGTTGCCAGAGGAGGAAGTAGCGGATGCTATCGCAGCAGCAGCACGTCCTTCGCGCCCATCCGGCGATCGCGGGCGTGGTCGTGACGACCGTGGACGTGGTCGTGATGATCGTGGCGGACGGGATCGTGACCGCGGAGGCCGTGATAGTGGCCGTCGTGAGCGCGTTTAGGTCATAGTTTTTACGAAGGCACGAATTCCTATAGTGGGGGTTCGTGCCTTCTTGCGTCTATATCTTGTGGTTCCTTCAGCAATTCGCTGAGAAAACCGATAAAAAGGCCGTTTCTGCCTAAAAAAAGGCAAATAGTCTTCCATCTGGGCCGTTTAAAAAATACACTGAAGGCTTACAAAGGACCATGATGAAACCTCTGCTTACTTTTGCTCTTGTAGCACTCTCCCTTTCCATCGCCGCACCGATGGTTAAAGCCGTATCTGAGAATCCTGTTCTGACCATAGAAGAGGTGCACCTCGATCGGAGCAAAGTGCGTCATGGCAATGTCAGTAAATTCGATGTTGAAGGTGCGCAAACGGTCGGAACTATCCGCTCCACAGAGATTTATGAACAAATCCCTGCTTACCAGGCCATCCAGAAAGAGGGCCTTGAGAAGGGTTCGGCCCGCTACAACAAGCTAATCCGTCAGGCAACCAAGAGCTATAAAGCTGCCCTGAAAAAGGTTGCCGCCGAGAAGAGCTTTGCGCTCATCGTGGAAGAGGGAGGCATTTCCGGTTACGCTCATGTGACCGATGCAACCTCGGACATCATCTCTGCCCTGTAGCTCCTTTAAGGCGCTCATGTTTTCTCCGCGCCAGCCGCGTTTGGTTCTTGGCGTGCTTGCCTTGTCGGGGGCTTTAAGCCTCCAAGCGTGCTCGTTTTTCGAGAGCGAGCCGGAAGCCCCACAAACGATTGTGGCGGCGCCGGTTTTTTCCGGCCCCCAGTCGTTTGAGGAAGAGTTTCCTTATGTCCGCATTCATGAAAATGCAGACGGGACTTTGGGTGCTGTCCTTACCGTCCCACAGGGAAGCGGCGATGAGTTCAAGAAAAGGCTAGATGACCATTGTGCCTGTCTCCAAGTGCCGGAAGGCGGCACTGCAGAGGCGTCGGTGGACGTCATTGCTGGCGGTGGCAAGGTTTACAGTAATGATCTCACCTCAAAACGCTTTCCTTGGGTGACTGCAGGCAAGTTCAGTGCGGTCGAAGACCTATTGATTGTGACAGGAGATGAGGACTCTCTGCGCGAGATTTTCGATGCAGTCGATTCTTGGTTTAACTCTGGACCGCAAATCTCCATCGAGGCCGTGGTTACTGAAAACCTGAACAACTCTGCATTCGATCGCGGCATGGTTCAGGTCGCGGGTAACCCTTTGTTCCAAGACGCGCAATCCAACGCCTTCCTGCGCAGTATTGGTGGTAGCTTTCCTGCCCCAAGCAACCCAACCACGTCTGGGTCAGGGCTTGGAGGTGCGTTCCAGGTTGGACTGATTGACTCCTCCTTTCAGTTGGATGCCGTGCTCCAGTTTTTGCGTCAAAAGGGCTTGGTGGATATTGTTTCGCAGCCGCGGATTGTCACTCGCAATGGTGTGACCGCCTCGGTGGAGTCGACGGAAGAGATCCCATTTCTCAAAGTTGGAAACGTAACTTTGAATGGAGCCACAGTCTTTACCATTGGAACCAATACGGTCGGAGTGAAGATGTTTGTGACGCCATTCCTTGTCGGCGTCGACACCATCCACTTGGTGATTGATGTTGAAATAAGTCGCCTCGGCCAAGACTTTGTGATTGGTACCGACGGCAACAACCAGCAAATCGTGGCGCCTTCTTTGAATACGCGCAAAGCGAGCACCGAGGTTTATGTGCGTAACGGCACCCACGTAATCATCGGCGGATTAAAGCTTGTTGAGCACCGCGAGAGTGAGAGTAAGGTACCCATCTTGGGCGACATCCCAATCATCGGTTGGCTTTTCTCCTCGCGCTCGGATGAAGATGTAGAAACCACCGTGACCTTTATGTTCACGCCAAAGATTAAGGATCGTCCAAGTATCGATCGTTTTGGTGTCGGCGAATTCTTCGATCCGTTTGATCAAGCGGAAGATTCGAATTAGGCTCTGCGTCTTAAGGTAGCGATGCGTTTGCCAGCCAACATTTCGAGCAGGAAGCACCTGGGACGGCCAGGGGAGCGAGGCGTCATCCTCATCCTCACCATGTTCGTGCTTTTTTTGGTGATTGCTCTGATTACCCAGCTCTCGCTTGGCGCAGAGGTCGCGCACCAGGCAACCAGCAATCGTGCTAATCACTTGCGCATGACTTTGGCCTGCCGCACTACCGCGGAAGAGTTGCTTACTCTGCTTAAGGACGATGCCTCCGGCGAAGCTTCCAGCGGATTCAGTAGCGCACTTTCTGGTCCCAGTGCTTTCGCCGGAATGGACTCTGCGCTTGGCGCTGATGGAGCAGGCTTTGATACGAATCAAGGCGCGAGCGAGGGTGGTCAAGAAGGTCAAGATGGTGAAGGCGGCGAGGAAGGCGAAGAGGACGCTTCCAACTCGGATTCTTTTGAGGATGGATGGGCGAAGCCGATGCGGGTGATGGTCGACGACATCGAAATCACCACGTTTGTCAGTGACGAAAACGGGAAATTCAATCTGCATCTGTTGCTCGTAGAAGATGAACTCCAGGCAGAGGAAAACTTCGAGCGTGCGGTGCGCATTCTTGGAGCGATGCGTAATGACTTCGATGATGATCTCGGCGAATCCGATGCCCGCGCTATTCTCGACGAACTTTTACGCTGGATGCGAGTGGACTCACGTTATGAACAGTTGCCACTGATGCCGCGGCACTCGCTCCATGACGATTCGGAGTACACCATGCTCAGTGCGCTAGAGGAGATGATGCTGCTCGAGTCAGTCAATCAGGAACTGTTTTACGATCAACTGCGCCCGAATGAAATGATTGCACCTGGGTTGGAAAGCATCTTTACCATTTGGACGCTTCCGGCATTTGACCAAGCTGGTGCGAATACTCTTGGTTCGGATAATCCTGACGGCGCTACGAGTTCCAATGAGAATGCTGCAAGCAACGGGGATTTGTTGAATGGCGGTGATGCTGAGTCCAGCGGAGCCGATACTGGAACCAGCCTCAATGGCGAGCGCGATGTGCAAGGGGAAGGCGGTATGCAAGGTGTCCTGGATGGCGATCCTCCAATCGGAACTCTGATTAACATCAATACTGCACCTCGGGCTGTGATTGAAGGCATGTTCCCGTCGGTGGAACTTCCGCCAATGAAGGTCACGGCTTTGCTTGAATACCGTAATGAGGTCGACGAAGATGCTCTCGAGGAACGCGATGGCAATGATGAAGATCCAGATGATCGTGAATTGCGGGAGTCCATTTACGGGGAATACGAGCCGGAGCCGCGGCAGTTCTTTCGTTCTTTAGAGCAGATAACAGAAGTCGATGGATTCGCTGCCGAAGAACTCCAAGAAGACACCCAAGCTGAAATCCAGGCTTTGCTGGGGGTTCAGTCCGACATCTTCAGTGTTTACGTCATCGCCATGCGCAAGTTGGATTCCGAGTGGGAGCCAAGTCGTAGATACCAGGAAGCACCAGGCAAGGCCCTGCGGATGAAGGCCGTGGTTTGGCGCAGGACTACTCAGGACGGCGTGAAGTTGATTTACTTGGAACCGTGGCATGAGGTTCCATACACCCGTTGGCGCATTCCAGATTTCCAACGGGACTTGCCTCCGTTTGAAGCTCCCAACTATCGTTAGTCTGGGAAGGTCCATAGCTGGCAGCAGTAGGCTGTCCGGAAAGTTTTTTAGGGTTGAAGGCTAAATGTCCTGAAACGGGGTTTATTCCCGAGTATTAACGCGGTTTTGCATCCCAAAGAAGTTCTATCAAGATGCATAATGGTCGGCATGTATTGCTTCACGAACCATTCCCACTGCGGTCTGCTCGGCCCCGCTCTATTGTTTCTTACTGCACTTCCACTGGCGGCGCAAAGTGAATGGACCACGACCCGAGTTAGTCGCGGACCAGCCAACCTGGAGGGGAATTCCGCCTCACGGGAATCTTCTGTTTCCACCGATGGTCGGTTGGTCGCCTTTTCTAGCTTTGCCTCCAACCTCGTGGCCGGTGACACCAACAGCACAGCCGATGTATTTCTGCTGGACCGTGCAACCGATACTCTAACCCTAGTCGACCACGCCATAGGTGGAGGTTTCGCGGCGCTTGGGGCAACCTCCCCCCAGATTTCAGAAGATGGAAACTGGATTGGTTTTTTGAGTTCCAGCCCCGATCTAGTTGTAGGCGACAGCAACAATGCTTGGGATGTCTTCCTATACCACATACCGACTGGAGCCCTTGAACGGGTGAGTGTCACCTCTGCCGGAGGTGAAGCGAATCAGGGTAGCTTTACTTTCGCGCTATCCTTCGATGCTGGGGTCGTGGCCTTCAGCAGCAATGCCTCCAATCTGGTTGCAGGGGATACCAATGGCATGTTCGATGTCTTCATTCGAGATCGCCCGGCTGGCCTTACCCAGCGCATGAGTATCAACACGCTTGGAGTTCAAGGCAATTTCCTTTCCGATGGCCCCGTGGCGATTTCCGGAGACGGGACCCGGGTGCTTTTTGAGAGCGCATCGAACAATCTCGTAACTGCGGATAACAACAACAAGCGAGATATCTTTCTGCGCGATCGAAGTGTTTCCACAACTACGCGCGTTTCGGTGAGCTCCTTTGGAGCTGAATCGAATGGGGACTGTACTGACCCGGCCATTTCTAGCGATGGACAGATTGTGGCATTCGTTACCAATGCAACCAATCTTGACCCTTTGGACACCAACTTTTGGCGTGACATCTATACCCGCGATCTTGTGACAAACACCACGGCCGATGCAAGTCTGTCCTCGTCGGGTGGAATTGCGGATGACGCTTCGGGCGCGCCGAAACTTTCCGCGCACGGGCGCTATCTGGTTTTTTGGTCCTACGCCAATAGCCTGGTGGACGGCCCCAGCAGTGCACTGCAGAAGATCCTTTTGCGTGATAGGCAGGAAGGCCTGACTACTCGCATCAGCCGTAACTCCGCTGGAGCTGTGGCCAGCCATCATTCTTTCGCCCCCTCGATGAGCGCCAACGGTACTTGGATTAGTTTCGCTAGCACGGCTTCGAATCTCATCCCAGCAGACCTGAACGGCTTCGACGACTGTTTCCTTTTCGAACACACCTTGAGTGAAAATGTTCCGCAGCGCGGATCCGTGTTCACCATGACCGCGGTCGGTGCCACCCCTGGGGAATCGGTTTTCTTCACTTACAGCCTCAACGGGCTAGGAGTTGGGCCTACGGTAGGCGCGCTCGGCTTCCTTACGCTCGATGTGCGTAACCCAGTCGTCATCATGGGTAGCGCGGTTGCGAATGCTTTTGGAACGGCCACCTTCTCGGCTACGGTTCCTCTTGGCGCACCCCTAATTCCTTTGGCGACCCAGGCCGTCCTCTTGCGTGGAATCGGTGGATTCGATTCGGTGATTTCTAATCCGCTTTTGCTGACGATTCAGCCCTAAGGATGGGGCGAAGGCAATCCTGTAGTGGAACGATTTCAGCGCATGGATCCAACATGCGTAGGGCGCGCCGTAGGTAACGGGCTTCCTGGGCGTGAACTTTGGTGATTCCATCCCGCGCCACCGAGGCCATGAGGCGTGCAGCGCGGCGTTTCAGGTTTTGCAACGGCGCGCCATCGGTCAGGTGTTGGAGAAGGAGCGTGTTCAGGCAACGCACTTTGCGGCGGGAGCCGAAGTGGGGCATGGCGCGGCGTAAGGAACCCTCAGAGCCTTGGCCTTGTAAATAGGCTTCGGCGAAGGGCAGGGCATGCTCTGGGAGTTCTAGCGGCAATGGGGCTGCGGCACAGAGGAAGGGGAGCGCCTGCGCAAGGGGGAAGGCGCTGTGCTGCCAAGCAACTTCATGTTCGCGGTAAAGCACCCGACGCAGCGCCTTGGTGGCGGTAACAAGGGTGAGCTCAAGCCCCAAGCATTCCAGCCACAACTCGCCTTGAAGGGCGATGAAGATGTCTTCAGCTGTACCGAGAGCGTAGCCACGCGGAAGACGTCGTTGCCAGCGCCGGATTTGGGCCTGCCAAAGCTCCTCAAGGGGAAGTTCAGAGAGTGGGGCGGGTGCGAGCGCGCGGGGGGACACAGAACTAACCTAGCATCTGCCGGAAAAGTTTTCTGGGAATTGCACTCTTCGCTTGCCATCTTGCGCGGTGAGGGGACAATCACCCCTTCTACTGGCCTCCAACCGCCATACCATGCCATCCACCGCAGTCATCGGTCTCCAATGGGGAGACGAAGGAAAAGGAAAAATCATCGACAGCATGTCCGCCGAGGCGGACATGATTGTTCGCTTTGCAGGCGGCAATAATGCCGGCCACACGGTTTATGTCAAGAACGAGAAATACGTTCTTCACCTAATCCCAGGTGGCATTCTGCATGCTGGGAAGGAGAACATCATCGGTCGCGGTGTTGTTGTCAACCTAGATGCGCTGCTCGAAGAAATCGATGGCCTCGAACAACGCGGCGTGCCGGTTTCAGAGCGCTTGTTCATCGACGGTCGTGTGCATTTGATTTTCCCATATCACTGTCAGCTCGATGGCCTTGCTGAAAGCGGCCGCGGCAAAGGAAAGATTGGTACCACCGGTCGTGGTATCGGGCCGGCTTATTCGGATAAGGTTTCGCGCACCGGCATTCGTCTTGCCGATGCCTTAAACGCGGAAAACTTCGCGCAACTTCTCACCACAGCGATGGAGGAGAAGAACAACCTGATGCGTAAAGTTTATGCGGTAGAGCCTGAGAATCAGCAAGGCTTGCTCGAAAAGACTTTGGCACAAGTGGAGCGTTTGCGTCCGCTGGTTGTCGATGGCGGCGCCATGGTGCGCAAAGCCCATGCGGCTGGCAAACGCATCTTGTTTGAGGGAGCGCAAGGGTTGATGCTGGACTTAGACGCCGGAACTTACCCATTCGTGACTTCCTCCTGGACTGGACTCGCTGGGGTTGCCGGCGGTGCTGGCTTCCCCCCGAACCGTATTGATCGCGCCTTGGCTGTAAGTAAAGCTTATTGCACGCGGGTCGGCTCGGGGCCATTCCCGAGTGAGTTAGATAACGCGGTTGGACAACAATTGCGTGACCAGGGGAATGAATACGGTGCGACTACCGGACGTCCACGTCGTTGCGGTTGGTTCGATGCGGTTCAGGCTCGTTACGCTTGTTATCTGAACGGATTGGACGGGGTATTCCTTACCAACTTAGATGTCTTAAGTGGTTTTGAAGAGCTTGAGGTTTGCGTGGGCTACCGCTTCGAAGATGGCACCGAGACTACGGAGTTCCCTGGCGACTTAAGTTGTCTCAGTAAGATCACGCCGATTTACAAAAGCATGCCGGGATGGTCAGAAGACATCACCGCTGCTCGCAGCCTGGAGGAACTTCCACAAGCCTGTCGTGCTTACGTGAAGTTTCTCGAAGCGCAAATGCAAACCCCCATTACCACTTTATCGGTGGGGCCTGGGCGGGATCAGTTGTTTGAATGTGTGCCAGCGGCCGCGCCTGCATGAACAAAGAGTTGAAGCCCGACTTCCCGGTGCCGCGGCACGTCGGCGTCATCATGGATGGCAATGGGCGTTGGGCGCGGCGTACCGGGCTGTTACGTTTACGCGGGCATGAAGCCGGCGTGGAGGCCGTCCGCGATACCGTAGAAGCTGCTGCTGAGTGGGGGATTGAACACCTCACCCTGTATGCCTTTTCGGTTGAGAATTGGCAGCGCCCGAAATTGGAAGTGGAAGGGCTCATGCGGTTCCTCGCCAGTTTTCTGGAAAAAGAAAAGGCGGGGCTCATCAAGAACCGGATCCGCCTACAAGGGCTTGGCCGATTGCAGGAACTGCCCCAAAAAGTGGCCGACGCTCTGGAAGATGTCACTGCAGCCACTAAGGATGGTGATCGCATGACCCTGCGCTTGGCTTTGTCCTACGGTGGACGTCAAGAAATCCTCGATGGCATGAAAAAGATTATGTCCGATGTCGAGGCCGGCAAAGTGAAAGCTGCCGATGTGGATCTCGCTACCATCGCAGGCTCGCTTTACGACCCGGACATGCCCGACCCCGATCTCATCATCCGTAGTGCTGGTGAAATCCGTCTATCGAATTTCCTTCTGTGGCAAGCCTCCTACTCGGAGTTCCATTTCACCGACGTTCTGTGGCCAGACTTTCGCCGCGAGCAACTCCTGCATGCTCTGCGCGACTACCACTCCCGCGTGCGTCGCTTCGGCAAAGTCCTCGACTGCGATCCTGCCGTGGAGCCAAGCTCCCGATGAAAGATCTCAAACAACGCTTGGGGTTCGGCACTGTATTAGTCAGCGCAATCGTTGGCTTGTTCTTGTTGGATAAGTCGGCGGTCCCCGGCGCAGCCATCCTAGTTCTAGGTATTTTGGCTTTGCTTGCGCAAAACGAGCTCTACACCATGCTCAAGAACAGTGGGCATGCCGCCCGTCAAGGGGTTGGCTTGTTCTTTGGTGCCGTCACTTTACTGAATGCATGGTTTGGCTGGGTTCCAGTCGGGGGATTGATTATTGGTTTTATCGTGGCCTATTTGGTGCTCGAAGTCTTGAGCCGCCAAGTAGAGGGTGCTCCCACCCGGATTGGCTCTACCTTGCTTGGCTGGCTTGTGGTGCCGCTGATGCTCAGTTCGGTGATCTACATTCGCCTCATCGATCCCGTCGACGGATGGGAGTGGGTCATGTTGTTGGTGGTCGGCTGCAAGGCCGGGGATAGTTCCGCTTACCTGGTTGGTAGTGCCATCGGCAAGCACAAGCTGATTCCAGAGGTTAGCCCGAACAAATCCTGGGAAGGCGCTGTTGCCTCAGTGCTCGGTGCGCTGTTGGGCGGCTATGTGGTTGCGAGTTGGGCTTTTGGCGGCCATATTGATGTTTCCGTTTGGATTCCTGCAATCCTGGTGACCAACCTCGGTGCGCAGTTTGGCGATTTGGCCGAGAGCTTATTGAAACGCGGTTGCAAGACCAAGGATTCGGCTACTGCGGTACCAGCATTTGGTGGCAGTTTCGACATGGTCGATTCTTTTCTGGTGGCGGCGCCTGCTCTGTATGGATACTTGGCGCTGACCTTGTATAGTGCTTAGACATCCTGCGGAGCGCCTTTGCTCCGCCTCCAAGATTAGATTTGGAAACCCGCATCCCGCTGCTTTCCCTCGAAGAGGAGCAAATCCTTTTCGGCCCTCATGATCGCCACGTCAAGCTGGTTTCGCGCCGCTTCAACGTGCGCTTTAGCTCTCGTGGCGGCAACTTACGCTTGCAAGGTGGCGACGAAGAGGTAAAGCTCCTAGCTGCCCGTGTGGAAGACTTGTTGCAAACTCTGCGCGCCGGCAAGGAGTATCAGCCCGCGCAAATTGCCGATGCCCTCTTGGGCACTACCTTCGCTGAGGATGCGGGAGAACGTGGCGCGGACCCGCGTGAACTTGTACTCGATGGAAAAACTCGTACGCGTAAAGGCGATGGGCTTCCCAGTGCACGCACTCCGACACAGCAACGTTACCTCGATTTGCTGGACGAGAAGGAGTTGGTGTTTTCCGCGGGCCCTGCCGGTACAGGAAAGACTTTTCTCGCGGTGGCGGCAGCAGTGCGTGCGCTGCGCGATGGCGCAGTGAAGCGTTTAGTGCTTACCCGACCCGCTGTGGAAGCGGGGGAGCATCTCGGCTTTCTGCCCGGCGATTTGGAGGAGAAAATCGATCCGTACTTGCGCCCGCTTTATGATGCACTGAATGATTTATTGAGCCCTTCGGCTGCGCGTCGGATGAAGGACATGGACATGATCGAAGTGGCGCCGCTTGCTTTTATGCGCGGACGTACCTTGAATGATTCCTTTGTCATCTTGGACGAAGCCCAAAACGCATCCAAAGGCCAAATGAAAATGTTCCTCACGCGTTTGGGGGAACGCACCCGGGCTGTGGTCACTGGCGACATCAGTCAAACCGACTTGCCGCGTGGGCGTAGTGGTTTGCAAGATGCGATGCAACGCCTGCAAGGAATTGAAGGTGTCGGCATGGTGGAATTCCATGCCCGCGATGTGCAACGCAGCAGTTTGGTTGCGCGCGTCGTCGCTGCATACGGAGACGAGTGATGACATCGGAAGAGGCTCCGGAGCTAGGCTTTAGTGATCGTGTTGGGCGGGAGAAATATCCGCAGTTGCTTGGTTTGTCGCACCAAAGGTTGGAAAACCTTGTTGCGCGTGCGTGGAAATTGCAAAAAGGTCCTGCCAAAGTAAAATTGGAAATTGTGTGGATGGGAGAGGCCGAACACAACCGTTTGCATGAGCGTTTTCTTGATGATCCCACCCCAACCGACGTCATCACGTTCCCTTATGACGACGATGACCTATTCGGCGAAATCGTAGTCAATTTAGATATGGCGCTTGCCCAGGCAACTCTACGAAATATAGACATGTGCGATGAAGTTGCGCTTTATGTCGTGCATGGCGCTCTACACTTGTTAGGTTTAGAAGATGCTACCGACCAACAACGCCGAGAAATGCGCGCCGCAGAAGCTGCGGTATTGCATGCATGAGTGAAGATTCTTCCGATTTTCTTTGCAATCGCAATTCAATTTGCGTGAAATCGTCACAACGGCAAACGGGAGGGCGACTTCCATCACAAGTTTGCATCCTTCTTCATGGTAAAACGCGCTCGGCTCGATAAAGACACCAACCAAACTTTGGTTCGGTTGTGGACCGAGTTCCGCGGTTCCGAACGCATCGAAGCGCGCAATGCTTTGATTGAGTACTACCGTCCGTATGCGGCTCGGGTAGCACGCAAAGTGAAAGCACGTTTGCCGCGCTCAGTCGAGTTCGGAGACTTAGAAGGCGCCGGTGATGTTGGCTTGATTCAAGCCATCCAAAGCTTTGACCCAGAACGTGGGGTTCCGTTTGAGGCTTTCTGCGAGTACCGCGTACGGGGTGCCATTTTGGATGAACTGCGGCGGCACGATTGGGTGCCGCGTCCAGTGCGTAATCGCCTGAATAAGTTGAAGGTGGTCGTCGAAGAGCTGCGTCGCGACTTAGAACGCGAACCATCCGAGATTGAAATCGCAAGCGCTCTGGATTTGGAGTTGCATGATTACCATCGTTTGTATGGAGGCGGTCGTGATACCCCGGTTCTAGCTGGTGGAAAACCTGGCAATGAGCATGGTGATGGAGAAGGGACCTTGGACTTCTACGAGGATCCACGTTCGGATGGCCCGGATGATGGCGCCCACTCAAAGGAATTGCTGGAGCTGATTTCGCAAACCTTGGATGCCGAAGAGCGCGAGATTCTATTCATGCGCTTCTTTCTCGATTATTCGCTAAAGGAAATCGGTGAAATCCGCGAGATCTCCCAATCCCGCGTTTCGAAGATTCTTGGTCGCATCATGGAGCGACTTAAGGTTCGCTTCGAAGAGAAAATCTAAGCGGCTTAGCTGCCTGATTGCGCGCCTTGAACGGCAGCACGGATCGCAAGCGCTTCCTTCAGGGTCGAGCGCAGAAACTCCAACGGAATCATGTTGGGGCCATCCGACGGCGAAGACAGCGGGTCGTCGTGAGTCTCGATAAAGTAGCCATCGAAGCCATTGGCCGCGGCGGCACGCAACAGGAGTGGGGCACGTTTCCAATCGCCACCGGTTTTGCCATCCAGAGCGCCGGGAGCCTGCACCGCGTGGGTGGCATCCATCACAATCGGATAACCAGCGGCGCGCAGCTCTGGAAGCGAGGCAAAATCAACCACTAGGCGTCCGTAGCCAAAGAAAGTGCCGCGCTCGGTAATCAAAATACGCTTGTTGCCAGTGCTTTCTACTTTGCCTGCAGCATGACGCATGTCCGCAGGAGCTAGGAACTGGCCCTTCTTGATGTTCACGCAACGCCCAGTCTCGCCAGCGGCCACCAACAAATCGGTTTGACGACAGAGGAATGCTGGGATCTGTAGGACATCGGCGACTTCTGCAACCGCAGCGCAATGCTCCGGCAAATGCACATCGGTCACAATGGGTACCTGTAACTTTTCCTTGATACGCGCCAGAATTTCTAGCCCGCGTTCAATCCCAATCCCGCGCCCCGAAGAAGTGGAAGTGCGATTCGCTTTATCGAAGCTCGCTTTGAACACCCACTGCACCTCCAAGCCCTCGAGTGCATCTTGAATCTTGAGCGCAAGCTCGATGCTCTGATTGCCTTCAATCGCGCACGGCCCTGCAAGCAAAAGCGGCGCAGTGTTCGGGCCCAAGTGACGGCCGGGAAGGAATTCGTGGGAGCTGGTCATGGGATTAAGGTCGGGCAACAAGCAGAGGTACCTGCATGCCGTCGATGCGGAATTCTAGCGGAGTATTCCCCACATAGTCGCCATCGACCTGCACTGGAGCATTTTCCGCGCCTTGGATGCTGACTTTGCGCACCGGAATGCGGCGTACGTGGGGAAGCTTCTCCAGCTGCCCTCCGGCCGCCGCTATGGCAAAGAGTCCGCCGTTCAGGAGTGTGACGTCGCGGAACAAGAAGAGCTCCCATGCGCCGTCCTGGAGGCCACAGCGGCCAAGGCGTAGCAGCGGGCTGCCGTAAAAGCTGACTCCTGAAAGGATACCGTAGCTGTATTCGCCTACCGGCTGATCATCGGCAATGATGGTTTGCGGCACCGGAGTCCAGCTGCGCATCGCGTCGGCCAAAACCTTGACGTATTGCGCGGGATGAATCGGTCCATCGCGCTGCTCCTGCATGCGCCGCATGAGCTCGCCGTCGTAACCGAAACCGAGGCACAGGAAACACCGTTGTGCGCGCCGCGCCTTCGCGCTCTGATAGCTCACCGTAGGCACATCAATCAACTGACGTTCGCCACGCTCCACCAAAGTGACCGTATCTTCCGGCCGACGCTTAATCTTCAGCTCCAGTGCCAACATGTTTGCGGTGCCCAAAGGTGAAAGCGCAAGTGGCGGCGAGTCAGCTGGCAATCCATTCATGACACCATTGAGGGTGCCGTCGCCACCCACTACGACCAGTCGGTCCGCAATTTTCGCCGCATTTCCGGCCCACTGGATTCCATCTTGACGTGAACGCCCCACGTGCACGCCAACCGTGTGTCCTCGTGCGCTGAGGAGCTCGGCAATGCGTGCAGCTTTTTCCGGTCCGCGGCCTCGACCCGAAAAAGGGTTGGCCAGAATCTCAATTTGCATGGGGGGGTGCTTTAGTCTGTCGTGATGAAAGGCGGGGAAAGTTTAACGCCGTGGTTGCTCACGGGTATGGGTGGAGTTTTAGGTTGGGGCATTCGGCAGTCCCTTCCCGCGCACACTTTTGCCTTTGGCGGTCGGGTGCGTCCCAAGTTCTGGTTGGATGCTCCGAGCGTGCGCTTGAATTTGGCGCGAAAAAGGGATTTTCAAGAGGTTTTAGACATGATGCGTCCGTCGGTGGTGGTGCATGCGGCGTGTATGACTCGCGCCAAGGATTGTGCCGACCACCCAGCACTAACACGGCAGGTGAATGTGTTGGCGGTGGAGGAATGGTTACACACGGCGTCGGCGTGGGACAGTTTTCCGCTTTACGTTTCCACCGAGCAAGTTTTCGATGGCCGCGCCGACAGCTATGACGAATGTAGTGCGGTTTCTCCCTTGAGCCTCTATGGACAAAGCAAAGCCGAAGCCGAGACTTTGGTACTCGAGGCTGGCGGTGCCGTGGTGCGTTTGCCGCTGTTAATTGGCCCTTCCTTGGGCGCAGGTCGTGGTGGTGCTGATAGTGCAATTGTGGATGCTGTCCAGGCGGGTCAGCGGCTGCGTTTGTTTCATGATGAGTACCGCACTCCAGTCGCCGCAGCCGCCATCGGCCCCATGTTGTGGAAAATCGCCTCCCGCCGTCTGCCCGGAGTATTCCACCTTTCCGGGAGCGAATCGGTGAGTCGCTTGCAGTTTGGTGAGGTGATTTGCGAGCTTGCAGGCTTGGAGCCCAACTTTGAATCCGTTTCCGCACTAGATTTCGATGGCCCGCCGCGTAGCTTGAAGCTGAATCTCGAGAATGCGCGCACCCGAAAAGCCCTGGGATGGGAGCCGCCGAATCTGCGACAATCCCTAGCCTGGACCTCCACGCCTCCTGCTTAACGGGGTACGGCCCCAGACCGAGGAATCATGACCGAGACTGCCGAGAACACCCTTTCGTCGCGCTACACGCCGGCTGAATTCGAGCAACGCCTTTACGCCGAGTGGGAGCGTAGTGGCCTGATGTCGCCGCCTGCCGAAGACACTGGCAACGAGACCTTCACCGTGATGATGCCGCCGCCCAATGTGACGGGAGTGCTGCACATGGGCCACGCGTTGAACAACACCATGCAAGACATTGTGGTGCGTCATCGCCGCATGCTGGGCTTCGATGTGTTGTGGGTCCCTGGAACCGATCACGCTGGCATTGCCACGCAGGCTGTGGTCGAGCGCAAGTTGGCCGCGGAAGGGATGGACCGTAAAGAAATGGGCCGCGAAGCTTTCACCGACGAGGTATGGAAGTGGCGCGAGCATCATGGCGATGTGATTTTGGGTCAGCTGAAACGTCTCGGCGCGACCTGTGATTGGAGTCGCACCAAATTCACTTTGGATCCAGACATGGCCAAAGCAGTGCGGGTTTCCTTCGTGCGCATGTGGGAGCAAGGTCTGGTTTACCGTGGCGCACGCTTGGTCAACTGGGACTGCAAGTTGATGACGGCCGTTTCCGACGACGAGATTGAATATGTCTCGCGCAAGGGCAAGATTTGGACCCTGCGTTATCCGGTGAAGGATTCCGAGGAGTCGCTTTGCGTGGCGACCACGCGTCCGGAAACCATGTTGGGCGATACCGGGGTTGCGGTGCACCCCGACGACCCACGATTTGGGCATTTGGTCGGGCAGAAAATCATGCTGCCACTGATGGACCGCGAGATTCCGATCATCGCCGATGATTCAGTTGACCCAGAGTTTGGCACCGGTGCGGTCAAAGTCACGCCCGGCCATGACCCGGCAGACTATGAGCGCGGGAAACGGCACAACTTGCCGATTATCAACGTGCTTAACAACGACGGCACCATGAACGAGGAGTGCGGTGCATACGCTGGCATGACTCGGGAAGCTGCACGCAAGGCTGTGATCGAGGCCTTGGATGCGCTTGGGTTGTTCGTCGAAGAGAAGGACATCACCCACAACGTGACCATTTCCGACCGTTCCAAGACGGTGATTGAACCGCTGATCTCGGAGCAATGGTTTGTGAAGATGTCGGAGATGGCGGCGCCGGCAATTAACGCGGTCAAAGATGGCTCGTTGAAGTTTAAGCCGGAGCGTTGGACCAAGGTCTACCTCGATTGGTTGGAGAATGTGCACGATTGGTGCATTTCGCGCCAACTGTGGTGGGGGCATCGGATTCCGGTTTGGTACGACGAGGACCACGTGCCGGTTGCATCGGTCGATGACTTGGAAATTGGCAGTGCACACCCAGTGACTGGTAAGCCTTTGGTGCGCCAGGATGAAGATGTGCTCGATACTTGGGGCAGCTCCTGGCTATGGCCTTTTGCTACTTTGAGTTGGCCGAAGGAAGACAGCGATGACCTCGCGCGTTTCTACCCAACGCAGTTTCTCTCCACTGCACGCGACATCATTTACTTGTGGGTCGCTCGCATGGTCATGGCCGGCTATGCCTTCATGGACAAGCTGCCGATGGAGAAACGTAATCCCTTCGCCACTTGTTACATCCACGCGACGGTTTTGGATGGCAATGGCAAACGTATGTCGAAGTCGGCCGGCAACGGCATTGACCCGGTGGAGATGATTGAGAAGTACGGTGCCGATGCCGTGCGTTACTCACTCATGATCCTCACCCGCGAAGGGCAAGATGTGAAACTAGCGGAAAACCGTTTCGAGTTGGGGCAGCGTTTCTGCAACAAGATTTGGAACGTGTCGCGCTTTGTGTTGCAGAACCTAGAAGGCGCCGACCCCGCAACCCTTGCTGCCACTCCGGCGGCAGAGGATTTGGAGTTAGAGGACCGCTGGATTCGCTCGCGCCTGCAAGGGCTGCAAGAGGAAGTCAGCCAGCACCTGGAGGCTTACGATTTTCACGATGCCGCCCAAGCTCTGTACCGTTTTACCTGGGACGACTTCTGCGATTGGTATGTTGAAAGTGCCAAGCGTCGGCTGTGGGCTGCAGAAGATACAGCGCCAGATGGGCCGGAAGCGCGATCCGCTGCGGCTGCACGCGCCACTCTTGGCCAAACCCTGGCGCAGCTGCTGAAACTGCTGCACCCATTCACGCCTTATCTCACCGAAGCCTTGTGGTCGGAAGTACCAGTAAGCTTGAAGGATGACGATGGCCTGCTGATGGGGGCATCCTGGCCGAAAAGTCAGCCAGAGCTCACCGATGCCGCTGCAGAAGCCGACTACGAGCGTTTGCAGGATGTGGTCCGTGCGCTGCGCAATGTGCGTGGTCTGCTTGAAATCCCTGCCAGCGATCGTCCTGCGGCAACCGTGCTGTGTGATTCCGTTGACGCTAGTGCCTCCCTGCAGAAGTGTAAGGACCTCGCTTGCTTCCTCGCTCGGGTGGAAACCATGCATCTCGGCAGCACCGAAGATGCGAAACCCACGAACACCGGCACCGATGTCTTCCGCGGCGGTTCGGTCTTCCTGCCATTCACCGCAGAAACCGATCCAGCTAAGTTGCGCTCCAATCTCGATAAGAAAATGGAAAAGGTGGAGAAGGGCATTCGGGCGATTGAAGGCAAGCTCGGTAATGAGCGCTTCTTGGCTAATGCCGATCCGGAAGTCGTCGCCTCCGAACGCTCCAGAATTGAAGATTTGCGCAAAGAGCTAGAAACTCTCAGCGCAAATCTAGATGGACTGTCGAACTAAGTTCTACTTCCAGTCGGCAGGGTTTGCCATGCTTTTACCTTCGGCGTCAACTGGATTGATGCTGAAGGAAAAGCCGTAAGCTTTGCCGCGGTTGGCAGCAACACGGAACTTGACCATTAGCCCGCCGGTCTTTTTGTTGAACACGAGTTCATGTGGAACCGATTTCTCTTGCTTCAAGGTGGGCGCCAAAGCCAACGGAATGGCTGCCACAGCGACCCCTTGGTCATCAGCGAGCAGCATGTAGCGACGATCCGGCACTAACTCGAGGTTGGTGATGTCAATCGACGGCCGCAAAGGATCCTTGATTTCTATCGCCTCGCCGTCCGCTCCTGGCTTGTCTTTGCCCTTGGTCCACGCCCCCATACGCGCCATGGTTTTCTTTTTGAGGCCTGGCATGTAGACCATGGTGTAGGTGCCAGGAGGCAGGTTGTAATCGGCGAGCGCTAGATCGGTACAGAAAGCACCAACCGGTACGAATCGTCCTTCCTTGTTGGCTTCCTTATCAATTTTGGAAAAGCTCTGCCACTTATAGACCTCGAATGGGTCGCGTAAAGGGGTCAGGGTCAGGGCGCGGTGCGGTCCAAAGACGGCATAGGATGGAGGAAGCTTTGGCTCCATACCGAGGGCTTTCAGTGCCTCGTGAGGGGCTCGCTTTGCAGCAATTTTAGCTAAGTCGAACTGCTGAAACTGCTCCATGCCAATGGTGCGCGCATAATCTAGGCCAGAAGCCGGCGGGGCGCCGAGCACGCCACTGCGCATGTTGCGCGTCTTGAGGTAGGCGGAGTCTTGGAATGGAGCCTTGCTTGCTGCAACACGGAAGCCGACCAAACGGACTGCGGCGGTTCTCTCGTAGGCATAACGCGAATCAATGCGCATGTACTTATCTTCCAACTCGCAGCACCCGCCTTTCAAGATGATGCGGCTTTGGTCCCAAACGGGGTCCGGGTAAATCTTTTCCTTCTTGCCCGAAGCATTTTTCACTTCTAGATTAAACGATTTGTACCCCTCCAGCTTTTTCGCTTTCGAATCGGTAAATTCGTGCACTTGCCCAACCATGTCGTAGATGCCAAAGGGCGAAGGGTTATCGAAAGTGCAAACCGGCAAACGCTTAAACGCAAGCTTCATTGGCTTGGTGCTAATGCTGCTTGATTTGTCCGGGCTGAATTCCGGACCGTATGGATAATCCCAGTCGGTATCGCCACGCGCGGCGCGGACCCATTCACTTTCGGTCGGAAGGCGCATGCCAATCCATTCGCAATATGCTTGGGCATCGACGAAGCTAATGAAAACGACCGGCTCCAGCGCGATATCAGCTGGCATTTTCCACTCTTGACCTTCGTCTTGCCAATGCGCTTGCCACCAATCAGCCTGTGCTTGCTCGTCGAACTTATAACCGGGGTTGGTCATCTGATCTTCCACCCAAGCTTGGCCTTCATGAATGATCTCCTGGCGCTTGTCTTTGCTGATGACGGCCCAGGTTGGAGGAGGCACCGCGCCCGTCGCGTTGACGAACTCCAGGTACATCTCATTGGTAATTGGAGTGGGGCTAATGAAGAAGCCTTCTACAGCGACCGAGGTGCGTGGAAGTTCGCCAGCAAAAATGGAAGCTTTCACCGGATCTTTGCGGATGCGCTCCAGGGTTGGCTTCTCCGCAGCGCCAAGAGTGACGTTACCAGCAGGGATTTCGACCAAGCCTGGACGTTGTGCCGGGCCTTGGAGAAGGGAAAAAGTCAGACTGAGTAGTAGAGTAGAAATCATCCTGGAAGCGGTAGGTGCGCCGAGGGGGCCGAGCAATTTACTCCAGCACGGCGAATGCGCCAAATGGAGTCTCCCTGATGCCCGCTCTTCTCTAGACTGTTGCGTACCCGAGGTTTCGGCTTCTGACGTGAACGATAAAACTTACCAAGCAAAAATTACCCCAGAATTGCACGGCAAAAGGCTCGATAAGGCCGTAGTCGCGCTTCTGGGTAAGGGCTATTCCCGCTCTCGTCTTTCCGGATGGATCCGCGATGGATTGGTGCAATTGGATGGCGAAGTCATTGAAAAACCAGGCTTTCTAGTGGCTGAAGGGCAAAAAATGTGCCTGACGGTACCAGCGGTGAAAGTCCCAGAGGTTGGGTCGGAGTTGGAACCGGGCATCCTATTTGAGGATGAGTACTTGGCGGTTTTAGACAAACCGGCAGGCTTGCCGATGCATGGAAATTCTGCGGGTGACACCCAAATGAGTGTCGCAAACTGGCTGGTGCATAAATATGGCCCGAATTTGCCCATTGGGCAGGGTGCTGAACGCCCCGGAATCGTCCACCGCCTAGACCGTGGAACTTCCGGCGCTTGCGTGGTGGCCTTCCAGGTAGAGGCCTTCGAGGATGTGCAGGCTCAATTTGCCGAACGCTCGGTGGACAAGGAATACCACGCTATTTGTTATGGCAAGCCGCGTTTCCGGTCGGATTGGGTGGAACGTCGTCTCCGCGCGGATCCGCGTTCTCCCAATCGGGTGGTGGCAACCAACTCGACTGAGAATGGCACCCGTGACGCACTTTCTTATTGGGAAGTACTCGAGGATTTCGACGGCTTCGTATTGATGAAGGTGGTGCCCAAAACGGGTCGTAAGCACCAGATCCGTGTGCACCTCACGGATGCGGGATTGCCCTTAGTCGGCGACCCCTTCTATCGCGCCAAGAACTTTGGTGTGGGCATGCTGCCTGCGGATTGTCCGGCCCCGGACCGCACTCTTTTGCATGCCGCGAAATTGTCTTTCGAGCATCCGAAGCTCGGTCGCATGGAGTTTGACTCCCCTTACCCCCCGATTTTCCAGCAAGTCTTGGATTATCTCCGTCGGGAATGCCCGGCTGTTCCTTCGAATTAGCTTTGCCTCGATTTCGCCTCCCCCAGGTGTTTTTCGCCGTTGTTTACCTGACGACCCTTTCTTTATCTGCTCAGCAAGGTGCCGAGGTCACTGGGATTTCAGCACAGGAGGCGGGCACGGCGGGTGCGGCAATTAGTACTGGGCAGAGCTTGCTCGATGCCTCCACCAACCCAGCAACGCTGTTGGATTTATTTGGCGAGAGGAGTCGGCACCCAGGTAGCCGCCACCGCCTAGAGATTTTGGCACGTTCGGTGAATACCAGCACCGACATCACCACTACGGGTGGTCATGAGCTGATGATTGATCAGCCAGGGGCGGTCGGGCCATGGTTGGGGTATGCCGCTTCTTTGGGTGATGACGTCGCCTGGAGTATCGTTTTTCAACCCACCTTGGCAGTGGATTTCTCCACCACCCGGCTCACTGAATTGGAAATCGTGACGGTCAACCCCGATGGCAGCGGGGGGCCAGCAACGGCAAATATTCCTATCGCAACCGAGCTCACCCAACTTGCACTTGAGCCATCAATCGCTTGGCGTGCGACCAAGGCCTTGAACTTTGGTTTGGGCCTGTCGATCCGGAATACAAATTTCAAAAGTACCTCAGCGGCGGAAGTGGCTTTATCGGACCTGAAGGGGTCTATTCCAGATGGATTGTCAGGGATATTTGGAAACCTTAGTTGGGGGGAGTTGATTGCGCAGCTGGGAGAGGATCGTGGCGTCGATGCTTTCCAGACCACGTATTCCGGAGAGGCCAGTAGCAGTACGCCTAGTATTTACCTGAAATTTGGTGGTACATGGCAAGCTAGCAGAAACACGCGCGTCGGTTTTTGGTACCGGCCACAATCCAGTGCGACGAATCTAGAAGGGCAGGTGCGCGTGGATTTGAGTGATGATTTAGGTACATTCGTCACTGGATTGGAAGATATTCTTGGAGTCAATTTATTGGATGACCCGACCTCGGAATATGACTTCCGTTTAACTAGCGTGGCATTTCCGCAGCAGGCGGGAATCTCAATGGAACGATGGATGACAGATCGTCAGCGCTTTCAAGCCAAGATGGTGTGGACCGATTGGTCCCAGGCGTTTAGCGATTGGACGGTGCGTTTGAGCAATCCGAGCAATCCCGAATTTATAGGCTATCTAGGGGGTGACGGTTCCATCGATATCGACCTCGGTCTTAAATGGCGCGACAGCATTGCTGTCTCCACTGGCTATGAAATCGATTTGCACCCGCGGTTTACCGTGCGTGGCGGCATCGGATGGTCGCGCAACCCGGTGGGTGGGTCGGTCCTGCCAGGCGTTTCTCCTTACAACAAAATGCATGTGGCGGCTGGAGCCAGTTGGTGGGCGGGGAGTGATGGCATCGCCGATTGGCATCTCGCGGTCATCGCAGCCATCCCTGAAAAGTGGACTGCAGGTACGAATACGGTGTTGTCCGATTTGTCGGGCGACCAATACGATCAAACTGTGATGTCGGTATTGATCGCCGCGACTTTCGACTGGTAACTATGGCGAGTAAGAGCGCGCTGCGATGGTTGCCGTGCCGCTATTGGATTCGCCGCCGCCGACGTACACGGTACCGTCTTCAAGTTGCACCACCACACCACCAGCATGGGCTTCCGTCATCGCCGGGCCCGCTGTGATGGTTGCCGAGGCATGGGTGTAGAACCAAGTGTTGTTCAGCGGAATCGGATCGATTAGGTCTCCCTTTGCTCCGCCAATAATCATCACCACGTTGCCCGGCAGAGCCACGCAGGTGTTAAATGCGGATTCTATGCTTAGGTTGGGCCTTGTGGTGGTGCTGCCAGTTGCAGGATTGTAGGTTTCGGTTTTTTTAATTGGGCCGATGTTAAAGATGTCGCCACCTCCGCCACCCGCGATGAACACTTGACCGTTGTCCATCAAAGTCATACCGCCAAGTGCGCGCTTAGCTTTGAGGTTGCCAGTATTCGACCAAGAATTGGTCGTCGGGTTGTAGATTTGTTGGTTGTTGGAGAAATCTGGAATCGGCAAGCCAAACAAGGAAGTGTGGGTAATGCCTCCTGAGACCAACCAACGGCCGTCAGCTAAAACCACCGACATCGCGCCAGCTTTAAACTCCGACATGATGGGGCCAGAACTCCACGTATTGGTGGTCGGGTTATAAATTTCGGTGGTCTTTAGAGCGGTGCCCAGTAAATCTGCAACGTCATGCAGCTCGTGTGCATTATTACCTTCGGTGCCGCCTGCAACTAATACGCGGCCGTCGGGCATCACAAAGGAGGTAGAGCCGGCGCGGAACTTAGCCATGTTCGGGGTGGTGGTCCAGGTGCCGGCGACGGGATCGTAAATCTCGCAGGTGCGTAGGACTTGGGTGAAGAAGTTACTGCCACTGCCAAAGGGTCCGGTGATGCCTCCAATCGCCATGAAGCGTCCATCTTGGAGTTGCACTAAGTTGTGGAATGCGCGACTTTCATTCATCGTGCCTGGCAACAAGGTGTGTAGACCAGTGACGCCATCCACCTCCCAGCATTGGTTGAGAGTGGTATAGGCCGTGCTTGCATCGACTAATAGAGCTGGCCCGCCACCACAGACAAACAAACGCGTAGGGTTTCCATTTTCGCTGCCCGTTTCCCAAGTGCTAAAGGCCAAATTCGCCGAGGCTACGGGCACTGCATTCTCGGTGCTTTGCCAGCGTGCGGCGTTGTTCAAACTCATGGCGCGGAGGTTGGAGAAATCGTCGTAACGGCCAGTGCCGCTTGTGCCCGGTTCGGTCCAGCCCTGCCAATACGCAGTGGAATCAAGAAACGCTGGGTTATTCGGGATGGTGAGACTTATCGAATAGCGTCCGGTGGCATCGGACATGCCAGTGAAGATGTTCCCGTTCGCTGCAAGGTCCACCCCGACGGCAAGCTGATCATTGGCGTCGCCGGTTAGGCCGACAAGAAAGGGGCTGCCGGTATTCTGAAAGGATGGAATCAGGAACACCGGGGTGTTGGGGGTCAGCTCGGTGAGCACTAGGGTGGATGGCGCACCGAGGACGTCGCCGTAGGTCATCAAAGTGCTGGTGGCATTGGTTTGGGCAGCAAGTGGTGCTGCAAGTCCAAGGGCCAAAAGGGGGAGGGTTCTCATCATGGTTTGCAATTGGGAATCGGGGGCATCCACCCTAGCAGCGAAGAGAGGAGTATTGGAGTTACAGCCCTTCGAATTCAGTGATGGCGGCGCGAAAATTATCAGGCATCGGGGCGCTTGATTGAGCTAGGGAGTCCCAAATCACCATGTCGGCGATGGCTTCTGCCCAAGTGGTATTGTCGGCCGCATTGCGCACGCGGTAGGCCTGGCGGAAGGAACGGGTGCCAAGGTGTACGGTGGTGATGTCGATGATAACCTTGGCGGGCCCGCTGCCTGGAGCCAGATAGCGGATGTTGGTCTGGCCGAGGACGAAGGTGAAATGGCCGTGAATGCCGATTTGGCCCAGATGGTGGAAGTATTGATAGCGCGCTTCCTCGAGTAAAGTGAGGTAAACCGCGTTGTTGAGCACACCCTGATTGTCCTCATCGGACCAGCGGGTGCGGCATTTGGCCTGGAAGCGAATTCTGTTGGAAGCAGGGACCTCGGGAGCTTGCATGTGGGTACTCTAGGACATTGCCAGCAGACTAAACTGACGAATTAAGTGAAAATATTACAATTAGTCGCCAAGATAGACGAATTAAGTTAAGATGCTGCTGATCTAGCCCAGAGGATACCCGAGATGAAAATCCAATCGAACCAACCCGAGGACAGCGTCCTGAAGGAAATGGGCGCGCGAATGACGCAAAGGCGTTTGCGTATGCAGTGGTCGCAAGCCGAGTTAGCGGAGCGCTCAGGGGTCTCGAAGCGTACGGTGGAACGGATTGAGGGCGGGGCATCCACGCAGCTGGCGAACTGGATTCGAGTGCTACGCGCCTTGGAATTGCTGGAAGTGCTAGATGGGCTGTTGCCCGAAAGTGGGCCGCGCCCGATGGACCTATTGAAGCTGAAACAAAAGCAACGCAAACGTGCATCGCCGGGGCGCAAGAAGTCGGAGTCGGCTTGGGATTGGGACAAGGAAGCATGAGTACGCTCGCAGAAGTCAAGCTTTGGGAGCGCACCATAGGCGCTGTGTACTTGGCCGACGGATCCGATGTCGCGACCTTTGAATACGACCCTGCCTTTGCGCAAAGCGGCATTCAGGTTTCGCCGTTGCACATGCCGTTGAGTTCCAACCTTTATAGTTTTCCGCAGTTGGCGCGACAAAGCTTCCATGGGTTGCCGGGGTTGCTCGCTGACACCTTGCCAGATCGTTTCGGTAATGCTCTGATCGATGCATGGCTTGCCAGTCAAGGGCGTCACGCCTCCAGCTTTAACGCAGTCGAACGTCTTTGTTACACCGGCACCCGTGGTATGGGGGCGCTGGAATTCTTCCCCACCCAAGGTCCGCGTGAACGCAAATCGCACCCCATCGATGTCCAGGAGCTGGTCGCTTTAGCCTCCGACATTCTTCATCAGCGGCAGCATGTACGTGCTGAATTAGTTGATTCGACTGCGCCAGACCCACTTCGCGACATTCTGCAGGTAGGGACATCGGCCGGTGGTGCACGCGCGAAAGCGGTCATCGCATGGAATCCAGAAACGCAAGAAGTGCGTTCGGGGCAAGTCACTGCCGACCTTGGTTTTGAACATTGGTTGCTGAAGTTCGATGGCGTCGGCGGTAATCGGGATAAGGAACTGGAAGACCCTAAGGGGTATGGCTTAATCGAATATGCTTATTCCCTCATGGCAAAGGATGCCGGCTTAAGCATGATGCCATGCCGTTTGCTGCAGGAAAACGGTCGCAGTCATTTCATGACCAAACGCTTCGATCGCAGCGAAGACGGCTCCAAGTTGCACATGCAATCGCTCGGTGCCATCGCGCATTTCGATTTCAATCAAGCCGGTGCACATGGGTATGAACAGTGCATGCAAATCATGCGACAACTGGATATGCCTGCCGCATCCATCGAACAGCAATTCCGCCGCATGGCTTTTAACATTCTCGCGCGTAACCAAGACGACCACGTGAAGAACATCGCTTTCCTCATGGATAAGCAAGGCGCTTGGACTCTTTCGCCAGCCTTTGATGTGACCTACAGCTATCAACCCTCCGGCGATTGGACGCACGCGCACCAAATGACTCTCCAAGGCAAGCGCGATGGATTCACCCTGGACGATTTCATTGCTGCAGGCAAAGCGGTAGGGCTGGTACGTGGTCGTGCGCAACGGATTGTCCACGAAGTGCAGCAAGTGGTTGCGTTTTGGCCGAAGTACGCAGACCAGGTGGGGCTAGATGACATCGTCCAGCGCAAAATCGATGGCAACTTGCGCCGTCAACTCGCTTAGCTCGGTTTAATCGGCGGACACGTAGGCGTTCAATCGGCAGGCCCGACCGCTTATACTTTGCCTCCAACCCGGATACCCCATGCCTAACGTTCTCGGAGTCGACCACATAGCCATTGCCGTCACGGATCTCGACGCGGCCACTCAACTCTGGAAAGAGATGGGGCTGCGCGTAGGAAGCCGTGAGGTGGTGGAAGATCAAGGCGTGGAAGTACAGATGATGTATGCCGGCGCCACGCGCATTGAATTGGTTTTTCCTATTCGGAAAGACTCGCCGATTCAAGCCTTCTTAGATAAGCGTGGTGCAGGATTGCATCACCTCGCGTTGGCGGTCGATGACTGCGCAGCGGCGACCCAGGAATTGGTGGACCGAGAAGTACGCATGATCAACACCGAACCGAAAACTGGAGCGCATCAAACGCGGATTGCCTTTGTGCATCCGAAAGCGACCAGCGGTGTGCTGACGGAACTCGTCGAAGGCGGGGAAGGGTTTGGCTCGTAAGAGCCTGGATGAACTAACATGGATCCCATTCAGAAACTTGAGGACATGCGCGCCGAAGCCCGATTGGGCGGTGGTGAAAAACGCATGGAAACCCAACACGCCAAAGGCAAACTGACTGCGCGGGAACGGATTGAGCTGTTGCTTGATCAAGGTTCCTTCGAGGAGCTCGATGCCTTCCGGCGTCACCGCAGCTCCAACTTCGGTTTGGATAAGCAGCGCCCACTCGGCGATGGCGTAGTCACTGGAACCGGCACCATCGATGGCCGCCCGGTTGCCGTGTTTGCGCAAGACTTCACCGTGTTTGGTGGAAGTTTGGCCGAAGAGCATGCCGCGAAAATTTGCAAGGTGATGGACATGTCGATGAAGCTCGGCATTCCCATGATTGGGCTGAACGATTCCGGTGGTGCTCGCATTCAAGAGGGCGTAGTTTCGCTCGCGGGATACTCGGAGATCTTTCTGCGCAATACTTTGGCTAGTGGCGTGGTGCCGCAGATTAGCGCCATCATGGGCCCATGTGCTGGCGGTGCGGTTTATTCGCCTGCTCTGACCGATTTCATCTTGATGGTCGATGGCAGCAGTTACATGCACATCACCGGCCCCGATGTAGTGAAGACCGTCACCCACGAAGATGTCACTTCCGAAGAGTTGGGTGGTGCGCAGGTGCACGAGGAAATCAGTGGCACCAGTCACTTCACTTGCGAGGACGATGCCGAGTGTTTGGCGCGCATCCGTCGCTTGTTGTCCTTCCTCCCGGCGAACAACACCGAAGAACCGCCAATCGTTGCAACCGAAGATCCATCCGATCGTTGCGATGACTTGCTAGATGAAATCATTCCAGAATCTCCGAATCAGCCTTATGACATGAAGAAGGTCATCCATTCGGTGGTGGACGACGGCGACTTCATGGAAATCCAACAAGGCTTCGCGCGCAACATTGTGATTGGCCTTGCACGTTTGGGTGGACGTTCGGTCGGCATCGTCGCCAACCAACCGATGGCACTTGCCGGTGTCTTGGACATTGATGCTTCCGAAAAGGCAGCGCGCTTCGTGCGTTTCTGCGATTGCTTCAATATTCCAATCATCACCTTTGAAGACGTCCCAGGCTTCATGCCTGGAACCGTACAGGAGCATGCTGGCATCATCCGACGCGGCGCCAAACTGCTTTACGCCTACTGCGAAGCGACGGTGCCGAAACTCACCGTGGTGACGCGCAAGGCCTATGGAGGTGCGTATTGTGTGCTTTCGAGTAAATCGACTCGCGGTGACTGGAACGTCTCTTGGCCCGGCGCTGAGATTGCCGTCATGGGCGCCGAGGGCGCTGCCAAGATCATCCACCGCCGAGAAATCGCCGCTGCCGATGATCCGGTCAAGCGCGAAAGCGAACTGGTGGAGGAGTATCGCGACATGTTCGCCAATCCCTACCTCGCGGCGGAACGTGGTCTGATCGACGATGTCATCATTCCATCACGCACACGTCCACGGTTGATCCGCGCCCTGCAAATGCTGGCCACCAAGCGCGAATCCAATCCACCGAAGAAACACGGTTCTATTCCACTCTAGGAGTCATGAGTCAAGTCCCTCAAACTCCTATCAAGCGCTTGTTGATTGCGAACCGCGGTGAAATCGCGGTGCGAATTCAGCGCTCGTGTCGTGATCTTGGCATTGAAACCATTGCGGTTTACTCAGATCCTGATCGTCATGCCTTGCACGTACGCTTTGCCAACGAAGCTTATGCTTTAGGCGGTAAGACCCCTGCAGAATCGTATTTGCGTGCCGACCGCATTTTAGAAATCGCCAAACAAGCCAAGGCCGATGCCATTCACCCCGGCTTTGGATTTCTAGCTGAAAACGGCGAGTTCGCAGAAGCGGTAGAGGCAGCTGGCATTCGTTTTGTCGGTCCGTCCTCTCACGCTATGGCGGTCATGGGAGACAAACTCTCCGCCCGTACTGCCATGATTGCAGCGGGCGTTCCGGTGGTTCCAGGCAACACTGAAGCGGTCGCCGATGCTGCAGAAGCCGCCAAGGAAGCCGAAAAGATTGGCTACCCAGTGATGCTGAAAGCTTCCGCCGGTGGTGGCGGCAAAGGCATTCGCGTGGTGCAGGAAGCAAGTGAGATTGAATCCGCTTTTACCACCGCAAGTGGCGAAGCACTCAATGCTTTCGGCGACGGCCGCATGTACCTGGAGAAGTTCCTGGTGCAGCCGCGTCACATTGAGATTCAAGTGCTTGGCGACAAGCATGGAACGATTCTCCATTTTGGAGAACGCGAATGCTCCCTGCAGCGACGTCATCAAAAGTTGATTGAGGAAGCGCCTTCTCCAGTCATCGATGAACAAACCCGCATGCAGATGGGTGCTGCCGCGGTTGCAGCTGCTAAAGCAGTGAACTATTTTTCCGCCGGAACCGTGGAGTTCCTGTGGTCGAAGGGGGAGTTTTACTTCTTGGAGATGAACACGCGTATCCAAGTGGAGCACGGCATCACCGAAGAGGTGTATGGCGTAGATCTCATTGCGCAGATGATTCGGGTTGCTGCAGGAGAGAAGATTGATGACTGCACCGGCCTCGTGCCGCGTGGACATGCGATTGAAGTGCGCCTCAACGCGGAAGATCCAGACAACCAGTTTCTGCCGAGCCTCGGCGTGATTGGAAACTTACGTTGGCCCGGTGGACCTGGAGTACGCATCGATTCTGGCGTTTATCGCAGTATGGAAGTGACCCCGTACTACGATTCGATGCTCGCCAAACTGATTGCCTACGGACGAGATCGCGAACAAGCACGACGTCGCATGTTGCGGGTATTGCAGGAGCTGCATGTCGGCGGCGTGAAGACTTCCGCAGGCATTGCACTGCAAATCCTTCAGTCCGATGGATTCATTAGCGGCAACTACGACACGGCTTACCTCGAGAAGTTTGTGGAGGAGCGTGGCAAGCATGAGGTGCAACGCGAAATTCCGGATGACTTAGAGCAAATCGCGGCGGTGGTTGCGGCCTTGCATAGACAGAAAACAGCTGCGCGTCGAGTCATGCAAACGGAAGATTCCGGAGGCGCAAAAACCAATACCTGGGTTGCGGCAGCCCGTCGCGAGCAACATGGGAGGGTTTCCCGATGAAGTACTTTCTACGCGTAGATTCAGGACGTGAGTTTGAGCTTGAAGTAGACGATTGTGGCGGCGGACACTGCACGGTGAAGGTAGACGGAAAGGAGATTCATGCGGATTTCCTCGACGTCGACCGACTCGGCCAATACACCGCCATCATCGATCACCGCAGTTTCGCGGTTTCCATCGAGGAGCAAGACCAGCAGCACTTGCAGGTCAATATTGCGGGTGAAAGTTACACCGTAGTCGCGATGGATGAACGCGAAAAAGCAGCCGGTGAGGTTGCCGGACAAGGACCACCGAAAGCGGAAATCATCAAGGCTTCGATGCCTGGCGTGCTCATCGATGTTTCGGTGAAAGTCGGCGATGTCCTAGAACCTGGCGCCGGTGTTGCCATTCTCGAGGCCATGAAAATGCAAAACGAGGTTACCTGCCAACACGGTGGGGTGGTCGAAGAGGTGCTGGTTGAGACCGGCCAAAGCGTCGATGCAAACCAGCCGTTGGTTCGACTGGCTCCTGCACAGGCTGACTAGGCGACCGGTTTACTGACCAGTAATCTGACCACGGTTCGCCGGCGGCACCAGGTTCTGCATGCCAGCTTCTAGGACTTCAATCTTGGCAGCTTGGACTTGCTGCTTAATCCAGGAACGGACGTCCTTGCCTTCCTTTTCCATCTGCACCATCTCGGGGAACATGATCAAGACGTGGCGTGAAGTCGATTGGTCATCCTTGGGCTTTTCGCCGCGTTGGTAGTCTAAAACCTGCAAGAAGTGGTATCCATAAACGGTAAGGAAGGGCGCCGAGAATCCATTCACGGGAGTGGAATGGCAAATGCGGTCAAAGGGTTGCACCGCCTGGTCACGACCAAAGGTGTAACGCCCGTCGTCTGTTGGTGCCTCGCTATCTTGGGAAAAGCGTTTCACCACGGAGGCAAAGTCTTCGCCAGCCACGGCCGCTTCATGTGCCTCTTCAATGTTGCGATACATGTCTGGAAGCTGCGCCTTGAATTTGGCCTGCATGACCTTGACCGGAAGTAACGCTTTGACTGCGGCTTGCAGCATCATGTCGTCGGACCCAGAGCGGTAGCTGCGGTAGTAAGAAACGAGCTGATTTAATTCTCCAGCACGGATGACGGCGCCATCAATACTAAGCAATGGGCGATCTTCGGAGAAAGGCAGTGGGCGACCATCTTTTTGATCTCGCGGTCCTTTTGTGCTCGGGGTTGGCAGCGCCCCTCGTTGAGGCTGTGGGGTTGGACCCAAGCTTCTAAAAGGGCTGTCTTCTGGTACTGCAGCAGGTTTGGGCGCAGGTGTTGCTTTTGGGGTATAGCCTTCTGGTGCAGGCACCAAAGGTTTCAGCCGATCTGGTTTTGCTGGAGTTTGGAATAGTGGAAAAGCTGCAAGGGCAAGGATTGAAATCATGATTGGTCGCGGTCACGGTCGCGGAAAAAGTCGTCGAGACTTCCACGGTAATCCTCAAGCTGGTCGGCGGGGCGGTCGGAACCAGAGCCGGAGCCCTTGGAGGAAACCCAAGGATAGCAGGCGCGTCTCCATACTTCGGAAGTTGGCATGGTTGGGCCATGGCCTTCGCGCATGAGAATCTGAAAGTACTCCATCTGCCCGGTCCACCACAGGTAGGCGGCGAGTACGAGGCCAATGAAGAGGGCACCAAAGTAAAAGCAGAACACTAGTGCAAGCAGTGCAATCGATTTGGACAGGCGATTTGCAGCAAGGGTGGCATCGACCAGGGGAGAACGGCGTGAGAGCCAAGCGCGAAGGATGCGTCCACCATCTAGCGGAAAGGCCGGAATCAAATTGCCGAGGCCAAGCACGAGATTCATCCAAGCTGCGTCGGCTGCAATGGGACCGGGAATCAGTAAGCAAATACCTCCAAGCACGATGTTGGCGGCAGGGCCTGCGCCCGCAACAAGCGCCTCCTGGCGGGATTGCCCAGTGAGACCTTCCATGCGTGCGGCGCCACCTAGGGGCCAAATGGTGATGTCGAGGACATGCAAGCCCAAATGTTTCGCAACCAGAGCGTGCGCCAGTTCGTGAATTAGCAGGGCCGCCAAAAGCACGAGCATTAAAATAGCGATGGCGAGAGGCTGAACGCCCGTGTTGCCGCCACCGGAAAGCAAAGCAAGGGCCACCATGGCCCAGACGGCAGGGGCAACTTTGATCGGAATTCCGAGCAAATGGCCGACAAAACGTGGTTGGAAGAGGCTGCGCAGCAATTGATTGAGTGGACGGGGATTCTTGCCGCCCAAGCTACCTATAGGGTAACCTTGGGACGGCATGCGACACTTCTTGTTCCTCCTCGGAGCCATACTCCTTCTCGGCTCCTCCGCCTCCGCTCAAATCTATGCGCTGGAGTTTCGCGAGGCGAAATCGGCAAAGAGTTACAAGAAGCAGCTTTTTGACTGGAATGGCAAATCAGTGCTGTTAGTGGAGTTAGGAGATGGCATCTCGCGTGATATCGAGGGTGATTTTGATTGGCAAGCCGACGATCAGTTGGACTTCTTTTTGCAGGATCAGTCTGACCCGAGCATGGTGCCCTACACCTTGGATGCGCGTTCGCACCGAGTGGTGAGGTACAAGAAATACGCGATCTCGATGGAAGGGAAGAAGGTAGAAAGGTTGCATCCCTTCATGCCTACCGAGAGTTTCTACACTCTGGCTCAAGCCTATGCGAAGGCCGAAAAGCATTTGCAAGAGGTTCAGGATGCGGTCAAGGAGGCAAAAGGAGACGACGCTAAAGTGACAGCCCTCAGGCAAAGCCTGCATCGCTTGTTGATGAACCAACAGATTTGGCTACAACGCACTGGTTATGCTAAAGCCGCTGAACAATTGGAGAAACCGCTGAAAAAAGTTCGGCGCGCTTTGGGGCTGCCAACGAAGGCTAAGATTCGCAATGCCGCCTTTCCAGTCTCCACGATTGAGACTCCACAGAAATTGGTTGATGCCGCACACGCTGTTGGAGGTCCGAACTTGGAGTTTCACGTACGCGAAAGTACTCACTTGCGTATTCTTTACCACACTGGGATTGCTGACCATGAGGTTGAGGAGTTACTGAAGCTTGGCGAATACGTCATTGCAGATTTCCGTACGCGCAGTGTGGAGCCGCTCATGGAATTAGGGAAGCTGGATCCGATTCCCGAGGAGGTCATCTTGGAGCTCTTCTTTAGCACGGACCAGAAAATGCATCTGGAGAAGTTGCTTGGCAGTTACTACGGACTAGATTGGGGGGATAAGCCAGGGGAACCAGCTCGGGCGCGAAATCGTGGCACTCACTTTCGTTTGAAAGACCGTGACTTGAGTTATTGGCGCGTGTTGCCGGACGTTGATATCGCTGGCGTTTTATTACATCGCCTGGGCCATTCGCTAGCTTCTCGTTGCTACAACATCGAGAAGGATAGGTTGGATTGGATGGAAGAGGGATTGGGGTATGAGCTTTCCCTGCGCTATCTCAATCGCAGCAGCGGCCACTGTGTAAGTCTGAAGATGGAGGTCCCGGAGGACTATGAGGCCGTCGTTACGGTTGGCTTAGAGCAAAGTCTTGCGCAGATCGCACTGGGCTCTAAAACGCGGATTCAAGATCTATGCGGGCGTCAGCTTTACGTGTATGAGAATGCTGATTTAGCGAAGGCGTGGTCCTTCGTGGCTTGGCTGGATCGCGAGGCTGGTGTTGCCGGTCAATCCTGGATGCGTGAATTGCAGCAACTTATGCAGTCGCGCCGTTTTGTGCAGGACTGGCGCAAACTTACAACCCAGCTCTTTGGTGTTAAGGGAGGGGATTCGGTTTATCAGCTAGAGCAAGAGTTGTGGAGGCCATGGCTTCTGGCGCAATACACTTCTCAGTGATGCAGATGTTAGGCTGTTGATGTGATGCGATTCCTCCTCCTAATCGTTGCTGTTCTGCTTTTCGGATCTTCTGCTTACGGGCAGATATATGCTCTGGAATTCAAGGACCCCAAGTACGCGAAGGGCTACAAGAAGAATCTCTATGAGTGGAATGGCCGCAATGTGGTTCTGGTGGAAATTCGCGGTGGAATCACCCTAGATGCAACCGGTTTTCATTGGCAGCCGAATGATCGCCTTGAGTTCTATGTACAGAATCAAGCTGACCCACTCGACTTGGCTTATAAAATTGATAGCGATGGCTTGATGAAAACCAAAAAGAAATCGCTGACGATTGGGATTTCAGGTGATCGCGTAAAAGGCTTATCCGGCTTTATGAATGATGAGAGTTTCTATACCCTCTCTCTGGAGTATCAGCGGCGGTTGGATGTGATGAAGCGCTTACGCGCAGCTCGAGCAGAGGCGGAAGAAGGGTCTGCAGCTTGGTTTGCGCCCCACGACCAGTTAATACGTGAGTTGGACTTGCTTAAACTCTGGCTATTTCAGACAGGCTTCTTTAAGGCGGCCAATAAACTCGACCGTGAAATCCACCGCGAGAAGAAGAGATCCAGTGAAGCAAAAACCGTGCGCCTGGATTCAGCCATTGCTTCGGTTGAATCGGTCGACGTAGACCCCAAGTTGATTGAAGTTGGGCACCGCATCGGCGGGCCGACTTTGGAGTTTCACTCCCAAGAAAGTAAGCATCTCAAGTTCGTATATCACACCGGTATATCCGATGAGCAGATTACCCGCTTGGCGGAGCTGGGGGAAACCGTAATCGATGGCTTTCGAACCCAGTTTGTTGACCCTTACATCGATAAGAGTTTCAAGGATCGTATCCCCGACGAAATTTTCCTTGAGTTCTTCTTTTCCACCGACCAGCAACTCCATTACGAGAAGCTCTATGAGGATTACCTCGGTGGCAGTTGGGGCTCTGGTGAAACCCGCACGCGTCGCTTGAAAATCCATGGCGCTCAGGTGATGCAAGGAAAACTTTTTGTCTCCTATTGGTTGGTGGATGAACGCGCCGACCTGGAAGGCATGGTCGTACACCAATTGGGACACCGCCTTGCGGAGCAAAATTACCTGACTCACGGTAATCTTCAGGATTGGCTTGAGGAAGCACTCGGCTATTACCTTTCATTTAACTTTTTGAATCGCAACTCGGTGACTTGCGTAGCCTTCAAGCCACCTCCACGTACAAAACCAGGCGACACGGTTGCCAGCGGTGGCAAGAAGAAGAAAAAGAAGAAAGATGAGGGTGGCACTGCTGCGCTTATGAAAGGACTTCGCGATGTCATGGCTGGAGTCGCTCTGCATTCACCGATGCCAACCCCGCAGCTTTTGCCCAAAAAGCAATACGACTTTGATAATGAGGATACCGCGAAGTCGTGGGCCTTCTTCTCTTTTATCGCAGATGAGAAAGGTCGAGCTGGCCAAGAGTGGCTACGAGGTCTCTCGACGATCGTCGATGCCGACGATTTTCAATTGCTGCTCCAGGACCACACGAAGAAATGGTTTGGCCTCGATGGAGGTAGTCCGGTCGAGGCCTTGGAGAAGGAATGGATTGCTTATATGCGGAAGAACTACGACGTCTAAGCCGCCTCTGTTCACTTCAATCCTCATCATGTAAGCTGTAGCCATGCGCTATTTGCTTTCGTTGGTTCTATGCATTTTTTTCAGTGCGTCTGCTGGGGCACAGATTTATGCACTTAGGTTCGAGGACTTAAAGGATGTTAAAAGGCATCGAGCCCTGCTTTATCGGTGGAATGGCCAAGAGTACCTTTTGGTGGAGTTGAAGAACGGGGTCGACCGAAGCTCAGATGGGCTTCTGACTTGGATGGGGGATGAGCGCCTTGAGTTCTATTTACAGAACCAGCGGGATCCATTGGACCTTCCTTATGTGGTGGAGGCCAATGGGGAAAAACGGGAACGCAAAAAATCATTAGTCCTAAAGCTGAAGGGAGCTCAGCTCGCAACATTGGTTCCCTTCATGATGGAGGAAGATTTTTCTTCCTTGGCCAAGGAGTATCAACTTCGCCTCAATCGCTTGGAGGAGCTTGGCATCAAGCGTTCTGGATTGAAAGTGAAGAGTCCTGATTGGGGACGAGTCCAAAAGACCTACTTGCAAGAGCTTGGATCGCTCTCGCTTTGGCTGGGTTTCACTGGATACTCCGATGCTGTGCTGCGGATGGATAGAAAGCTGAGCCACGAAAAACGTCGGGGGTCGAATCCGGGAGGCCAGAGGTTGCTGGATGCAGTTGAAACAGTCCACCTTGTTCCAGTAGACCCTGAGTTGGCCGCTGCCGCCGTGGACATCGGTGGCTCCGGGCTGAAGTTCCGCAGTGTGGAAAGTAGGCACATGAAGATTATTTGTCATGCAGGCATATCCGATAAGCAGATGATTGCCTTGGCCGAACTCGGTGAAAGAGTGATCGAGGACTTCCGCGCCGAGTTTGTCGATCCATATTTGGGCGATGGATTTCGCGATGAAATCCCCGAAGAGATTTTCGTGCAGTTTTTCTTCTCCGATGATCAGGCACGCAACTACGAACATCTTTACGAGCAGTATCTTGGCGGTGATTGGGGCTCCGGCAAAGATCGTGAACAGTTGCTAAGCCTAAATGGTAAGTGGATTTACTTCGAAAATACTCTGATGTCTTATTGGCGTACGGGGCCTTTTGCCGACCTAGAAGGGCGCGTTGTGCACGGAATTGGACACCGCCTTGCTGCGTTGAATTATCAGATACACCCGGGGAGCCAAGATTGGTTAGAGGAGGCTGTTGGGTATCATTTGTCGCTCCGCTTTCTCAACAAAAACACCACAACCTGCTTCGATCTACGTCCATCCACTATCAGTGTTGGCGAAACCACGGCGCATGCGAATGCTGTGGACGCAGGGGACGCAGGGGACCGTGGATTCGGTGGCCTCTTTATTGGGAAGCGCGCAACGATGGCGGCCGATGCCGTTGTGTGTCAGGAGCCATTTTTCCGGCTAATCAGGTTGCGTAAATATGATTTCGATCGCGAAGAGTTTTCCAAAGCTTGGGCTCTGTTTACTTTTCTTGCAGAGGCGAAGGGACGGAAGGGGCAAGACTGGCTGCGTGGTCTAACCGAAATCGTAGACGCTTCCGATTTTCATTCACTGCTGCAAGAACATACCCGGGATACCTTCGGATATGAACATTCCATTCCGCTCAACGAATTAGAGCAGGAATGGAAAGCTTATATGCGCAAGACTTACGACGAGTGAGCCGTTTCCTTCGACTTCAGTAAGCGCAAACGCGTCTTCTCATTGAGTTGACGCTTACGCAAACGCAAAGACTTTGGAGTGACTTCTAGTAGCTCATCGGTATCGAGGTACTCCAAGTATTGCTCCAATCCCATGATGCGCGGGGCACGTACCTTCTCATCGACATCTTTGTTGGCCACGCGGATGTTCGACATCTTCTTCGCGCGAACAATGTTGATGGTGATGTCGTTGTCCTTGTTGTTTTCGCCCACAACCATGCCTTCGTAAATCGGCGTGCCGTTTGCGACGAAGAAGACACCGCGGTCTTCCAAGTTACGCAGGGAGTAGGTGGTGCACTGTCCAGTATCGGAAGAAACCAGTACGCCATTGTGGCGGGTTTCAATTTCGGTGGTGCGCAGGCCATAGCCAGCAAGGATCGAAGTGAGAACACCTTCACCTTTGGTCAAGGTGAGTACTTGTGTTCGTGCGCCAATCAAGCCGCGGGTTGGGAGGGTGAAAAACACGCTGGCCCGTGTGCCTTGCCGGGTCATTTCGGTGATTTCTGCACCACGACGGCCGAAGTACTCAATTACCTTGCCCATGGATTCTTCCGGGACATCGACGCGTGCATCCTCCATCGGCTCTAGCGTCTTGCCGTTTTCATCTTCCTTGAGCAATACGCGCGGGGAGCCCACAGCAAATTCAAAGCCTTCACGACGCATGTTCTCGATCAAAATACCGAGGTGCAGCACGCCGCGTCCGGCGACTAGGTATCCGCCAGAAGGTCCAATGGTGATACGCAGAGCCGGGTCCATGATGGAGGCGCGTTCCAAGCGTTCCTTCACTTGGCGTGAGGTCACAAAGGTGCCTTCCTTGCCTGCGAATGGCGAGTCGTTGACCAAGAACTCCATCTCGATGGTTGGAGGCTCTACTTCAATCGGTGGGAGGGCATCTTCATTGCCCATTGCGACCAAGGTGTCTCCAAGGCTTAGTCCATCCATGCCGGCAACCGATGCAATATCGCCTGCTTCAACCATTTCGGTTGGGACGCGATCCATGCCAGCGTAGCGATAAAGCTCCTTTACCCGGCCACGCTTTTTCTCGCCATCATTGGTGAACCAGCGCACTTCATCGCCTTGGCGCAAAATACCACGGGTGACGCGGCCAATGCCAATGCGTCCGACGTAATCATCCCAGTCAAGCGTACCCACTTGATACTGCAGTGGACCCTCTAAGTCGAAGTCTGGCGCATCGAAGTATTCGAGGATGGCATCGAGCATAGGCTCCATGTTTTCGCCACTTGTCACTTCTTCCGTACTCGCCCAGCCGTTGCGTGCTGATGCGTAGATGACCGGAAAATCGAGGGCCATTTCTTCCGCGCCAAGCTCGATGAAGAGGTCAAAGACTTCACCCAGCACAGCGTCAGCGCGGGCATCTTGGCGGTCCATTTTGTTGACAACTACTAACGGGCGGAGCTTGTTCTCAAAAGCTTTCTGCAGCACAAATCGAGTTTGTGGCATCACGCCTTCGAATGCATCGACCACCAACAGAACGCCGTCAGCCATCGAAAGCACGCGTTCGACCTGACCGCCGAAGTCGGCGTGTCCAGGCGTATCAATCAGGTTCACGCGCACACCTTTCCAGGTCAGCGCAGCATTCTTCGAAAGAATGGTGATGCCACGCTCACGTTCCAAATCATTGCTGTCCATCACGCGGTCGGAATTTTGCTGTCCGCGTTCTAGGGTTCCGGCCTCTTTAAACAGGCCGTCGACGAGAGTGGTCTTGCCATGATCGACGTGGGCGATGATGGCGATGTTGCGGAGTTCCATGTGCTTGGCTTAGAAGGTTCCGAACAGCAATTGAGTGAAAGTTGAAATCGGTTGCGCTTCGCGGGCATCCTCTAGCTGGCCATTGAGAGACTTGAGGGCCATCAGTAGCTCCTCATAAGCCTGTTCTTCGGTGAGCAGGCGGCCAAGGCTTCCTTCTCCATCTTTCAGACGACGCGTGACCTCAGCGAGGTTTCCTAAAAATGCTTTTGCGTCGTCGGCGATCTGTTCGTCACCAATCATTGTACCAAGAAGACCCTTGCCTGCGATAGCATCATCGATGACGACATTCAGGCGGACGGCAATTTCATCCAGGTTGTGTACCAAATTGGTGGCCTCATCTCTCAGCAGCGGATCATTGAGCAGCGCGCCGAGCAACCCTTCCCCATTCCGAGCGCCCTGGGCGATGGCGCCGACGTCGGCCACGAGGTTCGCAGCATCCTCCACAATACCCAAAACACGCTCCTTGGTGGCCTCATCGGTGAGGAGAGCCCCCAAAGTGCCACGGCCGGCACGTAGGTCGGAAATCAGATCGGAGGCATTCTGAATCGCCTGCTTAAGGTCGACACGCATGGTTTCGTCATTCAATAAGGCCCCAATCACGCCGCGTCCCTGAGCCAAATCTTCGCTGGTGCTCTTCAGATTGCTAATAATTGCGGTGATGTCTTCCTCGTTGCGCTCTAGCAATTCGCTGAACTGGGCCAAGGCCGACGACTCGACCGTGCCCACAAGCTCGGCTGCTGGACCAATGATTGCATTGGTAAATGGGCCTGGCTCGATTTGAATAACGCGACCTCCCAACACCGTGAATTCAGCGATGCGCAAGAAGTAGCCTTCGTGCAGGGTAGGGGCTTCGGTGAATTCCATCCGCACACTGATGCGGCGATCTTCTGGACGGTCATCGTGGAAAGCTACTTCCCGCACGGTGCCAGTCGGGCGTCCAGCAACCAAAATCGCATCGCCCTCCTTCAAGCCGTTGGCATTTGGGAAGTAGGCAGTCATATAGACCTTGTCCGAAAAACTAAATCCGGTGAGCACAATCGTGTAGTACAGCAACAGAGCAATCGCTCCGAAGAACACGAGACCCAAAATGAAATCGCGACGTCCGGTTTTTTCCATGTTAATCAATCGGCGCGCCGAGGAACTCGCGCACGCGTTTATTGTCGGAGTTGAGGACTTCCGTAGGAGGTCCTGAAATCAGAAACTTGCCCTTCTCAAAAACGGCGAGCGTATCTGCGACGGTTAATGCGCAGTTCACACTGTGAGTCACGGTGACCGAAGTCATGCCGTGTTCTTCCTTCAAGCGACGCATCATGTGACTGACGCTGGTCGACATTTCGGGGTCGAGTCCTGCTTCTGGTTCGTCGTACAAAATGATCGACGGTTTGGTAACTAAAGCGCGTGCTAGTCCGACGCGCTTTTGCATGCCCCCAGAGATTTCCCCTGGAAGTTTGATCCGCGCTTCTTCGAGGCGCACTAAGCCTAGCACGTGCATGACTTGTTCCTCAATTTCCTTCTCCGACATCGAGGTGGTTTCTCTTAAAGGCAAGGCAATGTTGTCGAACACCGAGAGCCAGTTGATGAGCGCGGAGTGTTGAAAGAGATAGCCCATATCTCTACGCAATTGTTGCAAACCATCACGATCCAGCTTTGCGACGTCTTTCCCCATAATGCGAATGTTGCCGCGATCAGGGTTAAGCAGACCAATCAAGTGTTTTAGGATTACACTTTTACCCGAACCACTTGGGCCCATGATGACTAATGATTGCCCCTCTTTCACCGTGAATTGGGTTCCTTTCAGCACTTCTTGGGTGCCGAAGGACTTGTAGACATCCTGGAATTCAATCATGTGTAGACCAGTTTTCCGAGGAAGAAGTTGAGCACGATAATCAAGATGATGGAGTTGCGCACTGCGGCGCGTGTGCTGTTTCCCACGCCACTGGCTCCATTTTTTGCCATGAGGCCACAGGCGCATCCAACTACGGAAACGGTGAATCCGAAGATGGTGGCTTTGATTAAGCTGACATAAACACTGCGCGGTAATCCGAACAGGCTAGTGTCGGAAAGGGAATCGTAAACGTTGCGCATGTAGCCGCTGAAGTCGAGACCAAGCTGTGCTTGTGCAATCACCGCACCGCCGAGAATCCCGACGACTGAGGCAAGCAGAGTGAGGACGGGAGCCATCAAGGTCATGGCGACAACCCGTGGGAAAACCAAGTAGCTGGTGACGTCGATCGACATGACATCGAGCGCGGTAATCTCTTCCTGAACTCGCATGGTGCCGAGTTCCGCTGCCATCGCGCTCGCAACGCTTGCGGCTAGAACCACAGCCGTCATGACCGGCGCCATTTCACGCACCATGGCAACCGCAACCGCAAAACCAACCGCTTCCTGTTGGCCATAGCGTGCGAGTTCATAGCCCAGTTGCAGGGCCAGAATCATGCCGATGAAGAAGTTGACGAACAACACTACGACCAAAGATTTGACCCCAGTGAGGTGCATTTGGTCTAGGGTGGAACGCAATCGCTTCGGGAATTGTCCGAGCCGCGAAATCACACCAACGGCTAAGCCAAATGTAAACCCAGCGATTTCAATCGGCGGGGCAAGGAAGTTCGCGCCTACTTTTTGAAACTGATTCATTGCTTGGCCTCCGCGTTGGCCTGGTCTGCGATTCGGTGAATGTCGGGCCAACCGGGGCCGGGGAAGGCTGGTGATTCTAGACCGCCGCCTTCGCCACTACGCCAACGGATGAGACCGAAGAGCCAGGAGGAATGGGTGGTGCCGTCGGGTTCGGTCCATTTGCCGCCAATTACAGGGATGCTCCAACGCTCGTGACCTGCTGCTTCTGCCTCGTGGTAAAGATTGAACCAAGCACGTTTCTCGTGTACCACAATCGGGTCCGCTTCGATTTGGTCGCGGTTGTCCCAGAGGGTGTATAGGAATCCAAACATCTGATAGAAGCCTTCGGGGTCTAAAAGGCGCGGAATGCCTAGGTCGAGTACGCGTAGTACCTCGCGTTTGCGAGCCTCGAATTCATAGCTCATAAACGGCCAAATGCGCAGATTGCGCTCTTCGGTTCCATCGTCGCGAAGGGTTTTGGAATGCATGAAAAGGGGTACGAAATAATAACCTTCGCTTTTCATTTTGTTGAAGTGAGATTTCGTGTGCCAAAAGAAGGGCCACAAAAAAGCGGAGTACTCCGTTTGTGCATTTTCGTAGTGCATCCAGAAAGGAAGTACCTTTTGGATTTTACGATCGGCTTCTTTTCCACCCGATTCAAACTTCAAGAAGGGCCAGAAACTCCAGGAAGAGTAATCGGTCGAAGGCCGGTCAGCCCAGCCGAAAAATGGCCACAAGAATGTGGTCGCCGCATAATCATCTTGGGTCGTTTTGCCATAAAAAGGGAAGAACATCCATTGTTTCGAAGGGTGCTTCTTTTGCTGGTCTGTGGTTGCCTGGGTCCAGAATGGCCACATGATATAAGAGCTTTGGTGTCGACCGGGAACCGTGGTTGTGCCGTAAAAAGGAAAGACATGCCAGCCTTCTTCGGAGCCCTCGACTTTGCCAAAGAAAGGCCACAACCAATGCTTGCTGTGGCGTTCTTGCTTGTGGTTCTCAAGGTAAAGCGGAAAAAGGAAGAAGGAGAATTCGTCGAAAGTAAGGAAGTTGCGTCCCGTGCCGAAGAAGGGGAAGAACCAGAAGTAGTTCTCTAAGTTATCCGAGCTGGAGCCACCTGCAATGAGCCAGAACAGGAGCGACCAATCGGTGTCTGTGATGCCATCGGCGCGCACTTCACTGCGATAGGACCACAACGGAAATAAACGGGCGTAGGTGCGTGGGCGAGAGGGGTCGAACTCATAACGACCGAGGCCGCCGAGGAAGGAAGCTTCGATCTCGCCATCGGCGTAATCTTTGCGCCACATGACAGGACTGATAGCCCACATCGAATCATCGGCCTCTCGGTGAAAGCGCACTGCGCCTCCTAGAGACTCAAAATGTTGATATTGCGGCAAGGTGTGGCGCGAGATGAAAGGCGCCAAATGGATTTCTGCATCGGGAGCCGCACATGAGCTCCAGATAAGTAGGCCCAGAAGGCCAAGGCGACGCAGAAATGTCATGCGGAGATTGTAGGCTCATGGCGTGTTCAATTCCCGTCCGACCTTGCTCATGATTGCACTTTCCCTGGTAGTTTCTTGTGGATTGTTTACCAGTGAGCTGGAACTCCCGTCGAAAGTCGCTATTCAGAGTGCCCGTGAACAGGATTCGGCCGCATGGGAGTTGCTGGAAACTGCTTATGAAGCCATGCAGGGCGAACCGCGCGCTGGCCTCCAAGCTGTCCGTACCCTTCGTGACGCTAACCCTGATGACGTTCGTTTGGCCATGTTCCTGCAAGACATGGAAATCCAATACGAGGATCGAAGTCTGGTCTATTCTCGCGCGGAAGCGGCTTTTGCGAAGGACGAGACTGGACTTCATGCCCTGCTTCTCGCTCGTGTTGTGGAAGACCCTACTGAGAGTTACCGCTTGCTCGAGAGAGCCCTGAGCCTTCAGCCTGAATTAACTCAAGCTAGAGTTTATTGGTTGGCCATGAGCGCTCGGGCTGGCGATCCCGAAGTTTTAGACGAGTTGGCTGCCTTGTTGATGGATCAGCCCGGAAGCGCCGAGGCTTGGCGTTTACTCGGTGAATTAGCCCCGCTGTTTGAGCGTCCCGACTTAGCCCGTGCTGCGGCGCAAACGGAACCGTGGTCGAAGTTTGAGGCATCTACTCGCGCGGAGTACACCATGGCAGTAGCCGATTTGAGCTCAGGCGATGCCGAAAAAGCCTTACTTGGCGCCCATGCCTTGGCCGATGACTTGTGGCAGGGGCATTTGCTAGAGGCTGCTGCTCTGGCACAATTAGGACGCGCCCAAGAAGCTTTAGAAGTAGTGGAGTCGGTGATTGCGGATCGTCCCAACGAGGCTGCAGCCTGGTTTAATAAGGGGCTTTTGTTACGCGATTATTTAGCGCGCGGCGCAGAGGCACGGCAGGCCTTTGAAAAGTTCCTCGAGCTCAACGCCTTGGCTGGTGGCGGCGACTTGATGAGGGTGATGCAGGCTGAACTCTGGTTGCGCCAGGATTAAGGCCAGTGAAAGCAATAGTGCAGCGCGTAGACCACGCCGAAGTGGTGGTCGAGGGGGAAGTGGTCGGGCAAATCGGCCTCGGATTCCTGATTTACCTCGGTTGTGAAACGGGCGATGTTTCCGCAATCGCGGTCAAAATGGCTCGGCGATTGGCCAAGCTGAGGATTTTTGAGGATGCCGATGGCAAGACCAATTTGGACCTAAGCTCCGTAGAAGGCAGTATTTTGCTCATTTCTCAATTCACTTTGGCTGCAGATCTACAGCGTGGCAACCGGCCTTCCTTCACCACGGCATTGGCTCCGGCAGAGGCTCGAATACTGCTTGAAGAAGTACGGCAAACCCTTGAAAATAAAGGATTTAGGGTTGAGTCTGGCGTATTTGGGGCGCATATGAGAGTGAGCGCCACCAACGTCGGACCGGCGACGTATTTGCTTGAAATCGAGTAGTTTTCTCAAATACTTGGGGAAAACTCTCCAACTCCTGAGCTAGAAAGGAGTAAGGTCAATGCAGACAAACTGTCTGGCGCACCCATTTAAGATGGAACCCGATACCCACACTGTCACCAAGCGCGACCTCGTTCAGCGCATTTCTGATTCCACCGGCCAAACAAAGGTCTTGGTTCGCGACATCATCCAGCGCTTCTTAGATGAAGTGGCGAATGAGTTGGTTCGCGGTAACCGTTTGGAATTTAGGAAGTTCGGCGTATTTGAAGTACGCCATCGTCCTGGACGCATGGCGCAAAACCCGAAAACCTTGGAGAAGGTTCCGGTGCCACCTAAACGCGTCGTGAAGTTCAAGGTCGGCAATGTGATGCGTAAGCGCGTGGAAGACGGAGCGGCTCCGGTTGCTGCGCCCTCTCCAGCCCCAATGTTGGGCAGTGAGCCCGGTGGAATGCATCCACCGAGCTCTATTTAACCTAAATATTCGCCAGAGCTTGATTGAGATCGGCGACTAAATCGTTGCCGTTCTCGATGCCGACTGACAGTCGTACCAAGCCGTCGGTAATGCCGAGAGCTGCGCGTGTTTCTGCCGGGATAGATGCGTGGGTCATCGGCGCTGGAAGTTCGACCAAGGATTCAACACCACCGAGTGATTCGGCGAGCGCGAAGATCTTGAGGTCTTTCACTAACTGAGCGGCTTGTTCGGCACTGGCTTTGGCTTCAAAGCAAACCATGCCGCCGCCAGCAGACATTTGTTTCTGCGCGACGTCGTATTGCGGATGGCTTGGAAGGCCAGGATAGATGACCTTGGAAACTTTTGGATGGGCTTCAAGATAGGTCGCAACTTGCAATGCGTTCTTGCAATGGCGTTCCATGCGGATCTCCAAGGTGCGCAAGCCACGCAAAGTGAGGAAGGCATCGAAGGGGGAGTTCACTGTGCCAGCGGAGTTCTGATGGAACCAGATATCTTCCTTCAGCTTTTCTTCACGCACAATCAGTGCACCGCCTACGACATCGGAGTGCCCCGCAACGTACTTGGTGGTGGAGTGAATCACATAATCTGCCCCCATCCTAAGCGGCTGCTGCAAGCAAGGCGTAGCAAAAGTGTTGTCCACCGAAACCTCGGCGCCTACACGATGCGCGGCAGCAATCGCGATTTCGAGTGGCACGAGTTTCAGCAGTGGATTGGATGGTGTTTCCAAATACAGCAGGCGCGTGTCTTGTGGCAGGTTGTCGAAAGTAGCAGGATCGCTGGTGTCGACAAAGTCAAACACTAGGCCGAAACGCGCACCAATCTTGGTGAACAGGCGGTAGGTGCCGCCATATAAATCGTCGCCACAAACAATGCGATCACCAGGTTTCAAAGTCAGCAGCAGAGTGGTGATGGCTGCCATGCCGGAAGTAAATGTGAAACCTGCAGCACCACCTTCGAGCTGGGCTAAAGCATCCTGCAGCGCGAATCGCGTAATATTCTGCGTGCGTGAATATTCAAAGCCCTCACGTGGCTGCCCAGGGGCATCTTGCACATAAGTGCTGGTCATGTAAATCGGCGGCATCACTGCGCCGGTTTTCTCTTCAGGCACCCAGCCGGCGTGAACCGCTTGGGTGCCGAATCCATGGTTTTTGGAGTCGGACATGGGGAGATTGTAGGGATGCGGCAATCGCCCTGTCATGACTTGAAAATTTGATTCTGTGCTAGACGTGAAAGGTTGCATCTGGCAAACATTCAGGTTTATCAATGTATTCCCGCTCGCAGTCCCGCTCTCCGCTCAGGTTGGCGACGGCAGCATGGACTATTTCATCACATCCCTCAGCTTAGCCAGCCGTCCAGCCAGCTTTATGTCGGCCCCACTGGTTTACCGCTACAAAATTTTCGCGACGAAGATAACCCTAATTATTTCGCTGACGTTTCAAGGCTAGGCGATTTCCATGGCGATGGGTTCCCCGAGTTTTTGATTGGCACTCCTTCCGCCACGCCAATTAGTATTTTCCGTTTCGGAGTGGTGGGTCTTTGGGGCTTCAACCCTTACTTGTCTGCAACTGGAATCGGGCCAGTGGTTTTTGCTGTGCCTATCCCATTAACTCGAGACATGCTTATGATGGAGTCCTACATGGGGATTTACCCCTTCATAGGGTACGTAAACCTTTAAGGCGTACTCCATGCCAGTGGGCAGGCATCGGCTTCTGTTGCTGCTCCAGCTGGCATGTCCAGCAGCCTAATTGGCCGTAACTTTTGGAATGGTGCCTTAGCCGATTCGCAAAGGGTTGGAATCGGCTAAGGCGTTTTCGGAACAAAGTGCTAATGACTTAGTCGCTTCAAGCCCTGCATCAGTTCCTGCCGACTAAAACAAGCATAGCCGTCATCTTCCATTTTCACCAAAACCGCCTCGTGGTTGGCGAGGGCGTCCACCGCGTCCTTCCACGGTTGGCTTAGCTCCAGAACTGCAGGGGCTGTGGTGACAAAGTCGCCAGCCTTGAGGGAGTCAAGATCTGCATCCTCACTAAGTACACCAATTGTTTTGTCTTCATCTAAGATGCCGAGCAAAGCTTCGCCGTCGCGGGCGATGATGGCCAATGGGCGTACCCCACGTTCTCCGGCTTGCCGGATGGCCCAGGCTAAGGTCTCGTCGTCGTAAACGCGGGCGCGGTTGTTTTCATGGACTAAGTCCGCCACGGTTGCGCTGGTGGCCGGTACTTGAGGTAGGTAACCACAGTCGCGCAGCCAATCGACGGAATACACCTTACTGAGATAGGCCTTGCCGTAATCTGGCAACAAGGTCACGACGCGAGCATCGGCAGGCAAGCCACGCGCTACTTCCAAAACCGCGGCCATGTTCATGCCACCGGAGCCGCCAGGGAACATGCCCGTGGTCGAGGCGACTTTACGTGCCATGGCAAAACTGTCGGCATCGGTAATGACTTTGTAATCATCGATGACGCTCGGATCCCAGGCACGTGGCACCTCTTCTTCGCCGACGCCTTCGACCGCATAAGGGCCGGACTCGCAGATCTCTCCGGTCTTCCAAAAATGGGCAAGAATAGAGCCAGGTGGGTCGACTCCAACAATCTTGATGTTCGGGTCCTGCTCTTTTAGATAACGCGCGATGCCACTAATCGTGCCGCCGGTACCCGCGCCGGCCACAAAATAGTCAATTTTGCCTCCACACTGTTCCCAAATCTCTGGACCTGTGGAGTAGTAGTGGGCATCGGTGTTGTCGCTGTTGTGATATTGATCGGGCCACCAGGAACCAGGCGTCTCATCTGCAATACGGCCTGCAACTTTGGTGTAGTGCATGGGGTCTTCAATATCCACGTTGCATGGGGTGACCACCACATCGGCCCCAAGCGCGCGCAGGGCACTGATTTTTTCAGAACTCATTTTGTCCGGAATCACAATGGTGATGTCGTAGCCCAGAGCGGCAGCCACAATGCATAAGCCAGCTCCTGTATTGCCCGAGCTGCACTCCACAATCCGGCCGCCCGGCTTCAGTTCGCCACGCTTTTCGGCTTGGCGCACCATGTGAAGCGCAATGCGATCCTTCATGCTGCCGCCAGGATTCATGTAATCCAGCTTCACCAGCACCTCGCATTTGATTCTGGGATCAAAATTACGCGGCAAACGCACCATAGGCGTGCTGCCAATCGCGTCTAGAATGGTGTCGCAGATGCCGGATTTGTTGCTCATCAAGGAAGTCTCCATCTTGAGTCATACTAGCGAACAAACCTCTGACTTTCATGTCATCTTTCGAAACGATTTCCAATTCCGTCGACCCAGCTGTGGCCGATGCTCAAGAGGCGCTTGAATGCGCCGAGATCCTTTCCTGGATTGCCGAGTCCGCAGCTACCTTAGGCGGACGTCAGCATGTGCTGGCTCTGCTTCACGAAAATGCACCTTTCATCGCGGCTGCTCGTCGCCTGCGTGGCATCGAAGCGGTGGCCGCCGAAAATGCGGAGTATGCACCTTCCCTCGCGCGGTGCTCCGATGTAGTGGGGTTGGCTGGAGCGGCCCGAAAGCGCACATTAGATGGCCTGGAGCTACTTGGTATCGCGGAAACGGTAGGGCGCATCAATGATCTGAGGCGCTGGGCAGCACAACATCCGCAGTGCCCGGAGCTTGGTGCCGTCATTCTGGCGGCACCCGTTCTCGATGACCTTCGTGCACTCATTCGTAAGTCGGTCGACGCCCGTGGCAAGGTCTTAGATGAAGCCGATCCTGCTCTCCCTGATGTGCGCAAGCTCATGCGAACTTTGGAGAAGAAGCGTAACGCGCGGATGGAAGAAATCGCGGAAGGCATGTTTCAGAAAGGCATGTTGCGCCAGCGCCAGCCAGTCCAGCGCGGAGATCGTTTGCTGTTGGCGGTACGCGCAACTTCGGTGAATCGCCAAGGAGGGGTGGTGCATGATCGCTCGCAAAGTGGCGACACCCTTTTTGTCGAGCCGAGTTCGGTGCTCGAGCTTTCCAACCGCATCGCCGAAGCGGCCTTCCGCGAACGCCGCATTGTGGATCAAGTGTTGCGCGATATATGCGTGGCTGTTTTGCGCGCGGAGCCAGAGCTGCAATTGGTGCAGGAGAGCTTGAGTCAGGTCGATGTCGCGCTCGCAACGGCCAAATGGTCGAAGCTCGCCGCCGCCACCTACGCCCTCGACGTCGAGCTCGACCGTGGCATGCGTTTGTTCGATGCGCGCCACCCCTTGTTGGTACGTCAGATGGGGGCCGAGGAAGTGGTGCCGCTCACCTTGCAGCTGGGTAGTGCTTTCGATTTATTGGTCGTCACTGGTCCTAACACCGGCGGTAAAACCCTAGTGTTGAAAACGGTGGGTCTGCTGGCTTGGATGTCCAATCGAGGGCTACCGATCTCTGCAGCCAACGGCACGGAGATTCCGCCATTTACCGCGATTCTGGCCGACATCGGCGATGCGCAATCGCTTGAAAATAGCCTTTCAACCTTTTCCGGGCACCTTAAACGCACTCAGCGTATCCTTGAAGCCGCTCAGCCTGGAGTTTTGGTTTTGCTCGATGAACTCGGGACTGGTACCGATCCAGAAGAAGGCGCGGCGCTTGGTCAGGCGGTTTTGGAGTCCTTGCAGGACCGCGGCGCATGGATTATGGCGAGTACCCACCTCGGTAGCCTCAAGGTGTTTAGCCTGGATCGGCCGCGCGCTGAAAACGCATCGATGGAATTCGATCCGCTCACCTTGGCACCGCTTTACCGATTGCTGATTGGAGTTCCTGGAGCCAGCCATGCGGTGGAGGTGGCCGAGCGTTTGGGGCTCGAGTTGGAGTTGTTGGAACGTGCGCGTCAGTTGGTGAGTCGGGGTGATGGTGCCGAGCAATTGCTCGCCGATGTCGGACGGGTGCGGCGTGAAGCTGAGATCTTGCGTGAATCGGCCGGAGAGGAAGAATTGAAAGTGCAGGAGCGCTCACGTCAGTTGGCGACGGAAGAGGCAAGCTCTAAACATCGCATGGAGTTGCGGGAGTCGGAGGCGGAACGTCATTTTCAGGATCATGCTCGTTATTTAGAGCAACTGATGCAACGCCTAGAGAAGGAATTGGCTGCCCGTTTGGGTGGTGCGGAGCGTCAGCAGTTGCAAGAATTCTTGCAGGAAGTGAACGCTTTAGTGCAGAACGACCCACTCAATCGCCGTTTTGAGGAGTTTCTGCGTTCGGTGAAGAAAGGCAGCTATGTCTATGTTCCGAAGTTGCAGGAACGTTTGCCGGTGTTGAAGGTGAACCGTAAGCGGCAGCAAGTTACAGTGCGTCATGGTGTCATGGAGATGGTGCTCCCATTCCGCGAACTCACCTGGGTGACACCGCCTTCTGGAGAGGCCTCTTGAAAAAAATACTCATCGTCGATAACGACCCCGGCATGTGCAATCTCATGGCGATGGCCTTTCGTCACCATGCGATTGAAACTTGGACTACAGATACGGTCAGCGAAGCAACCGCGTTTTTGCACAGCGGCGAATGCGCCGGTCTGCTGATGGACTACCACCTAGGTGCGGGGGAATCCGGAGCCATGGTTTTGGCGAAATGGAACGAAACCACCTCAATGCCACCTTTCTGGCTGGTTACCGGCACCCCAGACGAGGCCGACGTCAACCCACTTGAGCTTATTTCTGCTTACCAAGGAACGATTGCGAAGCCGTTTTCCATTCTTGATTTGGTGGCCACGGTGAAAGCCGCTGCGTTCCCCGAAGAACTGAAGGAGCAAGAGGCGTGAGTGCTCGCCCGACCCCTGGCTTGCAAGGACTCACTTGGAGCACTGCCGGCGAATCGCATGGTCCATGCTTGATTGCGCAACTCGAAGGGTTGCCGGCGGGCTTGAAGATAGATTTAGACGCGATTCGTTCCGGGCTCAAGCGTCGCTGGGAGGGGTATGGGCGTGGTTTGCGCGCAGGTTTTGAAAAGGATGAACTCGCAGTGCTGGCTGGGTTAAAACGTGGCGTAACGATGGGGTCACCCTTGGTCATCCAATTGGGAAATGCAGATACCCGCATTGATGCGTTGCCCGACTTGAAGGCGCCGCGACCGGGGCATGCAGATTTGGCAGGGGCGCTGCGTCTCAAGACCCGCGATATCCGCGCTCAACTGGAACGGGCTTCTGCCCGTGAAACAGCCGCCAGGACAGCGCTAGGGGAGGTTTGTCGCCAGCTGCTCGCCAAGTTCGGCATTCAGGTGACGAGTCAGGTGTTGCAAATCGGTGGCGTGCCCTTTGCAGAAACCAAGCAATGGCAGGCAGTGGTTGATCAGGCTCGTGAAGATGGAGATTCGCTTGGCGGCTCCTTTCAAGTGACCGCAAAAGGCTGCCCCCCGGGTTTAGGAGGCTTCTTTCAGGCGGTTGACCGCCTAGACGCACGCCTGATGGCAGCGATGGCTTCCATCCCGGCGGTCAAAGCCGTCTCGATTGGTTGGGGGGAGCAGGCTGGATCAATCCCTGGAAGCTCATACCACGACCCGATTGTGTTGCAGGAGGGCGGATGGGCTGGAATCGGTCGCATTTCTAACCATGCGGGTGGCATCGAAGGTGGCTTGACCAATGGCCAAGATGTAGTGGTGCAGGCATCCATTAAGCCCATCCCCACTTTGCGAAAAGGCCTGGAATCGGTGAATCTTGACCAGATGGAGGCTTCGCGGGCAACTTACGAGCGCAGCGATGTTGCGGTGGTGGAGCCAGCTTCGGTGGTTGGTGAAGCCATGATGTGCCTGGAAATCGCCGGATCTCTTTGCGCGCGTCTCGGCGGAGTCTCAATTCGTGAAATGCGGCAAAGAATTGAGAATTTAGGAAAAAACGAGTGCCCACAGGATTGGCCCAGCGACGTCGCGGGGCTAGACTAGCGCCCCCTTCCACCGCGAAGGGACCATTCGAGAATCGAGGGGGGCTTTAATTAGCCATAGGCCTGATTTTCGTAGGTTCTTTAGTTGACGGGAGAAGCGCCGGACTTATCATGTTCTGCCCTTTTCCACGCTCCGGCGACTGCTAGCGTAGCTCAGTTGGTAGAGCTTCCGCTTTGTAAGCGGACGGTCAAGGGTTCAAGTCCCTTCGCTAGCTCCATCGGCCCTCTGACCAGGGTCCGTGGGTCAAATGGTCTAAAGGGCCGCTCATTCACATCACGATTTCAGGGTTGAAGCTTTCGGGCTTCACGGGAAGGTACCTAAGTGGCCAACAGGGTTGGATTGTAAATCCAATGGCTCCGCCTTCAGAGGTTCGAATCCTCTCCTTCCCACCAGACCAAACCATGCTTTTCCTGCCTATCTTCATAGCAAGCAGGATTCGGTGACCATCGGCGGGTGTAGCTCAATGGTAGAGCTCCAGCCTTCCAAGCTGGCCACGTGGGTTCGATTCCCATCACCCGCTCCACTGAGTCACAGCTTTTTGGTCGCACCCCACCCTGATCTTTTTCGCGTTTTACGAGCCCCTTGCTCGACGCGGAAACCGGCTGCTTTAGCTCAGGGGTAGAGCACTTCCTTGGTAAGGAAGAGGTCTCGGGTTCAAATCCCGAAAGCAGCTCCACATCCTCAAATCACTGCGTTTCAATCGAAACGCGGAAACACTTAAACACTCAGAATCCCCGCATAGCGGACCCACAAGACCATGGCAAAGGAAGTCTTCGAACGCACGAAGCCGCACGTCAACGTAGGTACCATTGGTCACGTTGACCACGGTAAAACCACGTTGACCGCTGCAATCACTGGTTATCTCTCGCTGGCCACCGGTGGTAAAGCCATGGCCTTTGATGAGATTGACAAGGCCCCTGAAGAGAAGGCCCGAGGTATCACGATTTCGACTGCTCACGTTGAGTACGAAACCGAAACTCGTCACTACGCACACGTTGACTGTCCAGGGCACGCTGATTATGTGAAGAACATGATTACCGGTGCTGCGCAGATGGACGGTGGCATCCTCGTGGTGTCCGCGAACGATGGCCCTATGCCTCAAACTCGTGAGCACATTCTTCTTGCCAAGCAGGTGAACGTGCCAAGCCTCGTTGTGTTCATGAACAAGTGTGACATGGTCGACGACGAAGAGCTCCTTGACTTGGTCGAGATGGAGGTTCGTGAACTCCTAGACGAGTACGACTTCCCGGGCGACGACATCAGCATTATCCGCGGTTCCGCCCTTAAGGGTTTGGAGGCTGTGATTGCTGGTAAGCCTATGGACGATCCAGACATGGCATGCCTCAAGGAACTCATGGATGCAGTGGATAACGATATCCCAATCCCTGAGCGAGACTTGGACAAGCCTTTCCTTATGCCAGTAGAGGATGTGTTCTCGATTGAAGGCCGCGGCACGGTTGTGACCGGCAAAATCGAGCAAGGCACCATCAAAACTGGTGAGGAAATCGAAATCGTTGGTGTGAAGGAAACCGCCAAGACCACTTGTACTGGTGTTGAGATGTTCCAGAAGACCATGAGCGAAGGCCAGGCTGGTGACAACGTGGGTTGTCTTCTGCGCGGTGTGAAGAAGGAAGACGTCGAGCGCGGTCAGGTTTTGGCCAAGCCAGGTTCGATCACTCCACACACCAAGTTCGAGTCTGAGGTCTACATTTTGACCAAAGAAGAGGGTGGCCGTCACAAGCCATTCTTCGCGGGTTACCGCCCTCAGTTCTACTTCCGCACCACCGACGTAACCGGAACGGTTGAGTTGGCAGAAGGTGTTGAGATGGTCATGCCTGGCGATAACGTCAAGATGGTCGTCACCCTGCTTACCCCAATCGCAATGGACGAACAGCTCCGCTTCGCAATCCGCGAAGGTGGACGTACCGTCGGCGCGGGCGTGGTCGCAAAAGTCATCGAGTAAACCTCTTTGCTGGTAAACCCGCCTCGTTTATTTTGAACGAGGCGGGCATCAGCAATCTCAGCAGTCATGAAAAACAAAGAACGCCACGTCTTCCTGGAGTGCACCGACTGTCGCAACCGGAATTACACGACCCATAAAAAGGCTCGTGCGGAGTACAAGCTTGAAAAGAGCAAGTACTGCCGATTCTGCCGTAGCCACACTGCACACCGCGAGAAGAAGCTCTAAATTCCAACATGCTTTACCGCTACAAGCCCGACGAAGGACGCAATGCCCGCCAGACAGCATTCTGGCTGGGTGAAGGCATGATATTCTTTGGCTGCTACTCCTTGAGCGGTTCGCTGATTGCTTTCCAAAGTCTCCGCAGCCCCGTCATCGAGTCCATGCCCGAGGTGCCTCTTATGGGGCTCCGCTTTACCGGTGCATTCCTCGTTGCCATGGTGGTATTCCTTGCTTCATCGTACCTTTACCTGCGCTATCTTGGAAAAGATAGAATCGCAGATCACCTCATTGAGGTTGAGGGGGAAATGAAGAAGGTGACTTGGCCTTCTTTCGAGGAAGCAACGAACTCTTCCATTGTGGTCATTATCACGGTTTTGGTTTTGATGGGCTTCTTGGCCCTCGCCGACTTGGTGCTAGGCCAAATCTTCCGCATTGTGTTGTGGGGAGGCGTCGGTGGCGCTTGATTGGTACATCGTCCGCGTGCTCACCAACCGCGAGGAAGGTGTGCGCGACAATCTTGAGCGTCGCGTGAAAGCTGACGGTCTCGAGGAGCGTATTCCGCAGGTTTTGGTGCCAGTGGAGAAAGTTACCGAAGTAAAAAACGGTAAAAAGCGCGTTGTCAGTCGTAAGTTGTACCCGGGCTATTTGCTGATTCAGGCAGAGCTAGGGGATTGGGATGGGAATGAAAAGCCCCATCTTCTAGCAGACCAAGAAGTTTGGTTTGCTCTTCACGAGACCAAGGGGTTTGGTGACTTCGTTGGTGGCCAGAAGCCACCTGCACCGATGACTCCAGACGAGGTCGACGGCATTCTCGGCCGCATCGAGGAAACCGCAAATACCCCACGCATGGCGGTCAAGATCAAGCGTGGCGATGCAGTCCGTATTAAGGAAGGCCCTTTCGAGGGCTTCGACGGAACGGTGGAAGAAGTTGTGGATGGCAAAGGCCTTCTGCGAATTTCCGTCACCATTTTTGGGCGTTCTACCAGTGTCGAAATCGAACATTGGCAGGTCGAACCAGTTTAATCATTTGCCCTGCCGGGCAACCCGAACGCACCACTTCGGTGGGAGGGAATCATGGCGAAAGAAATAACAGGAAAAATCAAACTACAGTGCCCAGCTGGCGCTGCGACCCCGGCGCCGCCGGTGGGCCCCGCCTTGGGTGCTCACGGTGTGCCAATCGGTGAGTTCGTAAGTCAGTTCAATGCGGCCACTGCCGACAAGCGCGGCATGATCATCCCGGTGGTTGTGACGGTCTATAAGGACCGTTCCTTCTCACTTGAGTACAAGTCTCCTCCTGCTGCAGTTTTGCTTAAGAAAGCTGCTGGTGTTGAGAAAGGCTGTGGCACCGTTGGTACTGACACTGTCGGTTCCGTTACGCGGGCTCAACTCGAGGAAATCGCCGAAATCAAAAAGGCTGATATCAACTCTGCATCTTTGGATGCAGCGGTTTTGATTATCGCTGGAACCGCCCGATCCATGGGCATTAGGGTGGAGGGCTGAAATGGCTAGCCGTAGATTTCGCGAAAACGTAGAGAAGCTAGACCGCAGCACGGTTTACGAAGTGGTAGATGCGATGCGCACCCTGAAGGGTTTGCGTCCGACCAAATTCGATGAAACTGTAGAAGTGGTTGCACGCCTCGGCGTCGATCCAAAGAAGTCCGACCAAATGGTGCGTGGTGCAGTCAGTCTGCCCCACGGCCTCGGTAAGGAGATCCGCGTGATCGTCTTTGCTGAAGGCGATGCAGCTGATGCTGCCAAGGAAGCTGGTGCCATGGAAGTGGGCAGCGACGAGCTTGGTGCCAAGATTGAAGGCGGCTGGACCGACTTCGACATGGTCATCGCACACCCTGCCATGATGCGGGTTGTAGGTAAGCTTGGTCGCGTGCTTGGTCCTCAGGGCAAAATGCCTTCTCCTAAGTCTGGCACCGTAACCCCAAACGTGGCTCAAGCCACCAAGGAGTTTATGGCCGGTAAGGTTGAGTTCCGCGTGGACTCCGCTGGAAACGTGCACGTTCCGGTTGGCAAGCTGTCGTTCTCGGCAGAGCAGCTAGAGGAAAATGCCCGGACCTTCCTGGACTTTGTTGTATCCCTAAGGCCTTCTTCGGCCAAAGGGGCTTACATGCGCAACATTTGCGTGTCTTCCACCATGGGCCCAGGGCTCAAGGTTTCCTTTTCTCACAGCTAGAGGTTAGAAAATGGTAAGCACGATTAATCAATGGTTGGCAAATGGCTACCAGCAACAATTCAGCGACCGTGAAGGTCTTGTTTTATTGAGCCTGGAAAGTCTTACTGTCGAAGAAGCGCAAACTTTACGTAAGTCGGTCCGCGCAGCGGGCGCCGAGTTACGCGTTACCAAGAACCGTTTGGCCAAGGTCGCCTTGAAAGAGGTTGGCGTTGAGTTCGACGATTCTTCTTGGGGCGGCATGTGCGGCATGTTGGTGGGTTCTACGGAAGCTACGATCAGTGCAGCAAAAGCCATCGAAGAGCTTTGGGGTAACAACAAAGAACGCAAAGTTAATTATCGTGGTGCCGTCTTGGATGGCTCCATGATGACCGCGGCTGAGTCGTCTGGCATCGCAAAGATGCACGATAAGGACACTCTCCGCGCCATGATGTGTGGCGCCCTTACCGGTTCCGCCCGTCAACTCGCCACATTGCTGCGCGAGGTGCCTGCATCCACAGCGCGCGTCCTGCAGGCCCGCGCAGACCAGGGAGAATCTGCCTCCTAGGCAGTTCCCAAACCAAATCACCGCATTTTAGGAATCAGACCCATGTCCGACGAAACCAACACCGTTGAGCTCGACTCCGAGCTCGAAACCATCTTCACTCAGCTCGATGCCCTTTCGATTGGCAAGGCTGCGACCCTAGTTAAGGCAATGGAGGAGCGCTGGGGCGTTTCCGCCGCTGCACCTGTCGCTGTTGCTGCTGCCGGCCCTGCCGGTGGTGGAGAAGTTGCTGAAGAGAAGACCGAATTTGATGTCATCCTTGAAAGCTTCGGCGAGAAGAAGATCAACGTGATTAAGGCCGTTCGTGCTATCACTGGTCTTGGCCTCAAGGAAGCCAAGGGGCTTGTAGAGGAGGCTCCAAAAGCCGTCAAGGAAGGCGCGTCCAAGGACGAAGCCGAAGAAATCAAGAAGACCCTCGAGGAAGCAGGCGCAACCGTCAAGCTTGCTTAAGTTCTTCGTTCGGCCCGCTGCGGCGGCCACCACGAAGATTACCCCGCATGCCGTTACTGCATCTGCAGTAACGGTAGCGGGGTCGGTCCGTGTTCAGAGAACACTAACGCCGGCATTGGTCGGCATCGCTAGGAAGAACCTTTCTCGGTTTTTCTCTGCTTAGGCTTTAAGCACCCCACCCATCCCAGATTTGTCGGTGCAACCGGAATGACTGTCCAAAGCAAAAACATCGCGGATTACGAGGTCCGTGACTTCCGCTCCTTCGCGTATCGCGACGAAGCGCTTCTCCCGGGCCTGTCCGACCTACAAGGTCGGTCTTATGGCGATTTCCTTCAAATGGATACCGCCCCGGGCCGCCGCAAAGACCAAGGCTTGCAAGCCTTGTTCTCCGAGATTTTCCCAATCGAGAGTCATGATAAGACTCTTGCCTTGGAATTTATCGGCTATAGCCTTGGCCGTCCGCGCTACACGCCGGATGAATGCCGAGAGCTAAAGTACAGCTATGCCTACCCATTGCGCGTGCGCTTGGGTTTGCGTCGCGGCGAACAACGTCTCGAGGAAGAAATCTTCCTCGGCGAAATCCCTGTCATGATGGGCGGTGGCGAATTTGTCGTCAACGGTTCGGAGCGCGTCATTGTTGCGCAGCTTCACCGTTCGCCTGGAATTGACTTTGCAGTCGAGAAGCATGCTGGAGACAAGATGCTGCACTCTGCACGTATCATTCCAGAGCGCGGCTCGTGGGTTGAAATCATGGTTTCCGGAAAGGGAACCTTGCAGGTCCGTATTGACCAGCAGGGTAAATTTTCCGCATTAACCTTGTTGCGCGCCCTGCAGCAGGATTGGGGCAGCGATGAGGAAATCCTCAAACTGTTCTACGAGTCGGAAGTGCTGAAGCGCCCAGAGAAGATCAGCAAGGCGAAGTTTGCTGGCATGCTGGAAAACCGTTTGGCCTTAAGCCAGGTACGCGACATGCGCACCGGTGAAGTTTGGGCTGAATCTGGACAACTCATCACCGAGGAGGCCGCGGAACGCATCGCTGCTTCTGACATGAAAGAGATTGCGCTTTTGGTTGATCCAGAAGACACTCTTATTCTCGATTCGTTGAAAGAAGATACTTCGACGACTCACGAGGAAGCACTTGCTGCGATTTACGCCAAACTGCGTCCGGGCAACCCGATTCAGCTGGAGAAAGCGCGTGAGTTGCTACAGGACCGTTTCTTCGACAGCCAGCGTTACAGCTTGGGCCGAGTTGGACGTTTCCGTATTAATCGCAAGTTCAAGCGCCCGGTGGAAGCAGATAAGGGTCCTCGTACTCTCATCCCAGAAGACTTCCTTGACTCTGTGCATTACCTTCTCGGTTTGCGCAAAGGCGAAGGCGAGACCGATGATATTGACCATCTCGGTAACCGTCGCGTGCGCACCCTCGCAGAGATGGCGCACGACGACTTCCGCAAAGGCTTGTTGAAGGTGGCTCGTGCTGCCGTCGACCGCATGTCGCAGGAAGACGATTCGGAAACCCTTACCCCACGTGCGCTGATTAACGCTAAGCCGTTCAGCACTTCGGTGGAGCAGTTCTTCGCTCGCGGTGAACTGAGTCAGGTGGTTGACCAAACCAATCCGTTGTCCCAGCTCGCACACGAGCGCCGTTTATCGGCTCTGGGGCCTGGTGGTTTGAACCGGAAACGTGCAGGCTTCCAGGAGCGAGATGTTCACATCTCTCACTATGGTCGCTTGTGCCCGATTGAGACCCCTGAGGGTGCAAACATTGGTCTGATTTCTTCCCTTGCCTTGTTTGCGATGGTAGATGATTACGGCTTTTTGGTCACCCCTTATCGCATCATCGAAAAGGGACGGGCTACCGAGAAGATTGCTTACCTTCGTGCAGACGAAGAGTACGACGTCATTTTTGCACCAGCAGATGCCAAGATGGACGAGAAGGGCACTCTGATCCTCGACGAGAATGGCAAAGTCATGAGCCGTTTCCACGGCGAGTTTGCGTTGCTGTCTGGCAAAGATGTCCAGTACCTCGACATTGACCCAGGTCAAATCATTGGTATCTCGGCATCGTTGATTCCATTCCTCGAGCATGACGATGCAAACCGTGCCTTGATGGGTTCGAACATGCAGCGTCAGGCCGTGCCCCTCATCATCACCGAGCCACCTTTGGTTGGAACCGGGATGGAGCGTGCGGTGGCTGAGAACTCCGGCTGGGTGGTGAAAGCCCGCCGCGCTGGAACGGTGGAATACGTCGATGCGAAACTGATTCGCATCAAGGAAGATCCGGAGGCCTATGAACTACGTAAGTTCAAGGGCACCAATGAGCACACATGCTTGAACCAAAAACCATTGGTTCGCGTAGGTCAAAAGGTCAAGAAAGGTGAGATCATTGCTGACGGCCCGTCCACCACAAATGGTGAACTTGCTATCGGTAAGAACCTGGTGGTCGCCTTTATGTCCTGGGAAGGCTACAACTATGAGGATGCAATCATTGTGTCCGAACGGTTGAAGAAAGACGATGTCTTCACTTCCATCCATATCGTTGCGTACACCGCGGAAATCCGCGAAACGACCCTCGGTAAGGAAGAATTCACACGAGACATCCCTAACGCTGGCGAGCGCGCATTGCGCAACCTAGACGAAAGTGGAATGGTTCGGGTTGGTACTCGAGTTGGACCAAACGACATTCTTGTTGGCAAGATTGCTCCTAAGTCAAAGACTGAACTGACTCCCGAAGAACGTCTCCTTCACGCGATTTTCGGTCGCGCGGGTGAAGATGTGAAGAACGTTTCGCTGAAGCTCCCAGCAGGTGTGCGCGGCATCGTCATTGGTGCCGAGAAGTACACCCGTAAGGTCAACATGACCGCTGGTGAACGCAAGGATGCGCACGAGAAGATTCGTCAGATCGAATCGGAATACGATGAAGTGTTCCGGCGTGAGTTGACTTCTTGTATCGCAGAATTGAGCGAATACGTTGGCGAGCCCATCAAGGACCCGAAGGGCAAGAAGGCCATCGCGGTCACTGAAACCACCCTTTACGGCGACTTGACGCGCTTTCAGGAAATCCTGAAAGTCTACTCCGAGGGACTGGATCATCCATCCCGCCGGGCTAAGGCTGAGGACATCGTGCGTGCGCACATGAATCGTATCGAGGACAAGGAGGCCTGGAAGATCAAGATGTCCAGCCGTCTTTCCCGTGGCGATGATTTGCCAAACGGTGTTTTGGAGATGGTCAAGATTTACATCGCGACCAAGCGTAACTTGTCGGTTGGAGACAAGATGGCAGGGCGTCACGGTAACAAGGGTGTGATTTCCACCATCTTGCCTGAGCAAGACATGCCTTACCTTGAAGATGGAACTCCGGTTGACATTGTGCTCAACCCACTGGGTGTTCCTTCTCGAATGAACGTAGGGCAGATTCTTGAAACCCATCTTGGTATTGCTGCCAAGAAGGTTGGGTTCCGTGCCTACACCTCGCCATTCGACGGCGCAAATGAAGCTGACATTGAGGCCGCTCTTGAAGAGGCCGGAATGGACAAGACTGGAACCAGTGTTCTGTTTGACGGACGTACTGGTGCTCCATTCGAGCAACGCGTCTGTGTTGGTGTGATGTACGTACTGAAACTTCACCACTTGGTGGATGAGAAGGTGCACGCACGTTCGACTGGTCCTTACAGTTTGATTACTCAGCAACCTCTTGGGGGTAAGGCTCGCTTCGGTGGCCAACGCCTCGGAGAGATGGAAGTTTGGGCCCTTGAGGCCTATGGCGCGGCGTACCTCTTGCAGGAACTCCTCACCGTGAAGTCCGATGACGTGGATGGTCGTACCAAGATTTACGAAGCCATGGTCAAAGGCAAAAACATTCTCGAGCCGGGTACTCCGGTGTCCTTTGAGGTGCTGATGAACGAGATCCGTGGTCTCGGTCTCAACATCCAACTCCACAACGCAGAGCAGCAGTGATGGAAAACGGAAATATGAGTGATAGCAACGCCCCCCAAGGGAACGCCCCAGAAGCACCTCGTCCAACGACAGGCTACATCGGTGATTCGCTTTCGGTTTCCATCCGGCTAGCCTCGCCGGAAGACTTCCGCGGCGCCTCTTACGGCGAAGTGAAGAAGCCTGAAACCATTAATTACCGTACTTTTCGTCCGGAAAAGGAAGGTCTTTTCTGTGAGCGCATTTTTGGTCCTGAACGGGATTATGAATGTGCTTGTGGTAAGTACCGCGGTCAGAAACACATGGGCATCGTTTGTGATAAGTGTGGCGTTATGGTCACAACTTCTCGCGAGCGGCGCAAGCGCATGGGTCACATCAACCTGGCCGCACCAGTAGCGCACATCTGGTTCTTCTCGGTCACTCCAAGTCGTATCGGCAACTTGCTGGCGATGAAGAAGACGGAGTTGGAGCGGGTGATTTACTTCCAGGACTACGTGGTCACCGATCCCGGTGAGTCGGAGTTTAAGAAGTGTCAACTTATCACCGAAGATGAGTTTCGTCGCGCGCGGGTCCAATTTGGCTCTTCCTTGCAGGCATCGATGGGGGCAGAAGCGATTCGTGATTTGCTCAACAGCTTGAACCTTGAAGCCACCGCTCGCGAGCTGCGCGAAGCGATGAAGAACTGCACCTCCAAGCAGCGTCTCGCCGACACCATCAAGCGCTTGCGCACGGTGGAAATGTTGCGCGATTCACCAAACGATCCAGCCTGGATGATTCTGGATGTAATTCCAGTAATCCCACCAGAACTGCGTCCGTTGGTACGTTTGGATTCGGGTAACTTTGCTTCGAGTGACTTGAACGACCTTTACCGTCGTTTGATTAACCGTAACAACCGCCTGAAGCGTTTGATTGATCTCAATGCTCCAGAGGTAATCATTCGCAACGAGAAGCGGATGTTGCAGCAATCGGTTGACGCGCTCTTCGATAATGGTCGTTGTAAGCGTCAGGTGATGAGCACCTCCAACCAACCGCTGAAGTCCTTGACCGACATGATTAAGGGTAAGCAAGGCCGATTCCGCCTCAACCTTCTCGGAAAGCGTGTGGATTATTCCGCTCGTTCTGTGATTGTCGTTGGCCCGGAATTAAGCCTGCACCAGTGTGGTTTGCCGAAGGTGATTGCGTTGGAATTGTTCCAGCCATTCATTATTCGTCGCTTGAAGGAACTGCGTTTGGCTGAAACGATTAAGGCAGCCAAGAAAATGCTTGAGCGCCGCGAAGAAGTGGTCTGGGACATCCTCGAGGAAGTCATTAAAGGCCACCCGGTTTTGCTCAACCGTGCTCCAACCCTGCACCGCATGGGTATGCAAGCCTTTGAGCCAATCCTGATTGAAGGCAACGCGATTCAGCTTCACCCACTTGTTTGTCAGGGCTACAACGCTGACTTCGATGGTGACCAAATGGCCGTACACCTTCCACTGTCCTACGAGGCTCAAGTGGAGGCCAGTACCTTGATGTTGAGCACCAACAACGTGTTCTCTCCATCTAACGGTAACCCGATTATCGCCCCACACCAGGACATCATTCTTGGCCTCTACTACATGACCGCAGACCGCGAGCAATGTGTGAATGAGTGGACGGAAGATGGACGGGCCCTAGCTGGCTGTTACAGCTCTCAAGCCGAAGTGTTGCAGGCCTACGCTGCAGGCCACATCGAAACCCATTCGATGGTGAAGGTGCGCTTTGACAAGGGCGTGCTTCTTGCCGTCGCTCATGGCAAGGCTTATCGCGCGTTGAAAGAAGATGAGACGATTCTCACTTCCCCAGGTCGCGTAATTGTGAACGACGCTCTCCCAGAGGGAATGCCGTATTACAACCACCCTTGGGACAAGCGATCCATCCGTGACGTCATTCATGACTGTCACTCCATGTGTGGACTCGATGCAACCCTCAGGTTACTGGATGATTTGAAGGCCTTGGGCTACAAAGGTGCGACCCGTTCTGGTCTCTCCATTGCCAAGGACGACATGCGGATTCCTGAAAGCAAGTGGGACATCATTGCTGCTACGCAGAAAGAAGTCGACACCGTGCGCAAGGACTTCGTTGAAGGTGCGATTACTGATAACGAGCGTAACTCCAAGGTGATTGACCTTTGGACTTCAGCTCGTGATGAGGTCTCGCAAGTGTTGATGAAGGAACTCGCTGCGGACACCCGCGACGGCAAGCCTTACCTCAACCCGGTCTTCGTGATGGCGCACTCCGGTGCTCGTGGTAGCGTGGACCAGATTCGACAGCTCTCCGGCATGCGTGGTCTGATGGCCAAGCCTTCTGGTGAGATTATCGAAACTCCGATTCGTGCAAACTTCCGTGAAGGACTGCGCGTGCTGGAGTATTTCTCCTCGACGCACGGTGCGCGTAAAGGTCTAGCGGATACGGCTCTCAAAACGGCTGACTCTGGTTACCTAACTCGTAAACTTGCCGACGTCGCACAGAATGTGGTCGTGATGGAACCTGACTGTGGAACCCTTGGAAGCATATCCAAGACCGCAGTCTTCCAGGGCGAAAAGCAGGTTCTAGCACTGAAGGAAGTCATCAAGGGACGTATTGCGCGAGACACCATTCGCGACCGCGTAACCGATGAGCTGGTAGTCGGAGAGAGTGAAGTCATCACCGTCGAAGCGGCACGCCGCATTGAGGAAATGGGCTTCACCAAAATCCGCGTTCGCAGTCCTTTGACTTGTGAATCTTCGACCGGTGTTTGTACTAAGTGTTACGGTGAAGACCTTGCGCGCGGTGAAATCGTGCAGCTAGGCTTGGCCGCGGGCATTATTGCAGCACAGTCGATTGGTGAACCAGGAACTCAGTTGACCATGCGTACCTTCCACATTGGTGGTACTGCAAGTCGCGCACTCGTGGTGTCTTCCACCAAGATGCGTCGCGCTGGAACCATTCACTACACCGAGCTGCGCACCACTCCCGGCAAAAACGGCAACCTTATTGCGCTTTCGAACACGGGTGAAATTATCATTCGCGATCCTAAAGGCCGTGAGATTGACCGCTACGAAGTGACCCTGGGTTCGGTCCTCTACGTTGCAGATGGGGAGAAGGCCCGCAAGGGAACTAAGATTCTTTCTTGGGACCCTCACTTCATGCCAATCCTTGCCCAGTTTGAAGGAAAGGTTAGCTTTGAAGATGTAGTGGAAGGCCGCACTATGGTGGTTGAGGAAGACGAAAAGTCCGGCATTAAACGCCGCAAAATCGTTGAGTCCAAGGGTGACCTTCACCCGCAGGTGCTCATCCTCGGCGCCAAGGACGAAGTCCTGCACTACCTGTCCCTGCCAGAGAACGCTTACCTTGAAGTCAAGGATGGCGCCAAGATTAAGGCTGGTACCTTGCTCGCTAAGTCTCCACGAGGCGTTGGCGGCACGCAGGACATTACCGGTGGTCTGCCTCGCGTGACTGAACTCTTTGAAGCTCGGATTCCGAAGAACCCTGCCATCATGGCGGAAATCGACGGCATCATCGAGCTCGGGGATAAGCGTCGCGGCAAGCGGGTCATCAAGGTGACCAACCCTGAAACTGGGGTCGAAGTCGATCACTTAGTGCCGCAGTCCAAGCACTTGCGCGTGAGTAGTGGTGACAAGATTCGTGCTGGTCAGCCATTGGTCGATGGACCACTTCCTCCAATCGAGATTCTTAAGATTCTCGGTGAAGAAGTTGTTCAGAAATACATGGTTCACGAGATTCAAAACGTGTACCGCGCACAAGGCGTAATCATCGACGACAAGCACGTAGAAGTGATTGTGGGACAAATGATGCGCAAGGTCATGGTGGTGCAAGGTGGAGACTCACAGTTGCTGCCAAACTCTCTCATTGACCGTCACCGATTCCGCAAGATTCGGGAAGAGATGGACGCTGCTGATAAAGAGCCGCCAACGTCTGCTCCTGTGATCATGGGTATTACCAAGGCATCGGTGCAATCGGATTCCTTCATCTCGGCGGCTTCCTTCCAGGAAACCACCAAGGTGCTGACCGAAGCTGCTCTACGCGGCAAGACCGACACCCTCAATGGCCTCAAGGAGAACGTCATCCTTGGAAACTTGATTCCAGCTGGAACCGGTTTCCGTGCGCTGTTGAATACCCGTGTCAGTAAGAAAGTTGACTTCTCGCAGTTCGCTGATGAGTTTGAAGACTTCCTCCCGGTTGGAGCCCCTGAAGAGGGTGGCACTGACGAATCCATGGAGAGCGCCTCCGAGTAGCCTCCAAAATCGGGGTGAATCTATGATTTGCCCCGAATTCCTGCCTTGAACTTGACCTTCGCGGCAGAAACGATAAACTTTTACGCCCGATTGAGCCCTTACTCTGGGTTCAGGAGCTTTCCTAAGCATGCCAACCATCAACCAACTCGTCCGCAAAGGCCGTAAGCCTGTGCGACGCAAGTCGAAGAGCCCAGTGCTCGATAAGTGCCCGCATAAGCGTGGCGTTTGCACTCAGGTCAAGACTATGACCCCGAAGAAGCCGAACTCGGCACTTCGTAAGGTCGCTCGTGTCCGTCTTTCGAACGGCAAGGAAATTACTGCCTATATCGGTGGTGAGGGTCACAACCTTCAGGAACACTCCATCGTGCTCGTGCGCGGCGGTCGTGTGCGTGACCTTCCAGGTGTGCGTTACCACGTGGTACGCGGCACCCTTGACTGCTCTGGAGTTGATGACCGTAAGCAAGGCCGTTCTAAGTACGGAACGCGTAAGGGCAAATAGTAGATAACAGGAATCCAAGATGCCACGTAACTACAAGTCCACTGCAAAATTCCAGAAGCCAGACCCTCGGTATGGCTCTATGATTGCAACCAAGCTGATCAACTACATCATGCTCGATGGCAAAAAAGCTGTCGCCATGGATATCTTCTACCAAGCCTGCGAAATGGCTTCGAAGAAGTTGGAAGAGATCAAGCCTGAAGAAGTTTTTGTCAAGGCGCTCGAGAATGTGCGTCCCGCCGTCGAAGTGCGCAGCAAGCGCGTTGGTGGTTCGAACTACCAAGTCCCACGCGAAGTAAATCCCAAGCGTGCGCAAGCTCTGGCGATTCGCTGGTTGGTTGGCAATGCTCGCAAGAAGAAGGGCATGCCGATGGCGAAGCGTCTTTCTGCAGAATTCGTGGATGCGTGTAACAACACTGGCGCTTCGGTGCAGTGGAAGGACAACGTTCACAAGATGGCGGAAGCAAACAAGGCTTTCTCCCACTTCAACTTCTAATCGAGTTAGAGAAACAATCAAAGCGGGGCACCTCCTTCAGGTGTCCCGCTTTCTTCCTTTTTTGAGCTATGACTGACGCCCTGGAAATCAAAATCATTCGTCTGCGTAAGGAGTCTACAAAGAAGTGCAGCCTCACTCCTTTGCGTTCGCGAGAAGAGCTGCCGATCGCATGGTTCCATTGTGATTTGGGTGACCCGATTGCTGTGGGAGAAGTCACTTTGCTGCATCCAGATGGAGAGGTCATCAGTCCGGCCGATATAGCGCGGCCGTTGCTGCTGATTGATAGCTCTTGGCGTGATCTGCCGCGAATGTTGCGCACGGTGGATGGCAAGTTCCATAAACGTTGTCTGCCTACAGGGCTTCAGACGGCTTATCCGCGTAAGTCGAAGACCTACCAAGATCCAGTCACTGGTTTGGCCAGTATTGAAGCATTGCACGCGGCCCTAGTTTTGCTGGGCCAACGCGACGACAGCCTTCTGGATGGATACTATTGGGCACAGGAATGGCTGGAATCTAGTCATGCCTTGCTCGAAAGATGAAACCAGCACCGCTCCGTAACATTGGAATCCTTGCGCATATTGATGCAGGGAAGACCACGGTTTCGGAGCGCATTCTGTTTTACTCAGGTGTGGAGCGTCGGTTGGGGGAGGTTCATGATGGCACCACCGTCATGGATTGGATGCCAGAAGAGCGCGAGCGTGGCATCACCATTTCTTCGGCGGTGACAAGTTGCCCATGGTTGGGGCATCGCATTCAGTTGATTGACACGCCTGGACACGTGGACTTTACTGCCGAGGTCGCACGTAGCTTGCGCGTTTTGGATGGTGCCGTTGTGGTGCTGGATGGAGTCTCTGGGCCGCAAGCGCAAACGGAAACCGTGGTGCGCCAGGCAAGGCGTCGGCAACTTCCGCTGCTGATGTTCGTGAACAAAATGGATCGCCCTGGAGCCGATTTCGCTCAAGCAGTAAAGCTGGCGGAGGAGCGGTTGCAGTTGAAGGTGGTTGCGACGCAGTTGCCCTATGGAGAAGGGCGCGAGTTTCAGGGCATTGTGGATTTAGTGCGTGGGAAGCTACTCACCTGGGCTTCTGAGGATCAAGGCAAGACCATCGTGGAGCAGGAGATACCAGTTGATATCGCCGATGCCGCAGCGCATGCCCGAGCGCAGTTGTGTTCCACAGTTGCAGAGTTGCGTGAGGAGTGGTCAGACCTTTTCCTGGAGAGCGACGACTTGCCGAATAAGATTTTGCACAAGGCTCTGCGTGAAGGGACCCTGAGTCGGGTTTTGGTGCCGGCACTATGTGGCTCAGCTTTGCACAACATGGGCATCCAGCCGCTCTTGGATGCGGTGGTGGAATATTTGCCGTCGCCAGAGGAATGTTCCGCGCCAGAGGCCATTGATCCCGACACAGGGGTCTCTCACCCAGTGCCTCCGGATCCGCAGGCGTCGATTGCAGCCTTCTGCTTTAAGGTCGTGCATGAGAAGCATGGCGATTTAGTTTTCCTCCGCGTGTTTGCCGGAACCTTGATGCCCGGCGCTGCCTTGATAAATGCCCGCACGCGCCATCTCGAGAAATTACAAAGCTTGTATGCGATGCACGCCGATGAGCGTGAAAAGCTTGATTCAGTGTCTCCCGGAGGACTCCTTGCAGTCACTGGTTTGCCGCGGGTCAAGACCGGTGACACTTTGTGCGCACCTGGGCATTTGCTGCTCATGCAGCCAATTCAGTTTCCGGATCCAGTTCTGCGTTTAGCCATAGAGGCGCGACATGCAGGGGAGCAAGTCAAACTAGAATTAGCTTTAGGTCTTTTGTTACGGGAGGACCCCACTTTGGAGATGGTTGCCGATGAAGATACCGGTGGATTTCTCTTGGCAGGCATGGGGGAGCTTCATCTCGAGGTTGCGGTGCATCGTCTTCAGCGCGACTTTCAGTTGGAGGTGCGAGCGGGAATGCCACGTGTGCGCTACCGCGAGACTCTGAAAGCACCTGTAGAGTGTTCCGCGGAACTACAGGTGCCTCACGAAGAGGGGGATGCCATAGTGGTCACTGTCAGGGTGGAGCCTCAAGAGGCTGATGCGCCGCTGTTTCAGTTGTCGCCAGCCTGTGCGCTTTTACCGCAGGCCCTGTTGGAGCACCTGGGCGACCCGCTTTTATTGAAAGGTTGGGTCGGTGCTTCAGGGCATCCCATGGTCAAGGTTCGCTTGATGCTGATGGAATGGAAAACCAGCGCCCAGCAGGCGCCTTCTCAAGAGATGCTTGTGGGGGCAGTCCAGGTGGCAGTGGCGAAGGCGTTTCGTGCCCATTCCCAGGTTTTGGAGCCGCAGATGGGGCTTGAGGTCCGCGTGCCAGAAGCCTCATTTTCTGGAGTCTTGGCAGATTTGCAGAAACGCAAGGCGCGTATTGTTGAAGTAGAAGCAGAGGAGGGATGGCGTACAATTAGTGCCAAGGTGCCGCTCTCGCGCATGACCTCGTATGCGACTGCTTTGCGCTCCATTACCCAAGGGATGGCCGATTTCCACATGCTTCCAGATGGGTTCTTGCCCTGTGGAAAGGGTAATTGATAGAAAGCACCACTAAATATGCTCAAGGAGACCGGAAAGGGGCGGAAAGCCTTGACCTGTGGTCAGTTCCGTCTAGAATACGCGGCCCGTTTTTAGGGGTAGCCTCGTTTAAATCTGGACCTAACCACGTGCTTTTGCGTGGCGGATAGATAAAACGGGGCTTGAAGTCCATCTACACATGGCCAACAGAATCCAAATCCGACTCGAAGCATACGATCACGAGGCCATCGATCAGGCAACTGAATCGATCATGGAGGCAGCACGTCTTACTGGCGTGAAGGTTTCCGGTCCGATCCCGCTTCCAACCCGCATCGAGCGCTACACCGTGTTGCGTTCGCCATTCGTTAACAAGAAGGCCCGTGAGCAGTTCGAGATCCGCACCCATAAGCGGCTCATGTATTTGCTGGAGCCAACTCCGCAGACCATTGATGCACTCAACCGTTTGGTGCTCTCTGCTGGCGTCGACGTCCGAATCAAACTCTAAGACATCGAAACCAAACTTCCCGCAAGTGCCCTGAGAGGGTGCCTCTGCGAATTTCCCGACATGGATACGGGGCAAAGAAATGACTGATAAAAAATTCCTGCTGGCGAAGAAAAAGGGCATGACCCAATTCTTCCGCGAGGACGGCAACGTCGTCCCCGTCACGGTCCTCGAAGCGGGCCCCTGCACAATCACCGGTTTGCGCACGCAAGAGCGTGATGGCTATACCGCTGTGCAGCTTGGCTTCATTCCGGCCCGTGATAAGCACACTAAGAAGCCTCAGCGTATTGCTGCAGAAAAAGCTGGTGTGAAAGCGCACCGCGTTCTGCGCGAGTTCCGCGTTGATGCTGTTGATTCCTACGAAGTCGGCCAAGAGCTCGGCCCAGATACTTTCACGGTTGGCGACATGGTCGACATCGTGGGTACCACCAAGGGTAAGGGCTTTGCTGGAACGATTAAGGCACACAACTTCCAACGGGGTAACGAAACCCACGGTTGTATGAACGTGCGTCGCCCGGGTTCGATTGGACAATGTGCCTATCCTGGCCGTGTTTTCAAAGGCCAACGCATGGGTAAGCACCTCGGAGATGTCCGGCGTACGGTTAAGAACCTAGTCATCGAAGGCGTCGATGCCGAGAAGGGCCTGATTTTGGTCCGCGGCGGCATCCCAGGCCCTCCAAACGGTCTGATCCACATCGTCACTGCTAAGACTGGCAAGGCGAAAGGGGGTAACAACTAATGGGTACCGTCCTCACTTACGACATGTCCTCCGCCAAGACTGGCGAGCAGGAAGTGAATGTCGACCTCGGCGATAAGGTTCTTTACAAAACCTTGAAGGACACGGTAGTGATGTACCAGTCCAACCGCCGTCAGGGCGATGCGCACACCAAGAACCGGTCCGAGTTGGCCGGTCACGCCAAGAAGCCTTGGAAGCAGAAGAAAACTGGCCGCGCACGTGCCGGTGACCGTCGTAGCCCTTTGTGGGTAGGTGGTGCAACCACCTTCGGTCCTCGGAATAAGCGCAACTGGTACTACAGCTTCCCGCGTCAAATGCGTCACGTCGCTATGCGCTCTGCGCTACTCGGCAAGATGATGGACAAAGAATTGATTCAGGCTACTGGCTTGAGCTTCGATGCTCCTTCAGCTAAGACTGCTCGCAAGGTTCTTGCCGATAACAACCTGACTGGTTCCGCTTTGGTGATTACCACCGAGCGCGACAGCAACATCTGGAAGAGCTTCCGCAACTTCCCGAAAGTCAGCATTCGCACCGCCGATGAGGTCAACGCACACGATTTGCTCGCACACAAGATGGTGTTGATGCAGGAAGGTGCTTTGGACCGGATCATCGCGCGGGTTCAATCCGGCAAGGAATCCTAAGGAGCCCAGCCATGCAAAAAGCAGAAGCCTACCAGTTGATCCTCAAGCCCATCTTGACTGAAAAGTCAACCGCGGAGCAAGAGCGTCTCAACGTCTACCGATTCGCAGTGGCCGGTGGTGCAAACCGCATCGAGATTGCTCAGGCAGTCGAGATGTTGTTTGAAGTGAAAGTTGACTCTGTCAACACCATGTTGCGTCCCGGCAAAATGCGTCGTCGGGGTGCCTCCTATTTCCAATCGCCAGCGACTAAGATCGCATTGGTGAAGCTCAAGGCCGGCGAGAAAATCGACCTCCTTTAGGCCCAGAGTCAGAGTTTCAGAATCATGGGAATCAAGTACTACAAGCCGACTTCACCTGGCCGCCGCGGCGGATCGGTGTTGGATCGTGCAGAACTAACCCGTCAAACTCCTGAGAAGAGTTTGTTGGCGCCGTTGAAGAAGACTGGCGGTCGTAACAACCGCGGTCGCGTCACGGCATGGCATCGTGGTGGTGGACATAAACGTCGCTACCGCATGATTGACTTTAAGCGCAACAAGGAAGGCGTTCCAGCGACGGTAGCTCACATTGAGTATGACCCGAACCGCACCGCTTACATTGCATTGCTGCATTATGTCGATGGAGCCAAAAGCTACATCATCTGGCCAAAAGGCCTGGAGCAAGGCGACACTGTCATGGCCGGCCCAGAGGCAGAGCCAAAAGTCGGTTGTGCGATGAAGCTGAAGGATATGCCGCTTGGACTCAATGTGCACAACATTGAATTGCGTCCAAACCAGGGCGCCAAAATGGTGCGCACGGCTGGTGCTTCGGCACGCTTGGCTGCGCGCGAAGGTAACTACGCCCTCATCTCTTTGCCGTCTGGTGAACTCCGTCGCGTGCACATTGAATGTCGCGCAACGGTAGGGGAGGTCGGCAATGCTGATCACCAAAACATCAAGTTGGGTAAAGCAGGGCGTAATCGCCACCGGGGGAAGCGGCCACACGTACGTGGTGTCGCAATGGTCCCTGCAGCACACCCGCACGGTGGTGGCGAAGGCCGCACCAAGGGTAAACACCCGGTGACCCCATGGGGCAAGCCGACCAAAGGAATGAAGACCCGCAACAAGCGCAAGACAACTTCTAAGTTCATCGTGCGCCGTCGTCCTAAGGGAGTGAGATAACAACCGATGACCCGCAGCATCAAGAAAGGGCCATGGATCGACCCGCGCATTCAGCGCAAGGTCGACAAGGCCAAAGCAGCTGGAGACAAAAAGCCCATCAAAACATGGGCTCGTGCTTCCACCATCACCCCGGACTACGTCGGAATGACCTTTATGGTTCACAACGGCCGTCAGTTCACCAAGGTCTTCATTTCTGAAGATATGGTCGGTCACCGTTTGGGGGAATTCTCTCCAACGCGTACCTTCCGTGGCCACGACAAGAAGTAGAGGTAAGACCAAATGGAATTCCGCGCTTCACACCGTTACGCCCACATGTCTGCAAGGAAGGCTCGCCCCGCTGCGAACCTGATTCGCGGGCTGGATGTCAACCGTGCACTCATCCTTCTGGATGGCCATCACACTCGCGGTGCCTCGATCTTTCAAAAGGTCTTGCGCTCCGCAATCGCAAACGCTGGCCAAAACGACACCATTGATGTTGATCGTCTAGTCGTCAGCGATGCCCGGGTCGATGAAGGCCCATTGATTCATGGTCGCCCACGCTTCCGTCCAGGTCCTATGGGCCGGGCGATGCCTCTGCGCCGCCGCACTTCGCACTTCCGCATTGCAGTATCCGAGAAAAAGGTTAACTAGTCATGGGACAGAAAATCCACCCAATCGGCTTCCGCATCGGCGTAAGTGAGCCATGGCGCTCCCGCTGGTTTGCACGCGGCGAAGATTACCCTGCAAAGGTTCTTTTGGACTTTAACGTCCGTAAGCTCATCAAGAAACGTTTCCGTAAAGGCATCGTTTCCAAGATTGAGATTCAACAGCGTGGCGATCGTATGACCGTTGGTCTTACAGTCACTCGTAAAGGCGAGGTCATCGGACGTGGTTACGCCACCCGAGACCAGCTTGTTGCTGATCTTGAGAAAATCACCGGCATGGAGATTAAACTCGATATCCAAGAGGTTCGCCACTGGGACCTTGATGCACAGACTGTTTGTGAGAACCTTGCAGCTGCAATCGAGCGTCGCGTTTCCCCACGCTTTCAAATGAAGCGCATCATGGAGAACACCATGAATGCTGGTGCTGAAGGCGTCAAGATTCAAGTCTCTGGCCGTATTGATGGCAAAGACATGAGTCGTCAAATGACCCAGCGTAGCGGTCGGGTGCCTTTGTCGACATTGTCGGCAAGAATCGATTACGGTTTCAGCGAAGCTATGACCACCTATGGTGTGTTGGGCGTCAAAGTCTGGATCTTCACTGGAGAAACCACCCGCGCCTAGGCTTCGGCTTAGCGTAAAGGAGATAAAGCCATGATGATGCCAAAGAGAACCAAGTACCGGAAGGTACAACGCGGCAAGATCAAAGGAACCTACCGCTGCCAGAAGCCTGATGGCAAAGGTGCAGCAGGATCCAATATGCACCGCCGGGGGATTAAAACTCCCAATAAGCGGGTTAGCACTGCCTCCGCATCTCGGGGGAACCGGGTGTCTTACGGTGAATTCGGCCTTCAGGCTCTTGAGTGGTGCTGGTTAAATTCCCGCACTATTGAGGCTGGCCGTATCGCCTGTAACCGCGCGATGGGCGAGGGCCGGATGTGGATCCGAGTCTTCCCGCACAAGCCAGTGACTAAAAAGCCACAGGAAGTGCGCATGGGTAACGGAAAGGGTGATGTCGATCGTTGGGTCGCTGTTGTTCTTCCTGGAACCGTGATTTACGAAATCGGCGGTGTTGATATAGGCACTGCCCGTACGGCATTCAATCGTGTTGCGCACAAGATGCCAATGCGCTGCCGGATGATCACCAAGAAAAACATCTAAGGGATCAGAAACATGAAAGCCAAAGAAATTCGAGGCAAGGATGACGCAGAGATTCGTTTCGATATCGAAACGATGGATAAGGAACTCTTCGATTTGCGTTTCCGTTCCCTAACGGAAGGGATTCAGGATCCAGCGAAAATTCGCCGGACCCGCCGCGATATCGCTCGCATGCAGACCATTCTGCAGGAGCGCATAGACGGAATCGCTGGTCAGGAGTCGCGTTAAGCGAGTAACAGGAGTTTAAGATGACAGCTAACGAACAATCAACTCGCGGCACGCGCAAGGTCATGCAAGGCAAAGTGGTTTCGACCAAAGCCAACAAGACCATCACCATTGAGGTGGAGCGCCTGACCCAGCACAAGCTTTACCGTAAAACCATCAAGATTCGCAAGAAGTTCTACGTCCACGACGAGAACAACGAAGCGAAGGTTGGGGATAGGGTTGAAGTGATGGGCACTCGCCCTCTCAGCAAGACCAAATGCTGGCGCCTCATTCGCGTCACCGAACAAGCTCCACAAGAGTAGTCTCAGCACAACAAGGAGAATACCCATGATTCAAATGCAAACACGATTGACCGTCGCCGATAACTCTGGCGCCAAAGTGGTCATGTGCATTAAGGTGCTTGGTGGCTCAGGCCGTCAATTTGCTAGTGTTGGCGACGTGGTAGTCGCTTCGGTCAAAAAGGCTCAGCCTGGTTCTGATATCAAGACCGGCCAAGTGGTGCGCGGCGTAATCGTTCGCACCCGTCAGAAAGTTCGGCGCAAGGATGGCAGTTACGTCAAGTTTGACGGCAACGCACTTTGCTTAGTCGACAACGATAACAATCCGCGCGGTACGCGCATCTTCGGTGCTGTGGCGCGTGAATTACGCGAGCGCAACTTCATGAAGATCGTATCCCTCGCCCAAGAGGTGGTCTGAGATGCACGTCAAAGAAGGTGATGAAGTTCAAGTCCTGTCGGGTAACGATAAGGGCAAGCGTGGGAAAGTTCTGCGCGTTCTAAACAAGGCTGACAAAGTGCTGGTCGAAGGCGTCAATGTACGCGTGAAGAACCTGCAAAAAACTCAGGCTAATCCAGAAGGTGGCACTGTGGAGCGTGAGTTCCCAATCGCTTCTTCGAAGGTGCTTTTGTGGTCTGAAAAGGCTGGCAAGGGCGTACGAACCAAATCCGTCGCAGTCGACGGCAAGAAGATTCGTGTCGGAGTTCCCTGCGGCACCAAGTTCAACTAATCCATGGCACGACTCCACACACAATACAAGGAAGCCATTGTTCCGGCATTGACCGAGAGCTTTGGTTACCGCAACGTGAACCAGATTCCACGCATGACCAAGGTTGTGGTCAGCATGGGCGTTTCGCGTGCGGTGGAGAACAAGGCAGCTGTTGAAAGCGCTGCTAAAGACTTGACCAAGATTACTGGCCAAAAGGCTGTGATCAAAAAAGCGGTCAAATCGGTCGCGAACTTCCGCCTGCGTGAAGGCATGCCTATCGGCTGCGTAACCACTCTGCGTGGCGCTCGCATGTACGAGTTCATGGACCGCCTTATCTCGATTGTTCTGCCGCGAATCCGCGATTTTCAGGGCATCAAGACTAACTTCGATGGCCGAGGAAACTTTAGCCTCGGGCTCACCGAGCAAAGCATTTTCCCTGAGATTGAACTGGATCGCATCGAGTTTCCTCAAGGAATGAACATCACTTTCGTGAACACCGCTTGCACCGATGCCGAGGGCCGCGCCCTACTTGATGGCTTCGGAATGCCTTTCCGCCGTAAGCGGGAGGAAAACTAACATGGCTAAAACTAGTGTCATCCACCGTGAGAAGAAGCGTCAGCGTCTCGTTGCTGTTCATGCCGAGCGTCGCGCAGCTTTTGTCAAGGTAATCAAGGATCCCAACGCAAGTCTCGAAGAAAAGAACGAGGCTTACAAAGCAATCCAACGTATGCCGCGTGATGCAAGTGCTACGCGCTTACATAACCGGTGCAATATCACCGGACGTCCGAAGGGCTATTCTCGCCGCTTTGGAATTTCCCGCCTCGTTCTTCGTCGCCTAGCGCACGAAGGATTTCTTCCCGGTGTCCGTAAGTCCTCCTGGTAGGGGGAAACTGCCTCCTAAAAAGGAGTTTTCATCATGACAATGACAGATCCCATTGCCGACATGCTCACCCGAATCCGTAACGGATTCTCGGTGCGTCGTAAGTCGGTAGACATGCCAACTTCCAAAATGAAAAGCGCAATCGCGTTGACCATGAAGGAAGAGGGTTACCTCAACGACGTTGAGATCCTCGAGGATGGAGGTCCACGCAACACCTTGCGTCTCCATCTTAAGTACGATCGCGACGGCAAGCCTGCAGTCCAAGAGATTGAACGCATTTCCAAGCCGGGTTGCCGCGTTTACCGCAGCACCGAATTGGTTCCGCTGGTTCGTCGTGGACTCGGCGTTACTATTATCACTACCTCAAAAGGCGTCATGAGTGGTCGGAAGGCCAAAGAAATGGGCGTTGGTGGTGAAATCCTCTGCACGATTTTCTAGTCATGTCGCGCATCGGAAACAAAGAAGTCAAACTCCCAACGGGAGTCACTGTCACCGCAAGTGCCAACTCGGTTGAGGTCAAAGGATCAAAAGGTGAACTCACGTTCCCATTGTTCCCTGAGATTTCTGTTGCCGTGGAGGGGGATTCCGTCAAAGTCAGCCAGACCGGCGCCGGTTCTTCCAAGAATGCAGGTGCACTGCACGGTCTTGTTCGTGCTCATATCGCCAACATGGTGGTTGGAGTGACGCAAGGATATTCCAAGGGACTTGAGATACATGGTACCGGTTGGAATGCAAAGCCAAACGGTCAAGGAATCGAAATGCAAATTGGTTTCTGTCACACGGTGATTTGCACTCCTCCGGAGGGTGTCACTGTTGTATGTACCAATCCGACCACCCTTTTGGTGTCCGGTATTGATAAGCAAGCGGTTGGCCAGTTCGCTGCCAACATTCGCCGCGTTCGTCCGCCTGAACCTTACAAAGGTAAAGGCATCCGTTACACCGACGAGGTCGTTCGTCGCAAGGCAGGTAAATCCCTGACATAATCATGGACCATCTCCAGCAAAAGAAGAAGTGGAAGAAACGCCATCGCAAGACGATGGGTGTGCGCCGTCGTTTGCGCATATCTTCCGATCGTCCGCGGTTGTCTATCTTCCGCAGCTCTAAGCACATTAGTGTTCAGCTCATCGATGACATGGCTGGCGTCACTCTTGCGAGTGCCAGTACCTTGGACAAAGAAGTGCGCACCGAGTGTGAAGGCAAGGATAAAACCACTTGTGCTCAAATCGTGGGTGCCAAAGTAGCCGAACGCGCATTAGCCGCCGGTGTTGAAGAAGTCATGTTCGATCGTGGCTGGTACCTCTACCACGGCCGCGTGAAGGCCCTTGCCGAATCTGCCCGCGAAGGCGGACTTAAGTTCTAGTCGAAAGAAGCCATGTACAACAAACTACCTGAATTCATCGACCGCACCGATGCTGAGAAGCTTGGTGAACTAAAAGAAGAGCGTATTACAGTCAACCGTTCGGCCAAAGTGGTCAAAGGTGGTCGTCGCTTTGCTTTCTCTGCTTTGACTGTAGTCGGCAACCAAGACGGCATCGTCGGTTTTGGTTTCGGCAAGGCGAAGGAGATTCCAGCAGCCATGCAGAAGGCCTTTAAGGATGGGCGAAAGCATTTGGTACGCGTCCCTCGGGTCGGTACCACCATCCCGCACGAGATTGAAGGCATTTACTGTTCTTCGAAAGTGCGTATTATCCCTGCCTCACCTGGTACCGGCATTATTGCTGGCAGTACGGTGCGCGCAGTGTTGGAACTTGCTGGTGTGCGCGATGTGCTCACCAAATGTTACGGATCGACTAACTCGATCAACCTCGTTAAAGCGACCATTGTCGCCCTAGGTGCGCTTCGCACTAAGGAAGAAATCGCAGAACTGCGTGGAGTCGAACTCTAATGCAAATCCATGATGTCACAGCTCGTGGTCATAACCACGAAAAGCGCAAGCGAGTCGGCCGTGGTGTCGGCTCCGGCAAAGGCAAGACTGCTGGTCGCGGCCATAACGGCCAACGTAGCCGTTCTGGTGACCACCCGCGGATTGGTTTCGAAGGTGGGCAAATGCCTATCTTCCGCCGTATGCCCAAACGCGGTTTTACTAACGCCCGCTTTAAGAAGCACTTCACTTTGGTCAATGTCGAAGCCCTTTCGGCTTTCGAAGATGGCGAGGTGGTGGATCTTAAGTCTGTCCTTGAGCGTGGTCTTGCCCGTAAAACCGGCGACATGTTGAAGGTTTTGGGCCAAGGTGAGATCAGTCATAAAGTGACCGTTAAGGCTCACAAATTCTCGGGTACTGCAAAGACCAAGATTGAGGCTGCCGGCGGATCCGTCGAGCTAGTCGATTAATCACCGATGGACAAATTTCTGACCATTCTGCGGGTTCCAGAACTTCGTGCGAAAATCTCCACGACGTTCATGTTGCTTTTCGTTTACCGCTTGGGCTTTCATATCCCATTGCCTGGTATCGATTTGTCGGCAGTTGCATCGGCAGCGAGTAAAGCGGATTCGAATGCTTTGTTCGGCATTATGAATGCGTTCACTGGTGCGGGCATGGGCCAAGCGGTCCTGTTCTCGCTGGGTGTGATGCCTTACATTTCGGCATCCATTATCTTTAGTCTCCTCACCAAGGTGGTGCCTTCCTTAGAAGCGCTGTCGAAAGAAGGGGCTGCTGGTCAGAAGAAAATCAACCAGCTCACAAGAATAGCTACAATCCCAATCTGCCTGTTGCAGGGGTTATTTGTGGTTTACGGTGTGGTCTACAACCCAGCCTACGGCTTAATGCCAGATGGGGGGTCGTTCTTCTACACGGTTGCCATCATGCTCGCTCTTACTGCAGGCACGATGTTCATCATGTGGATCGGTGAGCAAATCACCGAATATGGCCTCGGCAACGGAGTTTCCCTCATTATTATGTCGGGAATTATCGCGAGGTTACCGAGTACTGTTCAGAAAGCCTTTGCCTTGCGTGACGATGCCCACCAGTTGGGGGTTACCTTGGCTGTGATGTGGGTAGTGATTGTGATTGTGGTCGTTTACCTGACACGAGGCCAACGACGTATTCCGATTCAACAAGCAAAGTTGACCCGCGGCCGCAAGGTCATGGGGGGACAACGGCATTACTTGCCGATTAAGGTCAACCAGGCAGGAGTCATGCCAATCATCTTTGCCTCGGCACTTTTCATCGTTCCAAACGTACTCGGCTCCATGCCGGGATTCAGTTGGATGCGACACCTCATGGATACTGCGGGCTTTACCTACATTGCTCTCTACACAGCCATGATCATCGGCTTCTCGTTTATGTGGACGAGGCTGATGTTTCAGCCAGATGACATTGCCAGTAACTTGAAAGACCATGGTTCTTTCATTCCTGGTATCCGCCCTGGAAAAGCTACTTCCGAATACCTCAGCTTTGTGCTGGATCGGATTACGCTTGCGGGCTCGGTGTTCCTCGCAGTGATTGCGGTCATGCCTAACATTTTGATTGGCAATCTCCACGTGAACCCGATGATTGCATACTTCCTTGGTGGAACTTCCATCCTCATTGTGGTGGGCGTAGCCCTCGACATGGTGGACCGCCTCAACGCCCAACTTGTGATGCGCAACTATGAAGGCTTCATGAAGGGTAGCTCTAAGGGCAAGAAGGGGAAGGGCGGCAGTAAAGCAGCCTGGACCCGTAAGTAATCATGATTACCATTCTTCTTGGCGCCCCTGGAGTAGGGAAAGGTACACAAGCACAGCTTGCTGCTAAAGCGCATGGGTGGATTCACCTGTCAACGGGTGATCTTCTTCGTGAAGAGGTTGCTGCCGGCTCAGAATCGGGCCAACAAGCCAATGCCTTTATGAGTCGTGGGGATTTAGTTCCTGACGAAGTCATGGTTGGCATGGTTGCAGCCCGAATTGACGCCCTCAGTCCGGAGGATGTCCTCCTGCTTGATGGTTTTCCTCGGACTTTGGTCCAGGCAAAGGCTTTAGATGCTGCTTCTCCTAGCGGTTCTATTGGGCTTGCGCTATACTTCACGGCTTCCGACACCGTCCTGACAGCTCGTTTGCTGGGGCGTGGAAGGAAGGATGACACTCAAAACGTCATCCAACATCGTCTCTCGGTTTACCGAGAAACCACCGAACCCTTGGTCGCTTTTTATAGCGAGCGGGGACTCCTTTCTGAAATCAACGCAGATCGCCCAGTCGAAGATATCCAGCAGGATTTCCTCAACACTGTGCAGGAAGCGCTCGGAAAAACCAACCTAGCCTAATCTGCATGGCTAAAGAAGAGCCCATTACATTGACCGCCGTCGTTAAGGAAACCCTTCCTGGCGCGACCTTCAATGTAGAACTCGAGAATGGTCAGCAGATTCTCGCACACATTTCCGGAAAAATGCGCATGCACTACATTCGCATCACTCCCGGAGACACCGTAACCATCGAATTGTCGCCTTACGATCTAACCCGCTGCCGCATTGTGTATCGGGGTGAACGTCGTCGGCGCTACGGCCGTGGCCGTCGATAGGTGGTCCAACTAAATACGAATCTAGAAAGATGAAAGTCCGCGCATCCGTCCGCCGCATTTGCGGTTCCTGCAAGGTGATCCGTCGCCATGGCAAGGTCCGCGTCATTTGTAGCCGTGACCCTCGCCACAAGCAGGTTCAAGGTTAATTCCGGTCCCATCCCGTCCCATTCCTAAGCGAATAACATGCCCCGCCTCATTGGTGTAGACATTCCTAACGACAAGCGCACTGTGATTGCGTTGACCTACCTCTTTGGAGTAGGCAACACCACTGCTGCGAAGATCTGTGAAGATCTGAACTTGGATCCAAACCGCCGCGCGAAAGAGCTGTCTGATGACGAGCTCTCCAGTATCGCGGTTTACATGGAAAACAACTGTGTCGTCGAAGGCCTGCTTCGTCGAACTAACACTCAGGCGATTAACCGCCTGCGTGATATTGCCTGCTATCGCGGGCTACGTCACCGCCGTGGCCTTCCGGTCCGCGGTCAACGTACGCGTACTAATGCCCGTAGTCGTAAAGGGCCAAAGAAGACTGTTGCCGGCAAGAAGTCGGTGAAGTCGATGAAGTAAGCCTAGCTTGCATCCCCTTAACAGCCACAGCTTAAGAGAAACAGAACGATGAGTGCAGCACGCAGCAGCAAACGCAAACTAAAGAAATGCGGTGCCCGAGGCATCGCTTTCGTGCGTTCCACCTTCAACAATACGATCATCACTTTGACTGATCCTAAAGGCAATACCATTGCTTGGGGATCACCAGGTGGCGTGGGCTATAAAGGCTCGCGCAAGTCGACTCCTTTCGCCGCTCAACAGGCCGCAATCCGCGCAGCAGAAACCGCATCGAAGATGGGTTTGCGTGAGGTTGAGGTCCGCGTGAAAGGCCCAGGTTCCGGTCGCGAAAGCGCGATACGGGGTCTGAACCATGGTGGCCTTCGGGTCACGTCCATTGAGGATTTCACTCCGTTGCCACACAACGGTTGCCGCCCGCCCAAAAAGCGTCGCGTCTGATTCCCATCTTTGCCTTAGGCCTTAAAACCCAGTAACGAATTAACATGCGCATCCGCTGGCGTGACTTCGAACTACCATCCGGTGTTGTCCAAGAGCAGTCTTCTGCTTCTGACACCTACGGTAAGTTCATCATCGAGCCCTTTGAACAGGGCTTCGGCCATTCCATTGGAAATGGTCTCCGTCGTGTGTTGCTTGGATCCATCGAAGGCACTGCAGTCACTGCAGTGGAAATCGAAGGCGTCGAGCACGAGTTCCGCACCATTGAAGGTGTGGTGGAAGATGTCACCGAATTGGTCCTGGCGTTTAAGCGCCTGAGTGTCCAAGTCGAAGTGAGCGAACTTCCTGTGACTCTCACTTTGGATAGGTCGGAAGAGGGAATCGTGACTGCTGCCGACATCGTCTGTCCGGCAGGTGTTGAGATTGTCAATCAAGACCTTCAAATTTGTACTCTCAGTGGTTCGAACGCAGCTGTTTCTGCCAAGCTCACGGTTCGCCGTGGCCGTGGTTATGTTGCTGCAGATGAAACCGGAGAGGCCATGGACGAAATCGGCCTCATCCCATTGGATGCAGCTTACAGCCCGGTTTTGCGTGTGCGCTATGGCGTCGAAGCAACCCGTGTGGGTAAGTTCACAAACTACGATCGCTTGGTCCTAGAAATCTGGACCGATGGCACCGTCAAGCCAGACATGGCTTTGGTCGAGGCTGCCAAGATTTATCGTAAGCACCTGAACCCATTCGTTCAGTTCAACAACGCTGTACATGGTGTCTCGGTTGTGGATGAGGTCCAGGCCGTCGATGCTGCTGCTGAGCGTCGTCGTGAGCGCGTGATTGGTCTCTTGAGTGAGCCGATTGAGCGCTTGGACCTTTCCACCCGGGCACGCAATTGCCTGGATGTGGCAGAAGTCCGCACCCTCGAGGACTTGGTGTTCAAAGCTCCAGATGAGCTATTGGCAATCAAGAACCTTGGCCAAACTGTTCTCACCGAGATCGATCGCAAACTGAGCGACCTCGACCTCTCCATAGGCATGGACCGCGAAGCCCTTCTCGGCTCCGCCAACTAGGAGACCTGCAATGCGTCACCGCGTAAAGACCAACAACCTTTCCCGTACCGGTTCCCACCGGCGCGCCCTCGCCCGTAACCTGACCCAAGCACTCATCGAGCATGAGCGCATTGAGACCACCGTTACTAAGGCAAAAGTGCATCGTCCATTCGTGGAGAAGTTGATTACCTTGGCTAAGGTCAAGAACCTGCATAATTACCGTCGTGCACTTGCCATTCTTGGTAATGATCGTAAAACAACGACTAAGCTGTTTGACGTCATTGGCCCTCGTTTCAAGGATCGTCCAGGTGGTTACACCCGTATCCTGAAACTGGCTAAACCACGTTTGGGTGATAATGCACCTGTCGTCATTTGGGAGCTCGTTGAGCGCTCGGAAGAAGAGGCAGACGTCGTCGCTGAGTAGTTCGTTCTGCGGAACGCACCACGGCTGGCAGGAATCATCCTGCCAGCCGTTTTTTTGTTTTAGTTACGCTCGGGGAGCAAGGTGGTGCCGGGGGACTGTTAGCGGCTCCAAGCAGGTTTCCGTTCTCTCTCCACCGTTCCACGTTCCATCACAGCGCGCGCGCAATTGGTTCCGAGAAGCAAGTTGAGTTCATCAATCAACTGAGAGTCCAGTTTTACTGACCATTCGCCACCAGCACGGATGTATCTAGATTGGTTCCGATGGTCCTGGACTACAAACCGTACTCTTGCTTCTCCAGTATTGGCGCGTAGAAGTTTTTGTATTTCTTCGATTGGTTGGTTTCCAGCGGGCAGACGAATCTCAAGTACACCCTTCAATCGCATGTCCTCCTTGCTTCCTAAGGGTTCAATGCGATCCACAATCATTTCTGGCTCATCATTGGATATTTGAATCCGGCCATGGAACAAACCGACGAAATCTTCCTCCAAGAAACTTGCAACTTCTTCCCAAACTCGGGGGAATACCACGGCAGGAGTAGAACCGTAAAGATCTTCAATCTTCATTTTGGCAAATTTCTTTGCCGGGTCCTTACGAGTGCCGCGCACGACAAGCATGGTGGCAATTCCTGGAAGTGCAAGCTTGGCATCTTCGCCAGCCTCCTTCGCGGACCGACTCGTCCAAGGGCTGATCCCTCCGAGCAAGTGACGGAAGTCATCCAATGGATGCGCCGTTAGGTAAAGGCCAAGGGTTTCCTTCTCGTGTTGCAGAAGCAGCTTTAATTCTGGTGGAGATAGTTCAGACGCCGTTTTGAGTTTGCCATCAGCATTGTCCTGGTTAGAAATGGCAGCTGGTTCTGGTTCTGGGGCTCCAAACAACATCCCCTGTCCTTTGGCTCGATCTTTTGCCAGGCTTGAGGCATAGCGCAGACGATCTTCCAACTGTGGAATGATGTGCACTCGGGACTCGCCAAAACAGTCAAAGGCACCAGCTTTGGCCAGGTTTTCAAAAGTTCCCTTGTTGATGCTAGCGCTTACACCCTCAATGAAAACATCGTCTAGGGTTTCGAAAACCTTGTTTTCTTGGGTTTCGCGTAGTTCCACCAAAGTGTCAGCGGCTCCACCGCCCACACCCTTAATGGCTTCCAGGCCAAATAGGATTTTCTCGCCGTCAATTACTTGGAAGCGCCGGCTTGAGGTGTTGATACAGGGAGGTTCCAATCGTACTGCATGTTTACGCGCGTCTTCAATAAGGGATCGCAGCTTGTCGGTGTCGGATGCCTCATAGGTGAAGGAAGCGGCGTAAAACTCGGCCGGATGATGTGCCTTCATGTAGGCCGCCTGGTAAGTCACCATGGCATAGGCTGCGGAATGTGACTTGTTGAAGCCATACTCTGCGAATTTCTTCATCATTTCCCAGATTTCAATCGCAACAGCATCCGGAACATCTTGTTCGCTAGCACCGCTGAGGAACTTGCCCTCAAATTGCTCCATGAGCTCCAGGCTCTTTTTGCCCATCGCTTTGCGCAGGGAGTCTGCGTCGGCAAGGGTGAAGCCTCCCATGCGTTGCGCCACACGCATAATTTGCTCCTGGTAGATTAGCACTCCATAAGTTTCGCTTAGGATGGGCTCGAGAATAGGGTGTTGATAACTCACCTCCTCCTTGCCGTGCTTGCGCAGAGCAAAGGTGGTGTGCAGGCCAGATCCCAGCGGGCCTGGGCGGAATAAGGCCAAGACCGCGATGATGTCTTCGTAGCAGGATGGCTTGATGTCGGCAAGAAGTTTGCGCATGCCTCCGGATTCAAGCTGGAACACGCCCTCCGTGTCTCCCTTGCAAAGGAGCTCATACACCCCTGGATCATCCAACGGGAGGTCATCTAGTTCAATCGAATCACCTCCAAGCCGTACTACCTGAGAAACGGCTTCTTGAAGGATGGATAGGGTGCGGAGGCCCAGGAAATCCATCTTGAGCAATCCATATTGCTCGCTGTATTTCATATCCCACTGGGTGGTGAGGTTACCAGAGACCTTGGCTAAGGGAACAATTTCCCGCAGCGGCTCATCCGCAATGATCACACCTGCTGCGTGAATACCTGAGTTGCGACATAAACCCTCGACTTTTAATGCAAGGCCAAACCACTTTTTGTGCAGGTCCGAATTCTCGAAAGCTTCTTTGAGATCAGGGTCATCTTCAATTGCTTTGGCAAGTTTTACACCGGGTCCCTCGGGAATCTTCTTCGCCATTTTGTCGACTTCCGACAAGGGAACATCCATCACCCGACCCATATCGCGCAAAGCATTCTTTGCTTTCAGCTTTCCAAACGTGATGATTTGGCAAACGTTTTCATTGCCGTAGCGTTCACGTGTGTAATGAATCATTTCCTCACGACGATCCTTGCAGAAATCGATATCAATATCTGGCATTGAAATCCGCGAAGGGTTGAGGAAACGTTCGAACAGTAAGTCGTACTTAAGCGGATCAATCCGAGTGATACCAAGCACGAAAGCGATGATAGATCCGGCTGCTGATCCACGACCAGGGCCAACTGCGATGCCTTCTTCCCGCGCATAACGTATCAGGTCCCACACAATCAGGAAGTAGGAGATGAATCCCATCTCGCTGATGACGCCGTATTCGAATTCTAAGCGTTGTCGCGCTTCTTCTGGATTCCCAGGGTAGAAGTGGGCGAATCCGCTTTCGCACAAATCACGGAATAACTGCTCTGGAGTGCCTCCATCGTCGGGTTTGAAAACTGGAAGGCGTAGTCGACCAATCTCTAACTCGACATCGATCTTGTCAGCCACGACTTGTGTATTGCGCAAAGCTTCCGGTAGGTCCGAGAAGATGCGATTCATTTCTTCACGGCTACGGAAGTACAAAGTGTCCGTGTCCATGCGCCAGCGATCGGGGTCATCGAGGCGCGCGCCAGTGTTCAGGCAGATCATTGCATCTTGCGCGGAGCAATCTTCATGGCGCAAGTAGTGGATGTCGTTGGTGGCAATAATGGGGGCGTTCATCGCACCCTTCAGTCGCGCCATACCTTCGGTTAATTTGTCTTGGATCGCAATGCCGTTGCGCATCACTTCCAAGTAATAGTTCTCTTGGCCAAACATGTCCTGCAAACGGCCGGACATGGCGATGGCGCCTTTTTCATCTTCGACGCGCAATAACTTGTTCACGGGACCGCTCATGCATCCAGACAAACAGGTTAGTCCTGCCGATTTCTCCGCGATCAAATCTAAATCCACGCGCGGACGAAAGTGTTGACCTTCAATGTAAGCGGCCGAACTCAACTGCATCAAGTTCTTCCACCCAGTTGCGTCGTTCGCCAAAAGCGTTAAATGCGAGTAAGGGTTCTCGCGACGACTATGACCTTGATGCATCGATTTCTCGGCGACATAAACTTCGCAGCCAAGGATCGGTTTGACGCCCTTCTTTTTGCACGCCTGGTAAAACTCCATGGCGCCAAAAAGGTTGCCATGGTCGGTAATCGCAATGGAATCGTGCCCATCCTCAACCGCAGCTTGAACCAATTTCTCAATCGGATTGGCCCCGTCTAGCAGGCTGTATTCCGTGTGAACGTGAAGGTGAACGAAGGGCTCCATCGACAAGCCTTAGACTAGCAGAGCATGGCTTAAGATTGGGCCTGGATGACACCATGGAATTCCAGTTCAAAGCTTGACGGGAGGGCTCGGAGACGTTGAAATCTTCCCTCCAAAACGCGCCCGTAGCTCAACTGGATAGAGCACCTGACTACGGATCAGGAGGTTGGGGGTTCGAATCCTCCCGGGCGCGCCACTCCCACGCCG
>JASFYO010000001.1:0-47531 GCA_045047305.1 Planctomycetota bacterium | reverse complement strand
AGAATGTCGCGCACTTCCTTGCGGTCGAAGAAGCTCATGCCACCGACTAAGTGATAGGGGATGTTTGCCGCGCGCAAATCGGCTTCAAAGGCACGTGGTTGCTGTGCGGTGCGCACCAAAATCGCGATATCGCGGTAATGCGCTTCACCCACGCGGACCAGATGCTCAATCTCCGAGCAGATGAAACTTGCCTCATGCGATTCATCTTCCATGCGCATGATCGCCACCGAACTGCCTTCGCCCAAAGCCGAACGCAGCTTCTTATCGTGACGTTTCGGATTGTTCCGAATCACCTTATTTGCGGCATCGATGATCTCCACCGTCGAACGATAATTGGTGCCAAGGTGTACTTTCACTGCACCATGAAAATCCTTTTCAAAGCCAAGGATTTTGGAGATGTCGGCGCCGCGCCATCCGTAAATCGATTGGTCATCGTCGCCGACCACGCATAAGTTGCGATGGTTCTTCACCAGCTCATACACAATGCCGTACTGCGGGCCATTGGTATCTTGGTATTCATCGACCATCACGTATTGGTAACGTTTCTCCAGCGCTAAGCGCACATCTTCATTTTCGCGTAGTAAACGCAAGGCGAAGATGAGGAAGTCATCGAAATCAATCACTCGGGAACGACGCAGATGCTGCTCGAACTTGGCGTAAATGTGCGCGACTGAAATTTCCCAGTCATCTTCCGCCGCATCTAGCGCTTGGTCCGGAGTGATGAGCGAGTTTTTGTACAGAGAGATCTTCGACTGTGCTGCACGCGGGTTGATGTCGGCCTCGGCGATACGCAATTCACGCAGCGCACCCTTAATCGCAGTCATCTGGTCGGAGCCATCGCAGATGCCAAAGCCTTGCGGCAGCCCCATTTTCTCCGCATGTTCGCGCAACAAGCGTATGCAGAAACTGTGGAAGGTGCCCACGGTGACATCGTCCGCCTGCTTGCCAGCCAAACCTTTCAGGCGCTCACGCATCTCCCGCGCGGCCTTATTGGTGAAGGTCATCAGCAGCAAGTTTTCCGGTTTTACGCCCTTTTTGAGCAAATGTGCGGTGCGCACGGTGATGACGCGCGTTTTGCCTGTACCTGCCCCCGCGAGTACCAAAAGTGGTCCTTCGGTGGTCTCAACGGCGCGACGTTGCTCCGGATTCAGGGATTCAAGCAGTTTGCTCATGCAGACCTATTCTGCAGCCGCAGCGCCAAAATCCAAGTGGGGGTGGGGGCTTGACTTCTTCTTTAATCAGAGTTTCCTTAAGGGGCGATGGTCAGCGGCAAGGCACCGCCCCAAGGATTCTCCGCCCTATTCCAAACCAATAATCTCGCCGTCTGGCATGAGATCCATGTGCGCGGCCATGGGGTCGCGCGGCAGGCCGGGCATGCGGAAGATGTTGCCGGTGATGACGACCAGGAATCCGGCGCCAGCATTCACCACCACATTGCGCACATTTACCGTAAACCCAGTCGGGCGGCCGATGAGCGCGGCGTTGTCCGATAACGAACCCGGCACCTTGGCGATGCAAATCGGCAAGTCGGCATAACCCAGCGCAGCGAGGTTTTTCAAATCGCGTTTGGCTGCAGGAGCCAGGGCGATGTCATCGGCGCCGTACAATTTCTGCGCTACCTGACGAATTTTCTCTTCCGGAGTGTCGGTCAACGCATAAACCGGGGTGAACGGTTCGGAGCCACGCGCGACGGCAGCCATCACCGCATCGGCCAAATCTAGTGCGCCTTTGCCACCTTCTGGATGATGATTGGAAACCGCAAACTCGACATTGAGCTCCGCGCAACGCTTACGCACGACTTCAATCTCGGCATCGGAGTCGGTGCCGAAACGGTTGAGTGCAACGACTGGCGGTTTGCCCAAAGTCTGAATGTTCTCAATGTGCTTCTCCAGGTTCGGCAATCCGCCCTGCACCGCCGCGACATCTTCGCCATCCAAATCATTCTTCGCTTTACCGCCGTGCATCTTCAGCGCACGAATCGTGGCGACTAAAACCACGGCATCTGGATCCAATCCCGCCTGACGACACTTAATGTCGAAGAATTTCTCTGCACCTAAATCTGCGCCAAAGCCAGCTTCGGTAATCGTCCACTCTGCAAAATGCATCGCCATGCGCGTGGCTAAAACCGAGTTGCACCCATGCGCGATATTCGCAAACGGCCCGCCATGAATGAACGCAGGAGTTCCTTCAAAACTTTGCACTAAGTTTGGGCTGAGCGCATCGCGTAACAGAGCCATCATCGCGCCGATGCAGTCCATTTGCTTCGCGAACACAGGTTTGCCATCTAGATCGTAGGCCACCAGGATCCGCTCCAAGCGCGCGCGCAAGTCATCGACATCGGTCGACAAACACAGCACCGCCATAATTTCACTGGCAGCCGTGATGTCGAAACCATTTTCGCGCGGCACACCTTGTCCGCTGCCGCCCATGCCACTGACAATGTTGCGCAGCGCACGGTCATTCATGTCCATCACTCGGCGCCACAAGATCTTGCGTACATCCAAACGCAGCTTGTTGCCGAAATGCAGGTGGTTATCAATCATCGCCGCTAGCAAATTATTTGCCGACGTAATCGCGTGAAAGTCCCCGGTGAAGTGCAAGTTAATCCGATCCAACGGCATGACTTGGCTGTAGCCGCCGCCACATGCTCCACCCTTTACACCCATGCACGGTCCGAGCGATGGTTCGCGCAAAGCCAAACAAACCGACTCCTTTTTCGCGTGGAAGGCTTGCGCCAATCCAATGCTGGTGGTGGTCTTGCCTTCACCGGCTGGAGTGGGAGTAATTGCAGAAACCAAGACCAGACGCGCCTTTTCTTTGCGCGCGCGTGGACGGTTCAAAGCATTCAAATCAACCTTCGCGATCGCTTGACCGTAAGGTTGGAGATCCTCGGAATTCACTCCCAACGCCTCTGCGATTTCCGCAATTGGACGTGGTGTGAACTGACGGGCGATTTCTACGTCGGTAGCCATAGCGGAGGAGTTTAACGTTGCATGGAAATCAACTACCCTCATAGCGTGGGAAATTCACCCTTCGTCCTTTTGAAGCCAGAAGACCTAGAGCCCACACTGAACCATCTTGTTGCGCTGCGGCAAAGAATGCCGGAGTATCTGTTCCAAGACTAGCCATGAATACCCTTGTCCTTATCCTCGTAGTCGTCGCCATTGCCGCCGGTGGAGTGGTGGCATGGAAGGCGGAGCAGAAACGTCGGCAGGCGTTTGCGCTGTGGGCATTGGAGCATGGTTGGGATTACGATCACCGCACCCACGACACCTTGCGTAACCGTTATGACTTCCTCGATCGCCTCCAATTGGGGCATAGCCGCCAAGCTTCGCATTATTTGCATGGCGCATGGGAGGGCTATCCGGCCACCGCATTTTGCTTCAATTACACTACTGGAAGTGGCAAGCATCAGCAAACTCATACGCTGGGAGTTGCCTTGCTTGAGATCGAGCAGGTTTTTCCGGAGCTGCGGGTGTATCCAGAGAATATGTTGTCGCGCTTTGGCCAGTTTCTGGGTTACGAAGACATCGACCTCGAATCGGTGGAGTTTTCCAAAGCCTTCACCGTGCGCTCCGGTGACAAAAAGTTGGCCTATGACTTTTGCAACACCGACATGATGACCCTGCTCTTGCAAAATCGAAGCACAGCATTGGAGTTGGAAGGGCGTACTCTGGCGATTTACCGTAATCGCTACCTGAGGCCGGAGGACCTTGGGCCCATGTTTGAGCATTTATGCGATATCCGAAAGCGGATGCCGGACTATCTATTCCAGAGTTAGACTAAACCCGGAATGCTAACCCTCTTCGCAGTCCTTATCGTGCTCTCAGTTTCTCTGCTGATTGTTCGCATCGGCACGGTCGCTCTCTCTATGACCGGGTTGTCGCCTCAGGTGTCTAGATTCCAGGCGCGGTCGGCATACTTTGGCGTTGGCTTCACCACCAAGGAAGCGGAAATCGTGTTGAGTAACCCAGTGCGCAGGGAAATCGTGATGGCCCTCATGCTGCTCGGCAATGCTGGAATCATCACTTTAGTTAGCTCCTTAGTGCTATCTCTGACCGCGTTACCTACGAGTGGAATCTCCAGCCACTATTGGTTTCGTTTTCTTTTCCTTGGGGCTGGGATCGCACTTCTATTCGTGGTCGCTTACTCCAAATGGATCGATCGTCAAATTTCTGTAGCCGTCTCCTGGGCTCTCAACCGGTGGACCAAGCTGACAGCGCAGGATTACACCGAGATGCTCCACCTATCTCACGACTACTCGGTTTCCGAATTCCCGGTGGATGCGGGGGATTGGATGGCTGGCCGCGCGCTGATGGAGATGCGCCTCGGCGATGAGGGAGTGATGATTCTAGGTATAGAACGTGCCGATGGCACCTATGTGGGCGCTCCCAAGGGCAGCTGCGTGATTGAGGCTGGTGATGAGCTCATCGTTTATGGAAAACATGCGATGTTGATGGGGCTTGAAAAGCGCCGGGCGGGAAATGAAGGCGATTTACAGCATGTTGAGGCGGTGCAATGGAAGCGCTCGGTTGGGGATACGCAAGACCTCGAAAGCGAATAGAATCAGAGCATGCTATGGCTCATCCCGCTCGGTGTTTTGCTTTTGCTGCTGATGATTTTCGTCGGCATGTATAACGGCTTGGTTTCCATTCGCAATCACTGCAATGAGGCTTGGTCGAATATTGATACGGAACTCCAACGGCGTTACGACTTGATTCCTAACCTGATTGAAACCGCCAAGGGTTACGCCAAGCACGAAAGGGAGCTTCTGGAAGAGGTGGTTAACTTACGCGAGAAGGCTGCGGGCAATCATGGCGCGATCGCTAGCCAAGCTGCTGATGAAAGCTTGCTGCAAAACGCGCTTGGAAAACTTATGGTGCGGCTTGAGGCTTATCCAGATTTGAAGGCCAGTGCGAACTTTTTGGAGTTACAAAAGGAGCTGGCGAATACCGAGAACCGGATTCAAGCAGCTCTACGTTTCTACAATGGAAACGTGCGTGAGAACAATAACAAGATGGAACAGTTCCCATCCAACTTGGTCGCTGGCATGTTTAGCTTCACCAATCGCGACTACTTCGAGTTGGAGAATCCAGATGCCCGCGTGGCGCCGAAAGTCTCTTTCTAGTCGGAGCACCCCATTTAGGGGGGCAAATCAGGGGGGGGGCGATGCTATTCACCCAAAAAGTTGAAATAGGGTAAGAGGGCTGTTCCTAGAACCACAAAAGTTCACCATGCCTTTCTATAGCAGCGACTTTTAGGAAGTCTTAAATATGGGCGTTCCACCCCAATTCAAGGTTCTTTGGCGATTAGCCGTTTGGATTCATGGCAAAGTCCTAGACTGGACTCTGTTGCCTCGCTAGGGGCAAACACAATCGCTCATTTCCTTTGGGTCTAAAAGCCTGGGGTAATGGGTAAACACCGAAAGGTGCCATCTGAGGGGATGGAGTTGCGGTCTCAGTGAAAACTGGGGCCGCTTTTTTTTATGCCGCGGCTTCGGCCTCAGAGTTTTCTTTTGCAGCTTGGGCGCGATCGGCGCGATCCGCCAAACGTGCGGTGACTTCGCCTCCGAGCAAGAGCACGAGCGAAATTAGCCAGAGTAAAAACATAAGCAGAAAGAAGCTGGCGAGGCCACCATAAATCTCGTCGAAGCTTCCCATGTGCTGGAGCCAAAAGCGGAACATGCCGCCGAGGAGCATCCATGCGAAGACGGTAGGCACTGCGCCGGCAAGCAGAGGGCGGAAGCCAACGCGTCGGCTGGGGAGGTAGCGGTACACCAGCATGACGAAGATGGTCATCATCAACATCGTCATGGGTAGTTCCAACCACTGCCACACTACCTGCATGGTGAGATGTAGGTGTAGAACCCCAATGACAAAAGCGCCGAGCTGTTTGCCGCCGATGAGCAGAACATAGGAGAGTCCCATCAAGACCAACCCGGCTACGGTGAGACCTAAGTCTTGCAATTTAATCAGTACCAAGTTGCTCTCCGGCTTGCAGCGGAATACACGGTTTAGGCCTTTGCGCGCTCCTCGAATCCCACGCGCACTTGCCCACAGAGCAGCCAGCATCCACAGCAGAAGCCCACCGCTGGGGCGTCTTGTTGAGAAATCGCGTAGGTAGTTGGAGAGCAGGTCGGCAATGCCTTCTGGCAAGGACTGCAGGCCGCGTTCAAGAAAGTGGTTGATATCGGCTTCTAGGGGCAGTGCATCGAAGAAGCCGACCAGGAGAATCAGCGACGGAAACAGCGCCAGCATGAAATAGTAGGTCATTTGAGCAGCCACCCCGGAGAGGTCGTCGTGGGTGAGCTCCTCGATCACACGGCCGCCCATGCGCAAAAGCCGGCGCAAAGGTCCGGGCAGCTGGTCGAGCGGGGCGTCGTTCATAGCATCCGTGGAATGACACAGCCCACGGTTTGCTTTATCCTATCGCCGCCATGTTCTTCCCCGCCGACTTTGAACTTTTTGAGCCCCGCTTCCAAGGAGATGTGGAGTGGAACCAGCGCCGCTTGGATGTGCGTCACCGCCTGCAAGCGATGGGCGACAGCTTGAAGCAAGCTTATGCCGGCATGGATTTGGGTTTGGAGCGGCGCGAGAGTTTGCATCATCCGCACAACACCAACCGCAAGAGGGTAGTGCGTCAGCGCACCATGTTGTTTCGTGATAAGCAGGCGCGCAAGAAGTTGCAGTCGTTTCTCGGCAAAGAGTTAGGCAAGGATTTGGATTCGGCGCGCAACAATGTGCACTTCCAGATTTGTATCGATAAGGATGCTTGTTGGTGGGGACTGCGCATCGATGAGAGCGCGTGGTACGACTTGAATGTGTTGGTCAAACGTGCGGAAGAGGGCGACGGCCAGGAAGAGTTGGCTGCTGCATGTGCTGCAGCTCCTGGGTTTACTTTTGAGTTAGACCGTGGCGGTGCGCGTCCGCTGGAAAAGTTCAGTGCCCGCGATTGGCGCGACTTTGCTGGCGTGGTGCAGCCCGGTCAAAGCCAAATTGAGATTGTGGCGCGTATGCCTAAAGCAGCAGTCATTGAAGCCGGTGAAGACTTTGCCGACGGCGTCGTTGCCGACCTAGAGCGCCTGGCTCCGTTCTATCAGTTAGCTAGCTGGAACATGGATTCCCCTTCTGGCGTTTCGCGCTAGCTGAAAGAATCCAGAGTTTTCCTGTTTCACAAGGCATTATTCGCTACGGTTTGATTATGTATTACGCTCTACGCTCTACGCTCTTGTCCTATTCGTAGGGCTTATTAGCTCTCCTGCTACAGCTCAAGTTGTGGTTGATGGCTCAGGCAATACTCCCGGTGCTAGTTTAAGCATCACAGACGGGATTGCGGCTCTAGGGCCAAACGACACTGTCATCGATGTAATCGGCATGTCAGACCCCAATGGAAATCCACTGGGGTACTCGCAACGCCCACTTACGGGAAGCCCGCAGACAGCCGAAATCTTTCCAATCGGAGTGCCTCCAGGGATTACGATCCGACAATCGGGAAGCGTTCCAGTCTATGTTTGGGATGCTGTTGGTGGGATAGGCCTGAATCTTTTTGAGTTAGATTTCTCGCTTACGGGGCCAGCCCTCACTCGTTTCACCGGCATTTCTATGATGGGCGGAGCTGTCGCGGTGGAGGCTAGATCACTGGCAGCATTTAGTGAACTCGATGTCTTAATTAAGAATTGCCGGTTCTCAGGGCAGACTATCGCCACCATTGCTAACGCGGAAGGGGGTGCGACGATTCGCTTTGGAGTACAAAATTGCACGATTGCAGATTCCACGATTACGACGTCGGCAGATCCTCCAATTTTGCGCGCCCCAAGCACCGGATTTGAGTTTGTTGCGAGAGGTTCCTCAGCAGGCTTGCTCCCGAGCACAACGATTGGCCGCATTGAAGACCTGGCCGTGGTTGGAGACTTTGCGGTGATGGCACCTGCAGATCCGAGAGTTGGATTTAATGACCTAATGATTCCAACCACGAAACTGGTCCATGTCTTTGTAGAGGGATTTGAAAACTTGCGTGAATATGGAAATGCACCAACGAGTTATGTTCCAATTCCTATTCCAACCGTAAACGTGGATATCCTTGGCGGAGCTTGGCGTGGTGGAGATTTGGCATCTCCTGGAAGTGGAGGCTGGGATATCGCTGCTTACGCGGAGTCTCAAGGTGGTGGTACGGCATCAAACCCTCATGACTATCAGTGCGGCTATACAGTCTCTATGGCAGGAACATCGATTTCGAACTTCCGCACAGATGGAATTTACGGTTCCGCCTTCAACCATTCACGTGGGAATATCAATCTTCTTGGCGGGACGAGTGTGACCAACACAGGGTTTGGTGCAACCGTGGAAACGGAAAACTCCGGTGTGCACGTTTTTGCCTTAGAGTCCTACTTGGGACTTCAAGCGGCAGGATGTAACTTCTCGGATAATTTAGGGAATGGCGTCTATGCGAATACTGGAGGAAACCTAATCGTGAACCTACCCGATATTCTGCAGATAGCTCCGCAAGGCCTGTATGTTGGCATCACCAAATCAGAGATCCATAACAATGGTGCGAATGGAGTTTACCTTCGCAACGAGGGCTTTCAGCCAGGATTTATTGGGGAACGATTCACCAAGATCCTGCAGGGGCATTCAACATCGATGACGATGGCAGGGGCTTTACGGTGCCAAACGGTCAAGGGCGAGTGAACCGCTGTTCGATTAGCAACAATGGAATGTCTGGGGTCAAGATTCGAGCCATCGGCGATTCAGGGATTGTCCCCGGAGAGCCGGACACCATTCCGGCAGGTGTTTCCATCCTGTTATCCAACAACTTCATTTGGAATAACCCGGAGGGTGGCATCCGCGGACAATGGCTAGAAAGCGGTTTTGATAAAGGTTTCTTTTTGGTGCCTATCGCGCACAACACCTTGGTCGGCAATGGAGGGCCCGGATTTGACTGGTCGCTGGAGATTGACGATCAAAATGGTTTGTCCAGCACCCCCCGCGCGATTTATGAGTGGGACGAACCTGGTCCTGTTGCTCTCCAGTACCGCACCAACATTTGGAACACGACTCTAGTAAGGGATCCGAATACAGGGCTTGGTCCTGATTTGGGGCCGGTGCTTGTTGATATGGCTAACTCTGCGTTGGATGATGGAGTAGTCGATCTTGATGCTGACATTGTTGGTTTTGCCGGTACTCGGGGTAATGGTTTTTGGGGCCCCCCGGGTGCATCAAATCCTCGGATGTCTCTTCAAACGAATATTACATTCGTGGGTGTGGTGGGTGGATTCAATTTAGCAAGTACTCTGCCTGGGCAGTTTAAGATTCTTGCTCCGCTATCCCAGGATGAAATTATTGACTTTACGCCATTTTATTTTAATGTCGTTGCTCTTGAAACCGGTGTTGATCACGGCAATGAGCAGAGGCCGGGGGCAGCATCCGGCGACCGAGACAAAGGTGCCGACGAGGTGGACCAATGATTCTCTCAGTGTTGATAGTGTTTTCTGGATTTGCTGTGGAGCAATTTCAGGCTCCACGGGAATACGTAATTCGAGAAATCCGGCCACCCGTTCTTAAGGACCCACGGTACAAATTCGAATGGTTTGAAGCTCAAACTTTTGGTGATTCTGACCAAAATGGTGTGGTCGATACGATGATTCGCGGACAGTTTAGCCCGGAGTTATTCTCGGGCCTTACTGCAGAAGGCTACTTTGCGCATTATTCTGAGCCTTATGGAGTTCCTTCCAAGAAATTTTTTGATCGGAATAATAGCTTTGGATTCTCTACAGGGCAATGGGCTCTTTTGAAAACACCTTGGGGGTTTCAAGCTATCGTGAATCGAGTCGATTTTAGCTCAAATGCTGGGTTGAACTCATTCAATTGGGAAACAGGGCAATGGCTTGGCTTGGTCGCCCAGCCCCCTAGTTTTCCACCGCCGATTCCAGACATCCTCGGTGCGCGCGCCCTTTTTCCCGCAGGTGACCAGAATGGAGATGGATACGAAGATTTTTTTTGGAGTAGCAGTAGCAGTGCTGGGAACGGTTATATTTATTACGGGCTTTATGATGGAGCGACCTTAACGGTCCTTTGGCAACACGTCGAAGGTGATGGGGGATTTGAGGGCGTGCCCTATTTTGCCAAACCCGGCCCTTTACCGGACGTTGACGGGGATGGGTTTCCTGACTTTTTAATCTCCATAACCCACCTAATTTTAGGGGTTAGATCTCACTCTTATGTTGCTTGTTCTGGGCAAGATGGTTCAACCATTTGGCGTGAAGATGGACCTCAAGGAATGTTGGCATATATTGGTTATGGAGTAGACCTTTCAGGAGATGGGATTCCTGATCCGGTTTTCCTTGAGGGTTCAAGTCCCAATACCAGTCACCGTGCTTTGGATGGGACTAATGGAGCGGAGCTGTGGGTTACTTCTATCTCAAGTTTAGAAAGCCAATATGCCGGAGATGACGTTTTCTCTCTGACTTTCTGGCGGGGTTTCCAAGTCAATCAAAATAACCTGAGCCAGGCGGAATTCGTGATGTACCACAATGTCCGATTTTCTGGCGCAGGAGGCATCATTGCCTTTGCCCATTACGCTGCCAGCGATGGCACTTTCCTTGGTAGCTTTCCTTTATCGACAAGCTTGGCTCCTTGGTCACCTAGCCCAGGGGAGTTTAATGACGCTCGCTTCCCCATGCGTCTCGGCGATGTCGACGGTGACGGCCTAGAAGAAATAGGCATTCCGTTTTTTGATTGGGAGCGCTCCCCAGGGTGGTCAGTGAACGGAAGTAACCCAAACCCTAGCACTCAACTCGCCATCGTCGGTATGCGCACCTTGTTTGTGCCAGAAGTACATGCCTTAAGTAGCGGCAATCTTGATTTCGATATCGCCGTACCTGCTGGCGTCAACAAAGATTTCGTGGTGGTGCTGTCGACCGAGTTTGACCCTTACGGGGGAGTCGAGGTCGGTCCGTGGAGGCTGTTCTTGGATCAATCGCCGATCATGAATTACACCATGAGCAGTCAGATGCTGAGCGGAACCTTGGACCAGAACGGGAAAGGCTCCGTATCCGCAGCCATTCCCGCGCACCCATCTCTCTTTGGCAAGGTGCTGTACTCCAAGGCGCTTATTCTCAATCCTGTTGGTAGCGCAGAACGAATCCTTACCCTAAGCTCGATGGGGATTACCGAGTTGCAGTAGCGCGGTACGCGGCCCTGCGCTTAGTTCCGAGGAACCAGGCGCAGGCCGTCGAACCGGCTTTCATGCTGCTGGCTAGTTATTCGCGGCCACTGGGGTGGCAGCTATAGCAAGCAGCAGTGTTATAGGCATATCCTGAAACGCCATCGTGTTTCCCGTTAGTAGCACCGGCGCTGTGGCATACCGTGCACGAGAAGGATCCAAAACCGTTGATATGGCAATCGGCGCAATCAAATCCGCTATGCTTCCCAGAAGTAATCGGGAAGTCATGGTTAAAGTTTGCATTGTTCCAGTTATTGGTATTGGTGTGGCAATTCTCGCAAGTGGTAGGGAATCCTGCGCTCACATGGTCGGGATTGGTTGTGCTGTTGTACGCAGGCAAGTGACAATCTGCACAGTTCGTGGTAATCCCCTGGTGGTCAAAGCTAGCCCCTTGCCACATGTTGGTTCCGTGGCAATCTTCACAGCGAATGGAAAAGCCAAGCGCGTTATGGTCTGGGCTGGTAGTGGCTAGGTACTCCGGCATATGGCAGTTGCTACAGTTGCTAGAAATTTGAGCGTGGTTGAAAGTCGCTCCGGACCAAGTGTTGGTGCCGTGACAGTTTTGACAAGTCATCGGGAAGTTCTCAACCACGTGATTCGGATTGGTGGTGCCGAGGAATTCTGTAGAGTGACAGCTGAAACAATCAGCGCTGAGTCCAAGGAATCCAGCGTCGGTGTGACAGTCGGAACAATTTAAAGTCGTGTGACGCCCAGTTAATGGGAATTGGGCGTGGTCAAAACCCGCCGCCTTAAAGTTAGTGGGACTGTGGCATCGTTGACAGTCGTTGACTAAACCCTGCGCCAAGTGATCGAAGCCACCGCCAACGGTTCCGCTAGGTGCTTCATGGCAGGATTCACAGGAGCTGTCGGTTGGAGTGAAAACCCCGGCCTCAAAGCCCTCGTGACAACGGAAACAAGATGTTGCGGCGTGGGCTCCAACTAGAGCAAAGCCATAACGTGAATGCTCGGCAATCTGTCCTTGAGGTGCCCAGTTGAGCTCTCCGTGACAGTCGGTGCATTCTTGGCCAAGTTTCCCCAGGTGGACATCTTCGTGGCAGCCAGCGCAGCCCATGGATGCAAACTCAGCGACTGGCCCGCGGTCATTATGGCAACGGAGACATTGCGCATTCTGGTGAGAACCGGAAAGAGCGACACCCGTTTCCGCTTCGTGGTCGAATTCAAAATCGCTACGGACTTTGTTCCAAGCGCTGCCGTCGTGACAAAGAGAGCACTTTGCCGGAAAGTTATCATGCGGAATCACGGGTCCGTTGCCAGACCACCAATCTTGTTGCGCAGTGTAGGTGCTGCAAGCTGCAATAAAAATCAGCAAGGGCGCGAGGAGTGGCCAAAGAGCCTTGAGGCGACGAGGGGTTGTGGTCATGTTCGAAATTCCTAAAGCACCTTCTGTAGGTAAAATCCAGCAGCTTGCGAATCTTGTTGGTCGCCAGCGCGTTGTTCTAAGTAAAGGGAGAGGCTCCAGGAGTCGGAAAGGCTGACGTCCCAGGAACCGCGTAGCCGGTGTTGTAGCAAATCAGCGTTTGGCGTGGAGAATGAGTTGTTCTGATAATCTCCAGTTTCCCACAGGAGGCGTAGGCGGCCACCTGGGGTTGGAAATCCTGCGTTGAGGCGGATTCCTGTGGAATCGGTGAAGCGCCCCTGGTCGAGGAAGAGGGAACCGCCCAGTTGACTTCCGTCCATGAGCAAATCGCGGACACTGCAGCGTAACTCACCGCCCATGCCACTATCGTCTTGGTCTCCCCAGTAACTGATGCGTGCACTCCCACGAAGGTTCTTTTGGAAACTACGGAACAGGTCGACGCTAAGTCGCCTAGTTTCATTTTGAGTATAGATGAGAGCGCCAGGATCTACGCTAAATACTTGAGTCTGCAATAACTGAGGAAAGCGGAATAGAGTTGCGTTGGCGGACCATCCGTTGCCTTCACGAGAACGGTATCCGCCGCTTGCCGTGGCGCGGGTGAGCTCGGAACCATTTTTGAAGTTGTCGGTGCCATCGTAAAGATCAAACCAGGCATTAGCGTAGAAATACATGCCGTTAGTCGAGCGTGTGTTGGCCTTCAGTACGAGTAAATCGCGGTCGGCCGCGGAGTCATGCCAAGTTTTTTGAATGCCCGCACCAAAGGATGCGGAACCACTTTCGTTTTGCGCTTGATAGTGCAAGGCAAACTGAGAATCTTGTGTGGTTCCAAAATTGCCATACAGGATAGGGAGGAAACCATAGCTAGCACCCATGCGCTGCCCGCCTTGGAAGCGGTAGTTGGCTTCGGCGCCGTCGATCACTCCAAACTCTGGGAATCCCGATTGCAAAAAGCGGCCGATTTGCCATTGCAGGGCACGATGTCGATCACCACCGCGGGCGTAGGAGATGCGGTCAATGCGGAGTTGACTATCGGTTTGCGAGGCGCCGCCAGATGGTTTGAACTGCGATTGGTTGTATTCCACATCGATATGGAAATCACCTCCATACCCCAGTAAGTTCCCTAAATGCACATCGGCTCCGAGTCGCGACCAGCTCGAACTATTATTCCGTTCGCCATCATTGACTAGGTCGGATGCGGCATAAAGTCGACCACTGATGGTCATTGCCCTTTCTTCCGGTTTCAACCCTGACATCGGCGCGAGCAGGTGTTTCCCTGCCGGCCACTGATTGATTTCATTCTCCCATGGTGGATGCTCGACCCCGCTTTCTGCGGTTTTCTGTTGCCCCGACTTGAGCACCGATGGAAATGCTTCCGCCCGCGTTCCGACATCGATGCTGCCACTTACCTCCTTCAAAAAAATCGCAGACGTGCGGTCGGTCAGCTCAAACACGGAGCCTTCAATTACGGCACCAGTCGGCGGAAGAAAGCGCACGCGATCTCCCTGGCGTAGACCATCGGCAAGCCCACGGTCAATCTCTACCCGTGTTTGGTCCACCGCAATGACGCGCGCATCAAGGGGCTGACCTTGGTTGCTTTGTTGCGCTGGTAGTTCCGTTGCGCAGGGAAAAAGAAGAGCGAGAAGGTAGAGGGATGGATTCATCGGAAACTATGGCAGTCACTGCATTCGGTCCCAAGCGGAAGGTAGCGCGTGACTTGGCCGCCGTTGGGTAAGGGATAAGCCCGATGGCAGGCCACGCAGTCAAGGTCCGCATGGGTTTCATCGAGTTGGAACCGGCTATCGGTCGCGTGTTGGAAGCGCAGGTTGTTTTGGAACGAGCCTTGCACACCATGGCAATCGGTACAGCTTTTGCGATTACGAAATTGACCTGCGTGTGGATCTGCATGACAGCTCACGCATTCACGCCCTGCTGCAGGCAGGAAGCTTCTGCCATCGGCGCGTGCCCGAGGCGAAGGTAAGTGGCAAGAACTGCATTCCGTGCGCGCGTGTACACCTTCCAAGGGGAAGAGCGTGAAACGATTGTGGTCGAAGTTCTGGGTTTGAACGCGGAAGGATTCCTCGGTGTGGCAGCGTGCGCAGCTGGTTTCGCCGCGCAAGACCGCAGGTACACGGGGCGGCTGAAAATTACGCCCGTGTGGATTTTGGTGGCAAGCATCGCAGCGGTTGGACTTTTGGCCAGAGCGGAATCTAGGGAATACGGATTGCACCCGTCCAAGATTTCCCGCACCAAGTTGGTTGGCTTGCGCCTCACCATGACAATCCACGCAACGACTTTGTCCGTGGGCGCCAAGCAGTGGGAAGCCCGTCCACAGAGCATGATCAAAAGTGCGCGCATCGACTGCAGAGAAGTCGGTTTGGTCGTGGCATCGTGCGCAGCTGGTGCGCCCTTCGATAGATTGCGGATATGCGGCTAAATCAAAACTGCCATCGTGTGGGTCCTTATGGCAATCAGCGCAAACATCGTGTTTCTGGAACAACTCATCCACAGGCGCAAAGCTGCGGCCGTCTGGCGTACGGTTCTCTAAGGGAAGGTGGCAAACCGAACATTCAGCCTTGTCGTGAGCCTCTTGCAAGGCGAAGCCGGTCCAGAGTCCATGGTCAAACGGTTCCGTGGTAGGGGAAAAGGCAATCGGGCTATGGCATGCAGCACAATCATCGTCGAGGTCCAGTCGGGCAGCCGTCGCCGCGAAACTTCCACTATGGGGGTCATCGTGGCATTTGGAGCACGTAGTCTCAGCATTGCTGTATTTGACGAAGGGGTTTTCCTCGTTCGCGAATTCGGGACTAGGCTGATGACAATCTGCGCACTCGGTATTGAGGTGTTCTCCTTCTAGTGGGAACGCCGTTTGCTCATGTTGCTTTGCATCGAATAAGGAGGGGAGGAATGCCTCGCGACTGTGACAGCGCAAGCAATCGGTGAAATCTTCGGAGGTCTGCAGGAACTGATCTAAGTGCGGATCGGTGTGACACTCAGCGCAACGGTCGGCCGGGCGTCCTGGGAAGCGAGCGCTATAACTTTCCAGTTGCGAGTCATGGCACTGGTTGCAACTGATGTCTTGGTGCGGGTTGGTGAGCAAAAAACCACACTGCGCATGCTGCTCTTCGGTGAAGCGGTCTTGCGCCGACATGAAACTACCTTGATCCAGTCCGTGGCAAGAAATGCAGTCGTCGGTAGTCACCGAGATATCAGCCATGTGTGGCGATTCATGGCATGCGATGCAGTCCCGTGTCGCTAGAGCCTGCTTTTGCTCCGCCGGGATCGACGTTTCTCCGCTCGCTGCATGGCAAGCGCTGCATGACAAACGATCATGCACATCCTGTAAGGGGAATTCCGCAAGGTGGTCAAAGGTGGACACTTCTTCAAACGGAAAACTTTGTCCATGGCAAGAAGCACAATCATTGCCCATTTCTCCTTTATGCGTATCTTCATGGCATGCGGTACAAGTGGACTCTAAATCCAAGAACCGGGAGTGCCCTTTGGCGATAACTTTGGTCGCGGATTCTTTATGGCAGGCATCGCAGCTTAGCTCTAAGTGTTTTTCCTTGAGAGTAAAATTTAAAGTGGAATGATCAAAGCCCTCGATGCCTTGAAAGCCGGCGAGGGTAAAGGCTAAATCCCCAGCAAGCACGAAATCGAGACCATGATGATCACTATGACAGCTACCGCAATCATTACTTTGTTCGTTGCTCAAGACGCCATGCAAGCCGGTCTGTTGCTCCCGCTGTTTCGCAATAGGGGCATGGCACTCCAAACACGCACGAGCGAGGCTCTTGTTGTCATCTCCCTCTCCGTGGCAGGCGGCGCAATCCGGATCACCTAGGAATGTGGTCACTCCGGCATGCACCGCACTGATCTCTCCAGGATTGGTTTTGCCTAGATCCTTATTTACCAACCAAAGCACCAAGGCGAGGCTGAGAACGGTAAGTGCGATACGGGGGAAACGAGACATCAGATTTGAAGCCAGTTAGGGAGAGTGGCGTAACGCATGGCGGTGACAACGTGCACGACTAGCAAGAGAACCATGAGCAGCGCCGCCCACTTATGCAGGTAGCGCCAGCCGGCAAGAACACTGCGTACCTCTTCGAAGTTGGTAGCAAGAAGTGCGTTCCAATGAGCCTTTCTAGCCAGAACCAAGATGCGTTGAAGTTGGTCCGGCGGCAAATCTTCCGCCTTGCCGCGCTTGCGTAAATCGCGCAGAGAGCGCCGAAGTTGCCATTGCTGCTTCATCAAGGCAAGGATACGCAGTGGCAAAATTCCAGTCCAGCGTCCGGCCTGAATCAGGGAATCGATTTCACGTTGGACTTCTTGGCCAAAACTACGATGCTCGCGATCCCATGCCGCGGACAATTGGGTGAGGTCGGCACGAACTTCCTCAAGCTCCAACTCGCGACCATTGGCTGCGTGGGGGACGAAGCTGTAGAGATAGCGCCCCATGGCTCCGGTGCAGACTAAAACTCCAAGACCAATAAGCGCGTGTCCACCAACGGTGTCTTGAGGAGCAAAGGCACTATGAAGGATGGCGGCCACTAAGGTTAAGATGCCAGTGGCAACATGAGAGGTCATCCACTTTTGCAAGGAACCAAAGCTCCACGGGATTTTTTGCGAGCGTCGCGCCAGGTAGCTGAGGTTTAAGAGAATCAATCCTGCTCCGGCTACACCGGCAAGTAAGCCGAACCCACCCGAGGGACGCAGTTGGTCATGCAGGATATGGCTAGGTCGGTCGGCTGCATCAAGACCATAATAGTCTGCATGGTAGAGGTACCAAAGTAGCGCGCCAACCGTGAACAAAAGTGCAAAAGCCAGGGCTGGAACCAAGCCCACTCCACGGGCTTTCACCAAGTCCTCTGCATCGGGCTCCTTATGTTGAAAAGAGACTCCGGCTTGTTCTAGGAGTTTGAATGGTGGAATCCCTCCAGCAAGAATAAACACAACATCGTTTGCCAAGGTGCGCATCGCCAGGCTGTCATCGGTGGGATCGGCAATGCTGAGCTCGACTTGGGTTTCGCTGATGCAGGTAAGGTTGCTACCCAGGAGGACGTTGATTTTCCCCGTGGTTTGGCAATGCCGCAATCGAGCTTCGTTGCGCGCCTTAATGCGGTTAAAGACACTACCGCGATAACTTAAGGTCACTTGATTGCCAGGCTGTTCTGCAAGTCCCATGGCGGCTTCCACTGCACTATCTCCACCCCCCACGACCAGAATATTCTGACCTTGATAGGACTGGGCATCGATCAAACTGTAACTAACCTTAGTTAGATCCTCTCCTGGGACTCCGAGCTTGCGCGGTGTGCCACGTCGGCCAAGCGCAAGGCAAACGGAAGAAGCAACGTAGGGTCCGTTGGTGGTGTCGACACGGAATAAACCCTGTTCGGTAGATACGATTTCCTTATAGCGAACGTTATTCGCGATGGGCAAATCATATTCTTTGGCAATCGCTTCCCAGCGCTCCATCAGCTCTTCCTTTTCATAAGTGCTGCGCTCGAACTTACCCGCCAAAGGTAAGGTGACGGGTTGGGTCATCACCAATTTACGTCGTGGATATTTGGCGACCGTTCCGCCCAAGCTATCCTGTTCAATGACCTGAAACTTTAGCTCATGACGTCGGGCTTCAAGAGCGCAGGCTAACCCAGCAGGGCCAGCGCCAATGATGAGTAAATCCACGCCATGCTCTTGCGTGGGGGCTAGGCGCCCTTCCTTTTTCCGCTTCGCGACTTCGGCAGCAACCGAACGGCCATGTTCAATTGCAGTACGGATTAAAGCGAAACCGGTGACTTCTCCTGCGAGGAACAAGTTTTGGCTTTCACTCGATTCGAAATTCTCCTCCAGGACTGGAATGTCTTTGCGCTGCGATAGGTCGCCGAGGGTCAATGCAATCGCTCCCACCGGGCATTCCGAGGCGCACTTTCCATGTCCTACACAGCGCGCTCCGTGAATAACCAAGGCCTGGCCATGAATGAGATCCAAAACGCCTTCCTCGGGACAAGCTTGCACGCAGGTTCCACAGCCAATGCATCTAGATAGATCGATGCTTGGATATTGCAATCTGGCCTTATGGCTCCCTCGGTTGATGGCATCACCGCGTTCCTCAAGGCGGTTGTGCATTTGCGCAAGCTCCTGACGGCGTGCCAAAAGAGCAACCAGAGTGACTGCCAGTGCAGCAGCGAGGGCAAGGAGGACGGTCCAAGTCATGCGGGATTGGCATGCAATGGAGGGACTTGGTCATCGAACATGACCATCCAGGCACCCTTAGCGGATGGGGAGACGGGGGAAATCACAGCGGGATTCTAGGTTTTGTCGGGGATTGAGGGAAAAAACGGCGATGATTTTTCCAGAGCGGGCTGAGGCCGCACTTAAGCACTCTTCCCAATAGAAAGCGAGAAGCGGCGCTAAAATCCATCACCATGGCCGTCCCTTTCTTCCGAATTCACCATAGCTACAACGATTCCGCGCAAAAAGCCCTTCTCCTGCGCTGGCAGAGGGTTCTAGAGCATGGCGGTTTTGTCAACGGCCCCGAGGTGCGTGAGCTAGAGGCCGCACTGGCGGATTTCCTTGGCGTGCCGGAAGTGGTGTGCTGCTCGAATGGCTCCGATGCCCTCGTACTCGCCCTGCGTGCCGCCGATATCGGCCCTGGAGACGAAGTCCTGGTTCCAGCCTTCACCTTTTTCGCCTCGGCCGGTGCGATTTCGCGGTGTGGTGCCACTCCAGTATTCGTCGATATGGACCCTGACACCTTCCTCATCGATGCCGCGGATGCCGCCTCCAAGGTCACGGCCAAAACTAAGGCCTGTATGGCGGTACACCTATATGGCCGCCCGGTGGATATCCCTGCTCTTGCAGCTTCCCTGGAAGCAGCAGCTGGCCGCCCCATCCCCGTGGTGGAGGATGCCGCCCAAGCTGTTGGCGCTGCACACCCTGCTGGACTTGTAGGAGGCATGGGCATTGCCTCGGGGTGGAGTTTGTTCCCGACCAAAAACCTCGGCGCTCCTGGCGATGCGGGCTTCGCAACCAGCATGGACAGGGATGTTGCGGACCGTATGCGTCGGCTCCGAGAGCATGGTGGCGGACGTCAGTATTATCACGATGAAGTGGGCTACAACTTCCGCATGGACAGCCTTGTTGCTGCAGGCATTTTGGAGTTACTTCCACGTCTGGTCGAGTTCAACGCTGCGCGGCGCGTGGGAGCAGAGCATTACTGCGCACTGTTTGCTGCTGCAGGACTCAGCGTCTCCATCACCACGCCAGAAGACCTCCCAGGCCATGCGTATCATCAGTTTGTGATCCGTGCCGAGCAACGCGATGCGCTCAAGGATTTCCTCCACGCACGCGAAATTGGTTGCGCGGTGTACTACCCCTTGGCTTTGCACCTGCAGCCCTGTTTTGCGGATCTCGGTGGCCAGTTAGGAGATCTCCCGCACTCGGAAACCGCCACCGAGCATGTGCTCGCGCTGCCGATTTACCCTGGAGTGACCCCTGCACAGCGCGAAGAACTCGTTTCCGCGGTGGCTGAGTTTTACGCTCAGGTCGGTGCAGCGCAGTAATCTGCAACCGACAACCGGCAATGCCGGGGGCGATTTAATCTAAGCCGACATCCTTCAGGTGCGCCTGAAGCCGCTCAATCTCACTCTCCAGACGATCGAGGAACTGACCAGCGTCATCTAAATCGTTGGCGCGTGCCAGACCTTCTAAGTGCGTGGCCATCTCCTGGATACCTTGAGCGCCGAGGTTCGCGCTGGAACCCTTAATTGCATGGGCGCCACTGTCGAGCAGCTCTGCCTGATGCTTGGCGATGCCTTCGCGCATCACTTCAATGCGGGTAGGGCATTCCTGGAGGAATTCGTCGTAAATCTCCAGCAGGATCTCTTTGTCTCCAAAAAGTTCTGCGAGTTCGTCGACGCGGGCGGAATCTAACGGTGGGGATTGGCTCATGGATTTCCTTGATGGGGTTTCAAGCCATCCATTCGCGGCCGTTAAGGCGTTGACTTCAGGAAAAACAGAGCATTTTTTGCTCAGAGCGTGCTGAGCGGGTAGAGACGACGAATTGAGGGCCGTCCGGGGCCGGGATTAGGCCATCGAATCCTTTTCAGGCTTATGCATCAACGCTTTGCGGAAGCACCAGAGGTTGATGCCGACGAGCGTCGTCCACGCAATCACCGTAATCAGGGTGCCGAAAGGATTCAGCTCGACCTGTGGGTTGCTTCCGGCTGCAGTTGCACTGAGCATTCCTGATGCCGGATCGGTGGCGGACAGGATTGCGAGCAAGACTATGGAGTTCGGCAGCACTTCTAGCGTCAATGGGGGGGCGGCAAAAAGCCAGACCCTGTTGTACGTTTTGAAGTGCTGCTATTTCAAGAACCAATCAGAACTACTTGAAGGTTGCGAACTCGCCCGCCTTCAACTTGGTCCAGTAAACCTTTAAGTCTTGGCTTACACCGCCACTCAAGATGGCAACACCAAGCACGTTGGGGAAGGCCATGCCAAGGATCATCAAGTCACCGAATTCGAGAACGTTCTGCGAGTTAATGATCGAACCTAAGAAGGTGAAGGTGAGGAACAAAACTTTGTAGCTCATCGAGGCATTGTCACCGAAGAGGTAAGCCCAGCATCGTTCACCGTAGTAGGACCACGAAATCATGGTGGAGAATGCGAACAAGGCAACCGCGGCGCTCAGCACGTACGGGAACCACCAAACTACACTGCCAAAGGCTTGGGAGGTGAGTCCGGCGCCGTTTGCATTGGCGAGATCGGTGAGGTACGGCGCGAACACGGCCTCGCCATCGACCAGAGTGTTTGGGTCATAAGCGCCAGTGATGACAATGACCAAGCCAGTCATGGTGCAGACCACAATGGTGTCGATGAACGGCTCAAGTAGGGCCACCACACCTTCGCGTACTGGGTACTCAGTCTTTGCAGCCGAGTGCGCAATCGCAGCCGAACCCACACCCGCTTCGTTACTGAAAGCGGCGCGCTTGAATCCGAGGATCAGTACTCCAATAAAGCCACCAATGCCAGCATCGAGGTTCATGGCGTTATTCCAAATCAGGCTGAAGGCAGCGCCAATCTCGCTGGAGTGCGAACCAAGGATGTACAAACAGGCAGCCACGTAAATGCCGCACATCGAAGGAACGATTTTCTCTGCGGTACTCGCAATCCGCTTGATACCGCCAATAATCACGATACCGACGAGTACAGTCATGATGGCGCCGAAGACCCATTCGTGGCCATCAAGGAACGGAATCGTTTCCTTAATCGCGTTGAGCGACTGATTGACCTGGAAGGTGTTGCCACCGCCGAGGGAGCCACCGATACACAGGATGGCAAACATGGTTGCTAAAACCTTGCCGAGCCCACCCATGCCTTTCTCCTTCAAGCCTTTGGAGAGGTAGTACATCGCTCCACCCATGACTTGGCCGTTCGGGCGCACCTCGCGGTATTTTTGACCGAGCGTACATTCCACAAACTTGGAGGACATACCCAGGAAGCCGGCGAGCACCATCCAGAAGATTGCGCCTGGACCACCCATGGCGACTGCAATCGCAACACCTGCAATGTTGCCGAGGCCGACAGTGGCGGAGAGTGCGGATGCAAGTGCTTGGAAGTGGGTGACCTCGCCGTCGGCATGTGCATTGGGGTCGGTGTACTTACCACGGGTGACATCGATGGCGTGACGGAAACCGCGCAGGTTGATGAAGCGCATCCGCACGGTGAAGAACATGGCTCCAACGACTAACCAAAGCACCACCAACGGCACCGTCTCGCCATCGGTAAATGGAATCGTTAGGGGGGCGAAGAAAACGAAACCCAGCCAGTCGACTAAGTGTCCTGCGCCCGCATCGATGAAATCAAAAGCGCCTCCTTCTGTCGCTGCTGCCTCGCCCTCTTGGGCAAAACCGCGCGTCGCGAAAAGTGTGAGGGAAGCGAAGAGGTAGAAGAGGCGTTGAAGTTTCATGCAGGCTGGGGTGGTGTCCACCGGAGCGCGGAACTCTGATTTTGGCGAAACCGGAGCAATTGGGCAAATCGGAGGGAAAGGAGATTTTGGCGTGTCGTTGGGTTGAGGAAGACGTCATCAGTGGCGAGGTACTTAAACCATGAAAATCGACCTTTCTCAAATCGAAGACATTGAAGACATCCGCTCGGTTCCAACCGGCGAATACCACTGTAAAGCAGCCGAAGTCCGTGAAAGCGAGAGTCCTGCGGGACATACACGCTGGGGCATCCGTTGGGAGATCACGCAAGGGGAGTTCCAGGGGCGGACGGCCTGCTGGGATTCACTGCATTGGTCCGAGCGCGGGCTGCCACGGGTGAAATTCGTGCTCCAAATCCTGGGGCTGAACACCTCTGGGGAGTTGGAGCTGAATCTGGCTGAGCTGGAAGGCCTTGAGGCCATGGTTCAGGTACAGCCGGAGGAGCGTGAGGATCCCGTGACTGGCATTCGTCGGGTGCAGAATCGGGTTCCCTTTGCCGGATATGCACCGGTGGCGCCGGCGGCCGAAGCAGTTTCCTGATTCTAATCAGCCAAATCTCATAGAAGCCCTGATTTCCTTGGGGCTTCTTCTACAATCTGCCCCCATGAGTGGGGCAAAACCCTCCGCGAGGCCGACGACCTTTACAGAAGAACGTCGGCCTTCACCTTTACTGGTCCGGCGCTTTCGTTGGGGCAGTTTGGGTGTTTGTGTCGTGGCGCTGCTGATTGCAGCCTTCGGCTGGATGCCGTGGTGGGCCGCTGCCACCACTGCCGGCGTTTTGTTGGTGTTTCAGTGGTGGTTGTTTGCAACTCGTTTCACCGTGCGTTTTGAGAACAACGTCCTGTCCTTACGCATGGCTCCGTTCCCAGCAAAAAAGATCCCTTTAGAGGAAATTAAAGGGGCGGCGACTCACATGAGTTATCCGTGGGGGATTGGAAGCAACGGTTGGAGCATTCAGCGCTCACCCGGGGTGCAGGTGTTCTTTACCGATCCAGGCGCTGGTTTGGTATTGGAGTTGGAAAACGGTCAGGCGGTGTGGTTGAACTCGCATCAGCCGGAGGCCCTGGCGGCCATGTTGAAGCGTCGGCCGAAACGCAAAAAGAAGGCTACGACTCCCTAGCCCCGCCCCGATATCCTATACCCATGGACGATCGCAATTTAATCGCGGTTGCTGAGCAAGCAGCTGCTACGGCAAAAGTGATGCGTGGAACGCTCGAAGGCGCCACGATTTTGTTCGAAGATGGCCGCGTATTTTTAGGCTGCCGCTTGGAATACGAGGACGGCTCCTTGGACCAAGACGCGGTTTCGAATGCGATTGCGGCTGGTCGCGTGGAAGGTGCTTATCGTCCGTTTCGAGTTGGTATTTACTCGCCCGTGGCGGAAGGCTTACCAGAGGTGGCGCCGGCGGCGTTGTTGCGCCTGAAGGAATCGGGAGCACCGAATCTCGTGGTCATTAAATCGTCGGGTTCTGGTGAGCGGGTTGAGTTTTCGCTAGACGACTTGTTGGCTACCGCCGGCATTGCATGAGCGATTCGAGCGCACGTTACTTGGAGTTGCAGGAGCAGCTGCGTGAGTTGGAGTACGCCTATTACGTACTCGCAGAGCCGAAAGTCGCGGATGCCGAATACGACCGCCTGTTTCAAGAGTTGGTGGAGCTTGAGCGCAGTCATCCGCAATGGGTGACCGCGGAGAGCCCAAGCCAACGCGTGGGTGCGCCCTTGCCGGAAGGTTCCAAATTCGAACGCGTGGCGCATGCGGTGCCGATGATTTCGATTGAGTCCTTATTCGGCAATTCCGAGATTGAGGACTTCGATGCCCGCGTGCGCAAAATGCTGGCGGCCGAAACCGAGCGCGAAGCCGAGTATGTGTGTGAACCAAAGTGGGATGGCGTTTCTGCAAGTTTGATTTACGAAGATGGAGTTTTCGTCCGTGGCGTTTCTCGTGGCGACGGCACTGAAGGGGAAGACCTCACCCGCAATTTGCGCGCGGTGCGTGGAGTGCCGCTGAAGTTGCGTGGCGACAAGGCTCCATCTCTGTTGGAGGTGCGCGGCGAGGTCATGATTCGCCTCGACGATTTCGATGCCACCAATGAAAAAATGTTGGCTGCCGGTGAAATGCCCTTCGCCAACCCGCGCAATGCCACCGCTGGAACTTTGAAACGCTTAGATCCAGCCGTGGTGGAGTCGCGCAAGTTGCGCCTCATGTGTTGGGAAGTGGTGCGTTGCGAGTTTGCCACTGCCGAAGACGGTGCGGGTTTCGAAACGCACACCGAAGCCATGCAGGCGGCTCAGCAGTGGGGTTTTGCCATCACCCCATACCGCGCGATGACCGCCACTGCTGCGGGCATGATTGCCTTCCACGACGAGTTGGAAGCCAAGCGCGATGAAGTGCCTTTCGAGATGGATGGCGTGGTGGTCAAGATCGATTCCTTAGAGCTCCGCCGTCTACTCGGATCGCGCGCCCGCACTCCACGTTGGGCATGCGCGTTTAAGTTTGCACCGCGTGAGGAAACCACCGAGTTGCTCGCCATCGATATTCAGGTCGGGCGCACCGGACGTCTTACTCCGCGTGCACGTTTGGCACCGGTTGGGCTTGGCGGAGTCACCGTGCAATACGCCACCCTGCATAACGCAAACTACATTTCCAGTTTAGATATCCGTATCGGCGATCGCGTGGTGGTCCGCCGTGCCGGCGACGTCATTCCACAAATCGTAGGTCCGGTAGTCAGTGCACGCAGCGGCGATGAAGTGGAATTCGTATGGCCTAGCACCTGTCCATCCTGTGGCACCGATGCCATCGAACGCGGCGAATATCGTTATTGCGTGAACCTCGAATGTCCTGCGCAAATGCAAAGGCGTGTCATGCACTTGGCGTCGCGCGAAGCCTTGAAGATCGAAGGCTTAGGCGAAAAGGCTGTGGTGCAGTTTTCGCAAGCTGGTTTGTTGCAGAAGATGGAAGACTTGTTCGATTTAGATTATGCGAAAGTCGAAGCGCTAGAGCGGTGGGGCGAGAAATCCACCACCGCTTTGAAGCAGCAAATCGAAATTGCAAAAACGCCGCAGTTACCGCGCTTCCTTTATGGCTTGGGCATTCCGGAGGTGGGCATGGAAACTTCGCGCGCAGTCAGCAGCAAGTACCGTTCACTCGATGAGATTTTTGCGCTCGCGGATTTGCCAGAAGAGGAAGGCATGGCGTCGTTGGTGGAGATTGATGGCGTAGGCGAAGAAGTGGCGAAAAGCTTGTTGAGCTTTTTCAGGGCATCGCAAAACCGACATGCGGTAAAACGCATGTTGGAGCTGGGAGTGCAACCGCAGGCAATGGAGGAACAGGTATTGCAGGAACGCGAAGGCGTCACTGGCAAAACTTTCGTGCTTACGGGAAGCCTGAGTCGTCCGCGCCCTGAGTACAAAGCGATGCTCGAAGCGCTGGGGGGGAAGGTCGTCGGCAGCGTGAGCAAGAACACCGATTTCCTGGTTGCGGGAGAAAAGGCCGGTTCCAAGCTTGCCAAGGCCGAGAAGCTGTCGGTAAAGGTGCTGGATGAAACCGCACTGCGCGCGCTGCTTGGCGATTAGACTACGCACATGAAGATTGCCATTTTTGGAGCTGGGGTGATGGGCCGTGCACTGGCCGCTGGTTTGCGGCGTAAGGATGCCGCGGTCGACGTCATGTTTGGCACCCGCACCGAGGAATCTGCTTCCGCGGTGAGCGCAGAACTCGGTATTGCAGCTTCGGCCGATCCCACAGCTGTCGTAGCCCATGCCAGCGTGATCGTTTTCTGCCTCAAACCGCATAAAGTGCTCGGCGTCTTCGATGCCATCGGTTCCGCGATGCCATCAGACGCCATCGCAGTTTCCATTGCGGCCGGCATGTCCTTAGCAAAACTTGCGCTGCACCTTCCAGAAGGCCAACCTCTGGTGCGCGCGATGCCAAACACACCGTGCAAAATCGGCGCAGGCATGACCGTACTTAGTGGTGGTCCAACCGCAACTACCGCGCAGGTGAATCGCGTAGAGCAAATCTTCTCCGCATTCGGCGAAGTGTTAACCCTCGATGAAGAGCACATGGATGCCGTCACCGGTCTTTCAGCCAGCGGCCCAGCATTTCTCTTTCTCGTGATCGAAGCCCTAACCGACGGCGGCGTCATGGCCGGTCTCCCCCGCGACGTCGCGCTCAAGCTTGCCACTCACGCTACCAAGGGTGCTGCATGCATGGTCGAAGAGTCGGGCGAACATCCAGCCCAACTTCGCGATGCCGTCACCACTCCCGCCGGCTGTACCATCTCCGCACTGTTGCGTTTAGAAGATGGTGGTCTACGCAGTGTGCTTGCCCGCGGTGTGCAAGAAGCGGCCGAGAGCGCTGCGAAGTTAGGGAAGGATTAGTCGGCCCATATTTATTCGATTATTTCTTTCTTAAATAGGTATTTCGGAGGTAATGTTGAATGCATGAGCATCATGTCCATTCTTCTTCTTGTCGCGGCAAGCTTCAACAATGCCCCCCCCCCCAATCAGGCGTTGACTTCTATGTAGACGGCCAGAACGCTACACCTGCAGTGCCCGCAGGGGCGACGCTGGTGAGAAGCATTTCTGCCGCTGCAACTCTCGCTATGGCCGGTGACATTATCGTTGTGAAGGGCATGATTGATGACGGCCCAGGAGGGAGTGGATTAGAAGTTGCCTATAGCAATGTCCCTTTCTTTTCTGTGCAAGGTGCTGAAACCTTCCCAATCGTTTTAAGGGATGGAGTGACCTTAGCGGCCGGGCCAAATGGACCAAGAGTTGTCATTGTGGCAGAAGGGGCAGCGCCATCAGGAGCCCTGATGGAAATGAGCAATCTTGCCGCGGATTTGAGCCCTGATTTAACGGTGATATCTGATATCGTTTTTGTAGGGGCTCCTATTGGATTAGAATTAGATGCAGAGGGCACTGGAGCTCTTCGGAATGTCGAAGTCAACAGCCTGTATTTCGACTCTAATGGCATTGGCCTTTCAGCGATTTCTGCTGGTGCGAATACTTCTATGGTTGTTGCGATCAATACATGCCGAATTGCTGACTTCGCGCGACCAGGGCTATTGGCCAACCCAACGCCTACTTTTGCTAGCCAAAGTGTTGGAATCCGAATTCACGCAGAGGAGCAAAATGGTCTAACTAGCGCGTCAAATGCAGTCATCGTTGCTGACATTAATTCGTTGAGTGTTGTCGGTCCGACTGCAACTGCGTTTGGCTCTATGGCGAGCACGATTCCGTTTGCCCTCGGGCCGGCCGGATCATCTTACCTTGAGGACAACAGCACTGGGCCAGCGAGCACTCGCCTGATTGAAATTGGCGCCTCGCCAGGAAATAAGGAGCATGGCTCTACTTCAACTCCAGCTTTCCCGTTTGCGACAGTTCGAATTAATGGTTGTGAGTTGGACGGCCGGGCTTTTGGTGGTGGGGACACTGGGACAGGCTGGGATTGGGCAGTTCATTGCTATTCTCACGGCCCTGTAACGGTGTTTACTGATTATTACGCGGGTTTCGACGTGACCATTTCTGGATGCACGATTGATGACTTTCGAGAAGGAGGCATCCTTGGATTTACGACTCTCTTTACCCGCGGGCTATTGAATATTAATGGGACTACAGTTACTGATTCAGGATTTACAGGCGCAGTCGGTGCTCGACCATATCGATTTAGCGGAGTTTATTTGGAATCTTATGAATCCTACATGGGAGTTCAGTCCTTCAAACTTCGCAGCACCAGGAATCTTGGACATGGATTATTTGCTTTTTGTCAGGCGTCAACCCTTTCAGGCAACATCTATGACACGGGTACCTTTGTTGGGCTCGATCGTAGTCAGTTTAATAGCAACTCGGCGAATGGGATTGAACTTCGAAACTACAATCCCTTGATTGGTGACTCACTTACCAAACCGGCCCAGTCTGCGGTTGTAGGCGGTACCTGGAATAAATTTGGCACCAGTGGAGGTGCCCTGAGTTTGATTGCAGAAGGGGATGAACCTATGTTTGGTACGATTCCAATTGGGCAAGGATATATCAGTAATTCACAGATCTATGACAATACCGAGATTGGCGTGCACGCTAGCATCAGTGGTAAAGGAAACGTGGAGAATTCTGTCAGCAACCGATTGGTGAATTGCTATATATGGAGTAATCCAGGAGGTGGGTACCGAGCAGATTTGGACCCTGAATCCCCAAACCAGTTTGCCCAGATGCCTTCCCTATATTTTCCGATCATTCACTCCACGTTGGTTGGAAATGGAGACATTAGCAATGACTTCAGCGTTGAGATTGATGATCTGAATAATGCGGGCGTGTCTCAGGGAAACTACGAATGGGTTGAAGGGACTCCTCTGGCCCCGATTGTCAACGGTACCAAGTTTCTTTCCTCTATATTTGACCGAGATGCACTAGGATCTGGCGACAATTTTGGCCCGGTGGTGAATGCTCTTATGGAAAGGGACCTGGATAGTGGTGCACTTGTAGATGATAAAATTGGCACTGGAGGTATTCGGGCGATTCAAGCAGGTGCAAGTCCAATTGATGTTCGGTTTTCTGAAAGCACAATGGATGCCCCCCCGTACGATACCAGCACTACAAATCTCCCCGACAGATGGTTTTTGGCAAATACTGGGAATTTCCTGAGTTTTAATAGGACTTTGTTCTTCGTCTCTGTGCTCGCTCCTGAGGCTACCATCGGTTTTTCTGGGAATGCTAGGCCAGGTGGAAGCCAAACCTTTGACCGTGACAAAGGCGGGGTCCAAGTCCAATGATGGCCTTCGTAACTTGTCTCTTGGGTTTGTTCCTGCCCGCTAATAGCGCCCTTCCGCAAACGCCCGAGCGGGAGTGGGTAATTGAAGATGTCATCATCCCCATCCCGCCGGACTCCATTTCGAATGCGCTTTGGGGGACAGCGATCCCTCTTGGCGATCACGATGGTAATCAGAAAATGGACTTCCTAATTGGGGGTAGCATCATCTGGCCTGTTGGCCATTCTCCTTTCACTGAGTTGACCGCCCGGCAATTTGAAGGATTAGGGTCGGGTACCTTTGACTTTCCGTCGTTCGATCAATTGAATAGCGCTTATCGGCCAGCGGCAAATTTTAGGGAGCCGCGAGTCGCGTTTTTAGGTTCCCCAACTGGGCTTCGCATTGCCCTTCACGACTACAATCTTAATGTGGTGGGGATTTTTGATTGGGCAACGCATTCCCTAGTAGGGCATGTAATCCCGCCACCACCGCACCCCACGTGGGGTGCAATCGGTTTGTGGACTGGTTACCACTGGGCAGGTGACCTTAATCAAGATGGCTTTGACGATTTCTTTTTGAACTCCTACTCAACAAGTGGTGCAGCCGTGCTTGCGATGGTGGATGGGAAGACAATGACCGTTCCCTGGACCCATTATGAAGTGGGTCTTAATGGAGACTACCAGCCTACGCAGAATTTCGAGCTTGGCCCCCCAAAGGATTTGAATGGTGATGGCGCAGGTGATTTAATCACAACTTTCGAATCATTCAATCCAATTACCCTGCAGCGCAAATCAGTTCAGCTTGCGCTGTCCGGAGTGGATGGGCAGGTCCTTTGGGAAAACCGAATTGTAGACTCCATAACTGTAGGCTCCAACGTTGGAGGGAAGGATGTGAATAGTGATGGGGTGGCGGATGCCTTAATTACCATGCTGGGCATGACAGCATCAGGGCTTGTCCCAGCAAATGACCTACTACGGATGTCTGATGGAGCAACCGGAACAGCTATTTGGGAGACGAACGCTCATTACATGGACGGCCTGTTCCCACCGGGATTGTTTACCTACCGCCCTCACCACTTTTCGTTTTACAGTCCAGTGCTGGGGAATCCTGGAGTGTTCGATTTATGCCAGGTCATTTCTGTTCGAAATGAAATTTTCGGTGTAGATTTTTATGGGATAGCTCATCTCGATGCCATGACTGGAGCATTTATTCGATTCGAAAATTTGCCGGTTGATATGGAGCCATGGTTCCCGGACTCAATAATCTACGGTGCGGACCCTTTCTTTATGCCGATTGGAGATATTGATCGCGATGGGTGCGTAGAATTCTTCCACGGAGCCCCAATCGCTGACTTCGATCGACTTAATCGACCTGGAAATTTCCCGACCCCCGGTCTCATCTACAGTCAGAAAACTCTATTCGTGCCAGAAACCATTGCCCCGGGAGCATCCTTGCAAGCAACCATAAGTATCCCGAATGGCGTCAATCGCGCCTGTACTCTTCTGCTCTCCACGGCTTTCGATAATATTGGTGGGTTGAAGCTCGGTGAATGGAGGACTCATTTAGCCGCCTCTCCATTGCTTTCCTTTAGCCTTTCGAGTCGGCCGTTCACGACTATCTTGGATAGTGTCGGAGAAGGCACCATTGTCATTCTTGTGCCCAATAATCCGGCTCTGCTCGGTACTACGATTTACTCGCGCGCCATTGTGGAAGCAACTTCCGGACCAGATTGGATTTGGACCGTCTCCACGTTAGGCATGACCGTGATTCAGTAGCAGGACGCCTCTATTTGATCGATCCGTTCAGAACCACCTGCACCACAGTGGTCTCTCCATAAGCAATCTGAATCATCTGTTCCACCACGGGATAGCCGTCCATTTGTGCGCGGAGCATGTATTTCCCAGGAGCTAAAAGGTCATAAGCAGATTCCGTATCGCCATTGCGTACCCAATCTCCGTAGTCGTAATGATGGGTCATAAAAGTTGGGAGCGGGAGCAAAAAAGTTGGCTCTATCGTTTCCCCGGTGGCCATCGAAGTGAGCCGGAAATGCACGCCATCGTAATAAACAGCTTGGAAATTATCGTCCGTATCGAGGCTCCACATTTCGAACTTGGCGGGTACATCGGGCTGGCCGACGGCACGTACGGAAACCCGAAAACGTCCACCGCCCGCAAGAACCAAGATTGGTTCCATGTGCTCTCCAGGGTTTACATGAAGCACTCTTTCTGCAGGGTTCCAATCGACCCAATTCAATCCACCGCTTAGGTTCATGGCGAACTTCCCGTCGGCCTTGAGCAGATAATCTCCCGCTGCAATGGCCGATTCTAGAGTTGCATCAAGGTCAAAGGACAGGCCGCCTTCCAAGAGGACCACGCCAGACTCAAGGCTCGAAATGGAACGGTTTAGGTAGGGAGGGACGGTCTCTCCACGATCCGATTGCACGAGCAACTTGATGTAGCTTGGTTCTTTGGGTGGTGCAAGTTGGACCGTGCGGAAGGTTTCATAGCGGTCGGTGCCAATCGTAATCGTTTGCTCCAGGAGCGGAGATGCTGCCGAAATCACTCCAAAGGCATAACTCTTTCCAGGCTCCACCGTGAAAACCGTTTCTCCATTCTCGCTCCATACGCGATGAATCTCTGGATGATAAGTCGTGTTGTCAATAACTCCATTCTCATCGCAGTGTTCCAGGAACAAGGCATGATGCTTGGTCCATTGCGACCGCCTGTGCATTAACTCTGGGTGCACCACCTGGCCTTGATCATCCAGCACACGCAACACGAAACGATAACCCTTGCGTTCTAGAAGTAGGTTTTCTTCTCCAGTGGAAACTGGTTCCAGAGTGAGCCTTTGCTCAAAATAGTTGGCGGGAGTGCGGCCAACGATTTGATATGCACCGCGCTGAAGGCCTTCGAAACGGAAGTAGCCATCATTGTCGGTGGTTCCATAAGAAGAAGCTAAGCCTTCATCGCTTAGGCGGTGCGGAGCGATGACCGAAGAACGATGGGTATCCCAATCCTCAGGTGGGTAGGCGGGAATAGCCCGGATCGAATCATGCCGCGCAGGGTTGCCAGCAGGGTCAAGGATTCTGCCCGCAAGGACGCCATCTCCGCGCAGTTGCAGAAGGATGTCTTGTGCAGGGTCCGTAGCGGAAAGGGGAGCGTCTACTACCCAAGCGTTTCCACCACCACCGAGTTCCGCTAATAAGGTGTAGGAGTCAACCGTGGCCAGGTGGATTTCGAACTTCCCGGCGTCATTGGTTTGCGTGCCCGACTCCTTCAGTAGAAGATTCTTGCGTTCACTAAATTCTACATAGGTGACTTCGGCACCTTGCGCCGGAGTGCCATCCTTGCGTAGAACTTTTCCACGAATGGTGGTGCCTTCACGTGCCTGAATCGGAAAGTCGAAGGTTTGGGTCCCATCCTCCGGGAACTTTCGCTTCCTATAGCTTTGGATATACCCGTCTTCGACCACCCGTCCCCAGAGAACTGGCTTTCTCCCGTCTGTGGTAAGCAGCCATGAGGCAGGGACAAAGGTTTCTGTGAAATAAACCCCATCGGCATCGCTCACGCCTTCTACCAGTAGCAAAGGATTCTGCGGAGGCTGTTGCAGGGACAAGTTCCAGTCGTTTTCTTCGACGAAACACACGCCGATTTGGAAATGAATATTGGCAACGACTGGCGCAGTGGTATTTAAGAACTCGCTAGTCCGGACTCGAATTTTTAGCGTGCGTCCTTGTTGCGGTTCCATCGGTCCGCTTTCATGCGCTTGCAAAGCGGAGAAGGAACTCAATGCGCAGAAAAGAAGAGTGAGGTTCATTTTTTTCGAGAATCGAATCGGGGCCTACCCCTTACCCAACCGGAACTCGGCCAGTAACGGTAAATGATCACTCGCCGCGCGCGCGACCTTCAACTTGCTGACGTGAATATTTTCTTCCTGCAGCGGACCACGCCAAAAGAACTTATCTAAGGCACCCACCGGGTTCGGGCTAGGGAAAGTTTTCAAGTGAGCACGTTGGCCATGTTCGCTCCAGGCCTTGAATGCAGCATCTCCAACCCCAGCTCCATGAAACAGAAGGTTGCGCCAATCATTGGTGTCGCCACCCAACACCACCGCATGACGCTTCGGTAAATCCTTCATCGTGTTGCTGGCGAGAACCCGCTGCACTTGTTTGGTGCGTTCCTTCGCCGACAAGCCTAAATGCCAGTTGAACAAATGCAGGTTGGAACGATGCGGCAACTGCAATCGGGTGTATAGGCAGTTGCGGTTTTTACGCCGCCCCAACTTTAAGTCTAAAACTCGGCGTTTTACGATTGGAAAGCGCGAGAAGGTGGCATTGCCATAACTGCCTTGCTTCAAAACATGCGCCTGCGACCAAGTGTGGAAAGGGTAGTCCATGGCCTCGGCAATCAGGTGATCTAAATACAGTTTTTTCGAGCGCGGTACTCCACGATCGACTTCCTGTAGAAGAAGGATGTCGGGCTGATGATGACGCAAGGCCTCAATCACGCGGTCCGGGTCAAAGCATCGGTCAAGGCCGATGCAACGATGGATATTCCATGTCATCAAACGCAGTTGCATGTCTAAAAAGCCTGATCAAAAATGCCAAAGAAGTATTCGAGAAAGCGGCTCCATAAGGAACGCTGCTTCCATCCGGCAAGGGTGTAGCACCGGCTTTGCTCAAACGCAGTTTCAAAGTGTTCGGCTAGACTTTGATTGATTTCCGTGGCAAACATGTCGATGGCAATCTCATGATTCCACAAGTTGGACCAACGATCGATATTCGGTGTGCCCACAATCACTAAGTGGTCGTCGAAGAGGCAAGCTTTCGAATGCTGGAAAGACGGCTGATACTCATAGATCTTCACGCCATGACGCAACAGTTGTGCGTAATAGCGCCGCGATGCGAAACGCACTGCTGGGTGATCATGAAGTTTGGGTCCAGGCAGGAGTAAGCGGACATCTAACCCGCGTTCTGCAGCAAGAATGAAGGCTCTGCGCAGGCGACGTGGGGGAATGAAGTATGCCGTACTCAACCAAACGCGGTTTTGCGCGCGCCCGATACGATGTAAAAGCGAATAGCGGAAACACGATAGCCTGCGCGCACGTTGCGGTAGCACTCGAATCTCTTCCGCATGAATCCCGCGTTGTCCTTTCGGCACCAACTCCATTTCTGGCTTGCCCGACCACAGAGATTCAAATGCTACCCGAGCCTGCGCGACCACCGGTCCACAACAGCGCACCATCGCATCAAGGAAGGGGGCATCGGCACCTTTCCACCAGGTATCTTCCACTGCTAAGCCGCCACACCACAGCACTATGCGATCCACAATCACCAAGCGTCGGTGGGTGCGTTGCATGAAGCGACTGCGGAAACGGAAGAACAAAGTTTTCCAGCGCAAGGGATGAAAGATGCGCACCTCGGCTACGGCTTCCAGCCTTTGCATAAGCACTGAAGTCATATCGTGGGAGCCGGCCCCATCAATCATCATGCGAATGTTGGCGCCTTGCGATTTCGCTTGGGTGAGTGCAACAATCAGGGCGTCGGCCGCGGCTCCATCGAGCAAGATATAGTTCTCGAAAAGCACTTCTTCCCGTGCCGCAGCAATGTCAGCGAGTAGCCGCTCCCATGTTTGTGTTGCATCCATGTGCAGCTCGATTGGGCCAAGCGGCACATAAGGGAAGGGCGAGCGCAGGGAGCGGGGCATGGCTAAGTTTTATGCAGCCGGTTGTGGAGGATGGCATGCACAACCGCCTCCGGAGTGATCCGCGTCATGCATGGATGACCGCTCAGCGGACAATTCTTTTTATGGCAGTTGAGACAGTCCAATTCCTCGCGGCGCAGGATGGTCGTTTTTTCCAAGGCGTGTGCGCTCCATTGCGGATGGGTCGGCCCATAAAGCACAACTTGCGGGGTGCCTAAAGCTGCCGCCATGTGACGCGCGCCATTATCCATCGCGAGGACGACACTGGACTTTTGGATGAGAGCTTTGGCTTCGTCCAAACCATGATCGCCCGGCGCGGTGAGTGTGGAATCCACTGGCAAGCGTTCGGCTAACTCCTCCAACTCGGAGCGCTCATTAGGGGAGCCTAATAAAATAGGGTGAAAGCCGTGCACTTCCGATAACTGGGTGAGCGCTTGCACCAACATGGATTGTGGATACTTTTTGGAAGGGCCAAATGCCGCGCCGGGAGCTACCGCCAGATAATGCTCGGAGGGCGGAAGCACGGTGCGGGGAAGGTCGGGGGCAACAAGTTCTGCAGCGCCAATCTTGTGCGGCAATCCAAGTGCGGGGAGGAAGTCGGCGTAGAGCTCGGTCATCGGCGCGGCTTCAGGAATTGTTGGTAGAGCACGACTCAATAAAACGCGTCGCCCTTGATTGCGTCGTCCAATGCGCAAAGGAATACGTGCGCGCAAAGCAGCGATGGCCGATGACCACGAGTTGGGCAGAATCAGGATGAGATCAGCCCCGGCTTCGCGTAATGCCAGATGATTCGGGAGTTCACCATCTAGTGCTATAAATCTATCGACACTGTCTAATCCTTCAAGCAACTCCCGATACGGTGCCTTGCCAGCGGCCACGATGCGTGTTTGCGGCCACGCGGTTTTCAGTGCGCGTAACAGCGGGGTGGTCATGACCACATCGCCGAGCGGATTCGGCAGACGCACGAGGGCGACGGAAGGGGAGTTATCGGGAGACACGCTCGGCTAGGATACGAGTGCATGAGCAGTTCTGAATCCCAGTTCGCAGAGCATCCGGAATCCGATGGCAACCCTTTTGCCTCGGAGTTGACGGTTGCTGTGGTTGGTGCGCGTCGGGTGCGGCAGGGGACAGGTCCGTTTTTGGCCTTACAGGCAGATCGTGCTGGAGCGAAAGTTGCGGGGGTGCTGGGTACTAGACCTACTTCCGCGCGCAAGGCTGTGGAGTGGTTGGCGGAGCAAGGATTGCGCACTGCGGCTTATGTTGATCATCAGCGCATGCTCGATGAGTTGCACCCCGATGTCGTGATCGTGGCCTCTCCGCTTGGCACCCATCGCGCCTGGTTAGGTGCCGCCTTAGATGCCGGCGCACACGTGTACTGCGAGAAACCTCTCATCGCGGCACCAGCTGCTGTGGCTTTGGACCTGCTCGAGCAATATGCAGCAGCGAATTTGGTGTTGGCGGAAAACTGTCAATGGCCGCAAGTGATGCCCGCCTTCCGCGCCTTGCATCCACATTTAGATTTAGAATCCGTAACACGCTTTCGCATGCTGATGGCACCACCCATGCGCGGTTTGGCGCGTTGGCACGAGGTGTTGTCGCATCCGTTGAGTTTGATTCAGGAAGTGATGCCCGGCCCCGCAGACCTGGAAGATGTGGTCTATCTAGAGTCCGGCCCCGACGCCGTGGACTCCCGCCTGTGCTTTACTTACCGCACCATGGATCGCGAACTTGCGTGCGAAGTCATGTTAGAGGATATGGAGTGTTATCCTCGGCCGGCTGAGTTTGCCTTCGACGATGCCCTGTGCCGACGCATGGTGGATCCATCCACCTACGCCATCAGCTTTGTCGATGGATCCGAGTCCTGTACTCCAGTTGCGATTCCCGATCCCATGGAGTCCAATCTACGCGCTTTCCTAAAACGCGTTCTTCAAGCGCAGGCATCTCATTCCGCCCCACTCGACGAATCCTTAGTCCGACGTCAGTTCCTACTCGAACATTTACTAGAGCTTTACCGCGAGTCAGTGCATGGTTAAAAACGAACTCTCCTCGATGCATGACTTCACCGGGAAGTTACTGCAGCCTTCGACGCGTCCGGTGGTGCTGGAATACCTCACCTGGAGACGTGCGGTGCGCGCTGCAGCTGCTGCGGGTGAAAATCCGCCGCCGTTGCCTTCGATTGGGCCCATTTCGATTAACTTGGATCTGACTACGGCATGCAACTACGCCTGCGACCACTGCATCGATTGGGAAGCGCTCAATCTCGCGGTGAAGCATGAGGAGGAAGAGTTGCGCGCATCCATGGTCGAGCTGAAAAAGCGCGGCCTGCAATCGGTCATTCTCATCGGTGGTGGGGAGCCAACCCTCTATCCAGGGTTTGGCGACTTCGTGCGTTTCCTCAAGCAGATGGAGTTGCAGGTTGCGGTGGTCACCAATGGCTCACGCAACGAGATTATCGCCGAAGTTGCGGATTGCTTCACTGCGGGAGACTGGGTGCGTTTATCACTAGATTCTGCGCAAGACGAAACCTTCCAAGCGATGCATCATCCGAAGGGCCGCGGCATTCATCTTGATGAGATTTGCGCGCGCGCGGGTGCAATCAAGCAAAAGAATCCGCATGTGCAACTCGGCTATAGCTTTGTGATTACCTGGAATGGCTCCGAGCGGGAAGCGGGCGCAAGCGTAGTGGAGAACTTGGGTGAGATGGCTGCAGCATCACGTCGCGCGAAGGAGGCGGGCTTTGACTACATCTCGTTTAAGCCATTCCTGACCCGTGCTGCAGATGGCGCCGAGGTCATGAATCCAAGTCAAGCGGAATGCGAGCATGAAAAACTGGTCGATGACATCCGTGCAGGCATTGCCGCTTCGATGGAATATTCCGACGACAACTTTCGCGTGGTCGAAAGTATCAATCTTCGCGTTTTCCTCGATGGCAGTTGGGAAAACTATCGCCGCCAACCAGGCGTTTGCCACATGCAGGCTTTGCGTCAGGTGGTGAGCCCGTTGGGTGTTTACAACTGCCCTGCGCACCGTGGCGTACACAAAGCGCGTATCGGCGATAAGGCAAGTTGGGCCAACGCAAGCGCGATGCAAGGCACCGCCGAGATCCTTAACCGCTTTGATGCCTCCAAGGAATGCGCAGAGGTCACTTGCCTCTATCATTCGGTGAATCACTTCTTGGAAGGGATCGTTTCCGCGGAGGGATCTTTAGAGGTGCTCCTTCCTGAAACGAATCAAGAGCTTGATTCCTTCCTGTAAGCCAAGTGATGATTGATTCTCGCCCGGAAGAATTGCGTCAGGAGTACGAGTCAGAAGATCGTGCCCAGCATTATCACGAGAACCGCTGGACCCGTTCGCCACGCGCACGCCGCACCGATGCAAAGGAGCAAGCGATTGTGGAATCGTTTTTGCACTATGCCGTCGCACAGATGGAGGGCAAGGAAGGGCTGCAGCGTATTTTGGATTTACCCTGCGGTACTGGACGCTTCCGCGCCATGCTGCAACGCAACTGCAAGGATGTTTGGAGTGGAGATGCATCGCGCGAGATGTTGGCGCAGGCACCGCCGACCACCGGCATGCAAATGTCGGCGCATGCGATTCCACTTACCGACGAAAGCGTAGACGTGATCCTGTGTTCGCGTTTACTCCATCATTTCGAGCACACCAAGCAACGCGCCGCTGTCCTGCAGCAGCTGGCGCGGGTCAGTAAACGCTGGGTCATAATTAGCTATTTTGATTCCGCCAACTTTCAGGCTTGGCGTAACAAGCTGCGTGGCAAGTTTCGCGGACGTTTCCCCATCAGTCAGCAAAGCTTTGCCGCTGAAATTCACGCCGCTGGATTACGCGAACGGAAACGGGTGTACATCGCGCGTGGAGTGAGTGAACAAGTTTGGGTTTTGTTGGAGCGATGAACCAACGCCAAGTTCTTGCACGAAGTCGCACCGTTTTGGTGGAGAAATTGCCATTGGAAGATGCGCGCGAAGTGGTGCGCAAGACTTACTCCTTTCCAACTAGGAGAGATCGTTTCCGTGGCATGTTTCGCGGCACTCTTTGCGGATGGAATAAGGCACATCGGGAATATCAAGGGCTGCGTTTTCTGGAGCTAGCAAACATTCCAGTAGTCCAGGCGATTAGCTGGAACTGTCAGCGTAATGCCTTTGGCTTTGTCACCGCATGCAGTTTGACTACCCGCTTCTATCCGGGGGAGGATTTGGCGCAGCGGCTGAAACAGGGTGCAAACCCTTCTTTGGAATGCTGGCGGAGTATCGGGGAAAGCATCCGAAAAATGCACGACTCTGGATTTTGGCATCGAGGCTGCAGCGCGCGCAATGTGATGATCGCAGTAGGGGACCAGGATATCGCATGGTTGGATACCAGCAAAAGCATCACCTACCCAGCTGGCAGAATCCCCAACCCCAAGCGCGGCTTTGATTTGCTTCGTTTTTGGACTCCGATCCTCAATCACACCACCGAAGCCTCTCAATCCGCATTTGCAGTAGGGTACGGAGAAGAGGTACATCTGGAAAAGTGGTGGAGCTTAATCCCAAATCGAAAACGGGCTTCCTTCCGCCGCGAGTTGCAGCGAGAAGAAGCCCGTTTTGAAGGACCCGGTAGCAGAAGCGACCGCGAACCTATTTAGCGTTTACTGCTCGATCTTGTTGAGCTCTTCAGCCAAGACTGGAAGGATTTCATTCACATCCCCAACGATGCCGTAAGAAGCGTGTTGGAAAATCGGAGCAGCCGCATCTTTGTTGATGGCAACAATCACCTTAGATCCGTTCATGCCCGCTAGATGCTGAATCGCGCCACTGATGCCAGCCGCAATGTACAGGTCTGGTGCTACGGTCTTGCCGGTTTGGCCAACTTGCTCACTGTGCGGACGCCATCCGGCATCGACCACAGCACGCGAAGCGCCAAGCGCAGAACCTGGAAGCGCATCGGCGACGGCTTCAATCAGGGTCCAGTTTTCGGCGGAACCTAAACCGCGACCACCAGCAACCACGCGGTTGGCTTCGGCGACATCAGGCCGTCCGCCAGCTGCAGCGCTGATAGCAGTGACTTGGCCTTTGCCAGTCTCGCCAGCGACAGAAGAAACTTCCGCGTTAGCTTCACGACCAGCAGGTGCGAAGAAGTTTGGGCGCAGACTTGCCACCGTGATGGAGCCGGCAACCTTGACCTGCAACAGAGCCTTACCGGCGTAAACCGGGCGGGTGAAGATCATGGAGCTTGGGTCCATAGCAACACAATCGGCAGCGAAGCCAGTGTCGAGAAGAGCAGCGATACGTGGGGTTACGTCGCGGCCACGGACGGTGGCGGAAAGGAGGACGACATCGCAATCCTTTTCGCCGGCTAGCTTTGCAGCAGCGGATGCAGCACCATCGGCGGAGTGGGAGGCGGTGTCGGAAACCAAGACCTCGTCGGCGCCAGCGGCACCAAGTAGGGCGGCATCGATTTCACACTGCTCAGGAGCAAATGCGAAAACCTTGGATCCGCGGGCATCGGCCAAAGTGCGTGCAGCACCAACGGCTTCGAGGCAAGCGGGACGGAGAGAACCTTCACGGGTCTCAAGAACGACAAGAATGTTGCTCATTTCTAAATCCTCCCTTATAGAACTTTGGCTTCTTCGCGAAGTGCGCGAATCAATTCAGGAACCGCAGCAGCGCCTTCGCCGACGATGCGGCCAGCTGGGCGTGCGGGTGGCATTTCCATCGAGATCACTTCGATGGCAGGGGAGCCAAGGTCCACCTCAACGATGTCCATGGGCTTCTTCTTTGCTTGCATGATGCCTTTGAGGCTTGCAAAACGTGGCTCATTCAAGCCCTTGGTGCAAGTGATGGCACAAGGCAGAGTGGTTTCGATGGTTTCGCGACCACCTTCGACTTCGCGTTCAGCAACGACTTTGCCATCGGTGATTTCCAGCTTCACCACTTCGGTGATGCAAGGAATACCAAGGCGAGTTGCCACGCCAGGTCCAACTCCATGTTGGTCACGGTCGACAGCTTGCTTGCCGAACAACAGTAAATCGAACTCGCGCCCTTCGCATGCAGCAGCAAGTGCGCGTGCGGTGGTCGCAGCATCTGCGCTTGGAGCTTCGTCGTTGGTCAGAAGAACTGCAGCATCGGCACCCATAGCGAGGGTGGTGCGCAACTCCTTTTGCGAGTCGGCCGCACCGAGAGTCATCACGGTGACAGAACCGTCACCCGCCTTCTCCTTAAGTTGCAGAGCTTCTTCGACGGCGTATTCGTCGTAAGGATTGAGGACAAACTCGACTCCCGTAGGGTCAAGCTGGTTGTCCGTAACGACCACATTGGTGGTGGTTGCAGGGACGCGTTTCACAAAAGTAATGATGTTCAATTCTGTCTCCGGAACTGGAATTTGGGCATTATTGTAGCAGTCCTATTGAGATATGAGGGGATTTTCAGCACCCCGGCCAGGAATCCTACAACATAAGAGGAATTATATTTCCTAGCCCATGTCTTGGGGACAAAAACAGTCAAGACAGGATTTCGCAATCCGCTATTGCCCTGTTGACTGCAATCAGCGGTCGCTTCGCATTCCTTTGCAAATGAAGAAAATCCTCATCCTCGCCCCGTTTTTGGTGGCGTCCCCTCTAGCAGCTCAGAGCCCCGCGCAAAATCAATATACGGGTGTCCAAGAGTTTCTAAACGTAACAAGGCTCGATCATTCCGGTTTTCATTTCAAAATGAACCGGGTCTCCAATGCCGGAGATATCAACCATGATGGCGCAAATGATTACCTGATAGGTATTCCAGGCGCGAACTCCGATGCGGGTTCGGCCTTTATAATTTCTGGAAAGGTCGCTATGAAAGGCGCCCCAGAAGCCATCGAACTATTCCGTGTCGAGGGAAACCCTGGCGATGGACTCGGTTCCGGCATATGCACTTTGGGCGACATCAACGGAGATGGCTATGCCGACTTCGCGGTGAGTGCTAGTGCAGGGCAATATGTAAATTTATATTCGGGATTGGATGGTGCGGTACTCGGCACCATCATTCCGGATTCCACTCTGGTTGGAGTCGATTACGCAAAGTCTTTGACCACGGTCGATTTGAACGGCGACGGCGTCATCGAGCTTGCAGTCGGCGACCCTTCGTTTACCGACGATGGCTTCAATCACACCGGCTCGGTGGAGATGTATGAGCTGCGTACTTTGCTTGACCAAAGCGTGCAGATTACTTCTCTTGCGCGCATGACGGGTGTGGGGGAGAACTGGTTCGGTGCAGATTTGGATCGCATCGCATCCGGGAGTTCGGCGGACTACTTGTTAGTTGGTGCACCGCGCATGACTCAAACTCCAACCCAAATGGCATCGAGCGGCACGGTTCAACTGTTGCGCGATGACCCACTCACTGCGGGCTACGATTTGCAGTCCATTTTGGTGATTGAAGATACCACCACCCAGAACATGGCTGGCCAGTTCGGTATTTCGGTTGCGTCGGTGGGGGATTTGCGTGGCAACGATGGCGTCGATGAGTTTGTGATTGGTGCTCCGGCATTGGACGCGAATGGAACCGGTACCGGCACCGCCACGGTTTACGATGTCGACGGCAACCTCATCCTTAGCTTCGCGGGAACCACTTCACTGGATGGGCTCGGCCTGGATGTCACCGGAATGGGCGATGCCGACGGCGACCTCATCCCAGACTTTGCAGTTTCGGCTCCTGGCTTAGAAGGTGGCCCTGGAAAGGTTTACATCTTCTCCGGTGCGGACGGCGCCACCCTCGACACCTTGACTGGTGGTCGCCTAGACAACCACTTCGGCATGGCTCTCGCCAGCGCTGGTGACGTCGATGGCGATGGTTCACGCGACGTCATGATCGCAGACTTCGACCCGCGTCCCGGATTTTCCACGGTGCGCATCATGCGTCCGTTGCACTCTTTCCCGTATCGCATTGCGGTGAATGCAACGCCAAACGGAACCGACTTTGCTCCAGTTCACGGTGTGACTCATGGTCCATTACATAAAGGGAAATGGTCCAAGCGTTTCGATTTGACGCGCTTTTACATGACCAATTTTGATGGCGACTTTACTAAGCGATACATCGATTTGAAAATACCGAACGCACGCTTATCTGCGGAAGGCGTTGGCGATATGAATTACTTATGGAACGTAGAGCAAATCGATCCAGGTAACTTTAAGCGGAACTACAACTTGCCGCTTGCGGAAATGGCCAACATTGACAACTACTCTTTCCACCAGATGGATGAGCGCATGGATGCGGTAGAGAACATGCCTGATCATGACACCATCTGGCGCATTGGTCACGATAAGGCAATCAATCCCGACACCAATGAGTGGATGGATGGCTTTCACGAAACGCCAAATAACATTGAAGGGTTTGCCGCAGCAGTTGCCGGTGTCATGAAGCACTACAACCAAGGTTGGGGACGCGCTTTGCCCAACAACCCCATCCGCTATGTAGAGTTGTGGAACGAGCCGCACCTTGATTCCTTTACTGGGACGGCGGCGGAATTCGCGGACATGCACATTCAGGTATTAGCCGCACTCGATAGGGAGTTAGACCAAAACGGCGACGGCCTTGCCGATGAGCTCACTATGCTCACCCCGATTGCGCCAGGCTTGGTCGGCGGATTCTCGGAAGAGTTCCTCAACACTTTGGACGCTGCTTTTGATCCACTCAACCCACAGAAAACTCGGTTAGGAGGTGTCGTAGGGCACTTCTATGGCAATGATCCGATGGAGTTCATGGAGAAGATGGAGTACTACGATGATCTATTCCGTGATATGGAGGAAAATCGTAACATCTTAAAAACCGGGCCAGGCATGCAGACGGAATGGCCAAAAATCTGGGTCACCGAATGGAATCGCAGCATCGAAAGCTATGCATTCAGCTACGCGTCCATGCCTTTCATCATGAACACTTTGTTCTATATGAATCAAGTAAGTGCTGGAGAGGCAAAGCGTCATGATGGTGCTGATCTGAAGGTTGAATTGGGTGGGGCGCAGTTCTTCGGCCCGCGCAATATGTGGCGCGCCGGGATCAATCCTGCAACTGGTCAGCTCGAGAACCTAGCTGGGCACTCCGGTTTGGCATGGGAAGTTTACGGCAAGACCCTTTATCAAGAGGCCTCCAAGCGTTTGAATGTGGAAGGTCCATTCCACGAAGGCAAGCTTGGTGACGAAACTAACCCGATTAAAGACTTCACCGTCATGGCCGGACGTTCTGCCACGGAGGAGTTAGTCGTTTTGGTAGTAAGTTCGATGAATCTGCAGGATCGTACCGATCACCCCAATCACCAGGATCAGACTAAGCGCCTTCCTTATGTGGTGGATGTTGATTCTCTAGGTTTCGTGCCGCAGAGTATCGAGCGTCAAGTGCAGAAGGCTGACCGCATCAACTTCCGTGCTGGAGAAGGAGCTACGTTGGTTTCGATTCCAGAGTTCGGTTCAAGCGAATACCCTTACACCAGCTGGACGAGCGCCATTGGCAATGACAAGGTGACCGTGTCGGTGAATGACATGATCGAGAACAGCTACGAGGTGATTGTGATTCGCGGTGCACCAGCAGCTTCTGGTCCAGATGCCCCAGGCAGTGGTTCCAGCGGTGGCTCGGGTGGAAATACGAATCCTCCGCAGAGTGGTCTGACCACCACTCAAATCGTTGACCCTGGCGAAGTTAGCGTGGGCCGTAATCAAATCACCGATTTGAATGCTGGCAACGTTGCAAGCCAGCCGATTTCGGTTGCCGCGGCACCGAAAAAGGTAATCCGCAAGAAAGCACCGGCTAAGAAGAAGGCCGTAGCAAAGAAATCGAAGCCGTGGAAGTCCAAATCTAAGGCCAAGAAGAAGAGTCGCGGCAAAAAATCCAAGGCCAACAAGAAACGCGGAGGCAGGAAGTCGAAGGCTAAGAGGTCTCGCGGTGGCAAGAACTCGAAGGCCCGTAAGGCACGCGGCGGGAGGAATTCCAAAGCTCGCAAGTCTCGCGGCGGTAATAAATCCAAAGTTAAGAAGTCGCGCAACAAGCGCGGCAAGAAAACTCGGGTACCGCGTAGGCGAAGACGTTAACCCAACTCGAATCGTTTCCCTAAGTACACCTCACGTACTTGGGGATCCGAAACAAGGTCCTGCGCCGCACCTTCGGCCAGGACCTTTCCTTGTGCAAGGATGTAAGCCCGGTCGGTGATGTGCAGGGTCTCGCGTACGTTGTGATCAGTCAGGAGAATCGCAATCCCACGCTCTTTCAAGCCCGACAGAATTTCTTGGATTTCTTCTACAGCAATCGGGTCCACGCCGCTGAATGGCTCATCCAACAGAATCAAGGTGGGGCGAGAGGCTAAGGCACGCGCGATTTCAAGGCGCCTACGTTCTCCTCCGGAAAGCACTTCCCCGCGTGATTTATACAGCTGGGAGAGGCCAAATTCCTCAAGCAGCTCCGCGCACCGCTCTTTCCGCGCACCGCTGCTACCGCCTTGGAGTTCCAACACCGCAAGCAAGTTATCCTCTACGGTGAGCTTGCGGAAAACCGATGGTTCTTGCGCCAGATAACCAAGGCCCAGCCGCGCACGGCGGTGGATCGGTAGTTTGGTTACATCCTGGCCGTGGAAATGAATCATTCCTTCATCAGGAGGAATCATGCCCATGCACATGCGGAAGGTCGTGGTCTTCCCAGCACCGTTAGGGCCCAACAGTCCTACGATTTCGCCAGCACCGACTTCGAGTGCGACTTGATCGACAACTTTGCGGCCTTTGTAGGACTTGCATAGTCCCTGGGTGGAAAGAAGCGCAGTCATGTCTAGTGCACCAGTCCCATGCGGACTACGGGTGCGAATGGGGGCACCGGCAGAAAGACGGAGATGGCACGTCCTAAGATGTAATTGCGGGGCACCAAACCGGCTGGATGAATAAGGTGTTTGGCGCTTTTCAGCTCTTCGTCGGTGAAAGTATAAAGCCCACCGAACTCATCGCGGAAAGTCATGACCGTGCGGTCATGATTCCAACGTGGGTTGTTGAACATCTTGTCGGCACCGCCGGTCATGCGGTCGCCGCGCAACTTGGTGACTCCATGCATAGGAGGGTCGAATTCCAAAGTTTCGGAAACCCAATCACGACTATCCAAGGAGTTCTGCGTGTTATCACCCATCATGAAGTAGTTGCCTTCCGGGATTTGAAACAGTGGCGCAGTGTTTCCACGTGGCGAAAGGTAGTGGATGTCGCGCTCGGCGGTTGCGGGGCCAAGTTTCCAGCCCGCGTCTTCCGCATGGAAGCTCAAACCATTGCGATTGATTTTTGCCGCCTTCAAATCCAACTCGCGGTAAAGCACTTCCGTTCCGTTCAAAGCAAGGCGGACGGTGTGGTCCCAAAAAGCCAGGTCGACGTCGACCCCAGAGGCGAAATCCGCTTGGTCTTCGAAGCGAGTCCCGTCTGGGAGTTCCAAGGTGTAGCTGCCGTCGGGCTGCACTTCCATGGCTAGATCAAAAACCCCGAGTTCCATTTCTGCACGAAAGTCACCCTTGGCGTTATCCGACGTGAGCGGAAACTTTAAGCGCAGGTCGCTTACCTTTTTACTCGAGCGCGATGCGGTCTGTGGCAGACGGAAGTAGATTTCACTTGGATAGCCGTGAAGGTAATTATCACGAATGCTGCCGCCGTATTCCAAAGTGGCCTTGCCGAGGAAATTCATAGTGCCATCTTGGTCATGGCGCACATTCCCAGTCGGGCGCCAACTAGGCCATTTGGTTTCGTCGTCACCGATGCTCGGCAAAACGTGCTTCCAAATATGCTTTTGCACTTTCCACGGTTTACGCGCAATCGTCCACTCATCATCACTATCAAATGGGCGCGTGTAAATGTCGCCAGCCTCAATCCAAAGCTCTTCGCCTGGCATGCCAACCAAACGCTTGACGTAGTTGTTGTGAGCCAAAAGCGGGTAGCGAAAGACAACGACTTCCCAGCGCACAGGGTCGCGGAACCAGTAGCTAATCTTGTCCACCAAAACGCGGTCATGCAATCCGCCATTGGTAGTCTTACTGACCGGGTCGAGCAGAGGAGTGCCCATCAGGGTTGGCTGCATCGACCCGGTTGGGATCTGGTACGCCTCAACAGCAAAGACTTTCAGCCCCATCGCCATCACTATGGCAAAAACCACGACTTCGATGTTGTCGCGAAATGGGTGCTTCGACTTCTCCTTCTTCTCCTTTTTGGCTTTGGCCATCGCCGCAGATTCTATCAGCGCGGAATCGATACTTGGAGCTCATGCACCGTCTCGCTGGTATCTAAGCTCCAGCGACGGAGTTCATAGGCCTCGGGCCGTAACCCAGTGATGGGGTCGAGGCGGTCCGGATGGTAGAAAAGGGCGACCCCATAGCTCCCTGGAAACAGGCCGTGGATCTCGGTGGGGCGGTTGCGGCTGAGTGCATGGAGGACTTTGGAGGTCTGGTCCCACCAATCTGAGAACTCCTGCTGGTCTTTCGCTAACCGTGGGTTCCACTCCACCAGCTGCAGAGTGAGATTTGCCGGTGCCAGG